>CBIHPP010000004.1:0-560140 GCA_966212235.1 uncultured Niastella sp. | reverse complement strand
GCATTCGTTTATGGAGCTTGATTTAATTGATGAATACCAGCTTACGCTTAACCCGATCCTATTGGGAAGTGGTACACCTGTATATCAGCATATAAAAAACAAAACCAATCTTAAGTTGGTAAAAGCAACACCCTTAAAAAGCGGGGTAGTGGGATTACATTATGCGAAAGGGTGAGATTAAGCTTTTTTTAAAAGCTTCATAAAAACTATATAACGTCAAAATCAGCCGCCAATATATCTTTTATTTAAAGAGTTTTAGGCCGGTTTGTAAGTTGGAAATTTTTCTTTTTCCCTCAATGTTGCTAAAATAGTATATTGCTCGTGATCATAACAAAACCAGGTATGTTAATTGAATTATCAATAGAGATGAGATGCAGATTGTCAATAATTGCACACTACTTAGCTTTCTAAAAACGGGCTCGAAATTTTATTTACAATACGCATATCCTAAATAATGAAAATTGAAAGATTACATCATGTTGCCATAATTTGTTCTGACTACGATAGGTCGAAGCATTTTTACACAGAAATTTTAGGTTTTAAAATTGACAACGAAGTTTACCGCCAGGAAAGAAGTTCTTATAAACTTGACCTTTCATTGAATGGACAATATTTAATTGAACTTTTTTCGTTCCCCAATCCGCCTCAAAGACCGACAAGGCCCGAAGCTACAGGGTTAAGACATATTGCCTTTAGTGTCAAAGATATTGAGAAGTCTATTGAATTCTTAATATCAAAAAATATTACAGTAGAGCCAATCCGAATTGACGAGTATACAGGTAGAAAGTTTACGTTTTTTAACGACCCGGACAATTTGCCCATTGAGATTTACGAAGTATTATAAGGCTATAAGGTGACGCAGATTGACTATGAGCCCCAATTCCTCCCTTTTACTCCAATGGTTTCGGCAAGTCCTGGCTATCAATATTATTGGGCAGGCACAACGGGAAGTAGGTAAAATCAAACTCCGAAGGCAGGGGAGCGGGCACAGAGCTATGAAAAATATTATATTTAACACCTGAAAACGGATAATATAATATTCCATATGCCCAACCAATCGTTATTTTTTGATCTGCTGAACAATAGCAAGGTAGAACAGGCTTCAATAACTATTTATCTCACCAATCATCTTATCAGCGGTATTGTTGCCGATCTAAACAATGATACGGTTGAACTCCGTACAGGTAGTAGCAGCCGTTGTGTAGTGGTGCTGGATAGGATTGAAGCTATTTCCATTGCCTGATATCAATAATCCTAAAAACAAAAAATGGAAAACAATGCCTTGCCCGGGCTTATCAGAAAAGTACTGGGTAGCCCCCATTCAGAACAGGTGATCAAAGCGCAGATCATTCAACTGGCAGCCCAGAACCTGCATGTGCCGGAAGTGACTACCGCCCTGCTGGAAGTTTTACCCCTCACAAAAGACAAAGAAACCCGCGACCGACTCCTCGGCTTTCTCTCCTCGCTGAATACTTCCCGTTTCAGCGATACAGCGGCCCTGTTTAACGCATTGCTGGACGTATACAAAAAGGAGCAGGACCGGGACGTGCGCAACCGCCTGCTGCAACGCCTGCAGGAAAGCGTGCACCAGGATTCCCGGCTGGCCGGTTTCTTTATTGAACTTGCTGCACAGGATAGTCTCAGTGAGCCGGAACGCATTACCGTACAGGAAACCCTCAACAGCCTGCCCGCTATTTCACCGGAAACAGCCCTTGAAGTGTTGGCAAAGAATAGTAACGCGCCCTACATCTTGCAATTGCAGGCCGTGCAACTCGCTGAAAAATGTCCTTCCTGGGGCCCTGAGTTGGTGAGTGCGCTGCAGCCTTACCTTGATGTGAAAACAGACCGTAGTATACGCTTCCGTATTTTGAACAAACTGGCCGGCGCCCGCCTGCTCGATGTCACCTATAGTCCGTTGCTGATTGCCGTGCTACGTACAGACAATGATGAAGAGGCGAGGGGAGAAGCATTGAATGCCATCACCCGCATCAAACCCTGGAACGAAGAGATCATAACCCAATTATACCACTCCGCCGCCAACGACGCATCTGCCGGCATTCGCAGTAAAGCCCTGCAATTACAGCAGGAAATGCCCGAACTGAGCAATGAACAGTTACAGGCTATGGCCACCCGTCTTTCGGCAGACCGCTCGGAAGGAGTACGCAGTACCCTGTTGGATTTGTTGAAACCGGTCATGCGTTTGCCGCAGATCAGGGTTGAAGTGGCTGCGGCCTTTGTAAGTAATCCCGGCGTGTTCAGCAATGAAGAATTTGAACAGTTGACCGGTATGCTGGCGCCTTATGCCGGCCGTGATGAAGCCATCAGCCAGCAACTATTGCAGGGCATGAAAAGCCTGCCCAATACCAACCAGCGTAAGAAGTTGTTGGAGCTGCTGATTGGTAAAATGAATATTGAAAAGCTGCTGGACACGGTATTACAACTGTTCCGCAACGAGCGTGATGAATCATTGCGCGAATTGTTGTTCAACCAGGTAAAAGCACTTTCTGTGGCCCGCCACCCGCAACTGGTAGATGTATTTTGTGCAGAACTGACCGAACCGGGTTCGCCCTTTCGCATTACCTGCGCCGGCGTGTTGGCCAATGCGGCTGAACAGTATGCGCAGATAGTACCGGCGCTGGAAGATGTACTGCTGTATGATAATGATCGCGAACTGGTGCGGCTGAGCCTCGACGGCTATCTTCGCCCTGGCGTGCAAAAGCGCTTCGATGTGCTGTTGACCGTCGTGAAAAATGAAGGGACAGACGTTTCCTCCAGACAGAAAGCGCTTGACGCCATTATTAAACTGCCACCCACTGAAGAAGAAACCAACCGCCTGGCCGATGCACTGGCCGAAATAAAACCAGGTACCCTGAAAACGAATTAACATGCAAATTACTGAAGCAATTAAAGCCCGCAGAAGCAGTAATCGCGAACAGGCGCTGATGCTGCTCGATACGGTTCCACTGTCAGATACAGAGAACAAATACAACCTGCTGGCATCTGCCGCTCATTATCTCAACGATGCGGAAGTGCTCAACAAATGGATCGGAATTGCGGTTGCGGAAACAGATACCAGTCTGCGCGCCGATATGCTGTGCCGCATCACCGGCAGTAACCTGCAGGCTATAACAGACCCTGCCGCCTTTATACATATGCTGGTAAACGTACTGCAACAGGACGAAGGCCGCGACACCGTATTATGGCTGCTGGGAAAATTGTCGCTCTCTTTTCCTGCCGCCAAACAACCGCTGATCAACTTCTATCAGCAGCATAACAATGCAGATACCCGTCGCCTTATTCTGTCCTGGCTGCTCATTCCCAAAACAACAGACGAAACAGATCTTGCCTTTTTCAACAGCATACTGCATGAAACAGATACAGACGAAAAAAGCCTGGTGATTGCACGTTTGCTGCTGCACGATAAACTAAGTGTTGACCAGATCACCCAGTTACTGCAACCCATGACGCCCGCACCTATTAAGGAAGTAGTGCTGCGGTACTGCATAGACCGCTCCATTGTGCCGGAGATACCGCTGAGTGTTATACTTCGCATAGACCCGGAGCCTCGCTTTCGCCACTGGGCCATTCTGTTGCTGGCCGTACACGGCGTTAAAAATGTAGCCGTGTTGGATGCTATTATGTTTGCGCTGAAAAATGACCAGGACGCCCGTGTTCGCGAAGCGGCCCTGCATGTGTTTGCCTACAGCATCAGCCTCACGCCCGAAATAGTGGGTTATCTGAATTATTGCCTGAGCTCGGAAACTGATATCCAGTTGGCCCTGCAATTGTTACAGTATCTGGCGCCCTATACCAGCCAAAGCCCTGAACTCACAAACACATTGTTCTACCTGCTGCAACAGAACCTGCATGCCAGCGTAGCGCTTTCCATGTACGACATACTTGGCCGGTTGGTACCCACCCATCCGGCTATGCAGGAGAAATTTATCATAGCTTTTGAGCAGGAGCAGCGCGACGATGCCAAAGCCATCATTTTGAAAGCGCTCAGCAATACGATGGGCGACAGACACGAACTCTATTTGAGATCACTTCGTTCTTCCGCCATCGGTATACGCGAATGGGCCATTCAGGGCCTGTTGATGATTCCGCTTACCCGCGAGAACGTACCCATTGTAGTACAGGCGGCCCCGGCTTTGCTGCAGAAAGAATTACGCATAGAACTGCGGCGGCAACTGGCCCGCAAGCTCAGCGTTATTCCCAACCTGCCTGCAGAAACCGTAGCCGTGTTTGTCCGCCTGAACGATCATGAAAGAGATAACGACATACTGCGCAGTGCTACATTGGCACAGGAAAAAGCGATTGCACACAGCGGCGCTGCTAACATAGATTGGGAACTATGGCTGTACAAAGCAGATGTTGCCAACGATTTAAATGGCATCTTCCCCCATATCTGGTTTTACTTCAACGAAAATCCCAACATGGCCAAACAGGTGCTGTATGCCTGTATGAATCCCGCCAACAGCAACGTGTTATATTCACAAAGCATCTCGGAAGCGGATATCCTGGAATTTATGATCGCCAATTTTGGGATAGACGAACAGCTGATCAGTTATGCTATCAGTCGCCTGGTGCAGGCCGATCTGCGCACCAATGGCATGTTGTACCACTACCTGCTGATCATTAAAACCAATCCATGGGCGCCTGAGCTGAAACCTGCGTTGTGGCAGTTGCTGGAATTACGCGGTTATAGAAGCGGGTTGAATTTGATTCAGCTCGACGAACTGTTGCACATCATATACGGTACTGACCTGGAAAACGAGTTCAAACAACGCATTGCCGCGCAACAAACAGTGAATGGATTGTTGCCTTATCTGCAATATATATCCGTAAATAATAACTGGGGGGCCGCACCTGCGATACTGAAATGCGTATTGGAACACCACGCTACCATGCTCGAGGATAGCAGCTTCACCAGTATGTTTAAAGATGCCTGCCGTAATGCAGGTGTAGATGCAGACAGGCTGATACGCACTACCGTTCCGCCACCCACGCAAAAAGAGGAGGAAGGTCCCGGCTTTGCAGATTAACCCTATTTATTCCAACAATTAGCATCCAATGGCCACAGATATAAATTTATTCGACATACTTGTATCTCCGGAACGCAGCACGGCAGACCGCCTTCAGGCACTGGCCGACCTGCGTCCCTTTCTTGAATCAGAAGAAGGCGTTACCAAACTGGCCACTGCCACCCGCGACGAAGCCAGCAAAGAAGTAAAATATGCCATGCTGCAAATGCTTTGCGATATTGACAGGGCACGCATTAGCAACCACTCCGTTTATATAGACACCATGGCCAGCATTGCCTGCCTGGAACCAGAGCGGGAACTGCGTCGCCTGGCAACCCGCGTACTGGCAGAAATAGCTGCCCATAACAGCGAAGTACAGGTAATACTCGCACTTACGCTGACCAATGACCTCGACACCCAGGTGCAGCTGGCCAGCCTTCACGGGCTGCACCGTGCAGTGCCAAAAACAGCCGATACCATTCAGGCGTTGTACGGGTACATTCCTATAGCGCCACTGGCCTGCAAAGAGTCGCTGCTGAAGCTGGTAGCGCCGCTGCCGTTGCCCGATAATGCAAAACTATTGCTGCTCTTTATCAATCCTGCCGAGCGCGAACAACTGCGACAGGAAGCTGTACAGGAGCTTACCAAAATACCACAACTACCCACGGAGGTACTGGCAGGTATAATTGCCGCGCTTACTACAGAGAGTAGCTGGCAGGTACAGGGCGCCATCATCAACCTGCTGCGCACCCGCCAGCACATCGATGAACAGGTGTTCACGTACCTGTTCAAAGCCCTGCAGCAAATGCCCGATCAGCCTGAACTGTTGGCACTGGTAGGGGAACGCCTCACCGCCCTGGCGCACCTGCAACCACTTTTTGCAGACCTGTTCCACCAAACCCCTTCGGCTAATTTAAAAATGAACCTGCTTTCGATGCTGCAGAACAGTGAGATCCCTCAACTGATCATAAGCGCGTTGCAGGATAACAACCCATATGTGCGCGAAGCCGCTATTCCTTTGCTGGCTTACCGTTTTGCGCAATGGCAGGATCAACTGGAACCCGTACTGGCTGCGGTGATCAGGAATGAACCATTGATTGCCCTGCGTCGTGCCCTGGCCGACGTACTGCTGCAAACCGGCCGTAAGTCGGCACAAACAGAAGCGATCCTCACCTCGCTGGCGCTGGGTGAAACAGACCACTGGCTGAAAGCAAGACTGGCGAGTACCGTTTGCCAGATAGTGGTCACTGATAGCAACCGACATGAACTGCTGCAACTGTTCTGTGAAGTGATGGAAGGTCCCTGGTATCCGGACGCGCTGAAAGAACAGGTGATAGAACGCCTCACTACATTTTCTTATACAGACGATGCTGGCTTTAAACGCTGCCTGGCACTGCTGTTGGAACAGGCAAAAGATATATACGAACTGGAACGCAGCTACGAACTGCTGAAGACACTGAAAACCGATTGGGAAGAACTGGCGCCCGTGTTATTGCGCCTGCTCTTTAGGCACATCGGTAGCTATCCGCAGGCGCCACTGCACGACTGGGTACAACTGTTGGGTAAAATGGCCGATCACCAGGCCGAAATACGCACCGCCCTGCCCTGGATGATACAGCTCACCGGCGCTAACTGGTTGCTGAAGAACGCTGATAAAAGTGAACAGACAGGCGCTTTTCTCGCGGTTTTTAAACAAGCCCTGATGACCGACAATGGTATGGCTTCTTTCATGGGTATGCAGCGACTGATCACCGACGCCTGGAGCAACCGCACCATCAAAAAAGCGGAGTTGATAGAACTATATGGAATGTTGCTGTGCATGCCTAAATCAACCGGTCTTATTCAACTGGTGCTGGGCATTATGCGAGAGGGTAAACTGGTTACACCAGAGCTCATAGACATCAGCCTTCGTTATATTCTGTACGGGCAGGATTCGAGTACCCTGTATGAAGTAGCCAGCTACCTGGAGAAGTTAGGTTTCATGGACCTGAGCTATCGCCATAAACTAACTGAACTGTTCACGCAGGAACGCTACAATGAATACATGCAATACCATGTGCCCGATCTACAATCAAAACGCAGTCCGGGTACACTGAACGACTGGGAATATGCCGGCTGGGCCTGTGCCTACAGTAACTGGCCAATAGCCAGGCTGGTATTTGCACTGGAACCCGGCGACCTGCTGATAAACATCTTTAATGCACAGCCAGCGCTGCCGGCGCAAAACACGTTGCAATACCTGGTGCTGGAGCACCTGTGGCGCAATGGAACCGGCACCTGGGCCAAAGCAATCTTTAAGGACCAGCAACCGTATGGCGCTTTCCTTACCCTGCTGGCCAGCCGTTACCAGCAACTGCCAGCCGGCGATGCGCTCGGTGATCGCATGGTAGTAACGTTCTGGAAAAAATGGAACGATTACCTGTACCTGCTGAACAAGCAACCTGTTACGCCCGCATTGAGTGAAGCGATGAGTATTATGTATGCAGGTGTATTGAGCAAGTTGCATCAACTTGACCCCGACTTCAACGGGAAACAGTACCCGACCGTACCTCAACAAATGAATAAAGAAGCATTACAACAGCGCTGGCCGTTTACCGCAGACATGTGGGCTGACTTTGCTTATAAACATTTTCCCGTGAACAATGCTGCACAGGAAGCCGCTATTGCGCTTTACCAGCAGGCTGCAAAGAACCTGGAAGCTGGCAAGGGGCAGGAGGGATGCAAGCAGCTGAGAGAACTGCTGACCCTTTATCCGCAAACAAAGTTTGTAAAAGAAAAACAGGAGGCGATAGAGAAAACAATTAAAATGATAGAAGAAAAGCAATAGAAAAAAGATAACAGAAAAAGAGCCTGCATTAAAAATAGGATGCAGGCTCTTTTATGTTATAAATGTGCCACAACTTATTTCCATGCCTGGCTGAAAACAGCGCTCATTGGAGCAATCATGGGTGCCGCACCGAATTTTTCCGATAGTTCCTTTTCAAGCCTGATCTTTATCTCATCTATCCATTCGGGATTATGTTGTCTGATCTCCTTAAAAACAAATCCGCCGTCAACCAGGCCGGTTGCAGCTGCCTTCGCAGTTGGACAGACCGAAAACTGTTCTACTTTTTCAATAAATATTTTTGAAAATCCAGCTTCTTCCAATAATGGTCTTATGGCATCTTCTTCATTCATGGAAACAGCAACATCGTATGACTCGTCCAACGGACCTTTCAGGTATTCTTCTGCCAATAATCTGGATGTATAGGACGTAGCGTTATGCTCCAATTTATCCCAGGTTGTAAACAAAAGCACGCCGCCCGGCCTTAAAACACGATAAGCATCGGCAAATGCTTTCGGCCTATCAGGAACGAACATATAGCCAAAGCAACAAACCACCAGGTCGATACTGTTGTCACCAAACGGGAGTTGTTGTGCATCTATATGTTGCCAGTTTATATCAAGATGGCCTAATTTCTTCTTTGCTTCAGCCAACATTTCCTCGCTAATGTCTGAAGCGATTAGTTTTGCGGAGGTTGCTATACGTTCCCGAATATGGCGTGTAACCCGCCCTGTTCCGGCAGCAATTTCCAGAGCAACAGCAACCCGGGACGGATCAATTCGTTTTGCAACTTCTATGGCATAAGGTTCAAAGAAGAGAGGACCCAAAAAATGATCATAATGAGAGGCGCCTTCTTCGGGGGAATCAGAGGAAGAAACTTTTGTGGAAGTATCATTCATAGATCAGTGTCTTTATATTTTAAGAAACAATTATATGCAGGGTGCATGGCGATGTAGCTAATTTACGGGGATTTAGCAAAAATGTTCCGTTCATAAAGCAAAATATTGCTGCATTCAGGTATTATAAGGCCTGTGAAAAGTAATTTTTTCCGGTTTTTAAGTGAGAGAACAGGCAAATGAGTGAACCTGCGCTATAAAAAAGTCAGTTATTTGATTGTAAGGGAACTTTTATTGAAATCAATGGAGTTACAATAATAATTATCTGCAAATAGGAAAAAAAATCTATTTCTGCCATCAGGCGATCAACTTCAACAAAAAATAATTTACTTCTAATGAAAAGATGTTACAACCAGCAAAAAGTAATCATCTTCTCTTTAAATAATGTTAACTATGATGAAAAAAAGTCATCTCCAATGCAGAATATGTTATAACTGCCAAGGCTGATGTTATGGCCCGGGAAAAATTAACTATAACCCGGAATAAGTAATTATCTTCTTCAAAAAAGTAACTATGATCCGGGAAAAAATAAATATCGTCCCCAAAAAAGTAACTATCGCCCGGGAAAAAGTAAGTATTGCTCGAGAAAAAGCAAGTATCGTCCCAAAAAAGTAACTATCTTCCTAAACCTGCTTTTGAAATGAACCATCACCACTACCCGGCTTGCGATTTTAACCGCACAAAATACAATAGCACATTAATAGCATATTTGATGACCGATGCCACCAGCACCAGCTGCCAAAATTGATAGGACGACATGGGTGTATATAGGCTGAGTACAATAGCGCTACCGATTATCGAATCCGTCTGATCAATAACTGTAAACAAAATACCTTTAATCCCTGTTGCATTTTTACCTGGAGCAATATCAAGACGTCTTTTTATAAAACTATTTGGCAATTCAAAAAGTGTATATACAAGACCCAATGAGGCGCCGTACAGTCCTTCGTATGGGATATCATTTAAAGACCTGCCGGATCTGAATGCCGCAGACTGTGTTGGAAAGATATTCAATACTATTGTACATATTACGGTAAATACGATCATGCCGATCAGCCCCTTCCAGGTCTTATTGGCTCCAAACAAACGCTTACCGTCACTAAGCACCAGACCTCCATCCACAGGTTTGGCCCAACTTTGTAAAAACTTACTTTTTACAAATGCCATGTTTAGTATACCTCCGGGAATGATAGGTAAAAGATCGATTAGGTACCGAAGTAAATCATTGTTCACGTTTTATGGCTTTTATATGGTGCATGGCGATGTAGCTAATTTACGGGGATTTACCGATATGAGTTAGGTATAATTTATACTAAACTCATATCGGTAGAAACCAGATCTATCAATTTCTATTTCTTCAGGAATTTCCTGGTGATAATTTCCTGCCCGATATATATTTTTAATATGTAAATGCCCGGTGAAAAACCACCAACCCCCACCGTGGTCTTGATGCCAGAAAGTTTAGAAGCCAATACTATTCTTCCTATGTTATCGTACATCAACATCGTGGCATTTTTGTACTGACTCGTTTCAATAATCAGAAAATCACTTGCAGGATTAGGAAACAATTGAAAATTTTTCTCTGCAGTGGATTCTTTTGATTCGCTCACCGCTAAGCGTGCGCTTCCCCCGGTAAATACAAAATGATTCAAATTAAACAGATAGCCAGTACCGCCCGAGAACGACAAATACAAATCGTGCACGCCACTTACTCCGCTTACACTACCCGTTAAGGTCGTCCAGTTTTGCCAGCCTCCCGTATTGGCAACATTGATCGCACCGATTTGCGTACCGCCAGCAGCATCAATTCTAAACTTTATGGTTCCGCCGGATGTATTGCTGGCAACGCGCGCTGAAACACCGGTGGCGCCGGTTCCAAAATTTACAGCTGCAAAACGTATCCAGTCACTATTGTCAATGTAACTCACATCCAAACCACCTTCGCTGCAAGTTTCAGTTTGCACGCCCAACATGCTGTTATATGATTCCGCCTGTATGGTAGAAAAGGCGCTCCTGCTTCCAGGGGCAGCAGTGATATTACCTGCTCCACTTTGAACTACGCCTGGTACACTGCTGGTTGAGGTAAGAGAATAGGAGTAGGGGACCGTCACCGTGCCACTGCTGGCTGTAAATTGATTTCCGGTGCAATTCGAATAGGTATTGCCTGATATTTGCATGATACCTCCATCCTGATAATTGCACGGATTATTTACGCCATTGTAGTAATTATTCTGAACCAGCCAATGCGTTCCTATACGTGCATTGGTACTATAAGAGTTACCCGTGCTGCTGAAGTAGTTGTTATACACATGGGCATTACTGTAACTTCCAGATGGCATTCTCTGATCGCATCGTTCAGCAAACCAGTTATGGTGCAGTGACACGCGTAAATTGTTACCAGGCGCATCATACGGATCCCCGCCAAGGATCATTGGAAACCGGTGATCAGCCTGAGTGGGATAAGAGAATTTACACCATGAAACAGTAACATAGTCTGCCAGGTGATTGATATCGCAAGAGCCATCCGCGCAGTCAACAAATGACACATGATCTACCCACACATGTGTGCCTCCTCAGATACTAATGCCATCGCCTAATCCGGTTGCCGATGGATTTGTAAAAGTCAGATTCCTGATGATCACATTGTTTACACCTACGCTTATATTCCCGTTAATAGTGGAACTGGTATTAACGCCTTCGATGGTTTTATTCGCAGCAACATCAAGTCTGTTGCTTAACGTTATCGTGCCTGAAACCCTGATAATATAAGGGCTGGTAGAAGTAGCGTAGGTTATTAAATTTGCGGCAGTGGTTACAGTAACCGTATTGCCACCGGCGCCTCCGGTGGTAGTTCCGTTGACCATACTATAACCATCCTGTGCATTGGAAACATTGCTTACTGACAGGTATAGTAAGGTTAACAATATGGCAAGTCTAAATCGTTGCATAAATAGATTTATTTATAACTGTTAAATAAGTATTCGAAGTTTGTTTCATAATGGCCAAAGGAAGGACAAAGGGGGCCCTGTTGCCGGATGGCCTATATTAAATAACAGGCATAGGAATAGCAGTTGAATAGCAAGCGTATTCATCGTTTGGTTATAATGGTCAATCGTTTGGCGGTGATTAGTGGTATGCAGCGCCGTTAGTTAAACTTACAGGAAGTTTAAGATGGTAATGGCTGCTTTTTGACTGAAAAGGTTAAAAATTTGACCATGGGCTGGTATGGTCAAAAAAATAGTTCTTCGGGCAGAACCGGTATTGGCGTTGGTAGCCAATATGTATGCGGACGATCAAAGACCAGGGAGATCGGTAGCCGAAAGGTATTCGGGGCTACTGTGCAGGGTATTATGGCTGTGCTTTGTATTCTCAACGCAATAGCCTTAGCCCTGTTCAAGTTCTGCTATAACACTTTCACTTACACCTCAATAAAATAAAAATTTACAATATGTCATTGCCGTTTCCATAAAAGTTTTTACTTTTCGACACCTAACGATTGCCTATGTCATCACAGGATAAAAACTTTGTTATCAACTTCACCTTTGGCAAGCCGCGAGAATATGTAAAAGCTGTTGCCGGTTCATTTGATGAAAATTATTTTAAAGACCCCCAGTCAGGTCAATTTGCATTCCCCGATTATAACACACACTGGAAAGGAATGGTGAGGTTTAAAGACATTACTAAATATAAGAACGACTTCTTTAACGGCCTTAATGCAACGCGATGAGATCCGGGAAGCGCTTGCATTGGGTTTGTTAGAAACAGTAGCGCCACGTGATGCAGCCAGTTACTGGTCTACCCAATATACAACGTAGGTTGCCCCTGGCACCAGCATCGTGCGCGTTGTACCAAAATCAAACGATTCAATGTATCAGAAACGAACAGTCGCGTATATTTCCAGTTTGTAAACGATTGGCGGTCAAAATGGTAATACCTGGCATATTTTTCAATGCCAAAAGCGTTGGCGAAACAGGTAAAATGATAGTTATGATCCGCAATTATTTTAAAACTGCTTTCAGAAGTTTGATCCGTAACAGGAATTACACGATTATCAACATCGCCGGAATGGCTGTTGGTATTGCCGTTTGTATGATGATTTTTATCATTATACAGTTTCATACAGGCTTCGATCATTTTCATGCAAAAAAGGATCGCATCTATCGGGTGTTGACCGAATATCATCATGCAGATGCAGCAACTATTTCTTATGGGAAGGACGTTCCTTTTCCTATGCCCGTAGGATTGAAAACCGCTTTTCCCCAAATAGAACAGGTAGCTCCGGTTTGGGCAAGCCACAATGATCAATTGCTAATACCTGACGATCATGGAAAAACGACAAAGACATTTAAAGAAGACAAAGGTGTGTTTTTTACAGCGCCTTCATTCTTTAAAATGTTTGATTATCCACTCCTTGAAGGTTCGTACGAATCATTAAAAGACCCGAACAATGTATTGCTAACAAAAGAGATTGCAGAAAAATATTTTGGTGACTGGAAAGCAGCATTGGGTAAAACCATCAACATGCAGGGAGGTGGCCATATATTCGAGCACGGCACTGATGTATTGAAAGTGTCAGGTATTCTGGCGACTATACCTGCCAATACAGACTTCCAGTTAAAATTGGTTGTAGCTTTTGGGACAGGCATTACCGGGTATTTGGCAAAATCCGCCGATTGGGAGGATAGGACGACAACCGATTTTGGTTGCTATATTTTGCTACCGCGGGATATTTCTGTTGACAATTTTAATCAACAATTACGGGCGTACTCACAAAAGGTAGTATCTGCCGACAATAAGGATCGTCATATCATACAACCATTAACTGCAGTGCATTATGACACACAAACAGGTAATTACAGCAACAAAACCATCAGTCATGAACTGCTCAATGTATTGTGGCTGATTGCAGCATTCATTCTGTTAATTGCCTGCGTAAACTTTATCAACCTGTCAACGGCACAGGCCGTTAACCGTGCAAAAGAGGTTGGCGTAAGAAAAGTGTTGGGGAGTAATAAAACCCGTTTGCAAATACAGTTTATCGTTGAAACATTTTTGATCGTTACAGGTGCGGTACTATTTGCAGCTGTTATTGCAACGCTTGTATTGCCTTTTGTGAACCAACTTTTAGAACTTTCATTGTCATCCAACATACTGAGCAATCCCGCCGTTATTTTATTTCTTTTGATGGTAACCATTGTTGTAACCGCACTTGCCGGTTTTTATCCTTCCATTGTTTTATCCCGTTTCAATCCTGTTGATGCATTAAAGAGTAAGATCACAGCAAATAGGGCAACGGGAATTTCATTAAGAAGAGGGTTGGTTGTGTTTCAATTCATCATTGCACAGGCATTGATCATTGGAACATTCATCATTGTACAGCAGATGAATTATTTTATGGATCAACCGTTGGGCTTCGATAAAAATGCAATTATAAATGTCCCTTTCCGTGTAGATAGTCTTCGCATCAGCAGGCTTGATTATTTAAAGGAAAAGTTATTGCAAGTAAACGGCGTGCAGGCAGTAAGCTTCAGTTCCAACACCCCGGTTGAAGATGTTAATGATCTGTGGAACACCTTCCGATTTAACCAGGCAATAAAAGAAACAGATTTTAAAGCTATAACCAAATTCGCCGACAATGAATATGTGCCGGCTTATAAATTACAACTGATCGCCGGAAGAAATTTGCAGCCCTCTAATTACACAAGAGAATTTTTAGTGAATGAGTCGCTGATGAAAAGTTTGGGTATAAAAAATCCTGAAGACATATTGAATAAAGAGATAAGTATGTGGGGCGACCGGATAAAATGCCCTGTTGTTGGTGTTTTAAAAGATTTTAATGACAGGTCTTTTCGCAATGATCTTGCTCCATTGCTTATTACCACAAACAACACCATGTACAGCCAGGCCGGAATAAAACTTGCGACGACAAACATTTCTTCTACATTGGAGTCTGTTCAAAAAATATGGGAGCAGACATTTCCCGATTTTGTTTACGAATACAGGTTTTTGGATGATAAAATTGACAGTTTTTACAAACAGGAAAATCAGTTAGCGCAGTTGTATAAAATTTTTGCAGCCATTTCGATATTCCTTAGCTGTCTTGGGTTGTATGGTTTAGCCTCATTCATGGCAGTGCAAAGAATAAAAGAAGTTGGTATTCGTAAAGTACTTGGTGCTACTGCGGGCAATATCGTTTATTTGTTTTCAAAAGAATTTATCATACTCATTGCCATTGCCTTTGTAATTGCTACACCCATTGCAGGATATTTCATGCACAAGTGGCTGCAGGATTATGTTTATCGTATCAATGTCAGTTGGTGGTTATTTGCTGCAGGCGGACTTGTTGCAATAATTATTGCCCTTGCAACGATCAGTTCTCAGGCGCTAAAAGCAGCAATCGCAAACCCCGTGAAGTCGTTGCGAACAGAGTAGATCATGGTCAGGGATGCGACTATTGACAATGACGGACGTAACGCTACTACCCACGCAAAATCTTCTCCATCTTTTTGCCCTTTGCCAACTCATCCACCAACTTATCCAAATATCTAACCTGTTTTAGCAATGGCTCTTCAATTTCTTCCACACGATATCCGCAGATTACTCCTGTGATGAGGGACGCATTGGGGTTCAGGGAGGCACGCTGGAAGAATGTTTCAAACGTTACATTTTCGTTTATTAGTTCCTGCAATTTTTTGTTATCGAAACCTGTTAACCACTGTAACACCTGGTGTAATTCTTCTTTTGTTCTGCCTTTCTTCTCCACTTTTGCAAGATACAATGGATAGACCGAGGCGAAGGTCATTTTTGCGAAACGCTCATTGTGCGTGTTGGAATTGTTCATGACTAATATTTTAACGTTAGTCGCTCAAATTGTTTCACCGTCAAAAGTTATCTGTTTTTGACGATATTTTTATAGTCTCAAGGCAGGTTTCTGATAAGTCGCATTTAAAAAGCCTTCAGGTCATTCCACCTGAAGGCCTTTTTCTTAGCGCAGTCGAAAAATTGAAATATGCTGATTTCCTATTCCTTCCAAACCTGCGTTGCCATCACCTTGTCATTACCGGTGAAAACAACGAAGTAACTGCCTTTCGCCAGGTTAGTAATATTGATACTGGTTTTGGTGGCTCCTGCGGCAACAGGGATGGTACGATATACCTTGCCATCGACGCCAATGATCCGGATGTAAGTAGTATGGCTGGTAACAGGACACGTAACCGTAACCGGTGTATTGCCCGTGATGCGGCTGGGATATACATTGAATGGCTGCCTATTGACGCTGTTGAAAGAAATAATGGGGCTATAGTCAATTAACCCGCTGTATTCAACTGTCTGCAGGCGATAGTAAACAACCCCTGCAGGAACATGAGTATCGGTGGCTGTATACGTGTTTCGGGTGTTTCCTTTAGCGTCTACGCGCTGTACCGGCGTAAACACAATACCATCAGTGCTTCGTTCTACGACATAGTAACTCATATTTATTTCATCGGCGGTTTGCCAATTCAGTTGAATGTTGCCATTTTTCCGCTGACCGCTGAAATGCAAGAGGGTTTGCGCCAGTGCCTGGCAGGCGTTCAATGTAAGGCTTTTACTGTTGGTACTGGTACAACCACCCACAGTGCTGGTGACGGATATGGTATATGTTCCAAGATCAGAAGCCGCAACAGGGTTTAGTGTAAGGGTATTCCCGGTGTTGGTACTGCCGTTGGGGTGTTGCCAGGAATAATTGAAGAAAGGACTGGCTGGAAGGCTGAACGTGGCGGCGTTTCCAATGCAGGTACTGCCGGCAGTGGCCACATTGGGTATTGCCACCGTGTCGATGGTAATACTTCGCGAGTAACTGTTGGCGCAGGCATCGGCCATCAGGAATGTGTAAGTGCCCGTAGCCAGACCAGGGAATACCGGGCTGGCCTGTGGCAACGTGGTTGCAGGCCCTGCGATGATCTGGAATTGATACGGCGCCACCCCGCGGGTACTGTCGGGCAGCAGCGCTGCCTGCCTGGTAGCTCCGCAAAGTGCTACAGCGGCAGCGGGATTAAACAAAGGTTGTGTATAATTTGGAATGACGATGGTGTTGGTAATAACGTCACAACCCCAACCGCTCATGCCGGTTAAGAACGTTGGAATGAAAGCATTCCGGTACTGATAGGACACATTGTAGGTTCCTGACGAAAGATTCGTTAGCGAATCTCTGAAGAGTGAAGTATTGAAGTCATTATTGTATATCGAATTGACCGTTATGGTACCACCGGCGTTTGACGAAGCATTCAGCAGGATCTTGTTGCCTCCCGAACAGCCTTTAACCAGCGAAGCTGAAAACTGCGAATGGCGTAGGTTCGAAGGCCCTATCGTAATTGTAGTGCTATCTTTCTCCCCGCAACTGGTAATGGCGTATATTTTATAGGTGCCAATGGTAAAATAGTTTAGCGTCAGTTGATAGAATGGCACATTTTTGATAGTATCGGGGTAGGTCAAGGAATGAACCGTACCGTTGGACAATGTTATGGAAGGAGGGCCCGATGCCACCACAATATCGCCCTGTCTGTCGTTGAGATTGAATAACATTAACAGACTTACTGTCCCTTCCTTGCAGGTGGCATCTGGTAATGGCGCAACAACGTCAATCTCAAACGGAGTTCCTCCTACCCAGTCAAATGACAGGGAATCTTTCTGGCAGCAATCCTGCCGTACCACTTTATACCCCGGAGCAGGCGGAAACCCTGAAAATGTTGAATTATTCGTTTGGGTTGCCAGCAGGGCGCCTGAAGGGCTTACCAGTGTATAAGTAACGGTAGGGCAATGCAGCAATGAATTGAATTCAAATGTATAGGCCAATTGACTGCCGCAACCTGATACTTGTGAGGACAGAGCAGACATTGCGAAGCCGGCATCAAGAAAAACGGGACCGGTACCGGAAATTCCGCAACCATTCGTAGCCGTTACCGACAGTGTTTGGTTACCATTCGGTATCAGGTGATGCCTGATACGGAAGGTATCTATAATTCCACCAAAGGAAGAAATGGCGGGCGCAGTGAGCACATGCGTAAAAAATTTGCCATCAGGCGCTGTGGCCGTAATGGTATACGGCGGCTTGTAATTGTTTATACTTATAAAAACAGCAACAGCAAAAGAATCGCAGTCCACGTATTGTGGCGCGCCACCCTGAATAGCCACGCCACTGGAGTTGGCGCTGATGGTGGCCGTTCTGGTTTGAAAATTACCGCATGAATCGATTACCTGGCAGGTATAGTTACCCGCAGGCAGACCTGCAAATACATTGCCTGCCTGCGGGCCCCTGGTAACGGGAGAAGGGGTGATCAATGAATAAGCCAACGGCGTCCTGCCGGTGGCATTAATTATTAGGGAACCATCACTGACATTGTCACACGAAGGTGATTGCGTGGTGATGTTCAGTGAGGGGACAGCATACGTACCCGTAACCGTAAAATTTCGGGTTACAGATGTATTACAAACATCGGTTACCTGTACCGTATAGGCGCCCGGCGCCAACGATTGCAAAATATTCGACGATTGCGGTGGCGATAACGTGGGCCCTGCAATAATGCTGAATGTATAAGGTGCGGAACCACCCGATACCGACACTACAGCAGTGCCTGTGGCTTCGCAGCGGCTTTCGGTGGCTGTGACTGAATTAATGAGCAATGGTGTGGCGGCGGGACATTGTGCTTTTGAAGTATGCATGCACACCAGTAGAAATAGCATGCAAAGCATAACCTGGCTTAGGGTACGGTACATTGTTAACGTTTTTCTGGGTTAGGGAAATTGGAGGCAATTACAAAAGGATATGGGTTTATGTTATTCGCCCGTTTTGCGCGGGCCGCAAGCTATTTTATTTAATACAATGGGGGTATAGAATTACTTGGATATTGTATGGAGTTAATTTAATATGAGCAGGGGTAAATGAATTGCGGCTTACGAACCTGGGATCCCTGCCGGCCGGCATATAGACGGTAAGGTTTTGTTGACGAAAAAGATAATGAAACAATGAGGTTACTCAAATATCACAACTGCAACAAACCAACTTTGTGCAACGTATTCACCGGCTTGTTGTCCCAAAAGAGTTCAAAGTCTTCCAGTGCGGCGGCATTGTAACTGTCCATCACATCCTGGAGCGTGAGCATTTTAGGATTGTTGATCGACAGCAGCTGCAGCATTCCGGCCAGCCAGTTGCCTTGTTCGCGATCGACACTGATGCTGTACTTCGCGCGTTTGTCCTGAAAAGTGAGGGTCGTCATTTCCCAGCTGTTGCCTTTTTTACTTTTGGTGAAATGTTCTACGCTAGGAGGCTTGCCCAGGTATACGACCTTGGTAGTGGGCCTGGCAGATGTATAAATATCCTGTTCCAGCACTTTCTGAATATGATCAGGCGCAACTTTGGTCTTGGGTACTTTGAATTCGAACCATTTCTGCAGCGGGTCGTTGAGACCGATGCCGTGCATATAGTTGAACAGTGATTTCTTCAGTCCAAATGCAAACTCTTCATGGTCGCCACCGGTTTCATCGATGTGTACCAGGTCGTTGTTGGCAAAGGATCCCACAAGTGCCGATTCTCTTTTTACCTTGAATTTCTCTGGTTGCATGCCGATGGGACTATGTATGGTCATGGTGAACAAATGCCAGAAGGCCGACTGCAGTATACCGGCAGCGAATAACTGCCGCACCATTTCCAGTGAATCGATGGTTTCCTGTCTGGTTTGCGTGGGGAAGCCATACATCAGGTAAGCATGTACCATAATGCCGGCCTCTGTAAAGTGCCGGTTCACCTGGGCTACCTGGGCTATGGTGATGCCTTTTTGAATCAATTCCAGCAGCCGGTCGCTCGCCACTTCCAGTCCACCGGAAATAGCAATACAGCCAGATTGTTTCAGCAGCAGGCAGAGGTCGCGGGTAAAGCTCTTTTCAAAACGTACATTGGCCCACCAGCTCAATGTTAGTTTGCGCCGGATGATCTCCAGCGCCAGTGCACGCATCAGGGCTGGGGGAGCTGCTTCATCCACGAAGTGAAAACCGTTCTGTTTGGTTTGTTTCATCATTTCTTCCATGCGGTCTACCAACAGAGAAGCGGCTATCGGCTCATAAAGCTTGATATAATCGAGTGAAATATCGCAGAAGGTGCATTTGCCCCAATAGCAGCCATGCGCCATCGTGAGTTTGTTCCACCGGCCATCGCTCCACATGCGGTGCATGGGGTTTACGACCTCAATCGCCGAGATGTATTTATCAAGCTGGAAATCGCTGTAATCGGGTGTGCCCACCTGCGCCTGCTTGTAATCGGAGCAGCTTTGGTTGTTGACGTATTGCACGGCTCCATGCTGCAGGGTAAAAGTTCTTTTCAATTCCTCTGTTGAACGGTGGCCTTCTACCAGTTGCACCAGTTGTTCAAGGGGCGCTTCGCCATCATCGAGGGTAATATAATCGTAGAACTCAAATACACGCGGGTCGGAAAGAGAGCGTAATTCCGTATTGGCGAAACCGCCGCCCATGGCCACCTTCACATCGGGATAATGCTGTTTGATCCACTGTCCGCAGCGCAGGGAGGTATACAGGTTGCCGGGAAAAGGAACGGAAATGGCTACCAGTTTGGGTTGTAACCTTTCCATATGTTCTTTCAGCAGACTGATCAGCAATTCATCAATAAAAGTGTATTCCTTTTGCAGCGCGTTGTACAATTCGTCGAAGCTGTTGGCGGAGCGGCCCAGTTTTTCTGCATAGCGGCTAAAGCCAAAATACTCATCTACACATTCGCTGATCAGGTCACTCAGGTCTTCGAGGTACATGGTGGCAAAGTGCTTGGCTTTGTCCTGCGTACCCATGGATCCGAAGGCCCAGTCCAGGTCCTCCAACTGCGCAAAACGGCTGGCTTCGGGTAAAAAATCCCGTTTGCAAATTCGGTGGGCGAGGGTGGGGTTGTGCCCCTGTAAAAAGAGAATTACATCGTTGATGGTATAAATATAATCTTCCTGCATGGCCACCATGCGGGCGGCATTGTCGCTCAATGGGGTCCCGAGCCGGTTGATACGGCCGAACAATTCCTGTATCCCTTCGTGGCAGAAAAGGGCCAACGTTACCTCGATGCCCAGATCGCTCTGGAAGGAACGGATATTTTTGGTATTCAGGAAGCCCTTCAGGTAAGCCGTCGCCGGATACGGCGTGTTAAGCTGCGTAAAGGGCGGCGTAATCAAAAACACAGGAACGCTCAAGATCAAAAGTTTGGGGCAAAATTAGGACTAAAAACCCGGTTTTGGGAGGGGTTTGGGTTTTGGAGGAAAGGGGCAGGTAATTCGAAGCAGATCTTGAATTACCAAACCTGGTATATTTCTCTTGAACCGGTCAGATACATCTCGTGGTAACCAGCCATTTTTTCCTTCATTTTTTTCATCTGTTCTTCATTCTTTTTCATCTCTTCCCAGCTATTTTCATAAGCAGTCAAATTGTCGAATTGGCTTACCATTATTACCCGGTTATACTGACCGGTCATATCGGTGAGTATGTTAACGAATTCTTTGTTGTCGGCCATCACTTCTTTGAACAGTTTCGCCAGTTTGGAGGCATTGCCGGGTTTACAAACAAAAATGTCGTGTACTATAATCATGGTTTAAAATTTAATTTAAAAGGTAGGCCCTTTTTATTAGAGTACCACGCCCGGAAATTTGATATAGATTAAGAAATCGATGAAATGTTAAAATGTAAGCAGTTTGGCTTGTTCCGGAAAGATCAGCTTAACGTGCAGCGGGTTATAGGCTTTCAGTTGCGTGCGGATCATTTGTTCGCGGTTGCCGCCAGGTTTGATGTGGGTGATCACCACCGGGAAATTGTTTAGTGCTGCAGTACCGGAAAGCGAAGCCAGGTCCTGCAGCGCTGACATTAACCAGTGAGGCGTAAGATGCCCGAATAATTGTTTATCCGGTTGTTCATTAGAGAAAGAAACTTCAATAAACAGCGCTTTTAATTTTTTAGCTTTCAACAGCGGCGCCACCTGCTGCCATAGCTGGTGCATTTTTTCGGAATGCTCCACCGAATCGGCACCCGTATCGCCCAGGTATAGCACATACGACTCATTATGCCGAACCAGGAAAGCGGTGCTTTGATAAGGGGTAGCATGGCTGAGTACAAAAGCCGTGACCTGCATGCCGGTATTTTGCAGCGGTGTTTCGGCGCCAGGTGTAAGTAGGGAATAATGGTATTTACCAAGAGCCGGTTTATCGCCTTCGTTGGCGAAATTGGCCCAGCTTTTCCAGGTGAAATATTTATCCTTCAATACATCCAGGCAAAAATCGAGGCCATAAATGTTTTTGGCGCTATCGTCTGGAGAATTGATGATCATGCCTGCCAGGTGATCGAGGTGCGGATGTGAGATGAGATAGCCCCTGATATTTTTTCTTAACACTTCTGCCGCTGTACCATGTAAAAGCTTTGCCTGTATGGCTTTTTCAATGCCATAATGCAAAGTGCCTGCATCGAAACATACATAATCATCGCTGCCCTTGGGCGCGATCATGTAAGCGGACAAATTGCTTTCATCTGCACCGCCTTTCACGCCCAATGGAATGACCTTGAATGAAGTTTGAGAAAATACAGTATTGCAAATCAGCAGGCATGTGAGCGTAAGGGTAATTATAACAGGCTTCATGTCCTAAAGCTACAGATATTAAGGGTTAAAAAAACGGCCCCTGGTAATGTTTGTATACTTCTGTTCTCTGCATCTGATATAGTTAAAATCATCTGATCTGCATCTGTGCCGGACCAGGCAGAATCATTTACTTTGTACATATGGAAATAAAACCATTTAACGAAACAGAGATACAGGCGTTCAGGGCGGTTACCAGAGGCACGGCTGAACGCATTCATCTGAATAATGCAGGCGCTTCTCTGCCGCCGGATATCGTGGTGAATACCATGGTTGATTTTCTGCACGAAGAAGCCTTGTATGGCGGATATGAAACAGAAGCCAGATATCGCGCTCAACTGGATCATACGCATACGCTGATCGCGCAATTGATCAACGCACATCCTGACGAGATAGCCCTGGTAGAAAATGCCAGCGCCGCCTGGGACATTGCTTTTAACGGGCTGCATTTTCAACCGGGTGATGAGGTAATTACTTCTGAAATGGAATATGCCTCTAATGTACTGGGCCTGCTGAATGCACAAAAAATGTACGGCATTGTCATTAAAATGATACCCAATGATGCGGAAGGTAATTTCCCTTTAAGCGCATTAGAGGCTGCCATCACGCCAAAAACGAAGCTGATTGCGGTTACGCACGTTCCCGCTTCGTCAGGTAATGTATTGCCTGTGGTTGCAATAGGGGAGATGGCCCGAAAACATCAAATTGTTTATTTATTAGACGCCTGCCAGTCTGCAGGACAAATGCCAGTAGATGTACAGGCCATCGGCTGCGATATGCTGGCGGTAACAGGACGCAAGTACCTGCGTGGCCCGCGTGGTTGCGGCTTTTTGTATGTACGCAAGCAAATGGTGAACAAGCTAAAACTGTTATTCTTTGATGCCCGTACGGTCAGCAGTATGGACTTGCAGGGTTTTGTGGTTCGGGAGGACGCAAAGCGTTTTGAATGGTTTGAAAAGCATCCGGCAGTAGTGCTGGGCCTTCATAAAGCCGTGGAATATGCACTGAGCATAGGTGTTGAACGGATATGGCAACGGATACAGTATTTAGCGTTTTTGTTCCGGCAACGCCTGCGGGTGATGGATGGTATTACAGTGCATGATCAGGGCGATGAACTTTGCGGTATCATTACCTTTTCCATCTCCGGTGTAACGGCAGCGGAGGTTAGAACCAAACTGGCTGAAAAAAACATCAACGTAAATATCGGCTTCGCCAAATCCACGCTGTATTACATGAACCGAAAAGGGTTGGATGGTATCGTACGCGCATCCGTGCATTATTACAATACGGAAGAAGAGATAGAAAAGGTGTGCCGGGAATTGAGGGCGATGGATATATGAAGATCCGGATGCAAGATGTTAAAAGTTTTGTGGCGGCCCCGCCTGAATGATATAATCGTCCCCAAACTTCATACAATCGATCAGTTGAGAGATTGCATCATCTAAATTTGACTGGTTACAGTAATACCCCTATAATTCGATTTTCGGTCTCAATAATCAGGTCATACAGTTCGTCAAAAGAAATAGGTGTCCACATATTTTTTGCTAAAATTTATTGATTTTCATCGTACCGTGACGTTGGGAGATAGTACATTTTCGTTTTGTTATTAATCTATTCCCAGTTCCAGCTTGATGTTCAAAATTTTATTGGGCGTGTTTAACCCTTTCTGTAAATCCTGAATTGTCAGGTTGTTTGATTTGCTTTTGAAAATATATGTTTTGAAGGTTTGCTTGTTAGCTTCAATATTAAAAGTTTCTTTGTGTGTTTCTAACAGCCTTTTTGTAAAGTTGTCAATATGCTCTTTAATACGCCCACAGGAGTTTTGAAGTTGTTCTTTCCAACTTTTTAATTCGGCCAGGTAATTTACTATCTCTGCTTCTTCGATGTACGCCAGCTTTTCAAGTTGTTTATCAATCTCGATGAATGGCATATCGTTCCAGTTCTTTGCCTTTAGTACAGGTATTTGCCATATCTTCTGCTGTTCTTTCCAATAATCTGCTTTTGCCTTTACCTGGTGTATCTTAAATCCAGGAAGTTCAATGGCTGTTAAATAATTTCCGTGACAGGCACCTGTGTCAATGCCATACGTGTTATTAATTATTTTAGGATTGTCTCCCACAACCTGATGTCCATATATAATTGGTTTTACACCTGTATAAAATTCTGTCCAATATTTACCCTCAGGATATTTCTTTTCTAAATATCTGTCTCCTGATGTTGAACCGCATAATACTTCCTGCTTTTGTACGTCAAGTTTAATGTCGTGTTCAAAAAATGCGTGAATAATAATTGCTTCATCAGTTTCATAATAGTATTCGAGTTTGTGCAGCCATTTCAGGAAATCGTCATAATCATTTCCAAATTGAACTTTGACTATTTCCTGTGAATAACTCAGGATTTTGTTTTGATGCTTTCTTTCATGGTTCCCGATTAGAACAATGCTATTGGGTCTATTTACAAAATACTCATACACTTCTTTTGATTTATTTCCTCTATCAACAATGTCTCCAAGTGAAATAAGCAAATCGTTGTCTGTTAAACCAATTTTTTCTGTTAACTCCATTAATTCGTCAAAACAACCGTGAATATCTCCAATAATAAATTTTCTCATTTGTAGAAACCGTTTATATTAGCAATAATACATAAATCTTATGCGTAATTGCAAATAAATTACATATGTCTAACCCCGACCAATAATTTATCTATATGAAGCCGGTTATTTACTCATTGTTTTTTCTTACTGCCACCATCTCACAGCTTACCTTATTGGCACAACATTACAGGCATAATGTAGATGTGCGAATTCCGTATCCGCCGGCTCTTGTTCTTATAAATAATGCAACGACGGTATATTACGAATTATATATAACCAATTTTTCATCCGATACGCTGCAATTGCAGTCGCTGACAATAGCGGATCGCAACACTCATGCGAATTATTTATTAATAGATGCCATTGAATTAAAGAAAAGGTGCAGACTGGCCAACAAACAAGGTCTTTCATATATAAATCCCGCTAGCGTAACTGTTATCTATATTGAATTATCGTTGCCGGCAAAAACGACAAACACGCAGATACTCCACGAACTGGCTTTTTCATTCAAAGGAAATGACGATGCACAACAATTCATTATCCAAAGCGAACCAACGCCATTACAAAACAAACCGGCTATCGTACTGGGCAATCCATTACAGGGTGGCCCCTGGTGTGCAGTATATGACCCTGACTGGGCAACCGGGCATCGCCGGGTAATTTATACGGTACATGGAAAGGCGCGCATACCTGGCCGCTTTGCAATCGATTTTATTAAGTTGAATCTAAACGGACAATATGCTACGGGCAATGAAGACAGTGTAAATACCTGGTTTGGTTACAAGATGCCGGTGCTGGCTGTGGCCGATGGCATGATCGCCGCTTCTATTGATACTTTTTCTGAAAGCCATACTTTATCAGCGCATCCGGAATATTCATCCGATAAAGCAACAGGCAACTATATTTCTCTTAAAATAAGTGACCATCAGTTTGTATTTTATGAACACCTCAGGCCTTCTTCTATTCTGGTAAAACCCGGGCAACGGGTAAAGAAAGGACAGGTCATTGCATTCCTTGGTTTTACCGGGCAAACAACAGGACCGCATTTACATCTGCATGTGGCTAATGATAATTCACCGCTGGGGGCTGAGGGACTGCCTTTTGTTTTTGATAGCTTTGAGTTGTTAGGCGTCTATAGCAACTTCGACGATTTCGGGAAAAACACCTGGACAAAAATGCCCGGTAACAAAGATGCTATTCGACAACTACAAAGGCCTCAATCCAATGCGGTTATCTCGTTTAAACAATAAAAAGTAGTTTTCTGAAAAATTTAGCGACGTAATATGTTAGGCTCATTGTAACACACAATGGACATACGCCAAAACGGAAAAATGTCAGTACTATTTTTTTATACCAGGGTAGGTTTGTGGGAATGACAGGGCAGCTTGCCCCATCACCCTCAAATTCTTTAATCCCCCAAATGTTCATTGACTCTTTCATTTAAATTAATTTTTATTTATCCAAAAAAGTGATAAATGCATATGGCCAATAGAGATACAGAAGTAATGCAGAGTATTATTTTTGTTTTCTTCGTCATTGTGATTGTTTTGTTTCAACTATTAATACCAAAACATTTTATCAATCACCTGATGTTTTGATAAATATTTTGGATTGAAGAAAACAATGCTTTAATCTTCCTTGTTTTTTTCTTTTTTTACCTGTTGTATGCACTTGTATTGTTGGTTGGCTGCGGTATGTTTATTTTTCCAACCCATTTTTTGCATGAGACTTCCCATTGGTTCTTTGTAAAAGAAAATGGCTTTCAAAATACGTTGGCAATGCTCCGTGATCTTTGTGAGCCAGGAAGCGACCTTTTCTTCTTTAGTAGGTTCATGAAGTAGTTCAAATGTAACCGTTTCGGTTTCAGTTGGGTATTTATCAAAAGAGTCAATGGATTTCAATTTATTATCTCTCAACCTTTTCAGCCACAGATTCCTGGCAATGGCAAACAGGTATGTTTTGAGTGATGAAGTAAGAACGAAATCAATTCCCCTCACTTTTTGAAGTAATACAATAATTGATTCCTGAAAAATATCTTCCGCATCTTCTTTGCTTCCATCGTTATTGATAATATAGGCTGCAATGGAAGGAAAATAAAATTTATACAGAACCGCGAACGAAGCGTTGTCTTCGTTTTTGAGTTGGTTGAGCAGGGCATTGTCTGATATAGTTTGCATTCGATTATTAAATTAGTCAATTATCTATACCCAAATGCATATATGATCACCCATCATTGCAAGATTTATTTTTGCCGGGTGGCCGAGTTGGCGGTAGGCAAAGCCCTGTAACCGTGTTTACCCTGCATATTCTGTCTCATTTAACAGCTAAGCATAATTAACTAAGTAGTAAGCTGGTTTAGCTATCAACCCTATATGTAACCCGATGTCTGTAGATTTATAGTATGATCAAAAACATTCTCCAGTTTTTATTCATTGTATCATCCGGTGCTGCGATTGGTCAGGAACTGAAAGTAGCCACCAACTTTGAAAGTGGCTCGGCGCGTGTGCTGTTGCTCGATCAGCAAACCCAAACGATAAGAATTACACCGGCAGGGGATCCAAAAAGGGGGATAACTAACTGGTGGTATGTAAGAATTGACGGAATTAATACAGCCATCCCTCTTGTGCTGGAGGTTGAGGCGCGTGAAGACATGATACCGGATGAGAATACAGGTGTGGGCAAAAAGACCTCTCCGGGATTTACATGGCCAGCCCAGGCTGCACTCTCTATCGATGGAAAAACCTGGAAGCAAACGGCAGAAGGTCAAAAAATAAACAACAGGATGGTTTACCAGGTACAACCAGCTGCCGGCACTGTATGGCTGGCATGGGGTCCGCCTTTTACGCCAACGGACGCGCTGAATTTTGTGAACAGCATCTCCCAAACCCATTCGTTTGCCAAAGCATTTATACTTGGCAAGTCGCTTGAGGGAAGGCCGGTGCCTGCCTTGCAGATTGTGGAAGGCAGTAAACCCGCTAATCAGCGGCCAGCCATTTGGGTAAGCGCGCGTCATCATGCCTGGGAATGCGGCGGCTCGTGGGTGGGTGCAGGCCTTGCTGAATGGCTGGTAAGTGATGATCAGCAAGCACAATGGCTGCGCCAACATGCAGAAATCTTTGTGGTCCCTTTGCTCGATGTTGATCATGTAGCTACCGGGGATGGTGGTAAACACTGTGAGCCCCAGGACCACAACCTGGATTGGAGTGACAAACCGCACTGGCCGGAAGTTGGTGCAACGCAAAAACGCATTCTTGCGTTGGCTGCAGCAGGAAGGATGAATCTGTTTCTGGACCTTCATAATCCATCGCCGGGGAACAAGCAACAAACGGCTTACGTCATTGAAAAAGCGTATATGCCGGAAAAAGGAGATCCCCGAAAACTTCGTTTTGTTGAATTAATGATTCAGGAATTCGGCGCATTGAAACAAAACCCGGCGCGGCCGCCGGTTGAAAATCCCGACTTATTTCACCGCGTAAGCGTTCCCTGGGTGCTGGAACATTCCAATGCAAATACGATAGCCTTTTGTATAGAAACGCCCTGGAATACTCCTTCCGGTACGCCGGAAGGGTATGGTGTCGTGGGGCGGAAATTAGGAAGCGCTATTGAAAAGCTATTAAGAGAAGAAGAGAAACAACCATGAAAATAATTAGCCTGCTTATTCTTGCTTTCTTCGTAAGTAAAAATATCTGCTGTCAGGAACTGCGTGTAACTACAAATTTTGAAAGCGGATCTGCCCGCGTACTGAGTTTGGATAACGCAACACAAACGATACGGATCATTCCCGCAGGAGATCCCAAGCGGGGTATGCCTAACTGGTGGAACCTGCGCATAGATAGTATTGACAGCAATAAACCGGTTATTGTAGAAGTGTTGAGTACGGAGGAATTAATCCCGATGGGACCTCTGAAAAACCTTCGTAAACTGTCTCCGGGCTGGACCTGGCCCGACCAGGCCGCTTATTCCAGGGATGGTACTACCTGGAATCATAGTGCGGCTGGCATAAAAGCGGGTAACTACATGCATTACACGATAGAACCGGGTTCTTCTACCTTGTGGATAGGGTGGGGACCACCTTTTACTCCAATGAATGCGACCGCATTTATTCAACACCTTTCAAAAAAGCATTCTTTCATGAAGTCTTTCACATTGGCCCAATCAAGGGAAGGCAGACAGGTACCTGCACTAAAAATAAGTGAAGGCAGCCAACCGGATCTTCAGCGACCTGCCATATGGATACAGGCAAGGCAACATGCCTGGGAAGTGGGCGGATCGTGGGTGGCAGTTGGTTTGGCAGAATGGCTGGCCGGTGACAATAAACAAGCGGTATGGCTTCGACAGCATGCTGATATATACATTATCCCATTAATGGATGTTGACCATGTAGCAACCGGCGATGGAGGCAAGCATGCGTTACCGCATGATCATAACCGGGATTGGGGGGCGTCACCTTACTGGCCTGAGGTAGCAGCATCGCAGCAATATATCCGGCGCCTGGCCGGGGAGGGCCGTATGAATATATTTCTCGATTTGCATAATCCGGCGCCAGGCAATAAAGTGCAAGCCATGTATGTGTTAGATAAAACATATATGGGCAAAGATGCCTTTCCCAGGCAGGAACGTTTTGTTGAATTAATGATAGAAGCATTTGGTGAGTTAAAACAGCACAGAGATGGACCCAAACCTGCTATCGCAACAGAGGAAGAACGGGTCAGTGAAGCCTGGGTGCTGGAAAACGCCAATGCAAACACGATAGGCTTTTGTATAGAAACGCCCTGGAATACCCCTTCCGGCACGCCGGAAGGGTATGGTATCGTGGGCCGGAAATTAGGAAGCATCATGGAGAAGCTTTTACGGGAAGAGGAAAAACAACCATGAGTCGTCCTGCACACCAACTTATTTAGCTTTTGTAAAGACTATTTTAGCCCTTGTTTTATTTTCTTAGTGTTCCTGATCAATAAAAGAATTGTTCTAATACAATCTGACCATCTTTTACTTCATACAGCATGATCTGGTTGATCTGTATCCTTCCGAAGCCCTGCACCGTGATATCCTTCTGTCTTCCGACTGTAAAATGATTGCCGCTAACAAGGGGCTCGGATGTAAAAAGGCTGTGAACGGCCTCTATCCGTTTTACAAAGTCTTCCCCTTTTTTGCGAACGGCGGATTTACCCTCCGCATAGCCAAAGTACGGTGAATGGGAAGGGTCTATACTTCTTACATTGTCTGCAAAAAACTCATCCTGAATATCAAACCATTTTTCTTGCTGGGCAAGCTCATTGAATCGTGTGGCAACTTCCTGGGTTGTCATTACTTTAATTTGAGTACTCATAGTTTGTTTGTTTATGAGACCAAAATTGAAAATATTTTTTAAGAAAAAAATTGCCCTAGGACAACTTATGGTCTTTGATGATCTTTTTCCTGATCCTGCTCAATGAGGTGGGTGTAACGCCTATAAATGAGGCGAGATATTTTTGGGGTATTGTTTCCAGATAATCGGGTTGTTTATTTAATAGATCCAGATAACGTTTCTCTGCCGAATCTTTTTGAAGTGCGGTAAATCTGTTGATCAGGTCAAGGAGCACGGCCTCCCAGAAACTCCTCATCATCTCCTGCATTTTCGGTTGGTTTTGATACAGTTTTTTTAATTCTGTCTTGTGAATGTACAGCACTTCAGTGTCTTCTATTGCCTGGAGAAAATAGTCGGAAGGGCTTTCACTGATAAAGCTATAAATTTCAATGGCGGAGGATTCCTGAAAAGCAAACCAGACTGATACTTCAATATCATCTTTCACATAATACAAACGCAAACAGCCTTTTTGAACAAATACAAAATCTTTACAGGTGTCGCCCTGTTTCAATACATGATCATTCTTCTTAATTATTTTACTTTTAAACTTATTGGTAACCTCTTCCAGTTCGGCATCTGAAAGGGTAACAAATCTGCGTATAAACTTTTTCAGGTTGGTACTCATAACGATAGGTATCCTGTGCTGGTTTCCAAATATACACAACTTACCCTGTTAAATATGTTCTCCAGCGAACGGCGTACGTATCAAAACCGGACAATTACACGAAAGGTTTAATTATCAAATATCTGGTTTTCATACATATAAATCAATGGCACTTTATTGGCAACATGGAGGTTAAAGCACCCAATCTATGTTCCGCAACTACTTCAAAACCGCCTGGCGCAACCTGGTGAATAATAAAGTATACAGCACCTTAAATATAATGGGACTGGCCGTAGGTATGGCTGTGGCCTTTTTGATCGGGTTGTGGTCGTACAATGAATATACATACGACCGGTTCCTGCCTGTTTGGATTGGCCGCTTACATTGCGGAACAACGCACCCGGGAAATAGGCATACGAAAAGTGTTGGGTGCTTCGGTATCGCAACTGTGCCTGATGTTATCCAAAGATTTTATTTTGCTGGTATTGATCAGTTGCCTGGTCGCTTCTCCGCTGGCCCTGTACTTTTTGCAGAACTGGTTGCAACAGTATTCATATCGCATTACCATTGGGCCAGGTGTGTTTTTGATGGCAGCTGGCGCAGCCATTAGCATTACGGTAATTACAGTGAGCTTTCAGGCAATCAAAGCAGCGCTCGCGAACCCGGTAAAGAGCCTGCGCAGTGAATGAGGCAACGTTCTCAGGATTGCGCGATCGTAATACTATGCTGATGGCATGTTAAACGACCAGCCACTTATAACCAGCTCCTGTACGGCTTCGTTCTGCTTGGCGCCATCTAATTTTGTATAAATGCCTTTATCTCTTACTAATTTATTTTGAATAAAATGGGAGCCGCCAAAACCGATAAAAATACCGGCATAAATGGCAAAGATCCCAAATATGCCCCATATCATGAAAGACAAGATCACTACTACTGCAGCCAGGCCCCAACCCATCAATGCTGATCTGCCGGCAGCGTACACATGAATAGACTGGCAACTTTTACATCTGGGTATGCCTACAGGTATTTTGCTGTATTTTACGGAGCGATAAACAATAATATTCGTTCTATCGTTTTCTTTAAACAGAGGTACAAAATAATTGTCTTCCATATTGGTGGAGCTTTCTATTTCACAATACTGGCATTTCGTTTCACTGGGCTCCAGTCTCTTTTTTTCTTTGTTGAAATTATACATGTGATAGGATTTTAGTTATTTTCAAGGTTGGAATATACTGTCTTGGATATAATGAAATATACGAGAAGGCCTGGCACTATTGCCATAACCAGGGGAATTACCATTTCAATTTTTATAAAACTGCTTCTTCCCGAAAAATAGAAATTATAGGCAAATGGAAAAACAATGGGAACCAGCATACACCCTACCAAACCGGCTATAGGTTTAGGTTTATATCCTATATAACCTGCTATGCCTGCAATTACAACTGCAACGATATACCATAGGGGTGATACAATATCAAAAATGGGCCCTATCAGGGAAATCATTATAACGACGAAGGTTATGACCTTTTTAATTTCTTCCTGGTCATTGCCTTTGACTTTTTTCTGAAATATTTCCTTTTTGTATTCCTTTAATTCAGCTATGATTAACAATTTTGCTTTATCTTCTTCATAGCCTGCAGCCACCAATTTCGCGGTTTCTGTTTCCAGTGAAAAGTTTTGCTGCAAAAATGATTGTCTTATTTCGTCTTTTTGCTTTTGGGAAAGGGTACTGTTCATGTTTCAGATTTCGGAGATAGAAAAAGGTTTCCGGCGGCCTTGCGACGGATTGGAATGGCTAATCCCTTCCGCCTGACCGGTCAACGAGATACAAGAAACAAATTATTATTTTAATTTGCAAGCTATCGGAAATCGTGAAGCGAACGACTGTTAACCCCTAACCAGCGCCCTTTACAGACAACATTGAGCGGGGAGCATTGTATTCGCTCACAGGATAAAAATAATGAACGGTCATTGACTGCTATCCTTTTTTTGCCTGAACGGGTTAGGGTTGATAGTATGTAATTATACGTTTGGCAGGTTTATAGTAGATAAATAAACCCTCCCGTGTTTCGGGCTCACCAAATTCTAACAATTCGCCTTTAAAGTTTTTAAGGTAGGTTTTGTAATCTTCTTTATTAATTTTTACCCCTGCTTTTTTCAGGTCAGCAACCCCATAATCATACACATAATTTTGCAGGCTCGAATCTGCGTGTTCATCAAACTCTTGCCGGGCGTTAATTTTAGGGCTTCCATATAAAATGCCCACTGCGAAAATTGTCCAAATACTTCTTGTGTCATAATTAAGCAGGGCAGAATTGAAACTTAAATATGGATTGGCATATTTATAATTCCAAATAACCTTGTTGTTCTTCAACCATTTTGAGTCAACATAAATACGATTAGAATTATAATAAACCCTGCTGAATATGGTGTCTTTCTCTGTATCATCGTCTATATTTCCAATAGTAAGCAGGGTGGTATCCAGTTTTTTGCCGTTAAACTCATTTATGATATGTAGCAATTTTGAAAAGAATATTTTCTCGTCAGCAATTGTGTCATTTTTGGAAGCGGCTACATATTTGTCCAATAATTTTTTGTCAATAATGAGGGTTTCTGCAACGTTGTTAGTGTTTGCACTAATACTATCTGCCGAGTTGGGTTTGTTTTGATCTTTAGTGCCATTAATAGACGGGTTGCTGTTACAAGCAGTTAAAAAAAGTGCAAAAGTTAAACCGAAGTATATTTGGGATAAAAGTTTCATCCTTTGTGATTGTGGATTAATTAATAGATCATAACGTTTTAATTAACTGGAAAGTATTCGTGATAGGGGGGAAATTGCAAGCTGATTGACTATTAATCAAACTCATCTGCATACACTACTTTATTTTCCCCGTTTTGTAACCGCACATAATCGATAGCACCCGTGCCTGAAAAATTATAAACCAATCCAACTACTTTGCCGAAATCATTTTTATACGCCATCGAATAAACCGGTTGCTCATCCAGGTAGATCGTCGCCTTTTTATCAACAACTTTTATTTGCAGGCGTTGCCACTGGTACAGATTTCGTCCAAAAACAGAAAGGTCTTTATGTATGCCATTATGAAATACTTCACCCATTTTAACAGCGATGTCCCGCTCGCATCCTTTACCCATCATCCGTACAAAATAAATATGTTCTTCACAAACGATCACCAACTCAAAACCAGGACAGGCTACCATTTGCAGGCTATCGCACATAATACGGGTATCGATCGAAAAATGATCGCTTTGTGTATTTTCAAATTCGCGGATGTTATAATAGCTCAGTACAACATCTTTTTCCATATTCACAGTAGCGGCAACCAGGTCCTTGCGAGTAATATGCAAAGCGCCATTGAGTTGGGCGTTTTCTTTGCGAAGATAGATCGGGTGGCCATCGGTCAACGAATAGCGCGTCAACGGCAACCATCCATCCGTAGTTATATGTACACGAAACCGTTTTATGATGGAATCGTTTGCAATTAATTTGGCCCGGTGAAAACCTGGTAAATAATAAATATTGGAGTATACATGATTGCGGGGATCAAGCTTTACTTTTTCCAACGGATTCCATGATTGCTGAAAAAAGAAGCTATCGGCATCAACGTTGGTAACATCATAATTAAAAATAATGGTATTGGGCACCCCTTGCGAAACGGTCTTATTACCGGTAAAGGTAACCGGGCCTTTTATCACCGGCTTTTTGTTCGGCGGTCCGGACCGAAATGCAATCAACCAGCATACAACCGCAACAGCGGTAAGTACGGGCAGTAGTATCCATGGATTAAACCGCATTGGGCGTTTTTGACGCGTACCAACAGGAGAAGATTTCGAAGCGCCTGGAACCTTTGGTTCTTCCGGGACTTCTGTAGGCTCTGGCATTATCGCTTCCCGGACTTCTGATGATGTGGGCATTGCCGCTTCCTGCAATTTGAACTCCTGCCAGTTTGTATATCCTAACACCGATACCAGGGCTTGCAACGTAGCCGGATGTGGTATTTTATCGTAATCGCTTTTCCACAATCGTTTCAGGGTCGACAGACTTAACCGGATGCCGGATTTTTCTTCAATGCTGTCTGCCAGGTATTCAAGGTCGCGCTGACGCACTTCACCCTGTTCATTCCCGAACTGGAGTTTTTCTTCGATCAGCTGTTTACACCTGGCTATATAATCACGCTCAGAACGATCCATGCCGGAAATTTACGCATAAATGCCAATTTGAACTTTAAATGACTGGAAAATGAACGGTATTTGAGCATGAATTTCTTATGCGCTGTTGTTTATTGCACGCCAATAAAAATCACACATATGACAAAAACTTATTTGCTGATAGCAGTTGCCTTATTAACCAGCAGTTGGCATGCCAGTGGCCAGGTGGTCACCGTTCCATTTACATCTGACCAGTGGAATAAAGAAGGAGCGCAGTTCTCAGTAGAAACTTTTATGGGAAAAGAATGCATCCTGCTCAAATCGGGTACTTTTTTTATAAAGGATCTGCAATTGCAGGACGGCATTATTGAAGCCGATATCAGTTTCCCCCAACAACGTGGTTTCCCAGGTATTTCATTCAGGATGCTCGATAAGAATAATAGCGAACATTTTTATGTACGGCCCCATCAGTCGGGCAATCCCGATGCTACGCAATACACGCCTGTATTTAACGGAAGTGCGGGATGGCAGCTATATCATGGTGAAGGATATTCAAAAGCAATCCCTTTTACATTTGATCAATGGCATCATATAAAAATTGATGTGCATGGGAGGCAGGCTGAAATTTATATAGATGAAATGCAAAAACCGCTCATTAAGGTTACGGAATTAAAGCGTGATCCAAAGGCAGGCACCATTGCCCTGAACGCAGGCGGTATACCTACCCGTTTTGCCAACCTGCAATACACCATAAAACAGCCTGTAGTGCAAGCCGCCATGCCCGTGCCTGCTAACGGAACAGATGGCCTTATTACAAAATGGCAGGTAAGTAATCAGGAAAATAAGAAACTGTTTGCGGACAGAAAACAATTGACGCCTGATGTGAAATCGAAGTTTACCTGGACCGCCCAAAACAGTGAGCCTTCGGGCACGCTGAATCTGGCAAAGTTTACGCAGTCGAAAGATACCGGCAATGTAATGATCGCAAAGGTGACCATTGACTCGGACATGGAGCAGGTAAAAGGCATCTCCTTCGGCTTCAGCGAATATTTAATGCTTTATCTCAATGACAGGGCCCTGTATTCCGGAAGAGACGCTTTTATGTCTCGGGACTACCGCTTCCTGGGCACGATCGGTTTTTTTGATATGATCTTTCTCCCATTGAAAAAAGGCAAAAACGAACTCTGGTTTGTAGTAGCAAAAGATTTTGGCGGCTGGGGCATGAAAGCAAAGTTGGATGATATGAAAAATATTTCGCTGCCATGAGCAGTTAAGCAGGGCGGTTAGGATTCATAATTAACTGTTAAAAGAACACGGTAAAACGACAACGTATACGAACTCGTTCGTAGAATTGCATTATTAATACAAACTCTAATGAAACTTTTTACCGCCCTGTTTCTCTTAGTCTTTCAATATAGCCATACCTATTCGCAAAACATCGTTAACTCAATTTTGAACAGGGTTTCTCAAACCTTGAACAGTTATCGAAATATTCAATACGACATTACAAGAGAATTGAATTATCCTTCTGAGAATTACCACAATATTTCAAAGTGGATGGCTTATTTTGATTTTCAGAGTACAGACACAATAACCGGATTCAAATTTCAAATCGAAGATTCGTCTTCAAAGCAGGTTTTTAATGGTTCAGAAAAAATTGATTTAGATAAAAAAACAAAGACAATCAAAATAAAAGAACACCCCGATAAGAGGTCGTTTATTTATCTTTCGCCCTTTTACAATTCAATTATTACGCTTAAAAATGTGCTGCCTTTACTACTTACCGATACAACAGTAACAAAAACGATTGCCGATACTACAATAAACAACAAAATATATCACCTGATCACCATTAATACCGGCAAAAGACGAATACAATACCTTGGAAAGGGTTTTGATGCCATGACAACAAAAAGCAACTTTATTTATAAGATTGTAATAAGGAAAGACAACCACTTACCCATTGAAGTATTACAGATGAATGATATCAATAAAGACTATATCAAAACTGGTTTCACCAACATTGAAATTAATAGTAAGGGGCCTTCCGAATTATCATGGTATTCCTCAACTTATACAAATGATTATAAACCAGCAAAACCAAGACCTAAATTAATATCAAAAGGGGCTATAGCACCAGTCTGGAAATTGGACGAATATAATAATGATAGGTCACTTTCATTGGATGAGCTGAAAGGTAAAGTCATTTTATTAGACTTTTGGCTAAAAAATTGCGGTCCCTGCATACAAAGCGTGCCACACCTGAATGAACTACAGGAAAAATATAAAGACAGGGAATTTAAGATTGTAAGTATCAATGCTGCTGACTCTAAAGAAGACATTCATTGGTTTTGCGCCAGATACAACACAAAATATACAGTGCTGATTAATGGTAAAGAAATAACTGAAAAATATGGTGTAACTGGTTTTCCAACATTTATTATAATTGATAAAGAAGGAAAAGTTATTTATGTGAATGAAGGTTACGACAAATCGGCTCAATCTGCCATTGAAGATGTTATCGAGAAAGCCTTATGATAGTGCCTGTAAAAAAGCCGCATAAGCAATTCAATAAGCTATCTTACCAAATAAGACTTTTAGGTTCATAGAAGCAGGAAGAAATTATAAATTGTAGGTGAAAATAATATTCCCATGCTACGAATTGCCTGCCGCACTGCCATTGCTATCATTGTATTGCTCACTGTATTTATACAGACGGTTCAGTCGCAATGGGCCGAGGTACCTGCTGTTGACCTGTCGAAATTAAAACCTTCCGATTTTTCAGATGACGAACTGGATATGCCCTATTACTTGCAGCATTTTCATACGTTTGCCAACGGCGTAGTGGAAACGGGGCCCGACAAAGGGTTTATCAATATTGCCGTATGGCGTACCCCTGATGTCAACAAGCCTTTTAATGCCCGCATCATGGAAAACATTCTTTCACTTACTTATTTCTATTGTACCAATCGTCCCTGGAATATATACTATGCATCGCCTGCGCTGCGACCAAGATTGGAAGCTGCTTTATCGTTCTGGTGCCGTAGTCAAAATGAGGATGGTCGTTTTAGTGAGTATGGTCCGCAGAAATGGAACCTGCCGGCAACCGCTTTCAGCACAAAGTTTATGGGGGAAACACTTCGACTGCTTAAAAGCGGTCCGGCTATTGATGCGGGTATTTTAAAAAACGCTATTGCTGCAGATAGAAAAGCGATTATGGCGGTGCTTACCATGAAAGAGCTGTACGAACATGGGAAAGATTATTCGAACCAGTACACCAATGTGTGGGCAGGGGCACTCGCTTATTTAGCACTTTATCCCGATGCTGAAATAAGCAGTCGGTTGGTTGAACGTATAAAACAATCCGCAAACGATTTTCAAAGTCCGGCAGGTTTTTTTTATGAAGCAGGTGGTACTGATTTTGGCTATAATTTCAATACACATCATAGCAATTTATGGATGGCTTATCACTACAGCCGCGGCACCCAGCTTGCCAGTGCATTTATTGAGGAAGAAAAAAGATACTATAGCTGGATAAGTTACAATGCAGTACCTGAACCTGGTTCAATATACTATACCATCAACCGGGCGATAGAAATGCGTCAGAAAGCAACGACTACGGGAAGTTATTTCACTACAAGTTCGCTTGGCGAAGCCGTTGAAGGCGTAAGGGCTTTCGCCAGGAACAGCGTGGAAAAAGAAAAGGCTACTGCTGAAGTAAGGAAAAACCTTGAACAAAACTGGCCCAATGTGCAGCCGCTGGCTACCGGCGCTTTCAGTGCATTTTCTCCCTATGCCTTCCTGCACCGTTCACATTACCAGTGGTATCCTTCACCACCCCAAAAAGAGGCTGCTGTAAAGGATCTGCCATACATAAAAAGCGACCGGTTCATTCACCAGAAAATGGACAGTCGCCATCCGACTGTATTTACCTATGTACGTCAGCCTGGCTATTATGCGTGTTTTAATTCGGGTCCACGGCTCAAACCACAACAGCGTTATGGTTTAGGCCTCCTGTGGCATCCGAAGGCCGGCTCTTTTTTACAATCGCAGACTGATACAGATGAGGCGGCATGGGGAACAAAACCGGAAGGTGGAAAGTTGTATGAGGCGGATACGCTGAATGCTTTGTTTTTAATAAATAATAAAACCGTCCATTCCATACCTGGCAGTCATGATTTAAAAGCCGGAACGTTAGCTGTATCCTATAAACTGGGTACAACCGGTAAAAAGTCAATTGTTTTTCGAGACAGAACGATCGAAGTCACTATTCAACATCCCGGGGATTTTACAGAATACATTCCCCTGTTATTGAACAGTACCGATTCGGCACGAATCGTTTCACCTGGAAAGGTAGCATTGAAAAAGGCGGGCGGAATGATCTACATTTCATATGATGCTGCAGCAAAAGTAGCACTCAAAGAAACAACACTCAAATCGGGTATGCAGCGGGTAATGGTATTGAATATTGAAAGCAGTAATAAATTGGGTTATACTTTTACTATGGAATAGATCGAAAAATTATTTGATGACCGCAGGTAAAATATAATCAGTGATCATTTTGTTTACTTGCGGATGTGCATAGCCCCTCCCATAGGCCGTAGCTGTTACCACAATAACAAGCGGTTGATCTTTGAATACGATTATATAATTCCCTCCATTTCCTGCACAATAAAAGGCTTCATACTTGTTGTTTTTCACCTGGAACGATTTATTCCAAAACAAATAGCCATAAAATTCATTGTTTCTGCCACCTATTTGTTGCTGCTTTGTAAATGATTTATATACCCATTCTTTGGGTATAAGTTGTTTGCCATTCCATGTTCCCTCATTTTTATAGAGCTGTCCATATTTCGCAAAATCCAATGCATTCAGTTGTATGCCACCTGCTGTATTGGCCACTTTTTGCGGGGTATACTGCCATTTATAATTTAAAATGCCTAAGGGCTTAAACAGCTTTTCATGGGCATATGATTCAAGACCGCCGGGAACGCTTTTATGTAGAATATCGCCTAAAAGGACAACCCCTGCCGTAAAATAATGCCATTCCTTTTTGACCGTATCCGGTTTTACAGGTAAGTCTAACGTAAACTTTACCCAGTCATCTGTTGGGTACATATTTTCCTCGTTACCTGGCGAGCTACCAATGTCATCGTTGCCATCAAAAACTGAACTCATGGTAAGCAATTCTTTAAGCGTCACATTTTCTTTTGATGCAGCATAGTTTTTAAAAGAATTTAGGTTGTAAAATTCTTTCAATGTTTGATTTTCTGATGCCAGGTATTTTTCATGAATAGCTATACCTGTTATGGTTGATGCAAACGATTTTCCCACTGACCGTGGGTCGTGCAACGTGTTGCGGGTTTCGCCGTTAAAGTATTCTTCTATTAACAGTTTTCCTTGTTTGATAACAACGATGCTGCTTATTTTTTTAAAAACCCCTTCCTCGATATTACCTTTCAGCGCTTTGATAATATTTTTATCAAAAGTCTCCTGTGAAACCGGAAAGCCATCATATGATTTTACGGGGCTCAGGTTGATGTTGGAGATATTGATAGCAGGTTTTCTTTCAACAATAAGGTTTAGTTTACCTTCGGCAATTAGTTCACCCACCTTAATATCTGTTGTCTTCAGGTAAGGTCTGATTTCCATTTTCAGGATATGCTTACCTTCTGTTAGAGCACTGTCACCGCCAAAACGTAGAAATCTGTTCCAGAAAGATTCACTCCATAGTCCATAATCTTTTACATAGTCAATAAAAGGTTTGTTAATAACCGTTGCCGTATCCTGAATTGTGGCACGAGGAGCGCCAGGAAATAAGTTGCTTTGGTAAATCAATTTGTCATCGACAAATAAGCTAAACTGGTAGTTCCCGATTTTGACCAATGAATCAGCCGATAGGGCAGGGGCCAGGTGATGCAGGTAATTGGTGATTGAATTACCCATATAAGCTATAAAATAGAGATTGCTTTTATTGGTCAGTTTATAGGTGTTTAAAAAATTGGACGCTTGCAGCGCTGAAATCGCCATGTCTTTCTCGCTAAAAAATATTTTACCAATATTGTCACGATGGAGTTGGGAAGTGATGCCTTCTGTCTTTACCAGGTCCTGTTCTTTTACTTGTGCATACATAGGTAGCGCATGGAGAATGGCCAGATAGCTTACAAAAAGAAGGTGCTTCATTGGTTTCATTAATTATCGAGCGGCTTTAAAAAAGTCAAATAACGGTTATATTAAGCTATTAATGTTTAACAATCGAGAATGATTGTTTTATATTAATTATTTCTTCAATAAAGTGCCTGCAATACTATGATATTTCGTTTTTACGTTATATTTTACGGCCTCAAATTCCCCTATGAAAAAACTCCTGGTTTTTTGTTCTTTTGTGCTCGCGATTCGTACCAGTGCGCAGGTTAGTATCGGGACCGATGGAATTTCCCTGACAGCCGGTACCCTCTTAGCCTCGGAAGGCCTCACGCTCATCCCACAGGGCAGTTTAACTTTATCAAGCACCACATTTCAAAAAAGCACCACGCCGGTAAATCTCAGTGGCAGTGTTGTAAGCATTCCCAATGTTGTTACATTAAGTTCGCCGCTTGCTTTTTCCGGAACCATACGTTTTTACTACCAGGAGGCCGACCTAAACGGTAGTCCTGAATCGCAGCTGACGCTGGCTTACCAGGCATCTGGCGTATGGCAACTCTCGGCAACCGCTACCATTAATACAACTGACAATTATATAGAAGACCTGTTACCGTCCTTATCCCTTAATGCGGTCACGGCAACCCTTTCTTCTTCTCCCTTGCCGGTCACGTTTCTTTCTTTTACGGCTAAACGCCTGGCCAATGCCAGCGTATTGTTGCAATGGAAAACGGCCACTGAACAACAAAACAGTCATTTCGTAATAGAACGCAGCGGCGATGGTATGCATTATCAATCCATCGGCTCGGTGAAGGCAACGGAGAGCGCAACCGGTGCTGCTTCGTATTCCTTTCCGGATAACGATCCCCTGGAAGGCACGAATTATTACCGCCTGAAACAGGTAGACCTCGATGGCCATGAGCAGGTATATGGAGTGCGTATTGTACAACCCGGTAGCACAATTGCTTCGCTGTCACTGTATCCCAATCCGGTTATCAATAATTTAAAACTGGAGCTGTCCGCTACGCCGGCCAAACCACTGAACTATACCATTCAGAACGCGTCCGGACAGGTAGTGCAAACAGGCGTTATCCATGGCCGTGAACAATGGCTGGAAACAAACCGGTTGCTGACCGGTGTTTATATCATCCATCTTGAAAACGGCCAGGCTGTACGGTTCTTCAAAAAATAAATAATTCCAATAACAATATTCATCATTACCCCGAAATCAAACGATATTTTATGAAACCAGGATTTTTGTTGCTGCCTTTTTTTGCCCTTGCTATATCTGCCAAAGCCCAGTTGGGCGTGGGTATCACAACACCTGATGCCAGTGCCCAATTGCATGTTGAGTCGTCGAGCAAAGGCGTACTTGTGCCCCGCGTTACCAGCACTGCCAATGTGCCGACTCCGGCAAAAGGACTGTTGGTATACCAAACAGGTGGTACCGAAGGCTTTTATTATAACAGCGGCACATCGGCCAGTCCGAACTGGGTACAGGTACTGGCAGGAAATACTGCTGTAGCACTGGCTCCTTCAACGCAGCAAACTTCAAGCAGTACCAATGCATTGATCAATGTAAAACTCGTTGGCAGTACCGGATTAGGTGCTGCTGGTACAAGCTCCCTTGTTTCGCTCAGCGCCAGTGGTACATACCTCGATGGTAATACCCATGACAAGGAACGTTTTCGGGTTGATAACGATGGTAGTATTTTAGCTGTTAGTGACTACACGGGTGGGGCTTATTCAAATGCAGTTCCTATTGAAGGCTCGGGTACCCGTTTTATGTGGTATGGACAGAAAGCTGCTTTTCGTGCAGGCCGTATTGACGGCACGCAATGGGATGATGCCAACATAGGTTTGTTTTCAACTGCTATTGGTGACAATGTGCGGGCTCTTGGCGACAATGCACTGGCGCTTGGTAAAAACACGGTAGCTGCAGGTACCGGAACAATTTCTATGGGTGAAGGTTGTACGGCAACCGGCGCTAACTCCGTAGCGCTTGGTTATGGGGCTTCTACTTCTACGTCTGCCGGTTCGCCCAGACAGGGCAGCTTTGTTTTTGCCGACCGTTCTGTTCCGCTTGTCTATAGCTTCGGCTCCGTCGTCGATGTAGCTTCCCAGTTTCATCCTACGGTTAACCACTCCTTCAATGTGCGTGCGACCGGCGGCGGTTTCTTTTATACCAATACGGCGCTTACTACCAGCTTCATTTTCAACAGCACTACGGCTAACCTTACCCTGACTAACAGCAAGTTTACGATGGCTAGTGATGGCAGTTCAACGCTTACCTCCAACAGTGGCGGATCGGCGGGTGTTTCATTGCCTGCCGGCGGTGGCTCCTGGAACTCGCTTTCGGATGTGCACATGAAGGAAAACTTTGCCGCTGTTGATGGCGAAGAGCTGCTTCAACGTTTGCGTTCAGTGCCCATCACTTCCTGGAACTACATCACACAGGATAGCAAGATCCGTCACATTGGACCCATGGCGCAGGACTTTGCCGCCGCATTCAATGTAGGGGAAGACAACAGGCATATTGCTACCATCGATCCTGATGGCGTTGCCCTGGCCGGTGTTCAGGCGCTTGACAGCCGTACAAACAGTCAGCAATTGCGTATTGAAGAATTGCAAAAGGAAAATGCGGCATTGAAAGAACGACTTGAAAGGATAGAGAAGCTGTTGGGTGGTAAATAAAAATCAGTACTAACCACACTATTATATAATGAAAAGCGACTTTTACCGGATATAGCCCATTGGCTACCGGTGGGAAAATTGTAAAATAGAAACCCTTTATATTGGTTAAATTACATATTCTAAAATATTAACCAATATGAATCCAAACAAAGCATTATGGGAAAAGGGTGACTTTACCCGGATCGCCGAAACCATGCGGGAAAGTGGGACGACGCTGGTTTCCAAATTGGGAATCACCAAAGGTATGTCCATTCTTGATCTTGGTTGTGGCGATGGCACCACTGCAATACCAGAAGCAAAATTGGGAGCCAATGTTTTAGGTATTGATATCGCAAGCAATTTGGTAGAAGCAGGAAACAACCGGGTAAAAGCGGAAGGGGTTACCAATTGTACCATCCAGGAGGGAGATGCCACCAATTTGCAGGACCTGAAGGATGCGTCTTTTGATATGGTCGTAAGCGTTTTTGGCGCCATGTTCGCACCAAAGCCTTTTGACGTAGCCCGGGAAATGGTGCGAGTTACCAAACCCGGTGGGAAAATAATAATGGGTAACTGGATACCAGGTGACCCCACGCTGGTAGCCCAGATCTTGAAGATCAGTTCCGAATACACTCCGCCACCGCCGGAAGGTTTTATAAGCCCTATGTTGTGGGGTGTAGAAAGTCACGTTATAGATCGATTCACCAGTGCCGGCATACCAAAAGAGAATATTTCCTTCGTTATGGACCTATTTACGTTTGATGCGCCCTTTTCACCAATAGAACTTGTCAGCAGGTTTAAAGATTACTACGGTCCCACCATGAACGCATTTGAAGCCGCTGAAAAGAATGGCAAGGCGGAGGAACTGCAACGTAAATTAGAAGAGTTGTTTGTAAGTCAAAACCAAAGCAAGGATAGTAACACCACTTCCATTCCGGCCACCTTTCTGCGGGTGACGGTTATAAAGTGATATACAACAATCAATAATGAAATAATCGTTCATACGGTTCCGGGGCTAGCCCGGGACCCTTTTATTTTTTTGATTGTTTGGCAGACCACTCGATGGCTTGCTGTATCAGTTTGCGGTAATTCGGATTGGAATAACCCGATGGGCCGTGGCCCAACTGTATATATATGACATCTGAATTCCCGTAATGATTGATCCAGGCGAGATAGCGCATGCTTTTGGGGTGCGTAGTACTAAGCAAAGGTTTTACCTGCGGTAATATTTCCGCGCCACCGTACACTTCATCAACGATTTCAAAATCAGTAATGCCCCGGGTTACGGGATGTTTTTTGTTTTCTACTTTAACGGGGATGCTTACATCGTGTTCGTAGCTGGCTTTCAACGTATCGCCATTTACCACTACGGGATGGGTATGGTATTGTCCGCCTACGATTTGTATGAATTCAGGCCAGTTCTGGTAACTCACCAGCGAATGATGGAGGAAGATCATGGAGGCGCCTTTTTTTAGCAGGCTGATGTAGCCTTCCTGTTGTGCAGGCGAGATGGAATCGAGGACCATATCGTAAAACACGAGAACATCATATTTTTTTACATCCTGTGAAGCGATGAGCGCGTTGGCTTGTGGCTGAACCAGGGTATCGTATGTAATGGAAGGAATGGAATTAAAAACGTCGTAAAAAGGTTGACGATTAAAGCCATGTCCGCCGGTTATGACAAGCACCCTGATCTTCTTTTGCTGCGCGAAAGATGAATGCGTACATCCGGTAATCATTAAAAGGAGCATGAAAGCGGTCGCCAGGCAAGGCGGGATTTTTTTCATGCGGTTAAATTACAAAGAATGACCCAGTGATTATATGATCCCCATTGGGAAATATGTAAGGTAAATTGGCCTTTTGATCTCCCCGGCTAAAAATCTTTCCAAATAATTCTGAAGGGATAGGAATAATTAAAAAAGCATTGTCATAATGCTGCTATTTATTCCAAACCATAATCAGGAAAGATGATGTACAGAAATTTGTTTTATTTATTTGCCTTCGTATTTGTATTGAATGCCTGTTCCAAACATAAGGACGACAACCCTAATCCAGAACCCAACCCCAACCCGCCTGTAACTGCGATGGGTGTGCAGTTCGATACCAGCCAGCAATATTTTGACGATACCATCTTATATCGTGTTACCGTGCAAACAAAAGACCCGGTTAAACAGGACGTGAGTGTTAAGATCACGTATACATCTAAGAAATATGTTTATTCGAAAAATTTCACGACCACGCCGGCTTCTGACAACGGGGTAGTACTATTGACCATTCCCGCGGGACAAAAGTCGGCTTATTTCGATATCAAAATAGATCCCACCTACCTGCGTGATGGGGATGAAGAGATTCGATGCAAACTTGATTCAGCCGGTACAACTATGCCGTTGGGGGCTACCCGCGAAAGTGTTTTACTTGCCAATGGCTTTGTTGAAAAGTACATTGATATGGATAGAGGATATGACGGCAAGAACAGGGTCTTTATCAATTTTGATAAGTTAACCGCTACCGCTATTGATCGCAACAGTTGGGACCTCGGCTTCTATAGCGGTCAGGATGATTACCGGGTGTTGCTCAATGCCGCTACCGGTATGCTGGCATTCAGGCTCGACAAGAACGACCTCACTAATGTTTCGGCTGCTGACACGGTTGGCCTTATCAGGGCACAGACCACTTACCTGAATGTTGACAACCCAAACGGGGACCTTACAAAAACCGCTATTGCCGCCATTTCCGCTACCCCTGAAGACAACAAGGTCTACATCATTAACCGCCGCCCGGGCGTTGGTAATCCGACTACAGGCGCGTGGAAGAAAGTGCGGATCCTTCGCAACGCCAGCGGTGGATATACCCTGCAGCAGGCAGATATCGCTTCAACCACCTTTTATTCCGTTAACATCACAAAGGACGATGCGTATTATTTCAACTATATTTCATTTGAGAACGGCGCGGTAATAGGGGAGCCAAAGAAAGAAGACTGGGATATTGTTTGGACCAGTTCTACCATAAGTCGTAAAGGTCCGGAAGAAACGCCTCAACCTTTCTTTCTGCACCATGTGCTTCAACAAAACCGGAACACGAAATTGACTGTAGGGCCCGATAATATCGAATACCAGAAATTCAATAACGGCGATGTTCAAAACCTGACCTTTAACACGTATAAAACGATCACAGGCATGAACTGGTCGTCCTCAGGGAGTGATGGTGCCTATTACATAATCAGAACAAGCCGGAACACACTTTACAAATTCCGCATGAATGATTACGATATGAACCCTTTTATTACGTCGGTGACCTTTAAGCCATTGAAGTAGTATATTATTTATCAGATTTTTGAAAACTAAAAAAGGTTTTAAGTTATTTAACTTAAAACCTTTTTACTGCGTACTAAAAAGAATGGATATTACTGAGTATCTATTTCTTTTCTTATTATTCCTTTGGCGGTGCTTACGTGTAACGTATAAATGCCCCGTCCCAGCTCTGGAAATGCAACTCGTCCATCCTTTAGATCTCCCTGGTGAAGCATTCTGCCGTAGAGATCGGTTAGCTTGTAACCTTCAGCATCGCCATGTTGCAGCCAAACGGTTACGGTGCCGCTTTCAGTAACATACCAGGTTAGCATATTACTTTGTTTGTCATACACTTTTTCAGGAACGGCTTGCAGGGTGTCAGGCGTTTTTTCCATAATAGATCATTAGATTTTTATTGAATATTTGTCTTCTTGCATATGATGCCCGCATGTGTTATACGCAGCAACATAACGCTGAAAACATTGGTGATAACCAGTTTACAGATAGGTAAAATTTGTGCAGGGAGGGTTGCTACAATTAATATTACTATCTGTTATAACTTGTAGCACAAATTGGATAGTGCAATTTATTAATTCCTACACGTATTAAATAGCATTTCTTCTAAATCTTCAATAATCGTCCTCACATTGTCCGCTCTGATGTTAATAACCTGGCACATTGCTACAGGTTTGCTAATGATGGAATGATTCTTGTATGATCATGGTAATTTCCCGAATGCAGGAAATTACAGACCTGCACTATCCCCCTAACATTGAAGTGAAAGAATAACATTTTTTATCAATAAGTGTAACAACGCTTATGACTGGTGCTTTCTATGTTCATCAAAAAATGAATATAGAAAAGCAGTTATAAACTACTGTCTCTATGAATCCAATTTTATACTATTAAACTTTATGATCATGGTAAAAAAATGTAGCGTGATTGCTACCCTTTTCCTATTGGCGAACCTCAACGTAACCATTGCACAAAATTTTAACTATGCAGAAGCTTTACAAAAATCAATGTTCTTTTATGAATGCCAAAGGTCCGGTCAACTGCCAGCAGACAACCGCGTAACCTGGCGTGCCAATTCCGCTATGGGTGATGGGAGTGATGTAGGACATAATTTAACCGGTGGCTGGTATGATGCAGGCGACCATGTTAAATTTAATTTCCCCATGGCCTTCTCTGCGACGATGCTGGCATGGGGCGCCATTGATTTTGCCGGCGGTTATAACGCGTCCGGGCAAATGAAATACCTGAAAAATAATTTGCGTTTCGTCAATGATTACTTTATACGTTGTCATACGGCGCCCAATGAATTGTGGGGTCAATTAGGCAATGGCGGTACCGATCATGCCTGGTGGGGCTCGGCAGAAGTAATGGCCATGACACGTCCTGCCTACAAGATCGACGCAACAAAACCGGGTTCCGACCTGGCTGCTGAAACAGCGGCAGCGATGGCTGCGGCCAGCGTGGTATTTAAAACAGACGATCCAACGTACAGCAGTACACTGCTTAATCATGCCATAGAATTGTACAATTTTGCAGACACATATCGTGGGAAATATTCCAGTTCCATTACAGATGCTGCCGGATATTATAATTCGTACAGCGGCTATAACGATGAACTGGTATGGGGCGCTATCTGGTTATATCGTGCCACAGGTAATGCAACCTGGCTAGCCAAAGCAGAGAGCTATTATGCCAACCTGTCTTCTGAACCGCAAAGCACTATAAAATCCTATAAATGGGGAATTGCGTGGGACGATAAATCATATGGGTGTTATGCCCTGCTGGCAAAACTTACCGGAAAAACGCAGTATAAGGAAGATATAGAGCGGCACCTTGATTACTGGACAGATGGCTATAACGGGCAGCGTATAACGTATACGCCTGGTGGACTGGCTTTCCTCGATGTATGGGGCGCCCTGCGATATGCTATTAACACCGGATTCCTCGCAGTTTATTATAAGGATGCGGCTACCACAGCAGCCAAAGGAACAAAGTATAATAGTTTTGCGCTGCAGCAAATGAATTATGCGCTTGGAAACAATCCGCGTAACAGCAGCTACGTTTGTGGCTTTGGCGCGAATCCGCCAACAAAACCACATCATCGTACGGCACATGGCTGCTGGACTAATAATCAAAACGGCCCTCCCACAGAAACAAGACATATTTTATATGGCGCATTGGTAGGCGGGCCAGGGAATAATGATGCTTACACAGACGATCGTTCCAACTATGTGAACAATGAAGTGGCAACCGATTATAATGCAGCGTTTTCAGGGCTGCTTGCCAAGCTGGTACAGGATTATGGAGGAACACCACTGGCTAATTTCCCCGTTGCAGAAACGCCTACCGGTGAATATTTAATTGAGGCACGATTGAATGGCAGTGGTAATACCTATACCGAATGGTCTGTTTGGGTAAACAACCATACGGCCTGGCCGGCACGCATCGCCACCAAACATGCTTTCCGGTTGTTTATAGATATAACAGAAGGATTAGCTGCCGGGTACACAGCCGGGAGTTACGTTGTTTCATCAAACAATGCGGATGTTACATTTACGCAATTAATACCCTGGGATGCTGCTAAGAATCTATATTATACGGAAGTAACGTTTAATCCCACCATTAAGATCTGGCCTGGCGGACAAGGGGAGTCAAGAAAAGAATCGCAGATCCGCATTCGTCTGCCATATGAAGCCAGTGCTTCGGCCTGGAACCCTGCGAACGACTGGTCGTCCACTGGCGTTAACGGCACGCTGAAAGAAGTTGCCACCATTCCTTTGTATGTAAACGATGTGCTTGTGTATGGCAGTACGCCAACAGGCGGCGTGGTAATACCCGTTACAGGAGTAAGTGTGAGTCCAGGTACAGATTCATTAAATATTAATCAAACCCGGCAGCTCACTGCTACGGTAGCACCAGCAACTGCAACTAATAAAGCGGTAACCTGGAGTTCCAGTGCGCCGTCAATTGCCTCCGTAAGCAGTACAGGATTGGTAACCGCATTGGCACAGGGAACAGCTACCATTACAGTGATTACAGCAGATGGTAACTTTACGGCAACTTCCCGTATTGTTGTAAGGAATGTTGTAGTGCCGCAACAATACACCATCACTACAACTTCAACCGGTTCAGGAACTGTCGCGTTGAATCCTTCCGGGGGTACTTATACCGCGGGAACATCGGTAACCATCACGGCTACACCTGCCAGCGGATATCGGTTTAACAACTGGAGCGGCGGCATAACAGGAACAATCAATCCGGTGACGGTAACGGTGAATGCCAATCTTGCTGTGACCGCTAACTTCACGCAAACGGTAGATACAGGAAGCTGCAACAATCCTGTTGCCGCCCCACTTCCGTTTAAAAAGGATGGCGCCGGCGAATTCTGTTTTGTGATTTCAGGAAACATCACGTTTGTGAATTCGTGGAATATGAGTCTGGTGGAGATCAATGGCGTAAACTATACCAACAAATGGTCGAACAGCATGCCTGCAAGAGTGAACGGCGTTTATAATGTTCATTATGTGGGGCCCTATGCCTGGTCGCATTTTGAAGCAGCCGGAATCGATGCCGTTGCAAGTCAGAACACGCAACTAGTTGCGATTGATGAAAACAGCGCCGGCATGGTTTATCCGAATCCAGCTATACAGCGCAGTTTCAGTATTCGTTTAACTGATCAAACCATTAAGAATATTACTGTTACCATTTCTGACCTGTACGGCAAGGTACTATTGCAGAAAGAAGTGAAAGTCAATGAACCACTAAAGATTAGTTCATCAATACCTACAGGTATTTATAATGTTAGTGTTTCAACGAAGAGTAGAAAGGTGATGAGCACGAAATTGATGATCCGATGAAGATTGGTTAGCAGGCCACTCCAGGGTCTACTCAACATAAACAGAGAAGCCTTCAGGTCTTAGGATCTGAAGGCTTTTTTGATTCGAGTCAATTTTGTTTATATTTAAATCGAAATTCCCATATACAATATGTTCAGAAGAATTAAGATTTACAGGAAGATTAAATCAAGGAAATATGCTGAAGCGCTGGCTTTACTCCCTTCAGACGATCAAATTAAAGAAACAGAACTGAATTTTAGAGCGCATTGCTTCTTTAGATCGATGCAATATGATAAGGCAAGGCAGGATTGGGAGCGCCTGAAAGAAACCAAATACGCCTACGTAGCGTTTAATAACCAGGGTTACATGTATTTGGAACAGGGACTTTGGGACAAAGCAATTATAGAGCTTACCAGGGCCAGGGAAATGCAACCCAAGTTCGCTTTTCCTTTAAATAATCTGGGGTATGCCTATATGATGACTGATCGAATTGAAGAAGGCGTGGAAATGATAGAAAAGTCATTGAAGCTTGATAAATATAATTATTATGCAGTTAGAAACATTGGTATCTACTATATGCTAAAAAAGCAATATGAGGAAGCTTTAGTCGTGTTGAATAAAGCAAAGGCTAAAGACAAAGCTATTGATGATATGGATGTTTATATGGCCATCTGCCAATCAAAAAATGGAGATAACGATCGTTTTTCTGACATGGTACAAAAATTTTCTGACCATGAAAGAATAAGGCTGGATAGTCTTATTAAATTCTTTCCATAGAGCACGAAATTAATGATACGATGATGCATTTTAGGAACCTTAGTGTTCCAGCCCGTAGAAAAGCCCTGAAAGCCTTATCAACAAAGGTTTTCAGGGCTTTTTATTTTAAGCTCCAGGCCTTTAAAATCTCACCTTAACAATTTATAAGGGAAACTTATTTGGAAGTAAAATACCGATCGGTATATATTTGTGATGAAATTGAATCAGATGCAAGAAGGTAAACAAATAAAGACCTCCATTATGGAAAAGACGGCGCGATCTTTTAATAGCAAAGGAAAGTCAGGTACTATCGGAAAAGCGATTTATCGAACCATTGTCATATCATCATTTAATATCACATTGAATCAATAACATTTTTTTTAACCATTAAGATACCGATCGGTATAAAAACATGAAACATAAATTAACATTTGCCCTTATCATGGGCATGATCACCACAGCAATAATATCATTTGTGCTTATAGCAATAAACTTAGGTTTCAATGAGCGTTTTTTGCTGACCTGGCTCCGGTCATGGTCGGTTTCCTATGTACTGGCTGTTTCTGCCATGTTACTAATTGCGCCCAGGGTTCAATTACTGGTTAATTATTTACTGAAGAAAGAACCTGTAACTGAACAGAATAACTAGAACCAGATGACTCTTTATCACCTGACACAAAAAATAAACACATTTAAACAATGAAAAAGAAAATAAACTTCCTGATGACTGCAATGGCTGTTGTTGGCCTGGCAGCACTCGCTTTCCCTGGATCTGCAGAAGCGCAAGTGCCGGGCATCAAGCGCACTGAGCTTCAGCGTCACGATCTCAGCGCCCACGGACGAGCAGTAGTTCAGTCGCGCATTGACTTCGAACCGGGAACGGCATTCGGCAAGCACACGCATCCGGGCGAAGAGATCATCTATGTGCTTGAAGGCTTGCTGGAGTACCAGGTTGAGGGCAAGCAGCCGGTAACGCTGAAGGCTGGGGACGTACTCTTCATCCCGGCCGGAACCATTCACGCCGCGAGGAACGTCGGTCAGGTTAACGCAGCTGAGCTTGCCACGTATGTGGTAGAAAAAGGAAAGCCACTCGTTGTAATAACCAGGTAACTACAGTACACACAAAAAATTATTAATTATTAAAAAATAAAACAATGGAAACAATCACACAATCAACGAAGGTATTGTATACGGCCAAAACCCATACTACGGGTGGTCGTGAACATGGCGTGTCTAAAAGTTCCGACGGTCGTCTGGATATTAAACTGTCAACACCCGGCGCCAATGGGGTAGGAACGAACCCTGAACAATTATTTGCAGCTGGCTGGTCTGCCTGTTTTGAAGGAGCTCTGGGTATAGCTGCACGTAAATCGCGCATAACCCTTCCGGAGGATACGGCCATCGATGCTGAAATTGATCTTGTATCAGGTAAAGGCGGGTATTCATTACAGGCCCGGCTCAATGTAAGTATTCCCGGCGTGGATAGAGAAATTGCACAGGCATTAGTGGAGGAAGCACAGCAAACCTGTCCTTATTCAAAAGCGATCAAGGGTAATGTAGATGTTGAGTACAACCTTGTGTAAGGTTTAATTACCGGGCCCTTCAGGGGGCCGGTAATTACATACATGTTACTGAACTTTCTTCTAATAAAACAAGTGCGCATGTATAGTGTTTTACCACGGGTATTCCTGTTGCGGGTTTTTGCGGTCGCATTGTCAAAAGAATTCATATGCAGTTAATATCAGTCCATTAAAATTGCTCTATCTTTTGCCGCAAAATTGTTTCTATGCGCACTTTGTTTTCTGGTCTATTATTGAGTGTATCCTGTTTGAGCGCTTTTTCGCAAACAGAACAGGATCACAGTCATAAGCTGGCACGCAGCCTGAAATTTCCCGATGTTCCCGGATATAAAGTAATGAAGTGCGATTTGCACATGCATACCGTATTCAGCGATGGCAGTGTTTGGCCTGATATTCGTGTAGCAGAGGCCCTGATGGATGGACTGGATGCCATCTCTTTGACTGAACACCTGGAATACCAACCTCATAAAGACGATATTCCGCATCCCGACCGCAACCGCTCGTATGAGCTGGCTTTAAAAGAAGCCAAAGATCACAACCTGCTTATCATTCGCGGATCGGAAATTACCCGGAGCATGCCGCCCGGCCATTGTAACGCTATCTTTATTAATGATGCCAATAAAATGCTGATCAGTGACTCGATAGAAGTATTCAGAGAGGCCAAAAGACAAAACGCTTTTACTTTCTGGAACCATCCTATGTGGACACGCCAACGTCCTGACGGCGTTTCTACCCTTACCCCAATGCATCGCCAGTTGATCAAAGAAAAACTGCTGGATGGCATTGAAGTGGTGAACGATGGAAATTATTCAGATGAAGCCCTGCAAATAGCGTTGGATAATAACCTCACCATCATGGGTACCAGCGATGTGCATAAATTGATCGACTGGACTTTCGGTGTGCCCAAAGGCGGTCACCGCCCCATTACCCTGGTATTTGCCAAAGACACTACCATAAACGCCATTAAAGATGGATTGGTGAATCATAGAACCGTCGTATTTTTTAAAGATCTGCTGATAGGCCGGGATGATGTGTTGGTGCCACTGATCAAAGAGTCACTGAAGATCACCAGCGCTGCATACACACCTAAAACAACTGTGCTGGAAGTGGAAATTGAAAATGTGACCAGCTCGGCTTTTATTATACAGAATAAATCAAAGTACGTCCTGCATGAGCATTCAGATGTGATTACGCTGAAGCCGGGTGAAAAGACCTTGCTGATGATTAAAACAATAAACAAAGTAACTGAGATAGAATTACCATTTGAAATATTGAGTGCTATTCATGCACCAAACAGTCACCCGGTAGTTACGCTGCAGGTAAAAGTAAAATAACAGCTTGTGGTTGTGTCGGGCAAATGTATATCCCCTATGTTTACCCGGTATGTTTTAAATGGCCGGTTTTTCTGCGGTTAATGTTACTGTATAGTTTGGATAGTAATGGAATTTATTAACATTGCGCTACATCTGCATTGTTTTTGACTGTAAGCACTAATCCATTTTCAACGATACATTAACATTAAACCAATCACATGAAAAAAAGAAACATACTTGTTTGTATGTTGTTCCTGGCGGCCTGCGCCAAGAAAGACCTGAGTACCACAAATGAAGTTGCTTCACCAGCCGACGAAGCGGTAAAACTTATGGCTGAGCCGGGCGATATCGGCTATGATATCATTTGCACCAATAATCGCAATAACAAACTGGAGGTATTTAATTACGGCGATGCCAACTGGAACGATGCCGGCTCGCTGCGCTGGTCGTGGATGCCTACTACCGGCCTGGGTTATACCAGTGCGCAGATCAACTTATGGACAAACGGTGATCCCACAGGCGACCCCATGGATGTTAAACGGGTGCTTACCAACGTATGGCCTGGCTGCACAGAAGTGATGGTAGCTGTAGGCGGACAATTGGCCACTATTGCCACCCTGGTTTCCGACAAAACAAGAGGTACTAAATTATGGGCGGTGAATTGCGGCGCCGGTTCTTACCCGCATGCCGCTGAGCTGATCCCTAATGGCAACCTGGCGGTTGCCGCCTCGCATGGCGATTGGGTGAAAGTGTTCAGTACCAGCAGCAGCAACGTAGCCACGTATTCATTATCAAAGGCACATGGAGTTGTATGGGACAATAAACTGCACCGGTTGTGGGTAGTAGGGGATACCAAACTAACGGCGCTGATTATAGGCGGAACCAGAAGCGCACCTACTATTACAGAAGATGTAGCGCGTGCCAAAACCATTCCCGGTAACGGGCATGACCTTTCCCTTTTTCAGGGAGATGATAACAAGTTGTGGGTATCCAACAGCAGCCACGTATATATTTATGATAAAACCACCAAGGCGCTGGTGAATGCGCCGGGGGCTGCCCATCGCGCTACCGTAAAAGCGGTGAGCAATAACAACGCTGCCAGCGGATATATGATTGTAGAAACCAAACCCAATACCACTGCCTGTGACCTGAATACATGGTGTACGACGTCCGTTGATTTTTATAATGCCTCTGGTACATACCTGGGCTCACGTTCACGAAATGACGCAGCTTATTATAAGGCAGATGTTTGGTGGCATGCTGATATGCCGGCCCCGGCTGCACCTGTGGCCAATGGCAAATATGCCATTAAAAGCGTACTGAATGGAAAGGCGATAGCTGTATTGAGCGGTTCTACTGCCAGCAGCGCCAAAGTGATCATGTGGTCTTATACCGCCGAAAACGACAATGACGAATGGAACATCACTAAAATAGGTACTACCGGTTATTATCGCATCACCAATGTAAAAAGCGGTCTCGACCTGAATGTACAGGGCGCTACGTATAACAAGGCCGCTGACCTCATTCAATTTGCTTACAGTAGCGCTGCACCCAACAACGACGAATGGAAAATAACCGATGTAGGCGGAGGCCAGTATAAAATTGAAAGCCGTTACAGCAGCCAGTGTGTGAATGTGGAAGCTGCTGCTACCGCTGATGGTACGCAAGTGGTTCAATATCCATATTCAAATGTGGCGCATAGCAAGTGGACCTTCCAGGCAATTCTATAGCTTGAAAAAATAGTAACTTTCTATAATGAAATATACACCTTTCATTATATTATTATTTTTCACTTCCTGTTTGTCAAAATATTATACAAATGAAGGCGGCGTGCGGGTTAAAAACCCGAAAGTTTTCAAGTATAACAGAAGCAGATTTATAAAGATGGAGAAAGGGTTGATTGATACATCCGCTATTTATTTGATGGATTCAAGTTACAACAAATATGGATCGCCGGTATGGCAACGTTCCGGAAAAACATTTGCCAGGTTTTTTGGTTCCGGGGAGGTATTGTTTATTTACTGTGACAGTTTTCCATGTCCGGGTAACATCAATAATCCCAATACTGGCATACCCGGATATTTTATTGTAAAAGACACAAAGATCAGGATTGATATGTACCAGGAATTAAATGGTGGACAAACAGGAAAAAGATTTGGAAGAATCCGCGCAAACGGCGACATTATTTTTTATGATCAAAGGCCGGAAACTTATTTTAGTTGTTTCTCCTGTATGGAAAAAGCGGAACGCAAAACCAGGTTTTCAATCTGGAAAAAAGTTCCGGTAGATACTATCAAATATTATCAACCTGACTGGTAGGTATTACCAACTTACAAAAAAGCCCCGTCTCAGCTCAGCCAAGACGGGGCTTTTCATTATAATATTCCTTTTAGTTAATGTGTTGGCGCATCACTTAGCTTCCCTGCACCAGCAATTGCTTTTGCTATTTCGGGTTGAACTTTCTTTTCACGGGTCAGCACTTTCCAGATAATGATCAGGCTGAACAACATGCATACGGCGCCTATTAAAAAGTGTATGCCGGGGAAATGAAATGGCGCTTTATCGCTTGTGAAAAAAGCAAATGTATTGTTCAGTATCAGGGGACCAATGATGGTGGTAAGGCTCATCAGGCTGGTGAGCGCTCCCTGCAGTTCTCCCTGTTGATTAGGTGGTACATGCACTGAAATAACAGATTGCAGGGAGGGACCGCAAATGCCCCCCAGGCAATAAGGTACCAGAAAAGCAAACATCATCCAACCCTGTGTGGCAAAGGCAAACAAAACCAATCCCAGGGTATACAGGCTCAGACCGAGATAGATACTTTTTTCATTACCCAGTTTAGGTACAATAACTCTTGTTAACCCGCCCTGTACCGCGCCTACCAATACGCCTACAACGGCTAGGGATATGCCAACCATTTTTTCAGTCCAGTTAAACCGGTAGATGGTGAAGAAATTCCAATTGCCCTGTACTGACTGACTGCCAAGATAGATCAGGAAAAAGCTAAGCGCCAGGCCGCCGATCTCAGCATGTGAGGTCAAAAATTTTAAGGAGCCAAACGGATTGGCGCGTTTCCATTCAAAAGGACGGCGATTTTCTTTGCTTAATGATTCAGGTAATAAAAAATAGCCGTATAAACAGTTCAACAGGCAAAGGGTAGCAGCGGCATAAAATGGCGCTCTTATACCCCAGGTGGCCAGGAATGCGCCCAGGGCGGGACCTAATACAAAACCCAAACCAAAAGCCGCACCAATTAGCCCGAAATTCTTGGCCCTTGATGTTTCATCTGTACTAACATCTGCAATATAGGCGGTGGCCGTTGTAAAACTGGCGCCGGTAATGCCGGCAATGATACGGCCTATAAATAACCATCCATAGCTTGGCGCCAGTGCCAAAATGATGTAATCGATGCCAAAACCCAATAAGGAAAACAGTAAAATGGGGCGCCGGCCGTATTTATCACTCAGGTTTCCAACGACCGGTGAAAATAAAAACTGCGCAACAGCAAAAGCAGATAATAAAAAAGCGCCATAGGCGCTGGCCTGGTTAACCGGTATGCCTTTTAACTGGGCAATTAGATCGGCCATTACAGGAATAATTAATCCCCATCCCATTACATCGATCAATAATGTAATAAAAATAAAGCCGATCGCTGACTTCTTTGGTTGCTGCATAAAATGTATTGATTTCAGGCCGTAAACTTACCGCGATATGCTTAATAATCAAGGAGGCAAATGCGACAATTTTAAGGTGAATTGCGACATAGATTGGATCTAACCTGGACGAAGATGTTCCCTATGGGTATCATGCTTCCTTTTCCTGCTTCGTTTAAGGTAATAATGTGTGAATAATATAAAAAATTCATAGAATCATATAACAGCCCTGCTTGTTAATAGCTTCATCTTTGCTATTGTAGCTTAAACCTGATAAAAATCGAATAAAATGAAATTGCCTACAGTTTCCTTTAGCGATAAAATTAAAACAGATTATCAGCCCTCTGCTTTATTACCTTCATATAAGAATAAATCTACAGACAATAATAAGTATTCATCCCGGATGGCTGTAATATTGAAAGGTGATCCCGGCCAGGGTGCAAATACGCTTGCACAGGAAATGAGGAATCCTTTGGGCCATATCAATCTATCCGTTGAAATGCTCGAATCTATCATAGAGAATAATGACCTGAAAATGTACCTGGATGTTATTAAGCGAAACGCAATTCGAATTGACAACCTGTTGCATGAGTTTCTTCTTGAAAGCAATCCGGTGGACGGAAAGCAAACCGAAAATATTTCTATTCACTAAATGCCGTACCTGGTATGCCTCAAGTAACGTTTAATAATAGTAACCGCTTGTTTTTTCAGTCTGTTAAAAACTCAGTGGATGCTTATTTTAAAAGCAACCGGCTCAAAAAAACAGGAAACTGGAAATTGTATATAAAAGCATTGGTGCTGATGCCTGTTGCTATGGCTATTTATATTTATCTCCTGGTTGGCAACTATAATTGGCCGGCCGGGATGCTGCTTTCAATGCTGTTTGGGTTCACCCTGGTTTGCATAGCTTTTAACGTTATGCATGATGCCTGCCACGGAAGCTATTCCGGTAAAAAATGGGTCAATGAATACATGGGATTAACAATGAATGTTTTAGGCAGTAATGCTTTTATCTGGAAGATAAAGCACAATATTATTCATCATACCTATACCAATATTGACGGACTCGATGATGATATCGCCAAAGCTCCATTATTAAGGCAGTGTGCCACTCAAAAATGGATGCCCATACATCGATTTCAATTCATCTATATGTTTATCCTGTATTCCGTTAGTACGCTTGCCTGGATGTGGGGTTCTGATTTTATTAAATATTTTTCAAAAAAGATACACACTACGGTAATTAAAAAAATCGATGCAAGGCAGCATATCATATTCTGGGTCAGTAAGCTGTTGTATCTTATTTTTTATGTGGTTGTACCCATTTATTTTTTGGGCTGGCAGACATGGCTGACCGGCTTTTTAATCATTCATATTACGATGGGACTTACCTTATCCATCGTATTTCAGTTGGCTCATATGGTAGAAAAGACCACTTTTGATGTAGTTGAAGAAGAGCATAAACTGATAGCGACAGAATGGGCTATTCATGAAGTAAAAACCACCGCCGACTTTGCTCCTGGAAATAAGTTGATCTGCTGGTTAGTAGGGGGGCTGAATTTTCAAATAGAGCATCACCTTTTTCCACAGATAAGTCATATACATTATCCGGCATTAAGTAAAATAGTACAACAACAATGTGAACTGTTTGGTCTTCCCTACAACTACTATCCTACGATGAGGCAGGCCATTTACTCGCATGTACGGCTCATGAAACAATTAGGAAGAAACTATTCATAAAAGCAATATCTATATTATTTGCCGTAACATTTTATACTTTTCTTTAATTCACCAATACTGCTAATTTTTGCCGCTGATTTTCTATCTCAGTTATCTGTGTTTGTTTGCCCTGCTTATTATCCTGTTGCTTCTTTTCTATGCTTTCCTACCTGTTTGTAAAAGAGACACATATCATACTAAATTTACTGCCATATTCTTTATGCAGCATTTGGTATCAGCGTATTGTCTCCTATAAAAGACATTTAACCTTCTTCTTATCTCCATAACCTTTTGAAACGGATCAAGTTAGGAAAATAAAGTATTGATTTCGCAGGTATTACAATCCCTCCCTGTAACAAATAAGCGAAATACCTGGTATTTGTTAGCTTTTTGATCCTTACTCTTCTAATTTATTGTTCACTTCAAAATTGCCAGCATGCAAAACTTAAAACGATTGCACTTTTTGCTATGCCTTCTTGCGCCCGTATGGGTATTGGCGCAGGTAAACGTGTCGGGTACCGTTTTGGATAGTAAAAGTAATCCTGTACAGTTCGCTTCCATAAAATTTAAAAATGCCAATATCGGTACTACTTCCGATTCCGTTGGTAAATTCAGCCTAACCCTCCCGGGTAAAGGCGGTGCATTGGAAATTTCCTATTTGGGTTTCAAAACCCAAACAGTTGTTGTAAGCAATAATATGTCTGATCTTACTGTAAGGTTACAGGAAGATGTAGGACACCTGGAAGAAATAGTCGTTACAGGTCTGGCTTCTTCTACCAAGCGCAGCAATTTGGCCCATGCAGTGGGCACTATTTCAGCTAAACAACTCGTTGGTACAACACCACAAGCAACTGTAGACGCTGCGCTTTATGGCAAGTTCCCCGGGGCCATTGTTTCCGCTAATTCCGGGGCGCCGGGCGGCGGTGTTTCTGTAAAATTGCGGGGCATTACCTCCCTGGTAGGTAACTCTCAACCGCTGTTTATAGTAGATGGGGTGTATTATGATAATTCTTCCATTCAGGCCGGACTGAATTCTATCTCCAAAGCGGCCGGTCAGGGAAGTACCGATTTTCAGGATAATCCGAGTAACCGGGTTGCCGACCTTGATCCTGAAGATATAGATCGGATTGAAATTCTGAAAGGCGCCTCTACGGCTGCCATTTATGGGGCAAGGGCTGCAGCCGGTGTGGTCATTATAACCACCAAAAAAGGAAAAGCCGGAAAACCGAAAATTGAGATCGGCCAATCGATCGGCTGGCAAATGCAATTGAAAAAGCTGGGTCAACGAACATGGGATACCGCCAAGGTGCGGGCTGCTTATGGGGCCAACGGTCTTACCGTTTATAATGCGAACGGCGGAAAGATCTATGACTTTGAAGATGAATTATACGGCAACAAGGGTTTAATGAGCAATACCCGGTTAGCGGTAAGCGGCGGAAATGATAAAACATCCTATTATGCCGGCTTAACCTATAAAGATGATGAAGGCATTGTAAAACATACCGGTTACCGGAAAACCTCTTTCCGGCTGAACCTCGATCAAAAGCTTACTAAATTTCTGGATCTGGCACTTAACGCCAATTACGTAGAATCAAGTGCTGATCGTGGTTTTTTCAATAACGACAATACCAGTACTACGTTAGGTGTATCCTATGTATCTACGCCTTCCTGGGTTAATTTGTATCCCGATGCCAATGGCAACTATCCCAACAACCCATTGGCGCCTTCCAACTTTATTCAAACCCGCGACCTGATGACCAATAATGAAAAAGTGAACCGGATCATGTTAGGCGGAAGGGCCACTTTTAAATTGATGAATACAGAAAAGCACGATGTTCGATTGATTGCGTTGGGCGGTATAGATTATTATACGCTCAGTACAACGGCTATATTTCCGGCATTGCTGCAGTTTCAGAAAGATGGTAATGGCACCAACGGCGCACTTATTTATGGCACAACGATTACGCGCAATTCAAACATGTCGGGACTTGCGGTTTATACTTTTAAACCAGGCAATGGCATGGAGTTAATCACGCAGGCCGGGGTCAATGCTTTTAATGTTGACCTCAATACGGTGGTGAATACTGCTACCCAGTTGATCGGAACACAAACCAACATCGACCAGGCTGGTTCTATACAGGCGGAACAGAATAAAAACATTTCAAAAGACCGTGGCTTTTTTGTACAGGAGGAATTTAATTACCAGGACAAAGTAATTGCCACCCTTGGTTTAAGGGGTGATAAATCGAGCCGCAATGGAAATGCGGATAAATTATATTACTATCCCAAAGCTTCATTGGCCTTTAATATTCTTTCATTGACCTCATTGAATATGTTCAGTCAGTTGAAAGTGCGCGGGGCTTACGGCGAATCGGGCAACTTTGCACCCTTTGGCGCTATTTATACCTCATTGGTGCCTATTAATGCCGGTAGCACTACCGGTTCTATCGTAGACTTAACCAGGGGCGCGGAAAACCTGGAACCGGAAAGACAAAAGGAACTGGAACTGGGATTGGATGTAGGTATTCTGAATGAGCGTATTGGATTGGAGTTCACCTGGTATAAAAAAGATGTTGAGGACCTTATTTTAAAGGTGGTGACACCCGGTTCTGCCGGTTTCTCCAACTCCTGGAAGAATGTGGCTGCCATTCAAAATAAAGGCGTTGAAATTAGTTTAAACGCGGTTCCGGTGATCAATAAAGACTGGCGATGGAATATGCAGGTAAACTGGTGGAAGAACAAATCGAAGGTTACGCGGCTCGACGTGCCGGCCTTTAATACGGGCGCATTTGGCGCTACCCTGGGTACTTACCGCATTGAAAATGGCAAAAGCCCTACCCAGTTGGTAGGCATTGGTGATCCTGCAGTTGATAAAATAGACCCTGTTACTAAACTGGCCGTACATGGGAATGCAGAACCGGATTTTAATGTTTCCTTCAGTAACAATGTTACCTGGAATAATTTTGAATTATCTGTTTTAATGCATTGGAAGCAAGGGGGCGACAATGTGAACCTGACCACTTTGCTGAGTGATATTTTTGGTACATCGTATGATTTTGATGATAAATCGATGGACCCCAAAGGTCAGCTGACAAATGGAAATTACCGCCTTTCTGTTCTTGGGGTTAGCGCACGTCCCTGGATACAGGACGCAACTTATTTCAGGGTTCGTGAAATTGGTCTGAACTATACATTGCCCGGAGATTGGTTCAAAGATGCCGCAAGGGTAAAGGTTGGTTTTTCGGGAAGAAACCTGATCAACGTTTTCGATTACCCGAGTTACGATCCTGAGGTATCCAACTTCGGGATCAATGCTATTTCCAGTAATGTGGAAGTAACGCCGTTTCCATCGGCAAAGAGTTATCATTTTAATGTATCGGTTACCTTTTAATCAATCATCGCTTAAATGTTGGTTATGAAATGTCAAAATAAACTATACCGGCTAATTCCTCTGTCTGGAATATATTTATCAATAGCTTTAGCGTGGTCGTCGTGTACGGTTGATTCGATCCTGGATCCCAACAATCCCAGTACGAGCGGGATTACGGCAAACGCTTCATTGGGAGAAATACAAAACCTGGTCGTGGGCGCTGAAGCTGCCATGAGAAATACGTTAAACAATTATTGGGATGGGGTTAGCGTGATCGGCAGGGAATACTATCGTTTTTCCACTTCCGATCCCCGTTTAACGTCCGATTTATTGGGTAAAGGAAGCGCTACGCTCGATAACAATACTTTTTATACAACGAATCCATTCAATGCGAGGTATCGCGTAGTGAAGAATACAAACATTCTTATTGCGGCCTTACAAAATACAAAGGCGGCTATTTCCGATGCACAACGAAAAGCGGCCATTGCTTATGCCAAAACCGTACAGGCGCACGAATTACTGATGGTGTTCAATCAGCAATATGACAATGGTATCCGGGTCGATGTATCGGACCCCGACAAATTAGGCCCTTTTCTTTCAAAAGATGAGTCGCTGAATGCGATCCAGAATTTGTTGAATGAAGCCAATGTTGATCTAAAGGGTAATGGCGTTGATCTGCCGTTTTCAACCACCCTGTTCAGCAAAAAAGCAAGTGAATTTTCAAAATTCAATCGGGCACTTGCAGCGCGGGTAGCTATTTATCGTAAGGACTGGAATTTGGCCAATACGGCACTGACAGAGTCTTTTTATGATTTAAACGGCAGCCTTACAGATGGTGTTTATTATAATTTTTCAACAGCAGGCGGCGACCTTCTGAACCCTGTGTTTTTTCCGTTGAATACACCACCGGCTGAGGCCCGTGTAGTACAACCATCCTTTATAACAAATGCAGAACCCGGCGATACCAGGTTGAGTAAAGCGCCGAAACGTACGACCACCGCGACACAGGATGGTTTGTCGAGCGACTATGATTTTTTTGTGTATAAAACCAATGTGGCGCCGATACCTATCATCCGAAATGAAGAGTTGATATTGATATACGCCGAAGTACAGGCGCAGTTAAACAATTCGGGGAATGCCGTAACGGCCATTAATAAAATACGCAATGCGGCTTCATTGGGAAACTATTCCGGAGCAACGGACCTGAACAGCCTGATTACAGAAATATTAAAGCAACGGCGTTATTCCCTGTTTGGCGAAGGCCATCGCTGGGTGGATATGCGCCGGTATAACCGTTTGAACGAACTGCCCATCGACAGGACAGGGGATGACGTTTGGCCGGAATTTCCGCGTCCGGCTACGGAAATATAAAACCGGGAAAAAGATGGGAATTTATCAGACCGACGGTGGCATGTAAAAATCATGCCACCGTTCGTATTATTAAAATTGCCTAAATAATGACATTCACTGTGTTGTTTTTAGTTACTGCGTATTAAATTGTCAGCCGTTATTTGGTAACTTTATATACTTAATAAATTACAATGGATCACGAAATGGGGATATCAGATACGGTTGCCGGATCTGTGAATCACCTGTCAACTCCAGATTATCTGCAGGAAAGTTATATCCTGAATCTTATACCTGAAGCGGTATGCGTATGTGATATGTCTGGTATCATTCAAAAATATAATGAGCAGGCGGTCCATTTATGGGGCCGGCGGCCCGTGTTGGGGGATAAGGAGGAGCGTTTTACCGGCGCCTGGAAATTATACTATCCCGATGGAATGCTTTTACCCCGTGACCAAACACCGGCAGCCGCATGCATTAAAGACGGCCTTCCCCGAAAAAATGTGGAAGTTGTTATTGAGCGGCCCGACGGCTCTCGCGTACATGTTCAAATGAATGTGATACCCATTAAAGATGATGCCGGCGTTCAGGTAGGCATCATCAATTGTTTATATGATATTACGGAAAAAAAGAAAACGGAAAAAAAGTTACTAAGCAAAACAGAAGAGTTAAAGGATTATGTGGAAAATGCCAGCGTCGCCTTGCATTGGGTAGATGGAAATGGAATTATAAAATGGGCTAATCAGGCTGAACTGGATATGCTGGGTTATAAGAAAGAAGAATATATAGGTCGCCACATTGCTGAATTCCATGTAAGCCGTGAAAAAATTGAAGATATTCTTTATAAGTTAAGTTGTAATGAAGTCCTCAACCAGTATGAATCGCAGTTATATTGCAAAGATGGCACTATAAAGACCGTTCATATTAGTTCCAGTGTTTTTTGGGAAGATGGCAAGTTTGTGCATACCCGTTGTTTTACCCAGGATATTACCGGAATAAAAAAGGTGGAAAAAGCATTACAGGATAGCGAAGCGAAATACCGTAAACTGGCTAACATACTCGAAATAGAAGTTGAGAAGAAAGTACAGGATCTAAGGCGTAAATCAGAAGACCTGAAAAAAAGTGAAGAACGTTACCATAAAATGGTAGAGGAGGTAGAAGATTATGCAATACTCATGTTAGATAGGAATGGCATTATACAAAACTGGAATAAAGGCGCTGAAAAAATAAAGGGGTATAAAGAAGCAGAGATTGTAGGAAAAAGCTTTGAGGAATTTTACCTGCCTGCAGACCGGGCAAATAACCTACCGATAAATTTATTGAATCTTGCGCGGGAAACCGGGAAGGCCATTCATGAAGGTTGGAGAAAAAGAAAAGACGGCACCGCTTTTTGGGGCAGCATTGTGCTAACGGCTTTGCACGACGATGACAATAACCTGATAGGCTTTTCTAAAGTAACCCGCGATTTGACCGAACGGAAACTCACGGAAGACAAATTAAATGAATATCTCAGTCAGCTCGAATTTCAGAACAGGGAGCTGGAACAGTTTGTATATGCCGCTTCACATGATTTAAAGGAGCCTTTGCGTAAGATCCATTTTTATAGCGATTATATTGCAAGTGACCCTGGAAATCAATTGAGCCCAAAATCAGGCGATTATTTGAGCCGGTCTATGAACGCGGTTGAAAGAATGAAAAGACTGATTGAAGACCTGTTAAGCTATTCCAGGTCAACCTCGAATGTTGAAAGCCACAAAACAGTTAATTTGAACGAGGTATTAGAGGATGTTATACACATGCAAAAAGAAGACCTGGAGCGTAAAATTGGGAAAATTGAGCGTGATATACTTCCGGTTATAAGGGCCGTTCCCTTCCAGGTGAAGCAGTTGTTTTTTAATCTGATCAATAACGCGGTTAAATATAAACATCCCGACAGAGAGGTGCAGGTGCATGTAAAATATGAGTTGGTTAATGCCGGTGACATCCAGGAATACAAGGTAGAGCCAGACACTCAATATCATAAAATTTCTGTGATAGACAATGGGGTGGGTTTTGATACGCGATATGCCAACAAAATATTCGAAATATTTCAACGGCTCAATAATGCAGCTGATGCATCGGGGTCGGGGATAGGGCTGGCTATTTGTAAAAAGATCGTACAGAATCATAAGGGATTTATCCACGCCACCGGAAAGCCTGGTAAGGGCGCAACCTTCTGCATTTATCTGCCTGTAGCTGTCTGACGTGTAATTAATCCGATTGGCAGAAGTTCAGCAATTTTTGGGCAAGCGCATTCAGGTCTTTCATATTATCCGGTTTCACAACGTATTCCGTTGCGCCGTTGGCAATGCACTCATGTATGTGAAGCGGGGCATTTGAGGTGCTTAAAACTACTTTGGGAATGGGATGATAGCGCGCCTCGTTTTTAATTTTGGATAGGACCTGTGATCCATTGATTTCCGGCATACTGTAATCCAGAATAATAAGGCAGGGTAATTCATGGTCCTCGCTCGACACCAGGTATTCAATGGCCTTTTTCCCATTGGTAAATTTTTGCAGGTCAGCGGTTGGTTCTATTCTTAATAAAGCTTCTTCAATTAATTCCAGGTCTTCCAGGTCGTCGTCTGCTATAAGAATTTTAACAGGCTTTGGCTTCATAATAATAGTATGCAAGGTTAGGTGGTAAAGGTAAGATATTAAAGATAAGGGAATAGACCCTACCAATAGCACTATTAAAAAAGGTATATTTTTGAGCTATATGGAAGGAAAAGAAATACTAAAGGAGCATATAGGCAAAACGGCTGCATTGACCGATGAGGAGTTCGATTATTTCTTCTCACATTTTAAAGATCTGTCTTTCAAAAAAGGCCAGGCCGTGATCAGGGAAGGCGATAAAGTGGACAATGAGTATTTTGTGCTTTCAGGTTGTTTAAAAGCATTCTTCATAAATGACCAGGTTAAAATGTACATTCTTCAGTTCGCCATGCCAACCTGGTGGACCTGTGACTACAATGCCCTGTATACCCAAACCAGGGCAACTATAAATGTTGATTGCGTTACTGATGTGGAAGTGCTTTCCCTGTCGAATGCAGACCGTGAGAAGCTTTGTAAAGAAATACACCAGGTAGAACATTTCTTTCGCTGGCGTACCAACAGGGGGTATGTGGCCTCACAAAAAAGGTTGCTGTCTTTCATGAACAACGATGCCAGGGCCCGTTATGAAGAGCTGCTGGCGCTTTATCCGCAATTGTATAACCTGGTGCCCAAGCATTTGATCGCTGCCTATTTGGGCGTTTCCCGGGAAACCCTGAGCCGTCTTTACAACGATCATTAGAATGTGATGTACATCACGTAACCGCCTGCAGGTTCTGTCCTTCCTTTGTGTTGCAATAAAAGCACACAAAAATGAAAAAACAACAATTTGAGATCGCAGTTACCGGAAGTAACATCGATTGGACAGGCCGGAAAGTTACCGGCGCCCACAATGGAACCATCGCCATTAAACAAGGTTCACTCACGATAACCGATGGTAAACTGAGCGGCGGTCAATTCATTATTGACACCACTTCTATTAAAATCCTTGACATTACCGACCCGGCTACCAATGCCCAGTTTGCCGGCCACCTGGCTTCTCCCGACTTCTTTGCCTCAGAGCAATATCCTGAAGCCACCTTCGACATTGCCACGGTCAATAACAATCACATTGAAGGTTATTTAACTATTAAAGGCATTACCAGTCCGGTAGGTTTTGATGCCAGCGTTCAAATTGCCGGGGATTCTTTAACTGCCACCGGCAAAATAGTGATCGACCGTACCAAATACGGTATCAAATTCCGCTCGGGCAACTTCTTCAAAGATCTGGGCGATACCCTTATCTATAATGATTTTGATTTACATGTATCTCTCACCGCGAAGGCTGTCGCTGAACCGGCCTTAGCATAAAAATTATTATTATGCCATTCGTAAAAATTGAGGTGACCCGCGAAGGCGTTACCCGCGAACAAAAACAACAGTTGATAAAAGGCGTAACTGATCTCATTACCCAGGTGCTCAACAAAGATCCGCATCTTACTCACGTAGCCATACAGGAAATAGAGCTGGATAATTGGGGGTACGCAGGCGAACAGGTATCTGTATTACGCGAAAAAGGAATAACCGCAGATAAAAAATAAATGAAAACCTTGTTATTAATCGCCTTGTTTTCCTGCGGTTTGTGGGGGGCCAGGGCACAAAACATGATAAAAATGGAAACCTTGCAAAAAGATTCCTTAGCTATTTCACAGGTGTTGGAAAATGGTTATATCAAAGCTATTTACGAAGGCGATGTAAATACCCTAAAGAATACCTTCGTGGCCGGCGCCTTACTTTTTGGCGATGTGAAAGGACAACCTTATGCCAAAACGCTTGATCAATACCTCGATGTTGTTCAGCACCGGCAAAGTCCTAAAGATTCCGGTAAACCTTTTAAAGGCGATATTCTGAACATTAAAGTGGTTAACTCGATCGCTATTGCAGAGGTAAAGATGAAAATGTATGAGTTCTATTACCACGACTTCCTGTCATTGCACAAGATCAACGGTCAATGGGTCATCGTTAATAAAATGATGAGTGACATTAACCATTAAATGATATCGTCATGTGGCATAACACAAAAGTTACAGAACTGCTGGGCATTGATTACCCGATTTTGCAGGGGCCTTTTGGTGGCGGACTTTCGTCGGTGGAACTGGTGGCCACTGTATCCAATGCTGGTGCACTTGGTGGTTATGGTGCTTATACTTTGAGTGCACCCGAAATATATGAAGTGAACAGGCAGATAAAAGCTTCTACCAATAAACCCTATAACCTCAATCTGTGGGTGTCTGATACGGACGCGCCGGGTGGAACCATTACCGACGCGCAATATGAACAGGCCCGGCAGGTTTTCAAGCCATACTTCGACGAGCTGGGTATGCCCATACCTGAGAAGCCGGCCCCCTTTGCATCCCGGTTTGAAAACCAGTTACAGGTTATCCTGGATATTCGTCCAAAGGTGTTCAGCTTTATGTTTGGTACGCTTTCCGCCGATGTACTGGAGCAATGCCGTAGGCTCGGCATCAAAACCATCGGCGCCGCTACCACGGTGGATGAGGCCATTGCTCTGGAACAGACCGGTGTAGATATGATCATTGCATCGGGTTTTGAAGCCGGCGGTCACCGGCCCTCATTTTTGAATTCGGCGGAGGCTTCAATGACCGGAACTTTTGTATTGCTGCAGTTAATTAAAGAAAAAGTAAAAACCCCGGTGATTGCGGCAGGAGGAATTGCAACCGGTCGGGGCATTGCGGCCGCTTTAACGCTGGGGGCAGATGCGGCTCAGATCGGTACTGCATTTCTGGCCACTGATGAATCCAATGCATTGCCTGTTCATAAACAAATGCTTTTCTCCGATGCCGCAAAATATACCACGTTGTCACGGGCATTTACCGGCCGGCTGGGCCGTGGCCTCACAAGCAGGATTGCGAAAGACATGTTGGGGAAAGAAAAACAATTGCTGCCATTCCCTTTGCAAACCACGTTCATGTCATCGCTAAGAAAGGCAGCGCTGGAGCAACAGAAATGGGATATGATCTTATTCTGGGGCGGGCAAATTGCGCCTATCCTCAAACATAAAAAAGCCAACACATTGATGCAGTCATTGATCGAAGAAACGACGGCGTATTTCAATGGATTAAAAGGGTAGGGCGCCACGTTACAATAAGGCAATACATTCAACAGACACCAGGATACCTGCAGGGAATGGCATTACCTGCGGCGTACTTCGGGCAGGCGCATTGGTTGGAAAGATCTCACTATATACTTTGTTCAATGTGGCGAAGTCATTTCCCGAAACCATAAAGACAGTTGTTTTTACAATTTTTTCAAGACTGCTGCCCGCTTCTTCCAGTATGGTTTTTATATTTAAGAATGCCTGCCTGGTTTGTTCTTCAAAACTTTCACTCAGTTTTCCGGTGGCCGGAATAAGGCCTGGCGTTCCTGATAGAAATACAAATTTGTCTGCAATGACTGCCTGAGGAAATATTTCCGACATGCGGGGCACGCCGGCAGCGTTGTGATTTTTTCTATTTTCCATATTATAAGGTTTTTTTAAAGTTATTGATTCTGCTTTAATTCTTACCCATTTTGTCGTTGCTGCCGATCAGTTATAGCCTTGTTGGCCGGATTGCCGTGTAATACTTGTTTTTAGAAAGTTTTGTTTATCGCAACAAATACTATATCTTTGTTTGGTAATCGAGTTTTGCATTAGTAATCGTTAATTATTCTGCTAAGTTATCTGCATCTGTAATTAGTCTCTTACTCCTTGCTTTCTCAGCTTATTTAAATTATAATTATTAAGAAATGAACATTTATGTTTCAAACTTAAGCTTCAACGTACAAGATGAAGACTTAAGAGATTTTTTTGCTTCTTATGGAGAAGTAACTTCAGCTAAAGTTATCAGTGACAGAGAAACCGGTAATTCACGTGGATTCGGTTTTGTTGAAATGTCAGATGACGCTGCATCAAAAAAAGCCATTGCAGAATTAGACGGTGCTACTGTAGAAGGTAGAACTATCAAGGTAATGGAAGCCAAACCTAAAGAAGACAGACCTTCACGCGGTAATGGCGGTGGTGGCGGTGGCTACAACAATGGCAATAGCTACAATAAGAACAGGTATTAATATATTTGTCTTTATAAGAAAAAGTCTCCCGATGCATAATCGGGAGACTTTTTTTATGCGTACAATTTTTTTACTGCCCCTGGTTCACCGCCGTTTTTCTCGGTGCGGTAACAACCGCCAGTTGCTTGGAATAAAAATCAGCCAGGTCCTTTTTGCCGCATTGGGTAGATGCCTGCACTGCGCCATTTAATCCATTATACCGGTTGGGATGTTTCGCCAGATCAGCCTGGTACGCTTCCAATGCCTTTTCCGACTGATTTATTTCCATATACATATCGCCCAGCAGTTCGCGGGCTGGCAATACTTCGCCGGGTGTTACAGGGTGCTTTTCCGTTTTGTCTTCCATGTCCGCTGCCATGGTCATACGCTCCAGCGCTGCTGCCTGGTTACCTTCTTTCAAATAGATCCAGCCTTCCGATGCTTTGATCTGAATGTCCAGCTGGTTGGCTTTATAGGTTTCTTTTTTTGCCAGTAAGTCATTGCGCAGCTGATTCAGGGTAGCTAATTCATTTTTGGCGCTGTCCAGCTTGTTGATGTGCACAAAACCCAACAGCCTGGCAAAATGTATAATGCCGCGTTGCCAGGGAAATTGTTGCATGGGAAAACCGGCCGGTGTTGTCGTCAGCTGTGTCGCTTCTTTCCATAACCTGTTCTCCAGTACATACCGCGCAGGAATAGCTGCAAATGTATAGGCGCCTTTCATATTAGGCCCCGATACCTGGTTGAATGTGTTCAGGTAATCCAGTTGCTCTTTGGCGTGTTTCAGGTCTTTTTTCTGCAAATAGGCATAAACTATATAATCCATGCTGTGCAATTCTTCGTCCCAGGGGCCGTGCATGCCTGCGCTTTCGGCATAACATTTTGCTGCGGCTATAGATGCCAGGTTAGATGTAATGCAATCATCCCAATATCCCAACCTGGTAAAGATATGCGAAGGCATATGTTGTGCATGGGCTGAAGATGGTGCAATGGAGGCATATTTCTGGGCTGCCGGTAACGCCAGTTCTGCCAGTTCGGGAACATCGTACGTATGAATGATATAATGCACGATGCCCGGATGAGCAGGCGCATTGGGATAAAGGCCATTCAGTATTTGTCCGGCCTTTTTTTGTTTGGTATACATTTTATCAGCAGGATCAGCTGCTGCATCCAGTGACAGTGCGTAAAATATCGCTGCTTCTTTATCGTTGGGATATCTCTCGTATAATGTTTTCATCGCCGCTTCGTACTGGTTGCAGCGGGTGCGGTGATCGGCTTTTTCCCAGTTGCTGTAGTAAGCCGATAAGGCATTGATATAATCCGCCTCTCTCGTGGTTTTGGGCTCTATGGATCTTGCAATTTCCAACGCGCGGTTCCCTTTCGTTAATTCCGGCACTTCGGGAGGCGTCCATAGCGGGTGGTAATTGCACATGGCAACACCCCAGTAAGCCATGGCGCAATGTGGATCGCGGTTAATGATCTGTGCAAATACTTTTTCGGCTTCGTCGTATTCAAAGGAATGTAATAACGCGATGGCAAAGTTGAATTGCCTGGCAGCGCTGTCATCACCCGAAATAATAAACGATACCCTGCCCACGTCTTTATCTTCGGGTCCGCATAAAACGACATTGCCTGTTTTTAAATTGATGGAGCTGATCTCTTTGGCAAGCATCGGCCGGGACCTTTCCCTGCATGATATAAGCACGGTGCAAATGATTACCAGGACAACCGTTGCTTTTTGTTTGAGTTTGTTCATGATCGTGATCGGTTTGAATGGCTTACTTTAAGTGCCGGGAACGGATGGATGTGTTGTCTACGGGAGCGTACGGTTCGTGGCCGCTAAAGGTAAACATATTATGTGGAAAACAGCTAAAAGCCAAAATACAGCTACAAGCTACAAGCTGAAAGCTACAAGCAATACAGCCGAAAACTGAAAGACGAAAGCCAAACGCTAATATTAGATATCCTTTTTTAAGAAAACTTTATAGGTTTTGAATATATCTTTATAATGGTAATTTTACTTTTCCTGGTTTCCTGATTAACCTTAAAAAACAACGAATGAACCAAAAACCCTCAAACGCCTTTGTTGCTGCCTCGTGGATTGCCCTTGGCGCCGGTATGGCCGGATTCTTAATCGGCTTATGGCGTGCTGAAATGGAACTGAATGAAAAGGGTTATTATTTTACGGTTTTGATGTTCGGTCTTTTTGCTGTTATTTCTGTTCAAAAAAGTGTACGCGACAAACTGGAAGGTATTCCCGTTACTGAAATTTATTATGGTTTAAGCTGGTTCTGTACCATCCTGTCTGTTGTGTTGTTAGTTGTGGGATTATGGAATGCCACCCTATTGCCCAGTGAAAAAGGGTATTATGCTTTCTCTTATTTATTGGCCCTGTTTGGCGCCATTGCTGTTCAAAAGAACACGCGCGATGCAAAAGTTGTTTCTAAAAAGGATTCGTGAATAATAAAACACAAAAACTTCCCGGCTAAAGTCGGGAAGTTTTTGTAAATCACCATGCGCAATTAGTTCGCAATGATGGTACAGTTGTCATTCAATTCACGGTTCTCCTACTCACTGTACATGTATTGGTTTTCAAAGAGGAATCGTAATATATAGGCGACAGCCTTTGCCCGGCGCCGTTATGATCTCGTATTGACCATGCAGGTGTTTCACCCGTTCTCTGATATTGATCAATCCAATACCGTCTACCTGGTGGTTAGGGTCGAAACCGATGCCGTCATCATCAATGATCAATTCTACATTTCTGTCATCGGTTTCGAGGGTCATAACCACGGTTTTCGCTCTGCTGTGCTCTATGATATTCCTGAACTGTTCCTGAAGGATACGGTAAAGATTGATTTTCTTATGGTCGGAAATAAGTTCTTCATTAATATGGTGGATACCAAATACAATATTTATTTTATGGATTGATTTGATGTCTTCAATGAAAGCTTTTACACTTTCGAGCAGGGTATCTTTTTGTAATTTCTGCAGCACCATGCCACGCGCTAATTTTTTGATCTCGTCTATTGCCTCCTTGAGCAGCTGCGTTGTCATTTTTTTTGCTTTTTGATTCTCATCTTTATACACCTGTACCATATCGAGGTGCAGCTTGGCTGAACAAAGCAGCTGGTTCACATTATCATGTAGTTCCTGTCCAATCACCAGTCGTTCGTGTTCAAGCATCTTGAGCAACATGTCGGATAATGAGGTGTTGGGGTTTTTCGGTGATTCGTTGGCATGCAGGGTCGCATTTTCCGCCGCCAGGGCATTTTCATTTCTGTGGCCGGCACAAAGAATATAACTGTGTGTCTCTTTACCGGGCAGCAATTGGAAAAAAGACCATTTTACAACTGCCTGCTGTACAGGGAAGGCATAGGAGTACAGATGAATAGGGAATGATTGAAGTTCGTTTTTGTTTGTTAACAGGGTATCGAATACTTCCCGGTCGCATTCTGAAAGCAGGGATTGAAAATGATCCAATTGTCTTGGGGTTCCAGGGCCAAACTCGCTGTTCATGGCTGCGTTCATAGAAAGGATCCGGCCTTCCTGGTCAATGATTGCGTAATACACCGATTCCTGTCCGCCGCCTGGCGGATCAATAGGTGACAACCCGTCACTCATGTTCATAGCTATTTACTTTAGTTTTGAAAGGCTTTCCAGGGCCTCATCTGTTATGCCTGTAATGGAGTCAAAACCCATAGACTTCTCCACATAGTAATCAGCTCCAAGGCGCATGCATGTTTCGTAATATTCCCCAGGGTCGTTATTTGTGAGCATGACAATTTTTACATGCTGGTTCATTCTCCTGATCTTTACCAGTAGGTCGGTACCGCTTCTGTCTGGAAGGTTTATGTCCAGGAAAATAAGGTGTGGCGTTTTTCGGGCGAACATCGTTAATCCTTCTTCAAAGCAGCCGGCTACCGCTATTGAAAGATCGTCATAACGCTCGGATAGCAGTTGTTTGATACGATGAATGAATAAGGCCGAATCGTCAATTAAGAGGATACAGAGTGTGCTTTTCATTCATACCATTTTGATTGGATAGCAAAGGTGCAATAAAACGGGATGCCCGGCAATAGGGTCAAGTGTTGTTTTTGTGTCAGGATGACAATTACTGCTTGTAGTGGTTTGAACTACACGGCAAACGTGAGACGGCAGACGGCAAACACAGCAATACAATAAATTCAGTTATTCAGTTATTCAGTTCATAAGTTTAACACAATAACTAACGAACTGTGAACTATGAACTGATTTTTAAACTAGCTTATTCTCAACTGCATACAGTGTGAGCTCGGCATTGTTCTGCATATTCATTTTTTCAAGTACCCGGGAGCGATAGGTGCTGATGGTATTAACGCTTAAAGAAAGGGAGGAGGCTATATCAGAAACGGTTTTACCCGACGCAATTCGCTTTAATACGTCGAATTCGCGTTCAGATAATTTTTCGTGCGGTAGCTGGTTGGGATCATCGCCAAACGAAGCGGCCAGTTTCTCAGCGCCTTCCGCGCTGATATATTTCTTGCCCTGCAGCAATTGCTTTACTGCTTTTAGCAGTTCATCGGGATGGCTTTCTTTATTCAGATAACCCGATGCACCGGCTTTCAGGGCCCGCACTACATACTGGTCTTCAGGATGCACACTGAGTATCAATACCGGGGTGGCCGGCAGTATTTTTTTCAATTCCTTGAGTGTTTCCAGGATATTACGGCCGGGCATGGAAATGTCTGAAATGATCAGGTCCCATTTTTGAATAACGGCTTCTTTGATCAGTTCAGATGAATCGGTTACTTCGCTCACTTCTGCGCCGGGATATTCTTCCCGTAGTAATGTGCTCAGGCCTTTCCGGATAAGGCTGTGATCGTCGGCTATTAAAAATTTTGTCACAGTTGTCTGATTTCCTGGTTAGTGATTAGTATGGGGGTGGATATGTGGATATAGGTTCCCTGGCCGGGCGTGCTTTCAATACGAAAATCGCCTTCGATCATCAATGCCCTTTCGTGCATCCCTTCCAGACCGAGCGTTTTTTTACCGGTCATATCTTCCTTCCTGAACCCTTTTCCATTATCGCGTATTTCAAGCACGAACTTATCGCCTTCCTGCGAAAGCACGGCATCTACCTGGGTTGCATTGGCATGACGCGCAATATTGGTCAATGCTTCCTGGTATATGCGAAATAAAGCATTGGATTGTTGCGTTGAAAATTGTGGTTCCATCAACAGGCTTTCAAAGACGCAGTGAATGCCAAAATTCTTTTCAAATTCCCGGCTTTGCCATTCCAGCGCGCTTACCAGGCCCAGGTTATCGAGCAGGCTGGGCCTGAGCTGGGTGGCAATCTTACGAACCGATCGCATGGTTTCAACCAGTAACTGATCGGCCTGTTTCATTTTTTCTATCAGTTCGCCGGGCGGTAACTTTTTGCTTATTTGTAACAGGTCGAGTTTTAACAGGGTTAATTGCTGACCCAGTTCATCATGAATTTCCCGGGAAATATGTTTACGTTCTTCTTCCCGGATGTCTTCCAGGTGGGAGGATAGCTCTCTAAGGTGCCGGTGCGATTGCTTCAATTCCTGTTCTGCCTTTACCTTTCCGGTAATATCATTGGCCACCACGTATATATTTCTGTTTCCTACAGATACACAGAATTCAATGTTCTTCACGGAGCCATCTTTACAGGTCACTTCATACTGGGTCATATAGGTTGTTCTCGTTTTCCCCAGGGTTCGCGTTGTTGCCCATACCCGGTTGGCTATTACCTGGTTTCGCAAATTGTCGTCGGGATATGCTTTTGCGAGCCATTCATGCCGGCTGGGAATATCTTCTTTGGTATATCCAAATGTATCGATAAAGGCATTGTTCAGGAACCGGGTTTCGCCTTTTTCGCTGAATACACAAATGGGAATGGGTAATTGTTCTGAAATGTTCCTGAATTTACTTTCATTTTCCTGCAGCGCCCTGGTAATTATATTTCGTTCGGTAACATCGTTAAACGTGATATAACACAAATTGGCATCTGTGGAAAAAGACATTTCCAGGTCCTTGGTGCTTCCGTCTTTGCAATAAATGGTGATATCAAAAGGTCGGGATTCCTGTTTTTCACCGTCCTGAATCTTTTTTATTTCATTGCGCCATTCTTTTTGCTTTTCCTGGAAATACGCCTCATCCCGGTAAGCAGCCTGTTTCCAGTGTTCTATATCGGGGATGTCTTCAATGGTATACCCAAACCATTCTGTAAATTTTGGATTTATAAATATAAACCGCTTTGGTGGTTGTATTTCATAAGCGGCGATGGGCATGGTTATCCTTTCAAAGATGCGACAGAACTTATCTTTTGTTTCCTCCACCATTTGTTCTGCTATACTTCTTTCTATGTACTCAGTACCGGTTGCTGTTTTAAAATAGCCAGTTGTGGCCTCCTTTGGCAGTTCTTTTTGTATGACCAGTATCAATGGTTGTTTGCGCTTATGCCAGATGGAACAGGCATATGTGGTAGTGGGTAATATCCCGGAAATGAGATCGAGATGAATAATGGTTGCCGCTTTGCTTTTTTTAGCGACCGCTGTTTTAAAAATTGTTTTGGAGGAAGGGGATAGAAAGGATTGGATCTTCTTACCTATACACCGTTTGCCAGACACTCCGTGCAGCCTGGCTTTCGGCGGCCAGATGGCATTTATTACACCTGTTTTCTTTGCAATCGACACTAAAATGACATCGCCGTAAAGGTTGTTTTCAGCAATTATACTTTCTTCCATCAAGCGGGAATTGATTTAAGTATGTATAACGGGTTAGGTTTATAAGTTAAGTCTTTTCTACTTAATTAATGCCGGCAATCCGGTTATTTTTTAGGGAATCCCCTTTTACCGGTATACGCCCCGGATGAAAGGACAACCCGGTCATAAAAAAAGTATTTTTTTGCATTTGAAGAGTCCTTGTAAAGCTGAGTTCGATTTACATGAGAATAATTATTATTGCAAGATGAAACGTCCATCCCGTCCGACCGGTCATCCGGGCGGGCATCTGGCCAAAACATAAATAATATTTTTCAGATGAAAAAGCAATTAAGGGATATTTTAAAGAAGGGCGATTTCAGGATAAACGGGAGTTTATGGCTGGAAGGTAATGGAACCCGCTTTTTTGGTCCCGGCCCGGTTGAATTGCTGCAGCGCATTGAAGAAACAGGGTCAATAAACCAGGCAGCCAAAGCGATGGGCATGTCGTATAAAAAGGCCTGGGAAATGGTAAGCCGCCTGAATGAAATAGTGGGGAGCCCGCTGGTGATCACTGCAACGGGCGGCGAAAAAGGCGGCGGTTCATCTCTTTCAGAAGAAGCCAAACAACTCATTGAATACTATCAGTCGCTGCGCGAGCGGTTCCGCAAGTTTATGGAACAGGAAACGGGAAAGCTTAATGCTTAATGCGGCTGCAAGCTACACATCACCCTGCATATATTCGAATGGAGTGAAATCATGTTATTTCCTTTTGAATGCTGCGTTCAAAATGGCTGCCGGTTCAGGTTTGAATACATATTGCTGCGTGGTTTTATTAAACCAGTATAACCCATACTCATTGGCGTCGTCGCGGGTACGATAAGTCCAGTAGGTGAAAGGGATATGATGCTGGTAAAAAATATCACACACTTCGGTGAGGTATGTTAAATGGTTGGGGCAGCGACTGCGTACGCCCATCTGGTTTACGAATACCGGAACATTGTAATTTTTGCTGAACTGTACAGCTGGTTGTAAAATTTGTTTTAAATAATCTTTGTTAAGGGTGACTGTATTGCCATTGAAATCGGTATAAGTATCGGGATATGAAACAATGGGAAGCCCGGCCTGTTCTCTTTTATCGGGTTTAATATAATCGGTGGGCAGGTAATAGTTAAACGTGTAAATTATTTTCGGGTCTTTGACGCTGATGGTTTCTTCGAGCAGATTTATATCATAGTGATCATTGGGGCCTATCATAACCGGCGTTATGGTATCATATTTTCTAACGGCTGTGATCACCTCTTCATAGAATTGTACAACCTGTTGAACCGTTACAGGTTTTTTGGGATGCGGCTCCGATAGCAATTCATACGCGGCTATATATGGCTTGTGTTTATACCGTTGCACTAAAAATTGCCACATCGCAATAAATTCCTGTTTTAGCGCGGCGTTGGTCCAGTAATTTTCTGAAGAATCACCCGCACCCTGGTCGGAACCGGCAAATAAAACGACCCATAATTTCTGGCTGGTGCACCAGTCAATATATTGATCCAGTTGCGCCAACCCTGTGGGCTCTATATTTCCCGGTGCACCTGTTTGGCGTATATCGCTGCCGGCGCCGCCAAAATACCACCTGATAGGCATACGTACCACGTTAGCCCCCATATTGATAGCTTCTGCTGCATCCTGCGGTTGTGCTGTTCCCCACCATCCCCAGTTCAATCCTCTCAATTCAATGGCGTTTCCATCGGGTGTTTTAGTAGTTTGTCCGTTTATGGTAAGCCGTGCCGGTAGTTCGTTTTCCGCAGGCTGCGTACCTGTTTTTTTGCAGGAGAATAAAAGCGGTAAGAACAATAATGTAATGGGTAAAATTACTAAACGCATAGTGCAGGGTGTTAAATTAAACGGCTATTTGACGTTTAAAATACTCCCGCGTTTAATGGGCTCATTGGCCAGGATAATGAGAAAATGGCTGGTTCCTTTCCGGGATGCTCATGCACAATAGCTGTTAGCCATTGTGCTTCCTCACATATTTGGTAAGAATAACAATGGTCTGGCCTTCTACTTTGCCTTCAATTTGTTCTGTATTATTTTCTACCAGGCGGATGTTCTTTACGATGGTTCCCAATTTGGCAGTCATGGACGTTCCTTTTACATCAAGATGTTTTGTCAATATCACTGTGTCGCCGGTTTGCAGCAGGTTGCCGTCAATATCTTTATGTAATAGTACCGCGTCGTCGTTCTCGTGGTCACCGGAGGCTTTGGCCCAGGCCAGTGTTTCATCGGTCAGGTACATCATGTCGAGGCTATCCATGGCCCAGCTTTCATTCTTCAAGCGGTTGAGCATGCGCCAGGAAACAACCTGGATGCCGGGTATTTCGCTCCACATGGTTTCTGAAAGAAAGGTCCAGCGGCTGTTGTCTAATTCCGCTTTCCTTTCAATTTGCGCCCGGCAGGTATCGCAGATCAAAATGCTGTCGTTGGCATCGCTATAGGGTTGCGGCGCTACTTCATATATTTTTAATCCATCGGCCGATTTGCATAGTTCACATTGATTGCCGCTGCGTTGCTTTAATTGTTCTTCCAGTTTCATAATACGTTCTTTAAAATGGCGGCGAAGGTAGTTTTTTTGCGCTGAATGCAAAACGCTGAACGCAAAACGCCAAATACACCTTGCGTTCCGCGTTAAGCGTTCGGCGTTACGCTTTGGTACGCCTGTCCCAGAAAATCGATGAGGTCTGAAGCTATGAGAGAAGGCTGGGAGGCATAGGCGGCTGCCAGGTCGCCGGCATGGCCATGAAGAAATACACCGGCCATGGCAGCATGCAAAGGGGCATATTTCTGAGCCAGTAAACCGGTAATGATGCCGGTCAGCACATCGCCGGTTCCGCCGGTAGCCATACCGGGATTGCCCGAGCTATTGAAATACCCTTTGCCATCGGGGGACGCAATAAATGTATACCGGCCTTTTAATACAATATATAAATTATGTTCGACTGCTTTTTGTAAGGCCATCTGTATGCGGTCATAATCATTGGCTGTTTTTCCAAACAACCGTTCAAATTCTTTGGGGTGCGGGGTGAGTATGGAACCGGGTGGTATTTTATTCAGCAGCGCTTTTTCCTGCGCTATGGTATTTAAACCATCGGCATCAATGACCATGGGCCGGCGATTCTGCTCAAAAACCAAATACAAGAGATTGATATTACCAGCATGGGCGCCCAATCCGGGCCCAATAGCAATGGTGTCGTATTTGTCCATTTCAGACGCCGGGTGGTCCTGGTCAGAAATAGCTTCCCCCGTTTTACACATGGCTTCCGGTACGGATACCTGCATAATGGTGTAGCCCAGGGCCGGAATATGGCAGGTAAGCTTACCCACGCCGCTGCGCAGGCAGGCCCGGGCACATAATACGGCGGCACCCATCATACCATGGCTGCCGGCTACGATGGCGGCATGGCCATAATCGCCTTTGTGCGAGAAGGGTTTACGCGGTTCAATGAGCTTCCGCACCATGGCCAGGTCAACCAATTCAAAAGGGGAGGGCTGATCGGCTAAAAATCCGGGATGCAAACCAATGTCAAGCAGGTGTATGTGGCCAATGCTTTCTCCATTTTCCGGCATCAGAAAAGCCGGTTTAAAACATTGAAAGCTAAGGGTATGCTGTGCCTTTATTGCTATATTACTTCGGGAGCTGTGGTCCACAAACAACCCGCTGGGAATGTCAATGGCAATTATTTCATTGCCGCTTTTATTAATATGATCGATGAGGTTGGCGGTGAGTCCATCTGCCGGCCGGTTTATACCCGAGCCCAGCAGGGCATCAATTACCACATCCTGGGAAGGAATGGAGTGCAGTAATTCTTCTGAAGAAATGAAGCGGATCACGGCTGAGGTATCGTGCAGGCGGGCCAGGTTGGCCTGAAAATCTTCTGTGCCTTTATGACCAAATTCAAGAATGTAAACCGTAACTGTATGATGCGTTTGGGCCATTAGCCGGGCAATCACCAGGCCATCGCCGCCATTGTTGCCTTTGCCGCAAAAAATGGTAAAGGACCGGCCCTTATAGTTGTTCTGGATCAACCATTCATAGCAGGTGGTGGCGGCTCGTTCCATCAAGTCAAGGGAAGTAATGGGTTCATGGCGAATGGTGTATTCGTCCCATGCCTTAATTTGTTCGGTAGCAAAAATTTGCATCCGGAAATTTAATTACTTTCTGGCAGTTGAGCGGCGGCTGGAACTTTTCTTTTTATGAGCGGTGGATTGCGTGCGACGTTTGGCTGGTTTTTCTACCCGGGCAACCTGGTTGGGTTCATCATCATCGTAGCGGTTATGGTTTTGCTTATAATCGCCGAAAATGTCAGCCATTTCCTTTACCCGGTACACATACCGGCAGTCGTTGTTACAAAGGGCAATGATCGTGGCATTTTCTTCCGGCATGCGATAGAAGGAGGTGCGGTTGCCGTGCCACCAGCCATTGTGGTAGATCAATTTTTTACCATTGTTCAGCAGGTACATGCGCCAGCCGAGCCCGTAATTGTGGGTGCCGGCCTTTTCGAAGCTGTACCCGGAATATGCCTGGTCCAGGGTAGACTTCTTAAATAAGCTTTCGTTCTGTAAAGCCTGGTCCCACTTCAGCAGGTCGCGAACGGTACTGTAAATATTTTTATCGCCATATACGGCATCGAGGAAATCAAAAGCGTATTCGCGGTTACTGTAATAGAAGGATGGCATATAGCGGGCCGAATCGGCCAGGGTGAATACGTAGGTATCCTTCATGCCCAGTGGATCGAAAAATGTCTTTTTCAGATAATCCGGGTACGACAGACCGCTTATTTTTTGAATGATCAGGGCCAGTAAGGCATAGTTGGTATTGGAATAACTGAAGCCCCGGTTGGCGTTTGCAATAGGTATTTTCTTGTAGTTGGCGATGAGGAAATCCAGTACATCCTGGTTGGAGACCATCTTATGCTTATCCCAACCCATTTCGCCCATGTAGTGATCGTACTTGGGAATACCACTGCGATGGTTTAGTAAAAGCCGCACAGTTACGCCTTCGAGCGGAAAGCCAGGTAAATATTTTGAAACGGGATCGTCGATATTGAGCTTGCCTTCTTCCCACAATTTCAATGTGGCCATACCGGTAAAGGTCTTTGATACAGAAGCAAGATGAAAAGGTGTAGTGGGGGTGATGGAATCTCTTTTGGTGCGGGGATCAACAAATCCGTTGTATTCTTCATAAACGATCTGTCCGTTCTTTGCCACCAGCACACTGCCATTGAACCGGGTTTTACGGAAGGTGGAATCGAGATGGCTGCTGACCATTCTATTGTAATAGCTCAATTCGTTGGGCGTTAACGTAGCGGCACGGGCAGGTAAAGATGAAGTATCACCATTCATTGGGCCAGAGGTAACCTTCTTATTGTTTACGCGCGCACAACCCTCCAATACCATTAATGTTAGCAATAAGCCGACTAAGTTTTTCACCAGGACCATCTAATTTTTGTTTCCGAATTTGCAAAGTTAAATAAAACCGACCAGTTACAAGCCCATGTAAGCATTTTTCATGCCTAACTTTCTGCAACTATGAACTATATTTGCAATCTTTTAACTAAGATAACGTAAAAGCAAGGGTTTCATTATGACCGACAAACAAATTACGAGTTATCCCAAGGAAAAGATAAATATTCTTCTACTTGAGAACATTAGTGACACAGCAGTAAAATTCTTTAAAGACAATGGCTACACATCCGTTAGAAAGATAACGGGCGCATTAAGTGAAGAAGACCTGATCCGTGAAGTGAAGGACGTGCATTTGCTGGGTATCCGATCCAAAACGCAAATTACTTCGCGTGTACTGGATGCAGCTAAAAAATTACAGGGAATAGGTTGTTTTTGTATTGGTGTTAACCAGGTTGATTTAAAATATGCCAAACAACAGGGTGTTGCGGTGTTCAACGCACCGTATTCCAATACCCGTTCGGTGGCTGAGCTGGTGATTGGGTTATCGATATTGTTAATTCGCCGTATTGTAGATAAAAACAAAGCGGCGCATGAAGGCGTATGGCTGAAAGATGCCAAGGGCAGCTATGAGTTGCGTGGAAAAACGCTGGGTATTATCGGGTATGGCAATATTGGTACACAGGTAAGCGTACTGGCAGAAGCCCTGGGTATGCACGTCATTTTTTATGATACCGTTACCAAATTACCGTTGGGGAATGCCGTTGCGCGGAAGACATTGAAAGATCTGGTGAGCCAGGCCGATATCATAACGCTGCATGTACCCGAAACCAACAGCACCAAAAACCTGATCAATAAGAACGTAATAAAGAATTTCAAAAAGGGTTCTATACTTATCAACTATGCCCGTGGTGAAGTGGTTGACCTGGATGCCCTGGCCAAATCATTAGAGGATGGCCAGCTGAGCGGTGCGGCGATTGACGTGTATCCCTGGGAGCCTGAAAAGAACGGCGATAAATTCACCTCTCCATTGCAGGGATTGCCGAATGTTATTCTTACCCCGCACATTGGCGGTTCAACGGAAGAAGCGCAGCAGAACATTGGGGAAGATGTGAGCAATAAAATGTTCCAGTATCTTGAAATGGGCGGCAGCATTGGTTCGCATACGGTACCGCCATTGAGTTTGCCACCGCAGGAAGGCGCGCATCGCATTTTACATATTCACCGCAATGTACCGGGCGTGTTATCAGCCATCAATACAGCAATGGCGGAAAACAAGATCAACATCCTGGGGCAATACCTGAAAACAAATGAAGAAATAGGATATGTGGTGTTGGATATAGACCGTAAGCTTTCAAGTACTGCGGTTAATTTGTTAAAAGAGGTAAAGGACACGATCAAGGTGAGACTGTTGTATTAATTAATGTAAAAGGTTACTTACATTTGCTCTCAATAAAGTGCAACCGGTTAAACGGCGGTACTTTTTCAAAAGGCGCAGACAATAAGGCAATACATAATTGGAAAAAAGGGTTATCAGTCAATACATTGATTGGTGCCCTTTTTTATTGGGTTAAAGTGTTCAGACAAGAAATCGATTTTAGAAACAGGCAGGTAATATTTGCCTGCCGGAAACCTTTTAACCATTTATTTTTTACAATGAAAATTTTCCGATCCCCTCTTAAAGCTGTAGTATACCTGGGTTGTATTATGGTATTTTTAAACCTGTTTAGTTCCTGTGATAAAGACGACGCTCCGGCTCCGCCTGTACCCAAAGACTCCACCAAAGCAATTATTTCTTTTACCCTATTACAGGCCAATGGCGCTTTGCTCGATACGACCGACCTTACCGTAACCATTAAAAATGACAGTATACTGGTAGGCGTACCTGCCGGTACCGATGTTACTGCCTTACTGCCTAAAATTACCTGGAAGGGAGTTATTCTGACACCGTCGGCCTTCGATGTGCAGAATTTTTCGACGCCTGTAACCTACACCGTAAAAGCGGAGGATACCAGTAGCCGAAAATATGTAGTAGTGGTTACCCATCGGCCAATTCGCAACCGGGTATTTGTTGGCGGCAGTGGTAATAATTTCTATTGCCTCGATTCTGAGACTGGTGTTAAGAAATGGTCCTATACTGGTACCGGATGGTTCTCGTATGCAAGTCCTGCCTTTAAAGACAGCATTGTATATACAACCAGCACAGACCACTATATTTACGCCTTTCATGCCCTGACCGGTAAAGTGCTTTGGAAGTACCTTGCTGGTTCGGTAAGTCTTACCAGTTCGGTAACAGTGAGTGGTAATACCGTATATGCCAGCGGCGATAACATGCTTTATGCCCTGAATCCCCTGAATGGTTCGGTAAAATGGAGCTATACTGCTGGTTATTATATCAGTGCAGGATCAGTGGTTGATAATGGAGTTGTTTATTTCGGCTGCGACGATAGTTACGTATATGCTTTAGACGCAGCTACCGGTAACTTCAAATGGAAATATGCCATGGGTAATATTAGCAATTACTCGGGGCTTGCTTTAGCAAATGGAATATTATACATAGGCAGCAGGGATACCTATGTTCATGCCATTAATGCCACTACAGGCACACTGGCGTGGAAGTATAATACCGGTGTTTCATTGGAAGCATCAAGCCCGACTGTTGTAAATGGCGTTGTGTATATCGCCGGATGGTACGATGTGCCCGGGTTTACTAAAAAAGGAAGTGTATATGCTTTGAATGCGGCTACCGGTACTTTGGCCTGGGAAGGACTGACCAATACCGGGTTTTCTTCAAGCCCGCTTGTTTCGAACGGCATTTTATATGTATCGGGCGATGGCGGCGTTTTTTATGCGTTAAATGCTTCCTCCGGAACACAGTTATGGAGCAAACAAATATATCCCAATGGGTCCAGTGCTGCCGTGGCGAATGGTAATGTGTTTATAGGCGGCGGTGGCAGCCGGTATATGTATGCATACAATGCAAGCAGTGGTGTGGAAAAATGGAAATTCTCTGTTGCTTCCGGTGATCTTGACTTATCGGGTCCATTGGTGCTTGATTCGCTGGGAAAAGCACACTATTCCTCTAACTCGGGTATGGTGCAATAACCATTTGCAATATTGATAAGGTGGGTCATCTTTTAATAGGCGACCCACCTTTTTTTTGTGCATAGTGTTTTTGTATTGCTTTTGGCTTGCAGTGGTTTTCCGTGTCGCAAACCACCCTTAAATTGTCCCTTACACCCCCCGTTGAAGCCGGTTTTTGAATTTAGTTTTGTTATAACAAATCAGGCTAATCATACTAAAGCGTACGATGGCCCCAACAAAAAAACAAATACTATTATTCAATTATTAAAACTGGTTGTTATGAAAAAGACTAACATTTTCTATTGGGTGTTTACAGGTTTATTTGCTTTTTTAATGCTGGGTTCTGCAATCCCCGATATCATGAGCCATCCTGTGGCTATTAAGGGCATGCATGAAGAACTGGGCTATCCCGTATTCTTTGTTCCCTTTATTGGTGTGGCCAAGTTGTTGGGTGTTGTGGCGATACTGGTACCTGGTTTTCCCCGCTTAAAAGAATGGGCTTACGCCGGTTTGTTCTTTGACCTCATCGGCGCTACCTTTTCAATTCTTGCCATTGGCAAACCCGACTGGATGTTTATGGTATTGCCCCTGGCTTTGGCTACTGCATCCTATGTATTGTATCAGAAAAGAAAGAAATTACTGGCGGCCCGTTCAGATAATCAGTCTACTGCAGCTTTTAGCGAAGCGTTGGCAAGTTATTAAGCCTGCCTGCCGGTAGGCAGGTTATTCAGTTAGCGTACCGTGTGCCATGTCTGCGAGACTTTGCAAGACGTGGCACATCTTTTTTAGCGAAACTGTTAAACAATAACCATGAGCCAGACCACTTTTGGTACAACCTATTTAAAAGAGTTGGAAGCAGAAATAACAGCCACCCGCAAATGTCTTGAACGTATTCCCATGGAATTGTTCCCTTTTAAACCACATGAAACGTCGATGGAGCTGGGCTATCTCACGCTGTTGGTGACCGATATTCCCCGGTGGATCGCTAAAATAATTGAACAAACCGAACTTGATTTTGCCACGGATGAACGTTTCAAGCCTGCTGTTGCCGAAGATGTGATTAAACGTTTTGATGCCAACGTACAAAACGCAAAAAATGCACTGGCCAGGGTTTCCGACGAAGCATTACAGGAGACATTTTATTTGAAGAATAGCGGGCAGGTCCTTTATAGCGCTTCAAAGTTGTCACAACTGGAACAAACCGTAAATCATATGGTGCATCACCGTGGACAGCTTACGGTTTATATGCGCATGAATAATATACCCGTTCCTTCTATTTATGGACCCTCGGCGGATGAGAAACATTTTTGAACAGTACATTATTTCAGGAACCGGTAGGTCCATTTTATCAGAAAAATATTCCTGGCAGCCTGGTTATCAAATGCATTCTGAAATAAACTCTTCGGTACAGGTACATTGTTCTCCAGATCGGCATCCGCTTCGGGCGTATTGCTTTGCGACCATACCAGGTATAATTCAGAGCCGGGTTTATATTCCCAACGTACTACAAAATTTGAGCGGAACTGTACAAAGTTGAAATCGGGTTTGCTGAAACGGTAATCAACAATACCGTCTTTTTGTTCATCTACCAGGTATTCCCCATTGCCCTCGCTGATCTCTCCATCATTGAACACATGGAACCGGTCGCTGAGCTTTTTCGCCAGCGGGTTGGTTACATAAGCAAAATGATTGTATACCGGACGTGAAATATATGGCTGACCGTAATATTGCAGCGTAAGATCGGGTGTAATGTTATAACTCAACCGGCCCACAAACCGTAAGGTGTGTTGCTTTACTTCGCTCACAATGGAACGGGTGCTATTGGCATAGGAAACATTGCTTACAAACTGGTCCTGTTTACGCCAGGAGTATACATAGCTTGCACTCAGACTGATGCGCATGGCATTGACCGGCTGAAAATAGAAGTTTATTTCCGACTGGCTGTTTTTCATAGTGCGTTGAAACCCCCAGAACGTGTTGGTATTAAAGTTTACGTAAAACTTTTTCCTAAAATCGGTGGTCACATAAAAACTATGCGCCATGCCGGGCAGGCGACGAAGGGCCGAGGTGCCGCGCAATGCGTTGTTTGAAATGCCGAACGGGACCCAGTTAGCAGCGGTACCAGCCTGCCAGTTGTTGTTAAAAGTAGCGTGTGAATTGAAGTTGAATTGCTGGTAAATGAATTTCCCGCTGTAATCCCACCGCGACCAATGGTTGTAATTCAACCGGGCATTGCGGAAGAACAGGAACGATTTGGGCCAATGAAGACCGGCCCAGGTAAAATGGTTGATCTCATTGGCGGTAAGCATGAAACCAATATCGTTCAACTCCAGTTCCGGCGAACGAAGCGTAATACCGGTCTCGAATTTAAACAACCGGCCATGCGGGCCCGATGTACCGCCGCTTTTTCCAAAACGAATAGTACCGCCTGTACCCGTAAGCGCCGTGCGATTACTGTCGAGCGATACTTCGCTGGCGTTATTTCGCTGAAACAGATGCTCAAATGATGTTTGCGTATGAAGGATCGCTGTTTTGGTGCCCTGTACCTGGCTGAACACCACATTACCGCGTAAGTACCAGGTGCGGTTCTTCCAGGTATGAAAAAAATCAAGACCGCCTGAATACGCCTGGCGATGTAACAGATCGTTCAGTCCATTGTCGCGATTAACAGCTGTAAAGATGCCGCCGAAAATGGTTTTACCGCCATTGATATCCTTTTGCAATCTGCCTACAAAGTAGCTGGTCAACGGTTCAACCAGTTCCTTTCTTTTCTCCCCATTGTAATCGATGGTAGCCATTTCTTTTTGGGTGATGCTTTCAAGCACGCCAATGCTCCAGCCTTTGCGGGTCTTTCCACTGAACTTGGCAGCACCGAGGATGGACGTATTCTGCGGCATTTTCACGTATTCATTATTGTTCAGGTCGGGATAGGCGTGTGGTGAACTGCCTACGCGGCGCGAATAGAAAAGCAGGTCAGAATCATAATCGCCGCCGGCTTCGGAACCGGTCAACTGGTAATTGAAAATATTCCTGCTTTCCATAAAGAACGGCCGGCGTTCTTCAAAGAAATTCTGAAAGCCATCGATACGCACCTGGGAGGGATCGGCTTCCACCTGACCGAAATCGGGGTTCACGGTGAAATCGAGAATAAGGTCATTGGTAACGGCAAACTTGCCATCAAGGCCACCGGTTAGTTTACTATCGAGCCCTTTTGCAAACGGATTACCATCTTCCTTTTTGTATTTGTCGGTCTGTATGGTTACGTAGGGTGCTATTTCAACCTGGCGGTGCATGGGGATATTTTGTAACCCTTTCAGCTCGCCAAAGCCGCTTACCCATATGCCTGAGTTCTGTGGAATATATTGCCAGATGGACCTTTCTTCTCTACGCAAAATGCGTCGCGTAACCTGGATGCCCCAGGTTTTATCAGCTTCATTGCCATAACGGAGCTGACTGAGCGGGATCTTTACTTCGGCCGTCCAGCCCGTTTCATCAATATGTGTTTTGCCAAACCAGATGGGGTTCCAGTTTACGTCCCAGTTATCGCCGTTGTTCGAGATAAACTCATCGCCCCGCACGCCCGAGACCGACAGGGTGAAAGAAAAGGCAGTCCGCAGATCGTGGTAACTGTCGATATTTATTTCTACCCAATCGCCGGGAAACTGGTCGCGGCGGTCCATGCGTTTAATGATGGAATCGGGATATTGATCCATGCAATGGTAAGCGACGTACAGAAATTTTTCATCGTACAATATTTTGAACCGGGTAGGCTGTGCCGGTGCTTTGCCTTCATTGGGCTGGTATTGTATAAAGTCACCGCTCCATGCAACCGAATTCCAGGCATCTTCATTGGGAATGCCATCTAACGTAACGGCGCCTTGTATATGTTGGGTATAATAAGTCCTTTTTACAACCGTTGTATCGGCGAAATTACTCATGGCGGTTGTAGTTGCAGCAAGAAAAAACAGTACAAGCAGGAAGCTCCGGTTCATATGCCAATTGTACTGATTCTTATATGTTTTTTCAAGCAAAAGTATAACAGCGGTAATTGGAGAAAAGCGCAGGTTATGACAATTATTGGTGGCATTGAAGGGGATAGGAGCCTGGCATAGTTTATGAAAAATAACCATTTCAGGGATGAGCGGAAAAATGTAGTCCGCAACAACGATAAAAACCCGCTGTTAATGGCAATTGGGCCAGCATAATTTTTGCAGGTGCTGTAATCTGATTTGTTTTCCGTTATGCTTATTGCTTACATTTAATATAAATTGGCGTATTATGAACTCCCGTCGAAACTTTCTGCAAACACTGGCAGCGTCGGTTATGGCGTTTCCATTAATACCGGCCGAAGCATGTACATTGAACGAAGAAAAACATTCAACAACCTACGATGGACCGCCATTGCGTGTTGCCATTATGGGGTTAGGAAGTTATGGGACCCGGGTGGCAGAAGCCATGCAAGCCTGCAAACGGGCCCGGTTAACCGGTATTATCAGCGGTACGCCCGCCAAGATCACTGCCTGGAAGGAAAAGTATAATATCCCCGACAAGAACTGTTACAATTACGAGAACTTCGATCGCATTAAAGATAATCCCGACATCGATGTGGTGTATGTAATAACACCCAATGCCCTGCATCACGACCAGGTAATACGCGTAGCCAAAGCGGGTAAGCATGTTATTTGTGAAAAGCCGATGGCAGTAAATGCAAAGGAAGGGCAGGAGATGGTAGATGCCTGTAAGAAAGCGAATGTAAAATTGCTGGTAGGGTACAGAATGCATTTTGAACCCAAGACCCTGGAGATTATTCGAATGCGCAAAGACGGGGAGTTGGGCAAAATACTTTTCTTCCAGGGATTAACGGGTTTCAGGATCGGCGATCCCACGCAGTGGCGGTTAAACAAAGCATTGGCGGGCGGCGGTGCTATGATGGATATAGGCATCTATTCAATTAATGGAGCGCGTTATATGGTAGGCGAGGAGCCGGTTTGGATTACTGCCCAGGAAACCAAGACCAATCCGCAAAAATTTAAAGAAGGCGTAGATGAAACCATCCAATTTCAATTGGGTTTTCCCAGTGGGGCGGTAGCTTCCTGTTTATCGACCTACAATATGAATAATCTGGACCGGTTTTTTCTAAACGGCGAAAAGGGCTTTGGCGAATTATTACCGTCTACGGGTTATGGCCCTATAAAAGGGCGAACCAATAAAGGGGAATTAACCCAGCCACATGTTACCCACCAGACCGTACAGATGGATGAGATGGCTGCCATTATTATGGATGGCGCGCAACCCATAGTACCGGTGGATGGCGAAGAAGGCGTGCGCGACATGAAGATCATTGATGGTATTTACGAGGCGGCGAGAACGGGGAAAAAGGTTGCCTTAAAATAACTGTAACGTATAACAATTAAGGCTGAAGCGATTTATATTTAATGTGTATTTATTTAGTGGTTAACTGAAAATACATATTGATTTCCGTTAGAATTAGAAGATTGGGATTTGCCAATAAATACGTGTATGTTTAAAGTTATCATGTTGATGGCGGATTCCGAAAAGCCAGTAACAGAGTAGGGCAAACCTTAAAAAAACAATTCTATGGATTACATGCTTCGTGTTATCATTGAAGTTATTGCCAATGGTCTTGGCACATCTCCTTCACGGCCTGGCTCAGGGGCGTAAGACAAAAACAACCCCGAATGCAATCGGGGTTGTTCAACTTTCACCTGTGAAAAAATTGTTACGGTCCCGGGCACAGTTGAAACTTTAACCGTAGTAGTTTAGAGCTGCTTTATAAATTTCGCGGATTCTTCCAGCCTTTATTTAATCTATCCAGGCTGTCCTTCACTCTTTGTTCTCTGGTTTCGGGGCGTTTGGCGGTTACCACCCATTCAACGTATTCTTTTTTGTTGGTAAAGGAAAGAGACTCGAAAAAGGCACTGGCTTTTTTGTTTTTCGACAGTTGGGCTTTCAGGTCATCGGGCAGGCGCACGATCTTTTGTTTGGGGTCGATATAATCGAGGATCGGCCTTTCTTTGGGTTGGGCCGATTTCTTTTCATCTTCTTTGGTTTTGAGCCGGAAAGCAAAAGTAGACCAGGTATCGTTGAAGGAAATGAGGCTAATCCAATGGAACTGATCATGCTGCAGGAGTTTATCCCAGCCCTTATCGCGGGTAAGGTCGGTTTGCAGTTTGGAAGAGCCTTTGGGATAATAGACCCAGCAAAGCACATCCTCTTTTACCAGGTCCATCACGATAGGCAGCTCTTTATCGAGTTGGGCTTTATTGAGCACAAACCAGTGAATTTGCTGGTATTTTTTAGCCGAGGGAGATATGGAAACGCCATCGGGCAGGGGAGTAAGGAACTTTTTAAAATCGGCCGGAGCGTTGATGGTCCGCAGGGCGAAGCCATCTTTAATTTTTAGTTTTTGCGCGATGGAATTGGCCATGGTGCTGGTTTGATGCTAAGATAAAAAACATAGTTATCTAAATATTCTCTTTTGTTGGGTTGAAATGGAGACATGTTATTCGTTGATTTGTTGATGTTGACTGGTTTTAAACTATAGTTGATATGAAACGTCTGTGATTCAGCCTGCAATCAGAGTAAGTTGCTTACTTACAGACTAAAGTTGCCTGGTTTCACATACAAACTACAAACATACGACCAATATGCAACTGTATATCAGCTAGTTGCGCAAGGATTTTTGATTTCTTTGAAGGAATTTCGAATTCCTTCAAACCATTTTGATTCCCTTAAAGGTTAAAAGATTTCCCGGAAGCCTTTTTGAATTCCTGTATGGTCACTCGATTTCCTTCCCGCTTTTCTGATTTCCCGAAAGCTGTCCTGATTACCTTAAAGCAATTTTGATATCCCTATAACCTTTTTGTTTTCCTTTAAGGAAAAGTGTTTTCCGTATGGGGAGGGCTGATAGTCAATTTTTTCTGATAAAAAATATCCCTAATTTTTGGCTGTTTAATATTTCCGGTTATCTTTGCAACCCGAATTAAAAAAGCTCTTTTATTCTTTTATAAAGATCTGAATTGCCCAGGTGGCGAAATTGGTAGACGCACTGTGTTCAGGTCGCAGCGTTCGCAAGGATGTGCTGGTTCGAATCCAGTCCTGGGCACCATATTAAGAAGCCTCTCGATTATCGAGGGGCTTTTTTGTTTATGGGAATAGCTTCCAGACAAGATATATTTGCTTATGAACACATTGTCCTGATGGGAATTACATAAGAAAAGTAGTATGTCCTTAACCACGCTTTCCTTGTCTTTCCCATAAAAGCAACAGCAAATCTCGTTATGATAAAGCCTTTTTCAGTAAACGTTCCACAACAGGTCCTGGATGATTTGATGTTAAGATTAACGCTCACGCGGTGGCCGGATGAGATAATAGGATCCGGCTGGAATTATGGTGCTGATCTTTCCTATATTAATGCCAGCTAGTGGCCATTTTGCCGCGATAGAGCAACCCACCTTGCTGGCGAAAGACATAAGAGAATTCTTTGCTGCATTAGGGACGTGATGCAGTGAATTAGCTTATTTAACTGTAATGGTATAATTGAGCTTATTATATCCTGTATTATCTTCCCACACATTATCATTTGCTAAACGAATACTAAAGGCTGGTTTCGTCTTTAAAGCGGGGTATTTATCAGATAAATTCAGAAGCAGGTCATAATTACCCGCCACAATACCCGCAGGTAAAGCAAATGACTTTTGTAAAGTAATGGCTCCTGGCAACCATTTACGTAGTTCTGTATTGAAATCCAGTTCATAGATTTGTCCTGAGGATGTATTGCGCAACACCAGTTGTACGGGTCTTGGGTTAAATGGAGCAGCATAACCGCTATTCTGCAAATGAATGGTAACATATAAAGAATCTGTCAATTCAAACGTTGCATCTTTTAACACCAGCCGGTAACCCAGTTTCCGCTTGATATTAGTGAGGCATCCACCTGTTTGCCAGTCGTTGTTTACATCTGCATTATAATCCGCATTCAGGAAGCTGTAATGCATATCTCCGAACTCCCGTTCTGCATGTCCGGCAGGTTCGCAATCATTTTGCGGACTATACTCATCACTACAGGTTTCCCCGCCTACTACCACAAACCTGCTGTCCATTTTGTAGTAATTACGGAAAGCAGTAGTTGCTTCTTTGGGAGCGGAAGAGGAATTGCCATAATCGGCGTAAGTGCCGTAATCATTGGCACTGGCCAGGAAGCAGTCATTATGAAATCCTATTCTGGATTTATCAGTCCCCAGTGCAGCTTCGTCCGGCGTGAGTGCAGCAGAAGATGGGGGAGCATTTACGCCATAGACGTACCGTTGTTTGATCTGTGGATAACGCACCTGCACCATCCTGTCTGCAGGTAACGCACCCAGCAGCGCTCTCAGTATTTCTGCCCTGTCATTCCAATTATTATCATACAACTGGCCTTGCCCGTTGGAGGAAGCATCTCCAAAATAATCAGTGTAATAATTTTCGCCCCAGGTGCCTATAAAACCCAGTTGTACACAGGCAATCACATCAGCGTTATCCTGCAATACTTGTTTCAGTTGAGCAATATGATTCAGCACAATATTTTTAGGTGCATCCCCATATGGTTTGCAGATAAACTGCTCAGAACAGCTACCTGGTGTAGCTGTAACGGTATAAGTAAAGCGGGGAATTAGTTTTACACCTGCTGCTCTTGCAGTTGCACAATCTTTCGCAATATTACTCAGAAAACTTGCCGGCAAAGCCTTTCCATTATATCCCTTAAGCACGAAATACCGGAAAACCAATGTGCTGATTACACTGTAAGCCGTACCGGAAACACTCTGCCCCGTACGGAAACCTGTCAGCGTTGCGGCATTCAGTAGACTATAATTATCTACGTTCGTTTCTGAATAACGGTAAAAGCCTCTTTCAGGATTTGGAAAATCCGTTGTGCTCTCTATATAGGTAACTTGCGTTTGCGCTGTCTTATCATTTACTTTATTGTTATTGCTGCTTTTTTTATCGCACCCCATTACAAGCAAAACAGGGACAAAGAATAACAAGGTTTTCATAATGCTTCGCCTCCGGACGGAGGTGGATAAGGTTGTAAACATAACGCAACATTTAAGTTTTAATAATATGGGCGGTTAACCGAAGCAGAAAGATAAAAAAATAAATATCATACCCGGCGTAAAGGTGGATAACTTATCCATGGTAGGCAGAATTATTTATTTGCCATTTGTCAGGAAATTTTCTAATCTTTTATTAAAATCAAAACCATTATTACAGTTTGTAAAAAGCACATGCCCTAATTTTTTGCTTTTGCTAAATAGAGGTTTAAAAAAATGGTTGCTTTTTTATGAGCAACCATTTCTTATTGGCCTGGTATTTTATGTATAATCAGGATACGGGGGCCAGGTATTTATTTTCCTGATTTTTCAACTTCCTGAGCTTTGTAGTATTGTTCAATAACAGCCTGGAAATTAGGCACCATTTCTGCCAGCAGTTTGGCAAAATCTCCAGCTTCTTTCCTTCTCCAGTCTTTCATCAATTCAGGAAGAACGGCGCCGCAGGTTACCGGGATGGCGCCTGCCTGGGTCAGGCGGAGCATAGCCAGGTTATGTGCTTCAGTCGTGATATCTCCACTGGCATCTGCAACTGCATAAACAGTATAGCCTTCTCCAAGGGCAGACAAGGCAGGATAGACTACACATACGCTGGTCCACATACCGGAGATAATGAGGGTCTTCTTACCTGTGGCTTTAACTGCATTAACGAATTCTTTACTATCCCAGGCATTAATTTCTCCCTGTCGGTTAACATACTTTGCATTTGGGGCATTGTCTTTTACCTCAGACAGTGTAGGACCATTTGGTCCTGTCGGAACGGATGCAGTATAAATGGCAGGGATATGCAACAATTGGGATGCTTTTGCAAGAGCGGCAAGATTTCTTCTTAATTCACCAACCGGCATACTGTGAACGGTTTGAACCAAACCACTCTGATGGTCGACAAATAAAAAAACAGCATCATCCGGATTGATTAGCGTTGTTTTCTTTTGCTGAGCGCTCGTTACTGTAAAATTCAGGCTTAAAACGAACATAATCGCTAGTGTCTTTAGAACTGATAAATTCATTAATTTTTTCATAAATTTGTATCCTAAAATTATAGTTATTTAATAACTCAAAATTAGAACCCCGCACGCGTCAGTGCAATAATGTACTTTATTGAATTGACTTAACCTAGATTAAGAAATGAGTAAACTCACCCGGATGACTGGTCCAAACATTGACACTTCCTCACTCGAAAACCATATCAAAACCTATGTGAGTTTGAGCGAGGATGAAATCCTGGCGCTAAATTCCCTGGTTCAGTACAGGAAAATAAAAAAGAATCAATACCTACTCCATGAGGGAGTAGTAGCAGCCATGAGTTCCTATGTAGTGAGCGGGTGCCTTAGAACATACATAATAGACAATAAAGGGATAGAGCACATTCTTGGATTTCCAACGCCTGGCTGGTGGACAGGAAATTTGCAGAACTTCTACAATGACAAACCAAGCCAGCTGAACATCCAGGCCATACTTGATACGGAAATCTTATTCTTTACAAAGGAGACTAAAGAAAAGTTGTTTTTGTCAGGTGCAGCCTTCGAAAGATACTTCCGGATTTTGACTGAACGTTCATTAATTGATTTTCAGGCACGCACGCTGGAAATTCTCAGTCTCAGTGCAGAAGAGCGATATTGGAAATTCTATAACAAATATCCCGACCTGATGCTTAAATTACCACAAAAGTACGTCGCCGGTTATATAGGCGTCACACCTGAATTCTTAAGCAAGATGAAAAGCAATGGCTTGCGAAAGCCGTAATCTTGAAATCCCGGATAAAAAAAACTCCAACTCTTTTTTTTCAAACTTGCAACCTCCTTGTCATTCTTGGTTATAGAAATAGTTGTGTTAAAAATTCCTATTGGTGTAATTTTATAAGTATCATTACCCACTATAGCATTGGCTTTAGAAGAAAACAAACTATCATAGGTTATGTGTCCTAACTTCTTTGAACTATCAGTAAGTTCAAATGTCTTTCTGTCGATGCATTGAATTTTCATTTTTCTAATTTTGGATTGTTAATTAGTGTAACCTATCCCTGTTTCAACTTTTCCATCTCGGCAATTGTTTCTTCCAGCTTGTCGAATACACGACCATACATCAAACGTACATCCCATCTGTAAATTCTACCTGAAAAATAAAGAATCAGCAGGGTGGCCACTCCCGCGATGATCCATACAAATAATGGAACACTCCCAATAAAAATTACGTCCGGGTATTTTTGATACATTTTCGAGGTTATTGGGCCTTTATTCCATGCAGACCACATAGTACTCATAGCAATCATAAAATAGAGTGGGTAAGAAAAACGTAATATTTTCTCATTCTTAGAGAAGGTATCTTTAAGCGATCGGTCGAGCGACTTGAGATAGTCAAGACTGGTTGCTCCGTGATCCAGCGTTTTGATGCTTCGCTTTTGCCGTTCGCTGTACCATGCTGTAAGAAGAAGCAGTACAGATATGGCAACGCCTTGCCAAATGGCATCCAGGAAATAATACATTATAGAGAAAACAATTGACATGCTGACAATAAAAATTAAGTTGACCCTGAACATCCTTTTCACTTTGTCAACCACGTGCTTTGATTTTTGGTTGTACAAGTCATTAAGTTTTGGGGCAACTAAGCTCTTTTCATTCAAAAAGCCTTCTTTCCAAATTTCTTCAATTGATTTTTTCATCGAGTATTTTTTTTAAACGTTCTTTAATTCTGTTCACTCGGACACCTATGTTGTTCGCATTAGTACCAAGGATATCGGCAATTTCCTGATAAGATTTTTCTTCCAGATACAGGATGATCAATGCCCTATCGACTTCTGACAAGTGCCTGATAGCAACATACAATTGGTTCAGAGACTCGTCGTCAAAGGCCCTGGTTTCAGTTATTATCACATCAGGTAAAACATCTGAAGTGAAATACGCTTGTCCATTGCTTTTCTTTTTTTTGAGCAGTGTCAGGCACACGTTCAGAGAGATGCGATAAATCCATGTTGGCCATTTGCACTGCTCGCGAAAATTATCTTTGCTTCTCCAGATTTGCAGGCAAACCTCCTGGTAGTAATCCTCAAAATCTTCCTGCGAATTGGTATATGCCCTGCAGATCTTGATGATGATTGCCGAAAACGGTAAAATTGATATCTGGTAAAAATCTTGACTCACTTTGTTTGTTTTATTTTAGCATCATAAGTTGAATCTTCTCTGGAGATATGAAATACCAACCTGAGCTTCATTCCCTGCACGTTAAGTATTCCATTCCATTGTCCGGTGATGTCTTGGGCTTACGCCAGGCAAGGAATCAGCAAAATAAATAAGATTAATTTCTTCATAATTCTGTTCTTTCCTTAATTAGTGGCTAATTTCAAAGAACATTACACCGCCCTTAATTTTTTAGTAAGTGGGGACTTTATCTAATAATAAATGAACCCTTTATATCAGGGCATATGAAACCAAAGATAGTGTGGGGTATTTCCTTACGCCTGGTAAGTAGTTTCAATAAAAAAGCAGGCTTTATATTCAATGAAAAGCAGAATGAAAATATATCTGGTCATATTGGTTTTTTTAATGATGAATCATAAGGAGGTAGAAGCGCAACAAATTCTTCCCTATACAAAAAATGTATATAGCACAGGTAAAGACAGTCTGCCTTATCGCCTTTTATATCCATTACGATACAGCAAGCATATGCGAATATTTTTGAAGGTTATCCCGGCCGATAAATAGTTGCCTGGCAACTTAAAGAATGCATTGGCATTAGATTATTGATTGGCGTTATATTACGTATTATGATCATGCAAGTAGGCTTTTCACCTGTAAAAAGCGCCCTTAAAACAAAACACTTAGCGATACATACTATTATGTACAACCTAACGTTAATGCGGTTTTAGTCCATCTTAAAACCCAACCAATCTGGTACTATGAGAACCAAAAGCTGTTCTTTCCTTATTCTAATGCTTACAGCGTGCATAACGCATGCGCAGGTCGCCATCAATACCACCGGCGCCAATCCCGACAATTCAGCCATGCTCGACGTTACCAGCACTACAAAAGGTATGCTGATCCCCCGCATGACAACAGCTGAACGTACTTCCATTCCTGCACCCGCTGCGGGCTTGCTCGTGTACGACAATACGTTATCTCTTTTTTATTATCATACTGGTTCTGCCTGGGCACCCCTTGCTACATCAGTCTGGAATACTGCCGGCAATAGCGGCACCATATCAGGAACGCATTTTATTGGAACCACCGATAATCAGCATTTGGATATCAGGACCAATAATATTGTGCATACCCGTATCCGCACTAACGGCCAGATAGAGGTGTTGAACACCGGCGGGTCTGTTTACCTGGGTGAAAATGCCGGCCTCAATGACGACCTTACCATTAATACGAACGTAGGTGTGGGTTACAATGCACTGGCCAATGTGGTTTCCGGCAACAGTAATACAGCCGTAGGTTACCAGGCTTTGCGGAATACGACAAGTAGAGAAAATACCGGAATAGGATATCAGGCGCTGATGGCCAATACTACGGGTGAAGCCAATACGGCCCTGGGACAGAATGCAATGCTGAATAACACCACAGGTAGCTACAACACAGCCCTTGGCGCACAGGCATTGAGTGGCAGTAACACGGGCAACAGTAACATTGGTATTGGGTCGAGTGCTTTATCAGGCAATACGTCCGGGCTTGAAAATATTGGAATAGGCCCTAACAGCATGACCGGTAATACATCGGGCAACTACAATATAGGCATTGGTTCAGGCGCATTGGCCACTAATGTCACCGGTATTAACAATATCGCCATTGGCCATTTGGCCGATGTTACTACGGGCAATCTTACCAATGCAATAGCTATCGGTTATAATGCCAAAGTAGCCCAAAGCAATAGCCTGGTGCTGGGCGGAACCGGCGCCGATGCCGTGAAGGTAGGTATCGCAAATCCTACGCCTTTGTCGACTGTTGATATAAACGGCACGCTGGGTATAAAAGTAAAAAGCGGCCAGGTCGCAGGCACTAATAATCCCGATAATACAGCCAGCATCTGGTTATATTCAACCGGAGCAGGAACTATTACATTGCCAGCGGCCACTACCTGCACAAACCGGCTATACGTTATTGTGAACCAAACAGGCGCCGTTCGAAATATTTCTTCCTACTTAAGCCTGACGGGCGCTGCACAAACCACGCTGGCAAACGCCACCTCCATTACCATTATGTCAAACGGCACCAACTGGCTTCAGACCCAGTAATTTATTTTTCCATTACAATTGAGCATTATGAAGAAGCGATTCATGTTACTGGCATGCAGCAGTCTGTATTTTATAACCACAACAGCGCAGATTGTATTTTCGGCAGCAAATAATTTTACGCAAACGGGGGGATATCTTGTACTGAGAGATATTAACCTGGTCAATAACGGTACATTCAATCCTGCCGGCGGAACCGTTCGCTTTAGCGGCGCAGCAAACAATAATATCAGTGGGACCACGAACCCTGCATTTAATATTTTAGAGGTCAACAAGAACGCGGGCAACCAGGTGAGCCTGCAGAACAATATTTTCATCACCAGGTACATCAATTTTCTATCAGGCCTTATTGAGCTATCGGGCAATAATATTCTTTTAAGCGGTACGGCCTACCTGAATAATGAAAATGAGACCAGCCGCATCACCGGTACTACCGGCGGTTATGTACAGGCTACGGTCACATTGAATGCACCGGCTGCGGTAAACCCGGGTAACCTCGGCGCTGTTATCAGCACCGCACAAAATATGGGTGCCACGGTTATCAGGCGGGGGCACGTTTCCCAACAAAACACATATGGCAACGGGAACAGTATTTATCGCTATTATGATATTTTACCTGCTACCGTTCCAACCTCCTTCAATCTAAGGCTGAATTATTTTGATGCAGAATTGAATGGGCTGAATGAAGGGAGCCTGGCCATAGTGAAAAGGAATAACAACCTCGAATGGTATAAGCAAGGATTTACCAGCCGGAACACCACAACCAATTATGTAGAATACAATGGCATTACCAGTTATAATCAACGCTGGACATTAACTACCATAGACAATATACTGCCACTTGAACTGTTGTCATTTGGTACCGCTTGTAAAACAAATGCCGTTGAACTGAAATGGACTACAGCCGATGACATGAACAGCGGCGCATTTGAAGTGCAGCGCAGCAACGATGGCATACAATGGCAAACCATTGACACCAGGAAGGCCGGCAGCGGCAACCAGTATACGTTTACAGATCCATTGCCCGGTAAAGGATCTATGTACCGATTGAAAATGATCTCGGATGACCAAATCACTTATAGCGCTATAAAAACACCGGGTTGTGCATTGACAAGCGCCCATGCGCTCATTTATCCAAGCCCTGCCACCAGTTACCTGCAGGTACAATTGAACAATATGCCCGATAAGGAACTGGTGCTCATGCTGTATTCAAACAGGGGCCAGTTGCTGCAAATAAAAAGTGTCAGCATGGCCGGAAGTTTTGAAACATACACCCTGCCACTGGCCGGGTTACCCGCAGGTACCTATCACTTATCCATACAATCACCCGGATACAAAAAAACGGTTGCATTTGTAAAACAATAATCTTTATGGGAAACTCCAATACAGGGCACACTATGAAAATAAGATACTGTTCGCTGATCGTTTGCCTTTTTGCAGGGCTTCTTACGCATGCACAGGTTGCGTTCAATACAACAGGCGCCAGCCCCGGCAACTCGGCGATGCTGGATGTTACCAGCACTGCCAAAGGATTTCTGGTGCCGCGCATGACAACAGCAGCGCGTATAGCAATCACTTCACCCGCCACCGGCCTGCTGGTATATGACAATAGTTTATCCCTTTTTTATTATTATAACGGTACCAGTTGGGCGCCCATTGCCCCACTAGCTAACGGCTGGTCGGTCAATGGCAATAGCGGCACTGTGTCAGGCACCAATTTCCTGGGAACCACCGATAACCAGGCGCTGGATATCAAAACCAGAAATACGCTGCATACCCGAATACGCACCAATGGACAAATAGAAGTATTGAATACCGGCAGATCCGTTTTTCTGGGTGAAAGCGTTGGCACGCAAGACGATTTAAATAATCATTATCATGTAGGTGTCGGTTACAACGTAATGACGCAAGCGACATCTGCTACAGGTATTACGTCAATAGGGTACGCTTCATCGCAGATTGCAAGGAATACAGCCAGCTACAACACCACCGTCGGGAGCTTCACCATGGGAAACAACAGTAACGATGGAAGCTTCAATACTGCTATGGGGCGTATTGCTTTGTTAAGTGCAACAAGCGGTAATTACAATACGGCTTTGGGCGTATATGCCGCAGTGAACAACACAACAGGCAATTACAATGTGAGTATTGGATATTATTCCATGTATCAGAATACATTAGGTAGTGAAAATGTAGCAATAGGCTACAGTGCATTATACGCTAGTACAGGAAATTACAATCTTGGTATCGGCTCCAATGCAAGGACTTCTACAGCCGATAACAGTATGGCCATCGGTCGTTTTTCCAATGTTACAGTCAATGGCAATGCCACTGCCATTGGGTATAATGCGGAGGCGGCTCAAAACAATAGCCTGGTGCTGGGGGGCGGAACGGGCAGTAATGCAGTGAAGACGGGCGTTGGCACTACTACACCTTTATCGACCTTTGACATAACTGGCACTGCAGGCATGACCATAAAAAGCGGTCAGGTTGCCGGCACTAATAACCCCGATAATACAGCAAGCGTTTGGTTGTATACTTCCGGTACGGGAACTATCACCTTGCCAGCTGCTACTGACTGTGCGAACCGTATATACATTATTGTGAACCAAACCGGGGCCACCGTAAACATATCTTCTTATAATAACCTGGCCGGAACTGCCCAAACTACGCAGCCTACAGGTTCCATGATGATCGTTTCTAATGGTACTAACTGGTTGCGGGTCCGTTAACCGGGGTGACTAATTAATTTCACAACGTAGCATAACTTATAGTAAATAAACAAGACCCATATAAATGGAACCAGGTTAATCGTTTTACACCATAGATGGGTTGTCAGGGTTTGTTTTTGGAAAGTATCCCTCACTCAAAATGTTGTATCCAGGCGTAACTATGTATCATCCCTATATAAAGATGCGTTATCCTGTTATCATTATAGTAAATCCGATACTATTTATGTTTTATCGGGATTTCATTATGGAACGTCAGTAGCCAACTATGTGGTATCAGTACTAAAGTATGCACTTTCCCTTCACAACTTTGGATCATAAGTAGCTAACTTATAATTTACAAGTTAGCTACTTGTGTTTCATACTTATGTACTTATGAGTCAAAGTAAGGAAGGATTTAATAAATATCTTTTTTTTCTATTTGGAATTCAATAGAAGACGCCCGGTTAGTGCTTTCCTTTTTGCTCTTCCCACATTTTCTCTATACTGTCCCACCACATAGTGGCTAGTTCCTTCATTTTGTCAAGAGAAAGGCTATTACCGGTATTATCAAATAGCATGTAACTATCTGCTGTAAACATTATTTGCCCCTCATCAATTTTTCCTGTGCCCCTGCAATAGAAAATGTAATGATTCGGTTCCCTGAACTCGTATGATTGAATAGACAACTTAAGAGATGTAATAGTTTCTATGTCTTTTGTGGAGTATTCAATTTTATCAAAACGTATGTTTTCAGAACTCTTAAACGGTCCGGGGTGAATACTTTCCTGATAGTCGCAATAAAAATAATTGCAACCGTGTAATACCAGCTTTATCGTGAAAATTTCCTCTTCGTCCCACAATTGACTCCACGGAATTCCAATTGTGAGCGTTAAAGTTTTATTCCTATGTTCTATGGCAATCAGGTCAAAATCATGAAACATGGAAAATAGGTCGTGCAAATCCTCTCTGAATGTTTCCATAAATTGCTGCTATTCGATTGTCAGCCTTTGAAATGTACCTATTTATTTTAGTCAGGTCGGTCACAGTGACACACAACGAATTGGTAATACTCAATTCCTATTTGTGGAAGTATCGCTGTACATCGGCAGACGATGTTTTGTTATTTGTTCCAGATAACTTCCAACCTCATCCTTTCTCCATTCGTTTGTAGGGGTTTCAAGGGTGGTGCCATTATTGCTGGTTTTATTAATTTCTATTTCAAATGTGTCTCTGGTTGTTGTTATAAGTATCATTTTTGTTTCCCATATTCTCATTGGATGGGTGGGGGAATATACATTTACCTTTCTTAACAACTGCGTAATTGTATCAATTTGCGGTTTGGTTGAAATAATAAAATCCCTGCCAACTAAGTTTACCTTCCAGTCTGGCAATGATGGTTGCAGGTGTATTTCTGAAATTACTTTATCATCCAGTTTTGATATTGAGTTCCACCTTCCAAAGAATTGTCTTGGTAAAAACTGTGGTAGAAATAAAAAAAATATCGCCAGGGCTGTAAGTCTCCATTTGATTTTTTTATTCAATTTTTTACCTGCAATTGCAAGAAAGGAGAAAGTTGCGAAGAACAGAAAAAAAAGTACGTTTTGATAATTCATCCAATTGCGTGTTGGCGGTAGTTTTTTTTATTGATACTCTATTTTTCGAATGTCGGTTTGTGTTACGAATCTATCATTTTCTGGTCCTGTAATTATTATCCGTTCAATCCAATTTCCTATTTTATCATATTTGTATTTATATTCTATTTTTTCTGTCATTTTTTCTTTTTTAGAGTATTCTTTATCTAAAACTTGAGCTTCTTTTACATCTCCGTATTTGTTATAAAATAATTGGTGCAGGCCAAGAGTGTTTATCAATTTATTTTCTTTAATTAAATTCCTATAACTCGTTTGGGATAAATCTTTGGCAGATATGTCAGAAAAGCTATGTAAAAGAACATTCTCGTTTTTAAAAACTATTTTTCCATCTGCGTTCTTATCGTAGGTTTTGATACTCCAGCTCACTAAATCTGATTGTATTAATTTAAAGTCTTTGTCATACAATAATTTAATTGAGTCTATAGTCCCTTTGAAATATCCTCTGTAGTTTTCGCCATTATTACCTGCAACTGTAGAATCTATAACAATCCAATCAATTTTTTTTATTTTCCCGACCAGGTCGAATTCTAAAGCATCATCGCTTAAAAATTGTTTGGGTTTATTAGTTTCAGATTTTGTTTGTGAACAAGCCGAAAGAGATAGTAAAGCTAAAATAATTATAAGATATTTTTTCATTTATCGTGAGTTTTCATCTGGGTTTACGGTCGGTCGGAAAAATTACCGCCAACATGTATTTCGGCAGATTTTCAATCAAGTCATAGCAAAAACTTATCGAATTCCCAAGAGTAACCAATCAATTACTTTTTTCTTGTTTTCACAAAGTGCAAGTATTATTGGCGGTTCGTCAATATGTCTTGTAATATTAAAGACAGCATTTATGTCAAGTCCTTTTGAAAATTTGTGTTCTAATTCATCAATGTCTTCTGACATTATTAATTTGGCTAATTCTGTTAATTCTGCACTTGGTCCGAATAATTTCATTTCAAAATTTTGTCGTTTTGTTTATATGGCCGGTTGTGGCATTACCGCTAACGAACAGGGCTGGCGATGGTGGGCAATGGGATTTTATTATTACGCTAAAAGTTGGGTTAATAAGGCGTTTTATTATTGTTTGTATTTAAAAATTGTAAAAACACTTCATTACTTTCAAGCATTTCAGGTGTCAGGTCTAGTTCTTTAGTCCCTTTATGCACTATTAAATTTCTACTGATTTGATAATAATGAACGGTTGTTTTTCCCTCATAATTCAAACTATTTGTTCCTACAATGAAGTTATTTTTTTCATTATAATAAAAGCAATTGATACCTGTTGTAATCATATCAGCTCTTCCTTTAAATTGATATTCGATTTCTGCCTTATTTATCAAATCAATTGCAATTAGGTTTAACCTATTGTTTACCTCACTTAAGGGTAATAAAAGAATATGATTGTCTGTGATATAGCCATCTGCTAATTTATCGTTTACAATCAAACCATTTACTGGAAATACTTCATCCGATCGATTGAAGTATACTATTTTCACAATATTTTTTTCATTTCGACAAACATGAATACTATCATTATAATATTTAACAGTATAAATAACTCCATCTTTGTCTTTAACTTCTAAGCTGTCAATTTCAAAATTTTGTTGTTCCTTTTCGTGTATGCGTTTTGAAATAACATTTTCTTTGTTTTTTAAATTGCATCCAAGGAGAACGAAAACAATTATAACTATTTTCATCTTTAAAAAGCAGGTTAACGTCATTTGAAATAAATTATTTTTCTTTAGATGGAATTGTTCAAATTAGCAATCCCCCTGTATTTTCTACTTTTCTAAAAACGGCCGTCCTAAAATGCAACCACTACAATCAGAAAAAGAATAACGAAAGTCAATTAATTCTGCACGGCGACAATATAATGAAATATAAAAGAAGGAGGCTGGCGGCCGCTTTGGCCCGAAATGGTGAGACTACTTTCCGGTTCTTCCCCGAAATATATATATAAGTTTAAAGGAATTAAACATAAAATATTTTTATAAGTTCTTGCATAAATTCACCTAACTCTACGTTTGTCTAAAAAGCGTGTAAACTACCCCTTTAACGAAATGTAAATATGACAAGAAAAATTTTATTGACAGCATTTATTACTTTTTGCTCAATTGGCTTAGTTTCTGCCAAGGCAAAAATACCATTTGGAAAAATTGACAAAATAACGATTATAGCAGATTTACCAGACACGGAAGAATACCTTTCAAAAGCAGGTTCAAAAGAGTATTTAGACCTTGGAAGATTACACCAGGAATATAATATTGCCTGGATAATTCCTGCTTGGATTACCGAAGAACCAAAATTGGTGCTGACTAAAAAAGATTCTGACGAATATTTTGAACTATCGAATGAACAACTCGAAAGTATAATTAGCACAAATAAATTAAACAAAGAGAATTTGCTAAAATTAGGATTCTATTCACGATATGGAGGAAAAATGATCCTACTTCTACTTATAGGCTTAATCATTTATGGCATATTTTCAAAGGACAGCAAGAAAGACGTAAAACCCAATAACATTTAAAAAATCAGTAAGTAAAAGTATGAACCCATTATTTTTAATTCCCGTAGTATTAGTTGCTGGTGTTATTTTCATGATATACATGAATAAAAAACACAAATCAGTAAAATCAGAAATAGATTTAGATAGTGAAAGAAATAAGTATGATGTTTATAAACAAGAAGTTTTAACACAAGATTTCCCGCAATTAAAGCAATGGATGAAAGGGAAATCAATAGATGCGTATACCTCTGCATCTGTACCTCAATCTTCAGCAAATAAAGTTCAGGATGTTATAAGTGACGGTATAAAAAACGCAGCGCTCTCTACAATTGGTGTAAAACTTAAACGAATAGAAACTGAATGTTTTTGGGTATTGAGTGGTGGCGACTTACATTTTTTCAGCACCAATACGGTTGGCGAGTTAGATGACCATATTGTTTTTGACAATTTCCGAATTGAAAAGGCAAAACTGCAGTATGGAGGCATATTAAAATCACAATTAGGTGTTTACTCAAAATCTTCGGAAGAATATTTACCCAAAACACACATTATCACATTTGAGATCGATGGTTCTCCCGTTTCACTTGAAATTCACGACAGATTAAATTATGTACCGGACCCGGCGGATATTTTAGACTTGAAAAAGCAATTTACGACAAGAGCTAAATATCAGGTAGTGGGTGAAAAATTTGTAAAAATATTGCAAACCAGGTTTCCAAACCTGCAATTAGCATAAACTTATTTATGGGCCTGTTTTCAAAATTTTTCAATGCGTTTAAAAGTATAAGGTTAAACGATAAAAATGTAGTAGTTGGTCAACGATTAGATCATCTACTAATTGGTTCAATGTATGCAGAACAACAATCGGCGTATCTTAATTCTTATGAGACCGGGCTTAATAAAGCTACGCTAAAAACAATTTTAGAAGATTATTGGCAAATATTCGACAAAAATCATGCAATTGAAGTTCTTTCAGATTTGCAAAACAGAAATCGAGACGAGTACCTGGATGTTCTGTATAATGCCTTTGAAGACAGAGAAAACTATGTAGCTATTTTAAAGTCGAATTTACCAGGTGAAGAGGGGATTTTTAACCACTATTTAGATATATATCGAAAAATAAACAATGTTGTACCCGAACTTATAGAACAGCATGTAATCCAGGATTTCTCAGCTATTAAAAAAATAAGAGACACTGCCTGGAATTATGGAAGAGGTGCATTTTTATCACGTTGCTGTTATGAGGTAGGCTATCTTTCTGAAGTAGAGCTGAAAGAATATTTAGAGAAGGTACATACAGAAATAAGAAACTATTGCAGCACCTGGAAAGAATATACAACCAGTTATATTTTTGGAAGAGCAATTTGGGGAGGTTCACACAACGATGGAATGATACAGATTGCAGACGATTTACTGAATAGTGAAAAAAGCCCATTGAAAAATAGGATCTATTTGTAAAGAATGCGAAGGATCTAAAGGTTCACCGGCTAAAAACAAAATACCTTCTCAAAGAGATATACTTCGTGCTCTCGCAAGAGATTGTGATACGACGTAATTACCCATTATTTGGAGGGGATCAAATTCCATGGGATGGAAAATTCATGGATCATATTCAAACTATAGGCCGAAACTTGCCATATAAATGGAACCAGGTTAATCGTTTTACACCCTAGATGGGTTGTCAGGGTTTGTTTTTGGAAAGCTCCAGTGAAAAGTTTGCAACTATGCCGCGTATGTTGCAAACTATGGATCATAAGTTGCAAACATTGCTTTACAAGTTCGCAACTTCGTGTGGAAAGTTTAAAAGATTGGGTGGAAAGTTCAAAACATTGCCTGGAAAGTTCAAAAGATCGTGTGGAAAGTTTCAAACATTGCCTGGAAAGTTTAAAACTTCAGGACTAAAGTTGCAAACTTATGTCTTATAGTTAGCGACTACTTCCTCCATTTTGCGCAACGCTATACTTATTCTACCAAGAGTTGCTTTAAAGTTAACAACTTATATGATCCGGTTGCCAGGAAATGCACCTATGTTATAATACATGTGATAGTGATGAATCACTTTTGAACGCGATGAAGCAAATCCTTCGCAGGAACTGATTTTATTTTTCCATCTTTATCTCTAATCACCAGCTCCTCATCATTTTTAGCGCTGGTTTCCACAAGCTTTTTCATAGCGATTCTCATTCCCTCCAGGATTTTTTCAGAGAATTCATCAAGGTAAATATTTTTATCTTCCATAAAATTACTTTGCTTTGAAAATATACTCCAAAGTTCGGAATTTAATATCATTTCTTCTTTCTCAGATCCCTTTGCAATAATGTTTTGTACTACGTCCATATTGTCAATTACAGTCCAATTATCGACGATAGGTATATATAAATTCAACAAATTAGTTATTCCTCTGTAATACCTCCGCTCCACAATCTCATCAGGAATATTATGCCCTCCCTTGCTTACCCTTTTTGCAACCCGTTGTTTAGCAAAATCAGGAGAAATCAACCAAAAGTAAAGCAGGCTAATTTTATACCCATTTGTTTTGGCTTTCTTTATTAATGAAGCATAACTGCGAGTAGATAAGGTCGTTTCAAAAGCAAAATCTTCCTTTTCTTCCATTAATTGTTGAATTCTTTGAAGCATGATTCTCCCAGATTCAAAAGCCACGCTTTCCACGTTAAAAGGAGAAAGTCCGACCGCTATACTATCTGCATTTACAAATTCCCTGACCTTTAAGATTTCGGGTAGTATTGTAAAGCTGGCTGTTGTTTTACCAGCACCATTGCAACCTGCTATTATGTATAAATTGGGCATTAAGTAATTCTTGTCTAATCTTTTTATTCCTACGGTCTAATATAAGGAATACTTGATAAAGAGAATGGGAGATGTTCGAAGGAAATGTTCTTGGTACGCATATTATTCAGGCGAAAGCCGGCCAGTTGGTAACCTTGACGTTACATCCATTTGCAAAGGCAATCATTGAAAGCAAAAAGCAAGGAGGATGCGGTCATTATCCAGAACCTGGAGGTAATGGCAGAAATTTAAATATGTTTGGTGTTTATATTTTTAGGAGCCGTGTGATACCTGGCCGCGTGTATATAGAACGCATTGGCGGTGGCGCCAATCCTTGAAATCGGTAATTGTAATGTAATCGTTCAAATATTGTTTATCCTGCTAAGGATATAAGCAGTGACTTCCTGCCATAAAGGTACCGCCATGGTAGCAACCTTGTAGAGACATGGCCTACATACTGTACACGGACTCTACAGGGATCCTCAGGGAACTCATGGCTGCATGACCATCCCCAGACAATACTTAGACAATACTTAGACCATTCCCAGAGCATTCCCCTACAACCAGCAACGGTGTACCCCTATGGAATCCGCCGGGAGGAAATGGATGGCCTGGATTTTTTAGAATAATAATTTAGCGATAGATTATAATTTAAATCCTATCGTCAGGCTCAAAACTCTGTGTTTGTTATTGTCATTCTGGGAATTTTTTGTGCCTGATGATATTTTTGACAAACCTAATCCATAGTTTATACTTACCAGAGCAGCCTTTCCTTCAAAGCCAACTGTTCCATTCATGCCGTAATCAAATCTTTTAAGGATGCCATATCCTGCGCCTTCTTCATATGAAGTTGTTGGGTCGTCATTTGAAAAATCTATTTTATCATTGCTGTTGAAACCAATTCCAAGATATTTTCCTTCTGTTTTATTTTTCCCGGCAATACCCATTGCTACATAAGGTCCTGCTCCTGCAAAAAACTTTGCATCGCCTAACGGAACTTTAAATGTGATATTTACAGGGACTTCTATATAAAATGGATTGCTGGTAGCTTTGAAATAGGTGGCGTCATTGGGTGTGCCATGCTGTGTTTTTGATCCTTTACCTGTAAAGAAAAGACCGGGCTGAATGGCTAAAAAGTCAGTTAAAGGTATATCTCCCATCAGACCAACCTGAAAGGAAGGCAAAATTTTGGCTTCATCCACGTCACCGTTATCCGATATACTTACATTGGCAAGATTAAGTCCGGCTTTAAGGAATACAGCAGGCTCATTTTTTGATTGTGCCGACACCGAACAGGAAATAAGAATAAAAGAAATAATAGTCAGGGTGTTAGTTTTCATAAAGGTGTTTTGTTGCATTAATTACATATCGGGTTTTAGAGCAAAATAATATATGAAAGTTTAATACTAGTAAAAATTATTTAATCGGAATAGCTATATTTTTCAAAAGAAGTTAAAATTGTCAGCTGGTATTGGAATATCCCTAATTTTGCGCTGGATTTCAGGTATCCATAAATCTCTTAAATGCAGACAAATACGTGGTTATTGATCGAGGATGATGTTGATGATCAGGAATTTTTTGTAATGGCGCTCACAAGTATCACTGACAGGGTACATTGCGTGATTGCCAAAAATGGTCTTGAAGCACTCAACATGATTCAGAAAGACGACAATTTTATACCATCCTGTATTTTCGTTGATCTAAATATGCCGTTAATGAACGGCTTTGATTTTTTGCAAAAAGTAAAGAAAATAGAACGACTTGCCGATGTTCCCCGGATCGTTTTTACCACATCAAACGCCGCCTCAGACAAAGAACGAGTCTCAAAATTAGGGGCAAAGTTTGCAACAAAGCATAGCAGGCTTTCTGATTTACAAAACTTTATTCGGAATTGCCTTTCCCTGTATGCCGCCGCCCATTCCAATGGCACAAAAAGCCAGGTGGCTGAGAACTATGAAAGCTTAATAAGCAATTTGGTTTCTAAGCTGAAAGCCCTAAAGCATGGACCTGTTTATAGCAATGATGATAGCGAAGTTTATGGGCTGTTGCTGGACTCAGCGATGAAGGTTATGGAAAGCGATCTTGCAAGTATCCAGTTGTATTGTAATACTACTCAGCAACTCAAATTGGTGGCTTCCAAAAACATTCATCCACGGTCAACAGCATTCTGGCAAACTGTTTCCGCAGCATCAGGTTCCATATGTGGGGAAGCATTACGCAAACAAACCCGTATTACGGTTACAGACGTGGAAACTATTGACTTTGTTAAAGAAGAGATCGAGATATTCCGATTGTCATATATCCGGGCGGTACAATCCACTCCTTTAGTTACGCAACAAGGAAAACTTATTGGTATGATCTCCACTCATTGGAAAGAACAGCGTCAGTTTTCAGAAAATGATTTCGAGTTTTTTGACGATTTTGCACAATTAGCGGCGGATATCATATGTCAGGAAACGGCGTAGATTACAGAAATAGTATTTTTAACCGTCCCACAACGTCCTATACAATTGCAACCACGGGCAGTAATGGCAAAATGCACACTGAGTTATAATCCCTTTAGTTTTTCTTTTAATTCTGCTGAGCCTGGATCGAGCGTGGCTGCTTTCTGGTAATAACTCAGCGCCTTTTTTCTGTCTCCTTTTTTCACATAAACATCTCCCAGTGTGACAAGCGTTTTAGAGGAGGTAGGGTATACATTCGTAAGCATTTCTAAAAGGCTGATGGCATTATCGAGGTTATCAGGTTTGCTCGCCATCCACGATGCCCAGTCGTAGATATTCTTCTCGTTTGGTAAAATGGTATATCCATATAGTTTCGTCAGCCTGGTATAATGCTTTAAGATCCATTCTCCACTCACTTCTTTTTCGCTTATCGGCGGAAGAGCCCAGGTTTTATAGATAAATCGCAACGCATCTGCATAGGCAAACAGGGGTTCACTCATGTGACTCTCTTCCGGATAGTAAACATATTTATTACTCATGCCCGATAAAACTCGCGTGTTTATCAATGAATCAAACGTTAAAAGATCTGCATGAAATGTGGATTTGTCGGAAACCCCTTCATTGCCATCGCTGCAAAAAAGGATTTTGTTGAGTGTAGTGCCTTTCTTTAATTTTTGATCAGCGAGTTTCAATAAATAGCCGCGGTCCCACCAAAAGGAAGGACTTACTGCCACATAGGCATTGAATAACTCAGGCCGTGTCAGCAGACAATTAGCCACAGTGATCCCGCCAAAAGAATGCCCTGCCAATATTTTGAAGGGCTGTGTTTTATAATGAGAATTAATATAGGGCATCAATTCATTTTGTATGAATTGAAAAAACTTTTCATTACCTCCGCTAGGTTTCAACCACGACGTGGCAGTTGTATCCGTTTTTCCGAAATAGTCGAAGACGGAATGCGTTGGTGTAAGATCACGCACCCGGTTCGTATTCACAATTCCCACAACGATCATTTCCGGCATAACATTCACATCCCAGCGGCTCAAATAAATACATTGCTGTGAAACGAGATCGAAATGACTTTCCCCATCCAGCAGGTACAACACCGGATATGCCGCGGCCGGGTTTTTGGAGTTCTTTGGATATTGAATGTAAATAGAACGTTTCTCTCCCAAAACTTTGGACTCAAGAGTAATGCGATCAATGCTGACCGGGTCATTACCTTGCGCGTGAAGGAAAGTTGGAAACAGCAGAAAAATAAAAAGAATGTGCTTCATTGTGGTCTTTATGAAAGTTGTCATTAGTTGTTCAGATGAAATGGCCGCATGTTAGCCCCTGGACAAAATTATATGTCCTTCTCAAATACCACTCTGTCTTGTCCAGGTGCGGCATAGTCTTTTACCACTTCGATGCCGGTTTCATTTTTTTTACCGAGTAATTTCATTCCAATTTTTTTGTGAAAGGAAATAGACAACTGATTCGTTGCTGTCGTAATTGCCTTTAATTTTGTGCACCCTTTATTTTTAACATGATTCGTAAAGTGTTCATACAGCTGTGTCCCAAGCCCTTTATTTTGATAGCTCTGTCTTACCCCAATTAAATGTACGTAGCCTGTCTTTTGAGTTTGCGATAAAAACCCAAATAGGTATGCAATGACTTTTCCATTGTCTTTGACCACAAATGCAGTGTCACCAAACTCGTGTATGAACATGGGATGATGAACACCCAATGTCCTGTCACTACCCCAAAAGTCGGAGATGTCTGTCAGGATTTCATGAAAGTCATTTTGTGTACAATTTTCAATTGTCATCGTTTTTTTTTACTTTACTGCTAACGGTAATCAAAGCCGGTGGTATACTACAAAAGTGGAAATGTTAACCTAACGATCTCCTGGCACCGAGATTACTGAAATTTGATGAAATAACCGAAGATGTTTTCCAGAATTTGCTTTTTTCTTTGCCTGCCACTCCACGAGTTGGTAGAGAAGGCGGACAAAAGTGATGGCGCCCCTGCCCATGCCTTGAAAACAAAAGTAATATTAACAGTATGTAACTGAAATTATTACATTCATTCGGTTCTGACTATTAATGGTTTAAGCTTAAAAATAAGCATCAAATTATTTTTTCAAACAAATTATCTTCGCTAAAAACCAATCAACCTGATTGTATGAAAAAACTGTTTCTTTTTGCCATATATATTGTGCAGTTCATACCTGCTTCTTTTGCTCAACAAAAAAAATCTTCTGCAAATAATACGCGGGTGAAAATTGCCAAAGGTATGCTCGAAGGCAATCTGGATGAAACTGGTATCGTGTCATTTAAAGGAATACCTTATGCGGCGCCGCCGGTTGGTAATTTGCGTTGGAAAGAACCGCAACCGGTGCAAAGTTGGCAGGGAGTGCGGGCGGCAAAAAACTTTGGTCCGCGTGCCATGCAGCCACCCATTTATTCCGATATGGTTTTTCGCTCAAACGGGATGAGTGAGGACTGTTTGTATTTGAATGTATGGACTCCCAATACAAAGGGAAAATTACCGGTATTGGTATATTTCTACGGAGGCGGATTCGTTACAGGTGATGGTTCTGAGTCACGCTATGACGGTGAAAGTATGGCACAAAAAGGCATTGTAGCGTTGACTGTAAACTACCGGGTGGGTGTTTTCGGATTACTGGCTCATCCTGAGTTATCAAAAGAATCGCCTCATCATGTATCGGGTAACTATGGTTTGCTCGACCAGTCGGCTGCTTTGAACTGGGTAAAGCAAAACATTGCAGCCTTTGGAGGCGATCCCCGCAAAATTACCATTGCCGGAGAATCAGCAGGCTCCATTTCGGTAAGTGCACAAATGGCTTCGCCATTGAGTAAACATATAATTGCCGGTGCTATTGGAGAAAGCGGTTCTTTGTTAGGTGCATTACCCCCTGCGCCAATGAATAACACAGAAGAAAACGGAGTGCGGTTTGCGAAAGGGGTTGGTGCCAATTCACTGGCAGAGCTGAGAGCTTTGGATGCAGATACATTGTTAAAGTTGAGTAGCAAATATGGTGTTTTTCGTTTTCCGATGACCATTGATGGTTACTTCTTTCCCAAAGAGCCGCTTGCTATTTATCAGTCCGGTGAACAGGCACATGTGCCCTTACTGGCAGGCTGGAATTCAGAAGAATCGGGTAGTGGTGCCATCATGGGAAACTATCCATTCACAAAAGATAATTTCAAAAAAGCAGTACAACTATTGTATGGTATGAAAGCTGAGGAAATATTAAAAGTGTATGTAGTAAATTCAGATGATGATGTTGCACAGGTATCTACCGATTTAGCTAGTGATATTTTCATGGGTTTCGGTACCTGGCGCTGGACCAATTTGCAAACAAAAACAGGAACAAAACCCGTATATCGTTATTATTACACCCATCCGCGTCCACCGGCAAAAAGAGCAGTGCATTCTGCAGAGATTGAATATGCCATGGGCAATTTGACTTACAACAAAAAATATACATGGACTGATGAAGATTATAAAGTATCGAACCTGATGCAACAGTACTTTGCAAACTTTATCAAAACCGGTAATCCCAATAGCTCCGGTTTACCAAATTGGCCCGCAACCAGCAGCAGCAATGTTGTTCCTGTAATGCATATTGGTGTAAATCCAAAGGTTGTGCCTGCTAAGAATGATGTACGATATGAGGTGATGCAGCAATTAGCTCAATAAGGCTGAATCATAATAAGCAATTTTTAAATCCCGGCCGAAGTTTTACTTTCGCACCTCATGAGCATATATACCACTACCGGGAACGTCACCATTACCTGCCACAAACGCACTATGCCTTACCTGGAGCAGGAAGTAAAGGAGCTTGGATTTGAGATGGACGAGACTTTTGTGACCGGTGTAAAGCTGAAAGCAACGGTTAATGAGTGCATCTGGTTAAACCTCAACCTGCGCTGCGCCAGCCAGGTATTATACAGCCTTAAAGCATTCACGGCCGTTAATTCGGATGAAGTATACAATAACCTCCTCTCATACCCCTGGGAAGATCTATTGCCTGAGCCCGGTTATTTCTCCATTACCAGCAACGTAAGCAATGAAACCATCAACAATAGCATGTATGCCAACCTGCGGGTCAAGGATGCTATTATAGACAGGATCAGGGATAAAAGAGGCACCCGGCCTTCTACTGGTTCAGCATTGACAGGCGCCGTGATCCATCTGTTCTGGAAAAATGAGCAGGCGGAGGTTTTTATTGATACCTCCGGCGATTCACTGGCTCGCCATGGCTATCGCAAAATACCTGGTCAGGCGCCCATGCTGGAATCATTGGCCGCGGCTACCATTTATGCGTCACGGTGGGACAGGTTGAGTCCTTTCGTAAACCCGATGTGTGGTTCTGGAACGATAGCCATTGAAGCAGCTATGATTGCCACCAACCGCAGGCCCGGCCTGTTCAGGACCAATTATGCTTTTATGCACCTGCAAGGGTACGATGAGCAGGTTTACCTGGCCGAAGATGCAAAACTGGAAGAACAAATAAAAGATGTGCCCGGCCTTCGCATTATCGCCACCGATTACAGTCCCAAAGCCATTGAGAATGCGCGCAAAAATGCTGTTGCCGCCGGTGTGGCCAACCTTATTGAATTTGCTGTTTGTGATTTTGCCGATACGGAGATCCCTGCCAATGTGCCTGGCATCTTTTATGTGAACCCTGAGTATGGCGAGCGGTTGGGTGAGGTGGCTGACCTTGAAAAAGTGTATAGCCGCATCGGAGATTTTATGAAACAAAAGTGCAGCGGTTATTTTGGCTATGTATTTACCGGCAACCTGGACCTTGCCAAAAAGATAGGCCTTAAAGCTAAACGGCGCATAGAATTTTATACCAGCATTATTGATTGCCGCTTGCTGGAATATGAGTTGTACAGCGGGACACAAACAATAACTAAAGATGTAAAAGGGGATGAACATTAACAAAACGGGATTTCTGGCCATTGTATGCATCACAATGGCATTTTCATCTGAAATTAAAAACGCTGACGAAAGCCCCGCGATAGCATTACGGGAATTAGCTGTTGTACCAGTAAAAATGGCTGATTCATTACCTGCAGGTATCAAAAAATTACTGGCCGTTTATCCTGGGGCTTTTAAGGGGGCATCAAAAAATGCCCTCATCTGGAAGGATAATACGGTGATGGTTTTTGATGATGGCATTCAAAATAAATCCTTCCAGGCTTTGCTGGATAGCCCCGATCTGCAAGAACAGGTGGATGCTATGCGCTATCCACGTGGTAGCATACAGAAACCCCAAAAGAACAATGATCCCGGGCGTGCCCGCTATGAACCTTTCTTTCTGAAAATGTATGGCAATTCAGAACAGGCGGTGCGGGCTAACCTGGTAGAGATCACCTGGCTGCCTGCAACGGTCAACCAAAAAATAAAAGTATCAAGGGTTAATGGGGTAGCTACTCAGTTGCAAAAAATATCGGCCGAGCTTGACAACCATCCTGAATGGACAAAATACCTCACCCATATTGGTGGCACTTTTAACTGGCGAAAGATCAGCGGCACCAATCGCTTAAGTACGCATTGCTTCGGCATTACGATAGATATCAATATCGATTTCTCCAACTATTGGCAATGGGATAATAAAACATGGAAAACGCAGGGCGAGCAAATGGATCTGGTTTATCATAACAGGATACCGCAAGCTATTGTAAAGATCTTTGAGAAGCATGGTTTTATCTGGGGTGGTAAATGGTACCATTACGATACCATGCATTTTGAGTACCGCCCCGAGTTGCTTTTCTAATGGAAGATAAAGTAGAGAAGATTTGTTTTCATATCTATTTTAATATTTCAGCCGTCAGTAAACCAACGGATCGGGAAAGTATGGCAATTCTTATATATTTGCTCCGCCAGGTTCCCAATTAAATACTCATTAATTTTTTCTTTAATAGTGGTTTTAATACATGTGATCCGGGAATATTGCAATCACTATTACAAATGAACATAATGCTTCAAGCCAAACATCAGCAGTCTTCCGTAATTAATAAACCACATTTTGAGATTTTAGACGGATTAAGAGGTGTCGCTGCTATTGCAGTGGTGGTCTTTCATTTCATGGAAATTGCTGTACCTGATTATAGTAAAAATTTTATCGCCCATGCTTATCTGGCAGTTGATTTTTTCTTTTGTTTGTCGGGATTTGTTATTGCCTATGCTTATGACGATAAACTGGCTGCCATTGGTATCACCGGATTTCTCAAGCGAAGGTTGATCCGCCTGCATCCGCTGGTGATCATTGGTTCGGTGATCGGTTTGCTGACCTTTCTATTTGATCCTTTCAGTAATCTGCATCAGGCGTATGCTGATAAAACATGGATCCTTTTTATATGCTCCTGTCTGATGATCCCTTTCGCGGTGGTGAAAGAAAGGTATTTCAATCTTTTTCATCTCAACCCGCCAACATGGTCATTGTTCTGGGAATACATCGCTAATATTTTTTACGCTATTATTCTGGTCCGGCTGCCGAAGAAAATCCTTTGGGTGTTAACTGTGCTGGCTGCCATAGCGCTGGTATATGAATCCATACAATCAAAACAGCTAAGCGTGGGGTGGGGAGGCGATAATATCAAAGGAGGTGGTATCCGGGTAAGCTTTTCGTTCCTGGCAGGGATACTCGTTTATCGTTCCCGGTGGATCATTCGGTCAAAGTTGGGTTTTGTTTCAATAGGTTTATTACTCCTGCCGGCTTTTCTGTTCCCGTTTGTAGAATCGTATAACTGGTTTGCAGACCCGCTCGTTGTTATCTTTTATTTTCCTTTTGTGATCATGCTGGGCGCAGGTGCATTAACGCATAAGACGACCCATGTCATTTGCCGGTTTTCAGGAAAGATCTCGTACCCGCTTTACATGGTACATTATCCTTTTATATGGGTGTTCATGAGTTATGTTGAAAAGTACAAACCCGCTATCAATGAATTGACATGGATCATGGTCGTTGGCACTGTATTATTATTGCTACTGGCTTATTTGGTCATGAAGTATGTGGATGATCCTATACGTAAGTGGCTAAGCAGATGAACAGGTAGTTTTTAATTTAAAACCTGATTTATGATTGACGAATCAAATGGCTACGAAAGCATTGCAGAAATATATATTAACGGGCGGGGGCGTGCGGTAAATGGAATTGGCGCGTCAACTGCTCGCGCCTGGGCTCGAACCTTCAATACTGGATCAGTCGTACTTGATCTTGGATGCGGGACCGGTATCCCGGTTACTAAGATCTTGCTTGAGGCGGGATTGAACGTGTATGCAATTGATGCATCTCCAAAAATGGTTGCAGACTTTCGGCAGCATTTTCCCGATGTGCCAGTTGCCTGTGAATCAGTTGAGCGGTCGCTTTTCTTTAATCGCTCTTTCGACGGCATTATATCCGTGGGACTGATGTTTCTGCTCTCCGAAGAAACCCAGCGAGCGCTAATTCCAAAAATGGCCGCAGCGTTGAATCCTGGCGGCAAATTATTGTTCACGGCTCCTATTGACAGGGTGGAATGGAAAGATGCAATGACAGAACAACCTTCAAGGTCTTTAGGCGCGGATGAATACAGGGCGTTGATGCTGGCTGCCCGGTTATCCATAGATCAGGAGTTCGATGATGAAGGCGGAAATCATTATTTCAGCGGAGTTCAGGCGAGGTAGTTTGCCGGTTATTATTCGTTTGTTATTATTTGCCTATAATTAGCGACTTTTGCCGCCGGAAGGCATTTGCCAACCGCTCTAAAAAGATACATCCTTGGACAATTCGATCAGTTTAAACAAGTTTATCAGTGATACCGGCTACTGTTCACGCCGGGAAGCAGACGACCTCATCACCGCAGGCCGGGTATTATTGAACAACCGGACGGCAGCGCTGGGCAACCGGTACAAGCCCGGAGACACGGTTGTAGTGGATGGTAGCATCGTGACCGCCGCCAAAAAGGATAAACGTGTTTACCTGGCCCTCAACAAGCCGCCAGGCATCACCACCACCACCGAATTACACATCAAGGACAATATCATCAGTTTTGTAAACTACCCCAAAAGGATATTCCCTATCGGTCGCCTCGATAAAGACTCTGAAGGACTGATCTTCCTCACCAATGATGGCGATATCATTAATAAGATCCTGCGGGCCGACAATAACCACGAAAAAGAATACATCGTACGGGTTAACAAGCCCATTGACCATGTATTCGTACAACAGATGTCGCAGGGAGTGCCTATTCTCGACACCGTCACATTGCCCTGTAAAGTGCAGATGATGGGCCGCCAAACCTTCCGCATCACGCTTACGCAAGGCCTCAACCGGCAGATCAGGCGCATGTGCGAACACCTGGGTTATGCCGTAGTTGGTTTGCAACGTGTGCGCATCATGAACATCCGGCTCGACAAACTACCCCTGGGCAAATGGCGTTACCTCAGCGAAGCAGAAGTATCCCTGTTGATGGAAAGTGTAGCCGACTCTACCAAGGTCAAGAGCGAAAACAGACCAGCCGCACGCGGGAAGAAGGCTGCTGCATACCGTGCACACAAGCAAGCGCCGGAACATCCAAAACCCGGCTTTACCCCAAAAGACGAGAAGCCTGGCGGTAAGGATAAAAGAGATAAATCGACAAAGCCCGCAACTGCAGCAGATAAACAATATTCAGGCAAAACGGGGGAGAAGTTCTGGAAGCGGGAAAAGGTCACGCAAAAATCTACCCAGGACCGGCGGGGGAAGAACGGCCGCCCGGAAAAGAATGAACGCTCTGGAAAGAACGCTCGCCCTGAAAAGAACGCTCGTTTTGAAAAGAACGCTCGACCTGAAAAGAATGGCCGTCCTGAAAAGAACGGACGCCCGGAGAAGAATGCTCGTCCGGTAAAGAACGCTCGTCCTGAAAAGGGTAGGGGTAAAGAAAAGAAGAACCACGAGAATAAAAAGGAAAAGCGAACAGGCGCTGCGGGTTCTTTTAAAAACTTCAGAAGCAAAGGACGTCGCTAATGCTCATTATAACTCCATAATAATTCAGCGTTGAGTAGCGGTCGTTGCCGGATTGATTTTTCCGTCTTGTATATGCTTATTCAATTTGACTTGATTATCAGCTATCCTGTTCTTTAGATTCTGGATATCCTTATTCAATTTATCCAAACTGTTTGATTCTTTCCTTGCATTCCTGGAATCGCTTCTGGCATCACTGGCTCTATTATTGGCTCTTCTGGCCAATCTCTTATTCTCCGGATTATCGCTTAATTTATCTGCTGCGGTTGAATTTTCATTCGCTGATTTCTGCGCTTGCTCTGAAGCGTCTTGCTGGTTTTTTGTTTTTTGTTCAAGCTGATTTTGTAGTTTGCCCAGTTTCAACTGATCCGCGCTGATCTTAGATACTAATGAAAGGGAATCAGTATTGATTTTTTGGGCAGAAACAGACATACATAAAAACAACAAACCCATTGAGGTTAATAACAATACTTTTTGCATAATATATTTTTAAAAGTTCAATTAATAATTTTGACAGGGTAATAACCTGCGTGATCAGGCAGTAAACCCTGAACTGTAGCATTCATGACGAGAATTTAATGGATCAAATATTTAGAATTACAAGACTTGACGAGAGTGGTAGTTCGGCGTGAAGAAGTGGAATGAATGGAAAAGTCTTTAATTTGTAAGTGTAAGGTAGCCAATTAATTTGGATTTACAGTTTATATTATTAAGCCAACTTCCAGCGGGTGCGTCACCTCTCAAAAAGAACCCATTTAATGGCGAAACACGTGTAACTTACAAACCTAAATTTGCAATATGAATAAAAGTGGACCGATTATCGTTATTGAAGACGATATCGATGATCAGGATATTTTAGGCGAAATATTTAAAGAACTTAATTATAACAATAAGCTTATTTTCTTTTCCGACAGTATAAAGGCGTTGGCCTATTTGACCGACACAGATATTGAACCTTTTCTTGTTCTTTCTGACATAAATATGCCCAAGTTAAATGGGCTTGAATTGCGGGAAAAAATTCACAATAATGAAGATCTGCGATTAAAATCCATTCCTTATCTTTTCTTTTCTACGAGTGCCGAACAGCGACATGTGATCGACGCCTATTCGAGATCTATTCAGGGATTTTTTGTGAAACCCAATAGTTATGAAAAACTAAAAAAGATTATTATAAAGATTGTAGAGTACTGGCAGGAATGCGAATCACCAAACTATATTAAAAATGTTCAACAATAGGTTGCAAATTGTAGTTGTACAACTAAATGCTCACATCTTCTTTAGCGTTTTTTTCCAGCACCTGCATCAACAGTTCCAGTTGAATAGGTTTACACAGGTAATCATCCATGCCGATCCTTTTACACAGGTCTTTATCTTCCTGGGTAGCATTTGCCGTCAGCGCTACAATAGCTGGTTGGTGAATGGCCATTTCGCGAATGGCCCTGGTTGCATCCAATCCATCCATCACCGGCATTTGTGAATCCATCAGTATCAGGTCGAAAGGCTGGGCCATTACTTTTTCTACTGCTTCTGCCCCGTTGTTTACCATCGTGTAATCGTAACCGAGCTTTTCCATGATCATGGAGATCAATACCTGGTTTACTTCATGGTCCTCGGCAATTAATATACGCAGCGGGAATTTTTTCGCAAAAGAAACAGAGAATCGCTGTTCGGGTTCCTCCTTTATAACAGGCGCATCAACTTGCGAAAATTGCCGGGCTATAGCTCGTTGCAGGTCTTTCTGTCGTACGGGTTTGGTAAGAATAGATCCGAACAGATTACCGTATTGATTGGTTCTTTCATCACCTACCGAACTTAACAAAATGATAGGCAGACCGGGGTTTATTTCCTTTATCTTATTAGCCATTTGGGTACCGTCCATCTCGGGCATGTGCATATCAGTGATAACCAGATCAAAATGAGTCTGGCCGATCAGATCCAACGCTTCCCCGGCCGATTGCAATGTAGTAGATTCAAATTTCCAGGCTTGCATGTTTTTCTTAAGTATGTAGCAGTTGGTTGCATTATCATCTACTATTAATACTTTTTTTCCTTGCAGGTCTGCCAATGAGATCGCCTGGTTGGTTGCCGCCGCAGGCTGCATACATTCCTGTGTTTGAATGGTAAAGAAAAAGGTAGTGCCTTTATCCACTTCACTGGTGGCGCCAATATTTCCGTTCATTAATTCAACCAGTTTCTTTGAAATGGCCAGCCCCAAACCAGTGCCGCCGTATTTACGGGTAGTAGAAGTATCAGCCTGGGTAAATGGCTGAAATAAATTCAGCAGCTTACTGTCGGGTATGCCTATTCCTGTATCCCGTATTTCAAAAGTCAGGGTTGTATTATTTTCATACCCGCCCGATTGAAAAATATTAATGAACACTTCTCCTTTATGGGTAAACTTGATCGCATTGCCCGTAAGGTTTACCAGCACCTGCCGCAACCGTGCCGAATCGCCATAAATATGTACAGGAACATTGGGGTGTATATCATAAACAAGATCAATACCCTGTTGGGCTGCTTTGGTGGCAAACATATCCAGCACGTCCTCTACGCAGGTTACCAGGTTAAACGGATGCGAATCCAGTTCCATTTTACCCGATTCGATCTTTGAAAAATCCAGGATATCATTGATCACTGAAAGCAGGCTGTCGCCACTGGTACGGATAATATCTGCATAACGCTGTTGTTCTTCTGTGAGGTTGGTTTCTGCCAGCAGGGCAGTAGTGCCAATTACCCCATTCATCGGTGTTCTTATTTCATGGCTCATCGTTGCCAGAAATATACTTTTAGCCTTATTCGCGTTCTCTGCTTCTTCTGTTTTTTTCAGCAGGCTTTCTGTACGCTCCTGAACAATTTTCTCCAGGTAGATCTGGCGGCTTTTAAAATTCCGCGTTTTTTCCCGGAAGATGATGCCAATAGCGGTGATACCAAGGAAAGCAATAAGCGCCTTAAACCACCAGGTATTCCAGAAAGGAGGCAGCACGATGATATTAAGGGACGTAGTGGTTGTGTTCCATACCCCGTCATTATTGGCTGCTTTTACAATAAATTTGTATGTGCCGGGATTCAGATTGGTATAGGTGGCCGTATGTTTATTGCCGGAATAACTCCATGTCTTATCAAAACCTTCCAGCATATAGGCGTATTGATTCTTTTCCGGCAGTATATAATTCAGGGCTGCAAATTCAAGGGTAAATACATTCTGCCTGTGACTCAGGGTGAGGCTGTCTGTTTCATCAATTAAACTGTTCAGCAGGTGTGTTTCATCGTTCATGCTTACGGGTTTATTCAAAACAGATAAACCGGTAATATACACTCGCGGGGCAAAGGGATTGTCTTTGATGCTGTCGGGATAGAATGCATTTAATCCTTTACCGCCACCAAAAAACAGTTGCCCATCGGCTGCCCGGTAACAGGAACGGGGCTTAAACTCATTGCCCTGTAATCCATCACCTATATCATAGTTGCGGAAAGTTTTTCTGTCAATATTAAATTTTGACAATCCTTTGTTGGTGCTCACCCAAAGATTGCCTTTATCGTCTGCCAGTATGCCTTTAATAGCATTATTAGGCAGCCCGTCATTTTCTGTATAAGCGCTGAACCGGCCGGTAGCAGGGTCAAAACAATTCAATCCGCCGCCATTTGTGCCCAGCCATAAATTACCCTTTTCATCTTCATATATGGTACATACATAATTATTGCTCAAACTGTTCTTGTTAACAGGATCGTTCTTATACCGGATAAATGTGCCGGTTGTTCTGTCATATTGATTTAAGCCATTACTGGTGCCAATCCATAACCGGTGCTTACGGTCTTCATAGATACACAAAATGATATTGCCCGAAATACTTCGATCTGATGTGGGATCATATGCGTAACTATTACTTTTATCCAGTTTGGGATCGTACACACATAACCCACCCCAGGTGCCCAGCCAGTATTTGTTTTCATGATCTTTACAAATAACCAGTGTGCTAAAATCTGCAAAGGCCTTGCCATTCACTTCCGTATTCATATTATGCCTGAACACACCGGTCTTTTTATTGTACAATCCAAATCCTGATGGGTGATAGCCGAGGGCCATGATATCGCTCTCATCATTCCATACAGAAAGTACATAATTGCTGCGCGGACTGCTGGCATTTTTCACATCATTAAAAAAATGTTTGAAGGTTTTGCTTTTGCGATCGAAATAATTCAAGCCGCCGCCATCGGTGCCTACCCAGATATTACCAGATGTGTCACCGGTCAATGCCTGTACAATATTATTACTAAGGCTGTTGGTGTCAAGCGTTCTTTGGTATAGCGCAAACTTCCTCCCGAAACGGGGCCAAAGATTGGCGCCGCCCGACCAGGTGCCCGCCCACATATTGCCTTCATCATCGCGGTATAAGCTGTGAACGGAATTATTACTTAAGCTGGATAAATTATAGTTATTGGCGAGGCCCGTAAATTGATCGTTATCATAATCGAACACACTTATGCCTCCGTTCTCTGTGCCGATCCAAAGATTACCAGACAGGTCTTCTGTCAGCGCCAAAACATCGTTCAGGGCAAGGGAATTTGAATTGTTGGGATCATGTTTATATGTGGTGAATGCATCTGTTATTTTATCGTATAAAGCCAGGCCGCCTACTTTCGTACCTACCCATATCCTGTTCTTACGGTCCCTGTAAATTGCCCGCACCACATGGCCTTTTATGCATCCTTTCTTTTCAGATGGCATGTAACGCTTGAAGTTCCCGGTCGCCGGGTTGAATTTATTAAGTCCATTGATAGTGCCAACCCATAGATCGCCATCTTTGTCTTCTGTTATAGCAAAAACCGTGTTCTCGCTTATGCTCCTGGGGTTACCGGCATCTTTCTTATACCAGGTAACCCGGCCATCGGTAGCATTGAACAGGGCCATTCCATTGTTGGTGCCCAGCCACAGCCGTTGGTGGGAATCTTCAAAAACAGTTCGCACATTAATGCCCGCATTGTACAGGTACCGGATAAATGTACCTTCTTTCTTATTGAATTTGTTTAAGCCATTGGTAGTACCTGCCCACATATTTCCATGTGTATCCTCAAATACTTCATTCACATAGTTGTCGCTAATGGTATGCGGGTTAGCCCGGTCATTCTTATATACCTCAAATTTGTAGCCATCATACTTGTTCAATCCTTCCTCGGTAGCAAACCAAATAAAGCCCTTGTTGTCTTTGCAAATTGCGCTAACATGATTTTGCGACAATCCATTATCGGTTGAAATATGAATGAAGGAGGGATCACTATACTGGCAATAGCTAATAGTGCATATAAGGTGTAAACATAGAAGAAAGTAGCGTCGCATGCGTCTTTGTTTGATAAGCTTTTGCCTTGCTGCCCTTTTGGCCTGGATATTGAATCGGACATACGAATATAAAATATCAGGCTTGCGTACGATCTTGTGGGACTAAATTTATCAAGTCTGTACATGCAAATGCTTAGCTGAAGGAAAAGAAAACCTGGGCTTTTACCCCATAACCCCCAAAAAATAGCCACCCCAAAGAATTGAGGCGGCTTTAACTGTACTTGCGTATGTCTGCGTATCAAAATCTATGTTGGCCCGTCATTACTCCTGTATACGTCGGAAATCAATATTCGTAACACTAATACCGGGTGTACTAAAATGACCATTGGGGGAATTGCAACCCAGTTTAATGACTGTATAAATGGTTCCGCTGGCGCCAAAACTAACGTCAACCGTTTTTGTACCATTAAATGCAGTCCAGGTACCCCACGTAATAAGACCTAATTTCTTATTATCGGTATAATCTTTACCGTCTGCAGGTACCGTTTGACCAAAATATAACTCGAGCCAGGCATCCTGCGGAGCACCGTATGATGCGTTCATGGAAAAACGGTATGTTTTATTGGCCACCACCTGCACGGATTGGTAAATGCCCCCATTCACCGAAGCGGTTACCGGTTTGGTAGTAGTAGTAGCCGTATATGCATTGTTGGCCAACGTCCACACTATCTTATTGGCGTTGGCATCATACCTGCCCCAGTACTGATCATCTCCGGCATTCATTTTTCCACCCCTGATCAAATTATCATATGCCGGATCGTTTTTTGTTGTCGTTACACTAACAGGAGTGGCGCTATACAATTTGCCTCTTTTATCCAATGCCTGCATTTTAATCGTATAGGTTCCGGCTAACGGATAAAAAACAGTATCTGTTGTTTTACCCATAACCGCGCCGCTGCCGCCTTTACCTATGTCCCATCTTGTACCAACGCATTGGCCCAGTGTGGTGTTGGTGATAACAAATTTGGTATCATTACCGGGCACAGGTGTTACGGTAAAAGTGGCCACCAGGCTATCGACCGGATCATACACTTCATAGTTGCTATTGGCTTCCTTCTTACAACCAACAAGAACCAAAACACCCAGCACCAAAGGGAACATCTTTAATTTTATTGACGACTTCATAATTATAATTTTAGTAGTGTAGATTTTATTACCAGCCCGTATTTTGTTCCCACCCGGTTTTGGTGATCTCGCTTTGTGGAATGGGGTACCAGTTCATTCTGCTTTGATCGTACACCCTGTCTTCCAGTTTAGCTGGGGTATATACAAAATTTGACCCATTGAGTGTGATAGCAATGCTTCTTACCGGATTGCTGAAAACACTTCCTCTTTTCCACCGGCGAACATCCCACCAACGATGTCCTTCAAAACCCAATTCAATCCTGCGTTCATGTACAATAGCATCAGATGTTAATGTGGTAAGCGCCGGCATGGTGCTGCGTGTTCTAACCCGGTTAATCGCCTGTAGCGCATTTAAGCCATAATTTAAAGGATCGCCGGTAGCGCCATAAGCGTTATACATCGCTTCTGCATAGTTTAACAACACTTCTGCATACCTGAAATATAACCACTGGTGTGTGGTTGTGGTGTTGTTAATTAAATCAACCGTTGGGTTTACATATTTTGATAAATAGTAGCCGGTTTTTGTAGCATTTAATTTAGGTTGACCGCTATTGCCGCCATAGTACGTTTGAATGGTCGTTGATTTAAAGGTGGCTCCATTGTATACGACTGTTGCCGCCAAACGCGGGTCTCTGTTGCTGTACGGGCTGGCAGTATGCGCCGGATTTGCCCAGTCAAAAGGAGCTGATGTGGCGCCATTTTTCACCTCAAACTCATCTACAAAATTCTGGCTGGGGGTAATGCTGTTTCCGTTGCTGCCTTCAAATGCGATCGGGAAATTGTTTCTTTCAAAACCATTCAGTGCCCCATATTTTTTGTGGTAAATAGTCTCTACAGAACTCCAGTTGCTTGCTCCAAACAGGTTTGTATAGGTGCCATCGAGGTTATATACATTCATCGCAATGATGTCACGGGCAGCAGCGGCAGCATCGGCCCAGGTAAAGGTGGATCCTGCTTCTTTATACAAAGGACTTGCAGCATACAATATGGCTCTTGCCTTAAGTGCTTTAATGGCGCCATATGTTGCCCTTCCTGATTCGTAAAAGCTGGTCGCCGGGCTTGTGCGAACACTATCCGGAATAATTACAGCCGCTTTATCGCATAAAGAAGCAATGTACTTAAAGCAGGCATCTACCGAATTTCTTGGCAGATCTTTCCAGCTAGCTTGTTCATTATAATCCAATGCCTGATCGATAACAGGAACGCCGCCATAGCGTTTTACCAGTTCAAAGTAGAAAAATGCTTTCAGGAAATAACATTCTCCTTCCATGAACTTCAAATTATTCACGGCTCTTTTGTATTGGGTAGAATCGTTATTGACGATGCTATTGGAAATAGATGAGAGATCTACTTCACCCTTGTGCTGTAAATACAGGTTTGCCTGGTAAATGCCATTGAAAAAATAGGTCCAGAGGCCATCCGGATTATTGAACTGGTTCCATACCCCATAATTAAACGTATGCGACCGGTTATTAACGTTGGTATGGTAGGCATCATCGGTTGCCGCTTCCATATCAACCCAGGCATAACCTTCGGGCAAATAGCTGTATGCATTCCATACAATGCCCTGTATGTAATCGTATTTTTTATAGATCAGGTCAATTGGCATATCGGCAGGGATCTTTTTCACATCCAGGTAGTCTTTCTTACAGGAAGCAAGACTGAATGCCGCGAGTACTATAATGAGATAATAATTTTTTTTCATCCTGTACAATTTGAATTGTTGGTTCTAGAATTTTACTTTGGCTCCCAGTGTTAGGGTCTTCATCAAAGGATAGCCCATAGACAATCTTTCCGGTTCCAACCCTTCAATCTTTGTGCTCAGCAGGTTATTACCGCTTACGTATATTCTCAGCACTTCGAATTTCTTCAGGAAATTTTTTGCCGGAAGTGTATAGCCCAGTTCAACACTGCGCAATTTGACGAAGCTGCCATTACGTAGCCAGAAATCTGCCTGCTGGTTATTGTTGTTGTTTACCAGTGTCGATAATCTTGGTGAGGTAGCGGTGTTGGCTGTTTCAGGCGTCCAGGGGTTGTTGGAGAAAACAGTGATGTTATTGTTGTTGGCCAATGGATGCGTATAATCAAAGGCATCATCCAGTAAACTCACCGTTCTGTTCATGACGCCTTGCACAAATGCGTCAACATCAAATCCTGCATATTTGAAGCCTACGTTAAAGCCCAGCGTTATTTCAGGGAGTTTCGCAAATTGCAAGGGTGTTTTATCATAATCGTTTATAATGCCGTCGCCGGTTATATCAACGTATTTTAAATCGCCCGGGCGAACCTGGCCATATGTTGATTTAACAACACCAGCCAGTAAGTTGCCGTTGGCATCGAAATCGGAGACCTGGTAAAAGCCTGCGCTTTGCAACCCTCTGAACTGGTTAATGCGGTATCCTTTCAAATACAGGTAGTCATAAGGCTGGGCATCCTCGGCTTTTTGGGTTATTTCATTACGGGCGAATGAAAAGGAGGCACCTGCATAATATTCAACACCGGTTTTTATTTTGTCACGGTATTGCAGCGCAACTTCTACACCTTTATTTACGGCTTCTCCACTGTTGGTATTTCTAAAATAAAAACCGGTATAGGCTGGAACACCTACCGGCGCTTCCAGAATACCTGTGCGTGTTTCTCTGAATACATCAACGGTTGCATGCAGCTTTTTAAAAAGGGTTAATTCAACACCCACATTGGCTGTCTTTTTTTCCTCCCAGGTAAAGTTGCTGTTAGGGTAGGGGCCTTCAGAACGTCCACCATTCGGGCCTGTGGCAGTTCCCAATATAACGCCACTACCGCCAACGCCCCATCTTTCATATAAGAAACGATAGGTTTCATTGGTACTGGCTGTTATACCATAAGAGGCTCTTACTTTCAGGAAGCTGATCACTTTGTTATCTTTCAGGAAATCTTCCTTACTGGCTATCCATCCCAACCCTAAAGCAGGAAACAAGCCATACCGGTGACCCGCCTGAAAATCGCCTGAACCGGCATAGGAGAATGACAGATCGGCAATATACTTTTGGCTAAGATCATAGGTGACCGCCCCACGCAAGCCCTGTTCAACGGCAGGGTATAACTGACCATCATGCGAGTAATTTGAACGGTTTACCTGTATTAATCCGGTAAAAGTATTTTTGCCAAACGTTCTGTCATAATTAAACCCTAACTGAATGGAATTCCTGTTCCAGTGGTCATTACCGGCATCAGCAATACCCTGGCTAACGGACCCCAATACCTTATATACCACATTGCCCTTGGTGTCAATAACCGGGTTGTCATAAGCATCTTTTGTTACTTCAGAAGAAGGTACGGTGAATCCCTTTTCATACACACCTACGTATACATTGCTGTACGAAATTCCTCCGTTCAATGATAAGCCTTTCACCAGCGCATCCAGCTTCTGCGTAAAACTCAGGTTGGTTTGCAGGCTTCTTGTATGAGAGCTGTAAACTCCATTTTGTCGTAATAGCTGGACCGGGTTAAAATTGTAAACCCCGTTATTTCCCCAGCTGCCATCCAGGTTCTTTACGGCAAATGCGGCTGCCGGAAGACGTAATAAAGCAGAAAAAAGTCCTGCAGCGGTAAAACCATCCGGTGTAGTACGATCTTCGGTAATGCCGGAAACCGTTGCCTTTACGGATAAATTTTTTGTCAGCTGTGCGTTAAAGTTCGTTCTTAAGTTTATTCTTCTGTATTTGGCATTGGTGCCATAATCCTTATCTATTGCATCTGCATCTTTATAGGCGCCTTTAAAATCGGTATAACCACCCAACACGAAAAAACGGGCCTTATTGTTACCACCGCGAAAAGAGATGCTGTAGTCCTGTGTGGCAGAGCTATTGGTCAGTACTTTATCGTACCAGTTTACATTTGGATGAAAAGGATCGTCGCCGGCTTTGTACAACTCCGGATTGTAATATTTAACTGGCAATCCATCGTTCTGTAATGCCTTGTTATAGGCTGTGACATAGCCATACGCATCCATTACTTTGGGCATGGCGACCGGCGTTAAATTTCCATACCGCCCGTTTACTTCAATTTTTGTTTTACCGGCTGCGGCGCCTTCTTTGGTACGAACGCTTAACAGGCCAGCGCCTCCATCGAACCCATAAATAGCCAACCCTGCGGCATCTTTCAATAATGTGATGGTTTCAATTTCAAATGGCGATAGCGCCGATAAGGCATTCAAGTCTACCTGGAACCCATCCAGATAAATGGCGATGGCATTACCTGCCACATTCCAACTGCTTTGTCCTCGTAAGTATAAGGTAGGATTATCGTACCCCGGCTCACCGGAACCGGTAGCTACGGTTAATCCCGGGATCCTGGCCTGTAATGTATTTAATAAATTTCCAGCGTTTGTTCTTGCCAGCTCCTCGCCGGTAATGGAAAATGCCGCACCGGTGTTCCGCCAGCTTTGCTCATGTCTAATACCGTTGTCAACGATGTTGGTGACTATTTTCGAGGGCACTACTATCGTATCTGGCTGGCTGGTATTGGCTGTTTGCGCCTGGGTAACACAGGAAAACAGGATCAGCCCAACCAGGGGTTTTATATTTTTAAATGTCATTTTTTTCAGGTTAAACGTTCAATAAACTTTTTACCATCCCGGGTTTTGGCCATCCCAGCCATCGCCGCCCAAATACTTCAAACTAACTTCTGTATAAGGGAATGGCACATAGTAATACCTGACGGGGAATGATCTGGCGCCATAAGTGATCAGGTTCCAGTTCAGGAATGGATTGGTTGGTTTTGGTGTAACACCATTTGTAGATGCGGTTACAGCAAATCCATGAAAGGTCTGGTTTAAAACAGTATGTGCGGTTAACCACCGATGCAGATCGTTGTACCTATGATCCTCAAAAGCCAGTTCTATGGAACGCTCGTTTTGAATGGCCTTTCTGAAAGATGTTACGTCGGGTAACATGGCCGCCGTTTTATCGGGCATGCCAGCTCTTTGCCGTATCAAATTCAGGTACTGGAATGCTTCTGTGGAAGGACCGTTATACTCGTTCATTGCTTCGGCATAACTTAAATAAAATTCGGCCAGGCGAAAAACAGGCCAGGCAAAATGGTTGTCGTTATTATTATCGACCCTTGCAACAAATTTTGATGTTTCCACCGCACTGCCGGTACCATCACCTGCATTGGTATCATCTACCAAACTTCCTTTTTGATAGGTACCGTCTATAGCCGCTTTGTAATACGGTAAGAATGTTTTGCCACTGTTATACCATGCACCACCCCAGGCAAGAGATTGATAGGCGCGAGGGTCCAGGTTCAGGCCTTCGAAGTAGGTTTTAAAATCTGTTCCAGTGGCAGTTGCCGTCCATGTAGTGCCATCTCTTTTCTCATACATCTGCAAAAACTCAACAGGCACATTATTTTTTGCACCCCAACCCATCTGGCGAACTTTTGAGAAATTATACCGGCCCCAGTCGGCCCAGCCATCGCGATTGGGGTCATTCTGATTGTACGTATTTACCAATATCATTTCCGGGTTGCCATACGTTCCGGTAGTTCCGAGCACGTTGTTACAAACAGCTTCGTAATCGCCCAAACCGGCATAGTTATCAGTTTTAACCGTTGTAACGGGTTTTCCTGTATTGTATAGATACACGCCGGCCGCTGAGGCGGCATCGATCACTGCTTTGGCAGCATCGGCAGCTCTTTTCCAACGTTCTTTGCTATATGATAAATAACATAATACGGAATCCCTGGCATCGTTGTAACGGGCGGCGGCTATTGCCGATCTCATATCTGCCGGGGTATTGTACAGGGGACTGGCAGCATACAATAAAACCCTTGCTTTTAGGGCTAAAGCGGCCAGGCTGGTCAGTTTGCCATATTCGTTTGTTGGCCTGGCTGCAGGTAATAAAGTGGCCGCAATATCGCACCAACTAACCAGTGAATCCACTACAGATTGAACCGAAGAACGGGGAACCGACAGGTTTCCATTACCTACCAATACATCCGATACAATAGGAATACCTCCATACAGGCGAAAGGCGCTGTAATGGGCCATGGCACGGCAAAACAAAGCCTGTCCTTTAACATCTGTGATCCATTCCTGCGAAGCATCTGTTACGGCGTCTATATTTTTCAATACGAGGTTTGCTTTCCTGATCGATTTATACCATCCTGTAAACGCTACGCCAGCGGTACCACGTGATTGTATAGGGCCCCGGTCAACGCTGTAAGTGGGGGCCATGCCACCTGCTATATAGTATTGAAAGTTTAAATTGGCAGCCACCCAGGCAGCGCCGGGCAATAACAGGTGTACCTGGTCGGTCAACACATCTTCCCGGCTATCGGCTGAATTATTCATCACAAAACCGGTTGGAATACACCAGTTATACATATCCGCTACCGCATATTGCGCCTGTTTTTGGGTATGGAAAACGGTGTCTACTGTTATATCGCCGCCTTTTGGTTTCTCCAGAAAATCTTTTTTGCAACCAGCCATCATGCCAGCCGTAACGAAACCGGCTATAAGCATAATAGGTATATATATTCTTTTCATTGTGTTTACATTTTCGGTTCAACAATTAAAATCCAACATTGATACCTGCGTTATAGGTGCGGGTAAGGGAATAACCCATGAAACCCATGTTTTCGGGATCGCCCCAGATCTTGTTTTTACTCCAGGTGTACAGGTTAAATCCGTTGGTGTATACCCGAACGGAACCAACGCCCATCTTACTCAGGATGCCACGTTGGAAAGTATAACCCACCTCTACATTTTTCAGACGCAGGTAGGATGTATTTAAATTGAAGAATGTATTTTGATAGGACTGGCGGTTATAAGCTGCAATGGGGAAGTTGATCTTTTCTCCGGCAGCATACCGTTCGGGTGTAAACCGGTTCCAGTCTACTTCGAACAAAGCCTCGGTAGTACCGTTGAAGTGTAAGTTGGTGTTTGGCATTGGATCGGCTGCCACACCGGCTGCGCCTTGCAGTAATACCGACATGTCGAATCCTTTATATCCAAAACCGAATGAAATGCCGTAGGTGACCCTGGGAATGTTGGTGTACCCTGATCTTTTATAATCCTTGTTATCAATAACACCATCGTAATTGATATCGGTCATTTTAATATCCCCGGGTTGCAAAGGCACACTTCCGAAAGCAAGGTCTTTCTGGTAAACCGTTTGACCTGCCCCGTTTTTATATGGTTTTCCGTCAGCACCCATGGCTGCAACCGGTTGAGATAAAACAGGGTTGTTGTTGGCATCCACTGCATACAATTCAGCCCAGGATGTATACAAACCATTTGCCTGTAAATAGGATTTCTGCCCGATCGGTTGGCCTGTTTCAGCCTGGTACTCGAGTCCGTCAACGATGGGCTCATCCTGGAAAACGATCTTGTTCACGTTGTTGGCCACATTACCCTTTATCCAGTAATTGAAATTTTTTCCAGCTTTATCGCGATACGTAATTTCGAATTCATTGCCCCAGTTCTTTACGCTGCCTAAATTGGCAGCAGGTAAACTGGCTGCAACGATGCCGGGAACAGTTCTTCTGCGGGAAAGGATGTCTCTTCTGTTTTCTGTAAAGTGGTCGAATGTTATACTGATCTTATCTTTCCAAAGATTGGCTTCGATACCAATATTTGCTTTTTGAGCCGTTTCCCAGGTAACATCCGGATTACCCAGTCTGCTTTCATAGGCAGCCTGGACATTATTACGGTTTGAACCATACTGTCCAAAATAATATCCCTGCATAATGCCGCCGCTATAGGCCCACACGTCGGGCAGATATATATAACGGTTATCCTTCAGCACATCATTACCAACCCTGCCCATCGAGGCTCTCACTTTCAGAAAAGTGACATAGTTGTTCTCTGGCCAGAAATTTTCTTTGCTGGCTATCCAACCCGCTGAATAAGCCGGGAAGAAAGCAAATCTTTGTCCTTCTGGAAAGTTTTCAGAACCGTTATAACCCATGTCAAATTCGGCCAGGTATTTTCCCTTATACGCGTAGGTAACCCGGCTAACAAGGCTCTGGTAAGCATGTGGAAGATGATATTGAAGGTCCGGATCAAAGTTCTTACTTAAGTTCGCCATGGCCAGGGCTGTAATGGCATGGTTGCCAAATGTGCGGTTATAGTTCAATGCGAATTCTGTATACCAGGTACGCCATTTATCTTTATAATAGTTTACACGTCGTACAGAAGGCGCTTCATTGTTCATTTGTACCCAAATGGGGTCCTGGTTATTGCCATTGGGATTGGGACGCACCGTCCAATACACGGGGAATGACTGACCTTCAGACGTACTGGAGAAATAGCTGTCATAAGCTCCCTTGATATTTACAGTAAGCCCCCTGGTAATGAAATCCAGTTTATGAATGATATTGAGCGTGGAATTAAGGGTACTGTTATCATTGATATTATACTTGTTACGCATGGCCAGGCTATACAAAGGATTGAATTGTTCAGCCGTTTTGCCCCAGATAAATGTAAACTTTCCATCGAGATACCCGGGAGAGCCCATAGGATTGGTCCACATCAGGTTCTTCTCATAGTTATATCCATCATTATCCATACCTGTGATCTGAACGAACTGGGTGCCTACATTAACAGAAATTTTGAGGTTATCATTTACATCAAAATCAAAATTGCCCCGGATATTATACCTGTTCTTTCTATAGTCCATTTCTTTGGAGAAAGGCATATAATCGGTATTGAACAAACCGCCCTGTGTTAAATAACCTGCCGACAGGAAATATTTCACGCCCTTGTTACCGCCGGTAACGTTCACATTCGCCTGGGTTTGCGGTGCATAGTTTTTGTAGATCTGGTCCTGCCAGTTCTGATCGGGATGGAAATAAGGATCGTAATAAGGATTGGGCGAGCCGTCGGCCAGTTTAGGCGTGTGGGCGTTTTGAAAATATGTAAGGTCTTCGTCGGAATACTGGGGCGCATAACCTGCGGTTCTTTTCGCATCAAATTTTGCCCATCCATCCGGTTGATTCAACACATCGGCATCGTTGGCATGTTGCTGCCAGAATGTTTCGCGGATCTGTTCATTACGCAGTGTTGCATATTGATATGAGTTTACATATTCGGGTAACCTGGTAAACTGGTTGGCAGCTGTTTGAACGGTAGCGCTTATTTTAGTGGTTCCTTCCTTTCCTCGCTTTGTAGTGATCAATATAACCCCGTTTGCACCGCGCACACCAAACACAGCTGTGGCAGAAGCATCTTTAAGAATACTGATATTTTCAACTTCATTGGGATCGATATCGTTATAAGAATCTCTTACAATGCCATCTACCATAATCAATGGGGCAGTAGCGCCGGTATAAGTACCAATACCCCGAATGTAAAGGGTTGATGCATCAGCACCTGGTTTACCGGAACTTTGTAAAGAGATCAACCCGGGTAAACGACCGGCCAATGCATTACTGATATTGGCTACGGGCGATTGTACGAGGTCTTTGGAAGACATTGTACTGATAGCCGCGGTTACCGAGGCCTTTTTTTGCTGACCATAGGCCACCACAATAACATCGGTTAAGTTAGCAGCATCGCTTTTTTGAAGTGTGCATGTAAAAGTAGACTTTCCGCCTATTGTTATTTCCCGGGGGGAATAGCTTAAGCTGGTTATACTTAATATTTTGCAGGAAGGGTCAATGGTTAATGAGAAATTGCCCTGGCCGTCGGTTATAGTACCAATGGTGGTATTGCCAGGTGTTTTGGTTGTTTCAACAGAAGCTCCGGCAACAGGCGTACCTTTCTCATCTTTAATGGTACCGGTAATTTTTCTTGTTTGTGCCATGCTTTTCTGCTGAACGACAATTGCCAGAAAGAATAGCAGCAGCCCGCACAAAAGTTGTCTTTTGTTCATAAATCTCATCAGTTGTTTTGGTGAACATTGAAATTCTTACAGTAAAATGTTTCGCTTAATCGTAACATCGGGAGAAGAAAGAATAGCTATAAGAAGGAGCGCGGATTGCATTTCGAATGCACATCCGGTAAAAGATGCAGTAGTTGACAAGCATTTCGTTTTGGGGTTTACCAATTTTAATAAAAGCAGTCGTTGGTTAACCGAATGCAAGTTGGGATTACAGGAAGGAACGTCCAAAATATGGGGTACTACAAAACCTTATCAGTTTAAAAAAAATAAAATGACAATCAAGTGTTTGTGTGAATGTGGTCCTCATCACTAACTAAAAAGCCCCGTCTCGGCTGAGCCAAGACGGGGCTTTTTGACAAATCTTTTTATGGCCCTATCTCCACTTAAACGCAAAATAACTACATGGTTTGTCCGATGTGTTGATGATACCGTGCATTTTGCCGCTTTCCATGAGGTATAGATCGCCGGGGCCGGCGGTATAGTTTTTACCATCAATGATCATGGATGTATTGCCTTCAATGACTAAGATCATTTCTGTTTCTACGTGTTGGTGCGGGGCATGGCTGGGGCCGGCATGTGCCAGTTGGGTAATATGCATTTCGAAATATTCGCACATGGCAGTGGCACGATCAAAATATTTAATACCTCCGCCTTTTTCCGACTTTTTAAATTCCAGGGAATCTTTATTTAATATCAATATGCCGCCTGCCTTTTTACTTCGTTCTATGTCCATTGGCTTTTTTGAGCGAAAAACAAAGACATAATAAGTAAGCGGGTCGTTACCAGCATTCTCCAATGTTTGCATTTCGAGTGGCGGTATCAACAGCACACTGCCAGGTCCAATTGTTTTTGTTTGATTACCTATCGTGCACTTCATAGTGCCTTCCTTTACAATAATAAGTTCTTCCCGGTCTTTTTGTGCATGGGGTGGCCGTGGCAAGGCGCCTTTTTCCTGGGTAGAGGCATGTATTTCGAAATAATCAAATTCGGGGGTGGTGCCGGCTGCAATTTTCCGTCCTTCCCGGTGATCGCTTTTTGTAACGGGTAAATCGTTCCAATGAAAAACGCCGGATGTTACAGGTTGCATTTGTGTAAATGCGCTTATGACTATTATATGTAACAGGCAGGTGAGAATAATTTTCATATCGCAAGATTGGTGTTGAGGATAATCGTTGTTACCAATGTTACGGATAATTTCTAAGGTGGCAAAACGTCCCGTTCAGTCCCGGCTCAGCCGGGACGAAACGGGACGTTTCATTATTATAACTAATTATATTTTATTGGCTCCAGGTACCGTGCACTACCTGAGTAGTATTACGGTTCCCTTTCTGTGTATTGGTCTTCCTTTGTAATCGGTGGCCTGTGCCACATAAACAAACGTTTCTGAGCTTAGTTTCTCTCCTCTGAAAGTTCCATCCCATCCTTCCAGGTAGTTGGTGGTGCGATAGATCAATTGTCCCCAACGGTTATATACCGCCAGGAAACCAAACGATTTAATACCGGTAGGAATAACTTTCAGCTTGTCATTCACGCCATCATTATTAGGGGTGAATGCATCCGGAACATATAACTCAGGTCCTGCATATCGCTTAACCAGTACCTGTGATTGCTTTTTGCAACCTTTTTCAGTGACCGTATATAACTTGTAAAGCTGCTCTTTGTCATAGGTTGCTATGGGCTTTTCAATATCCCCACGATTCAAACCTGTTTGCGGCGACCAGGTGTATTGCATATTGGGTTCGCCATGTGCATCGAGCTGAACCGGTTCGTTATACGGCCCTGCGGTATCTCTTCCTGCAAAGGATTTATTATCAAAAATCGAAAATGGACGTATAATCGTGTCTTTGCAACCTTTATCAGAATAACCAAGTAATGTTACAGGGTAGCTTCCTGCATAGTTTTGTGTTCTTGTAATGCTTGTAAGCGTGGTAAACCCGCCTGTAATAAAGTGGTCAAAACGCCAATCCCATTTGACCACATTGCCCGACAAAATGCTGGCTGTGTAGGTTATGGGAACAAAGACACAAGAGTCGCTAATGTCCAGTTTTATGAATGGCTTTGGAAAAATTTCAAAACTACGCTCCACCGGTATGCTTTTGCATCCCGCCATGGTTTCTGAAATAAGCTTCGCCTTGTGTGTACCGGCGCTGAAACTATAGGTGGGATTTTGAGCGGTAGAAGTGGCGACATTATCATAGGACCAGTACCATTTTGTGATCTGTTCCCTGTTGGGATCATTGGGCGGCATGTAAGATTTGTCCGAAAAACGGATCATTTCATTATTGCACATCAGATCGCCGTACCCAAATGCCGCAATGGGATTGTAGCGTATATTTAATATGGTTGTACTGGTGTCTGACTTGCAACCTTCCGTGGTGGACACGGCCATCTTTACCGGAAACGGTCCGGCAGGTGCAGTAGCAGGTGCGGGAGTCGTTTGAGTTTGCACTATTTGTCCATTAATATTCCACCACCATTTGTTGATGCTGGCATTGCCCCCGGGAACATAAGAACGGTCCTGTAACGCTACCAGGGTTGTATTTTCACAAAGCGGCGAAGGGTACGCAAATTGCGCAACCGGCTTCGGCACCACTGTTATCATTTGTGTTTGCTCTGTTGTGCAGGCACTGTCATTGGTCGTTTTCAGTTTCACTGAAAAATTACCGTAGCCCGGATAGCTGTAAACAGAAGAAATGCTGGTTGATGTTTGGGATTGTCCGTTGCCGAATTCCCAGGTGTAATAGGGGTTATGCAGATTGGTAGAAGTACTGGTAAAAGTAAAGCTGTTGCCGTCCTGGCATTGCCTTAGTTTATTGATATTAAATGAAGCCGAAGGTGTTGGATGAACCTTCACGGTCATTTCCCTTCTGAATCCTTCACAACCAAATAATTCTTTCATAGCAACCCAGTATGTGCTCGTGCCGATTGTGGTAACTGGGGGCACAGGGGCTGTTGAAGTTCCAATTCCGCCTACGGCCGATGAATACCATAACAATTGATGGCCCGGCGATACACTGGCTGTTAAAGGAGGTACCGGGAACTGGAACTGGCACAAATTTGTAATCTCCACATCGGGGGTATCGGGCACGGACATTGGTTTTACATATGCCTGTAAGGTATCGCGGCATCCAAAACCGGGATAAGGCTCCACATCCACATAAAAAACACCCGTGGTCACTGGCGGCGGACTAAAAGTAAAAGACTGTCCGGAGCCTATTACAGAAGAAAAATCCGAGTTGTACCAGGTATAATTTTTAAAGCCAAAGGGGGCATCCAGGATCAATGAATTTGTTTCTATGCAATACGGCGCCGTGGCCAGAATGTTTGAGCAGGCACTGGCTATGTCCAGGTATGCATACCCAAAATGACCCGTACGGGTGCAATCGGCTGTTTTAAACTCGAGGCGAACGGTATGACCGCCCATTCCGGCAAATTGCAGGGAAGTGGGCGTCCAGCCTTTATACAAAACCTGCGAGTTGTTTGGCGATGGAAAGAAGCCAGGCAGTGCAGCGGTAGAGATATAGTCGTAAGAAGCACAATTAATAAGGTCACCTGTTATTACATCATAGGCGGTTACAAAAAAACGGGGTTGCTCCGGCAGGGTATGTGCAGGATCTTCCAGTACTACCGCATAAAAATAGGTGAAAGTAAAAGTATCGATCGTGGAGGGTACCACAAACGTATACGAGAGGCCTTCGCACTCGGAGCCTGTTTGGCTATTTCCCAGCCTCACGGAATAATTGCCGCCATAAGGACAAAGTTGCGGGAAGTTGCCATAAGGGTCCAGGCCGGGATTACTGGCCCGGGATATGATCTCATGCCTGCCCGATACAGGCTGCGACAGACTGAGGTTCATTCTGTTTGTTCCTTGTGGCGTTGTGTCGACCATTCCGGTAAAACATTCCCAATTGTTGAAAGTACCAGACTCAAAATCAAGGTTGGGTGGGCAAGAAGATTGGCTATATGCTTTAGAAAATAAGCATACAAGTATACAAATGCAGGTTACGGCTCTGACCATCATCATCAAAAGGGTTAAGAGGTTCTGGAAGCCGCATCATAAAATTTAGGGTTAAACGCGGTTCCAGGGGTGATTTCCGGGGTAAGATAATATCTTTTTGGAGAGAAAAAAAGCAGCGGTCAGCCGTACTATTATGGTACCCCCTTTTTTACACGGTTATCGGCCAAAACTGCACACTTATTGGCAAAAACGACACGAATAATTTTTTCTTAAAAGTTGGAATTTGGATGCGGTTTCTGCTGGCGGGCATCGTGATAATGTTATTAAAGCAAAATGTCATAAAAGCTGATAGCCAGGGGGTAAAGAGGCTGGTCTTTTCTTGTTCTGGCTGTTTACGGCAAATCCGATACATTTACCAGGAACCGCCGTGGCTTCTGTCATACAATATTGTTCAGTTTAATGTATTGAAGCAGCATGATGGTTTTGCCATCTTTGATCTCTCCGGTTTCTACCATTTTCATTGCCTTGTCAATATCAATTTCCAACACTTCAATATTTTCCTCTTCGTGCTCAAGCCCGCCACCATCAGTTACTTTCATTTCCTTTGCGTATTCTGCAATGAAAAAGTATAAGATCTCTGTCACAGAACCCGGCGACATATAGGCTTCGAATATTTTTCGTACTTCGGTTATTTTATAGCCGGTTTCTTCTTCCGTTTCTCTTCTAATACAATCTTCCGCATTGTCTTTGTCTAACAGACCCGCACAGGCTTCAATCAACATACCGGATGTATTGCCGTTTATAAATGTTGGCAGGCGGAATTGTCGTGTTAGAATAACGGTTTTTTGTTCTTTATTGTAGAGCAAAATGGTGGCGCCATTCCCTCTGTCATAGGCTTCCCTGGTTTGCGTTAATTTTGTTCCGTCCTTTTTTGAATACTCGTACGTTATCTTTTTGAGTATGTACCAATTGTCGGAAAGTATCTCTGTGTTTAATATCTTAATGTTATTGATCATTTGTGGTTGTTTTATTTTCAATTGTCCCTGTCAGCTACTCCCTTTATGGCGCAGCCGTAAAAAATTTCCTGGCTCCCTTTCTGCCATTCTCCACCAATGCCGCTATCGTTTTATTCGGCAACCTACGTACCCTGCCGGAAAGATTCATATTGTTGATGGCAATTGTTCTTCGCGCAGAATTCGGATGCGTAGCCTCCGGATTGGCCTTATCGATGAGTGTGTGGTATAACGCTTTAACATAATCATTCATGTTACAAATAGCAAAGGGGTAAACGCCTGGCTGCTGCATATTGTGTTGAATTTGTTCGGGCTTTTCCATCAGCAGCCCCAATGTTTCAGGGTTCTCGAACGAGGCTTTTGCATCTACGCTTTGATCATTCATATATCTGGCAGAATCAAATAAAAATATTGGGTAATTACTCAACACGCCGCCATCTACCATAACGTGCAATAATTTGCGGTCATCCCGTTTTTCATATACCCGGCCACTATCATCCATAAACACAGCGCGGTAATACAGCGGAATAGATAATGAAATGCGAACCGCATCACGAATACGCATCTGCGGATAATTTTCATGAGAAAAAACGCGAAGCATTTGATAGGTGAGGTCGGTTCCGGTTATATACAGGTCTCTATAACCTTTTTCAGCGCTTTGCGCATGCAGTTCGGCAAAAGTGATATGGCCGTTGCCGGTTTTGGCGGCAATCAGGTCTTCCACCCATTTGGCAATTTTTTCCCCCTTATACCAGCCAAATTGATTGCGTAACCGGCTGAAGCCACCCGCCAGTATCCACCCGCCATCGTTAAATTTTTTTAAGGGTATATGTGCCGTTAACTCAATAATTTCCCCTGACGTATAACCAACTGCCAGCAACGCCCCCTGAATAGCCCCAACCGAAGTGCCGGCTACCCGCTGAATGTTCTTCAAAATGCCCATGCTGTCAAGCACCTGTAAAGCGCCGGCATAAGCAAACCCTTTTACGCCTCCGCCTTCCATAACCAGGTTGCGGTATCGTACGGTTTGAGTATAGCCAGGACCGAAAGCAATGGTGAGGAGCATTAACAAGACAACTTTTTTCATCAGGGTGACATTTGGAATACAAGATACAGGAATCAATGGGCAAAAATACGCAGTGGGCTTTTTCAAAAGCCTGAAATTTTCAGTGAGATCGGGAGAAAGGGGGGCTAAAAATATTTTATAACTATATCTTCCAGTATTTGCTTTGTTAAAGGTTTGTTCTTAAACCCATATACTTCTTTAATTTCTTTAGCTTTTATTTCGTCATCAGGGTTAAGGGAGGTGGTAAGCATTACAATTACAATAGCCTTTGGGTGCGTGTTTTTAAGTTTTTTATATTCCGTAAGAAATTCCCATCCATCCATAGCAGGCATGTTTATATCCAAAAGAATAAGATCAGGAATCGGCGTTTCATTGACCTGATCGTTTGCACGGTTGAGAAAGTTTAAGGCTTCCTGGCCGCTATTAGCAGTATGTATGGTCTCTATAAGACCAGAGCTTTGAATAATCTTTTTATTGATAAAAGTCGTTGGCTCGTCGTCATCAATGAGTAACACCGTTTTTACTTTCTTCATCTTTTTCCATATTATGAATGGTAAATTTAAAATTGCTGCCTTTTCCCAATTCCGAGTCCACCCGTAATTTCCCCCCATGTAACTCTACTATCTTTTTACAATGCGATAATCCTATGCCAGAGCCTTCGTATTCCGTGCGGTTATGCAGTCTTTGGAAAATGATAAATATTCTATCATGGTGTTGTTGCTCTATGCCAATGCCATTATCTCTGAAAGAAAATTCCCAGCCGCCGGCAACCTTATTGCTGGAAATGGTTATTACTGGCGGAATATTATCTCTGCGAAATTTAATGGAATTGCTGATCAGGTTTTGAAACAGTTGCTTTAATTCTGTAGCATAACCTCTTACGATGGGCAATGCGTTCTGTACTGAAATTTCTGCAGCGGATTTCTCAATGGCATTACTCAAATCGGCCAGTACATCTGTTAAGATCTCGTTACAATCCACATCATGCAATATTCTACTTCTTCCAATTCTTGAGTAATCGAGCAGATCTTTAATAAGGGTTTGCATTCTTTCAGAGGCCTGCGAAATATATTCCAGGTAACTATTTGCATTGTCATCCAGTTTTCCATAATATTCTTCCTTCAGGAAACCAACAAAACTCGATGTGGTCCTTAAGGGTTCCTGCAAATCGTGAGAGGCCACGTAGGCAAATTGCTCCAATTCTTTATTTTTTGTCTCCAGCTCTGCTGTTCTTTGTTTAACTTTTTTCTCCAGGTTAATATTTATTTCTTTGATCTGATTTTCCAGTTTCTTTTTTTCCGAGATGTCCCTGATGGCCGCCGATACAAGTAAGCCATCTTCCGTTTCCAGGGGGCTAAGGCTTATTTCAACCGGAAATTCATTCCCGTTCTTATCTTTTCCATGTAATTCAAAACCTTCTCCCATTTGCCTTACTTTAGGCATCTTGAAAAAATTAACCCGGTGCGTCTGGTGAACCGAATTGTAGCGACCAGGCATGAGTAACTCGACCTTATTGCCGATCATTTCCGCCCGGTGATACCCGAACATCTTTTCAGTTTGAGCGTTTACTAATTGAATAATGCCCAGTTCGTTTACAATAATGATCGCATCCGGAGCGGATTCCAGCAAATTCCTGAACTTTTCTTCTGCTTTTTTTCTTTGTGAAATATCCCTTATGGCTGCAGACACCAATAATCCTTCTTCGGTTTCCAGGGGGCTTAAACTGATCTCAACCGGAAATTCTGAGCCTGTTTTATGTTTACCGAACAGTTCCTGTCCTTCGCCCATCGTTCTGGTTTTCGCATTGGCAAAAAAGTTCTTTCTGTGACCTGAATGTTTGCCCAAAAAACGGTCTGGTATCAATAATTCCACATCCTGGCCCAGTAACTCATTTTTTTCATAACCAAACAATTTTTCAGTTTGGGCATTGATCAGAATGATTTGCCCATAGCTGTTTACGATCACCATGGCATCGGGCGCTGTTTCCAATAAAGCCTGCGCCTTACTTTCCATCGTTCTGCGATGTATTATTTTTCTTTCGATAACAGAAATGCCAATGATCTTTCCTGAGTCGTCCCTGAAAGCGGCGTATGAAGCTGATATTTTTACAGGGCTTTTTGTTTGTGTGATCCGCTCGGTTTCAAAGGGGACCAATTGTTCCCCGAACAAAAGACTATCCCTTATGCTTTCGAATTCTTTATGCCGGAGATCCGGTAACAGGATCTCATATTGTTTGCCATGGAGTTCTTCAGGTTGATAGTTATAAAACTTTTCAACACTTGTATTGCAGTGCAGGATCTTCCCTGAAAGATCAATGGCAAAAATGGCATCATTTGCATGTTGAAGAATCGTAGACCACATGAGCGCTTAGTTTTTTAGTTGCAAAGTCACTTTCAGTTTGCAGCCTTTGCCGGGGGTAGAATCAATTTTTACTTCTCCATCATACAGGCTCACTCTGCTATAAATATTTGTAATGCCAACTCCTTTTCTATGGAGCGTAGTATCAAAGCCTTTACCATCATCGGCTATTTGAAGTGTAATTTGTTTTTCTTCTTTCCACAGTTCAATGCCAACTGAACTGGCACTGGCATGTTTTAAAATATTAGTAAGCTGTTCCTGGATAATTCTGTAAATAGCGATTTTTAGGTCTTCGTCTATTTTATTTTCAGGAAAGAATTCGCAGTGTAACGAGATCTGCATTTTCTTTACCATTACAATATTGGCGATCATTTCGCTGATGGCTTTTTTCAGACCAATTTCCCTGATATCACTTACAACAAGCTTTCTTGATAGTTTCCTGATTTCATTTATAGCGAGTGCAGTAACATCCAGGCTTTTGGTGATCAGCTCATCCCTTACTTCGATATTGGTTTGGGCATGTTCCAGATAGAGCATGGATGTAGCCAGGATCTGGTTAATATTATCGTGCAATTCAGCGCCAAGGTGTGCGCGGTCGCTTTCCAGCGCTTTCAGTACAGCGGCTGTAATGTTTTTCTGCTCGTCTTTTTGCTGTTCTTTTAATTTATTTTGCAGGTTGATCTCTTCTGTTACATCGTGTATTTGCGCCTGCGAAGCTATTTTCCCAAGATAATTAACCGGGAAAAAGGTCACCTCCACCATCATAATGTCGCCATTCTTCTTTTTATGTTTCCATAATTTAACCTGACCTGCATTCCTGCCTATTGCTTTTAAAAATTTAGGAAGATCTTCCGGGGGCATTATGTCTTTAAGCGTCAGTGTCAGAAACTCTTTCCTGTTGTAACCGTACTTTTTAATGGCAGCATCATTTACTTCCAGGATCTTTAAACTTTCAGGGTCATATATCCAGGAAGGAAAGAAATTCTGATAAAACATCTGCTTATATTTTTCTTCAGAAACCAACAGCGCCTCTTCTACTTTTTTCCTTTCCAGACTGTATTGTATGGAACGGGATAAAAGCTCGCTATTAAAATTGCCTTTTACAAGGTAGTCCTGGGCCCCTTGTTTCAATGCTTCTAACGCTGTATCGGCGTCATTAAGGCCAGTGAGTATGATAACAGGGATCTTTTTAACAGAGGATTTAATGTCAAGAAAGGTATCAAGCCCAAAACTATCGGGGAGGGAAAGGTCCAGTAAAGCCACATGGAAGTGCTGCGTTTTTAACACTGTTAGCGCTTCCATTACCTTGTCGGTTGTATACAGGGTATTTATTTGTAATGAAGAGGCATTCAACATTTTTTTCAGCACGAAGACATCGGCGGGATTATCTTCTACGAGCAGTATGTCAATATTATCGGCGGCATGCATGCTTACATTTGTGTTTATGTTCCGATTCTGGAAATCATGTTGGGTATTAAAAATATGCCCAACATGCATTCTTTTTTGGTTTGAAGGTAAAAGGTTTGACAAGTATTCAACGTTCACCTGTTGGTGAACCAATGCCATTCCCATTAGTTGTTAAACTTCAGAATGCTGCTAATCAGATGCTAAGCCGTAACTGCCTTCTATGACTTATTAATTGAGAATACTGTTTAGTCGTTTTTTCATACTAACAGGTTAATAAGGATAGCTATTATCGTAAGGGTTGATACCTTAAGTTACTACGTTTATTTTAATATATGTACCGTGTTTTAACGGTAATTACTGTTAAGTTGTTGCAACATGAATTATAAGCACAAGACATTGAAATGATTGATACTCAGTATATAAATTACCTATGGCATGATTTTTTACTATATCAATAAAAGCTTGATTATGGAAAAGAATACCAAAATAAAAGACCCGAAAGACAAGGGCGAGGAAAAGAAGGATAACCCGGTTTCACAGCCTGATCCTGAAACGCTGGGCAAAACCGATCCCCAGGAAAATATGAAGGGGCCGGTTTCATCCCTTGTTAAAAAGGTGGAGGAAAGTATGGAGAAGAATGATGAAAAGGACAAGGAAGAGGAGGAGGAGGGATGATCAATATGATGAATTGATCATGGAATACAACAGAAAGGCGAAAACCCAGGGCAAGGGCTGGGTTCGGATTTTAAACGCCGCATAAAAGCAAAAAAGCTGCTCTAGTTTGTTACGGGGCAGCTCTTTTTTTCACAAGTTTAAAGCTATCATAGCGAAACACTTTTGCTTTTTGAAGTCTTTATATTTCATGGTTACTAATTCCATACTATTAATTGCAGGTAAGCCGCGAGAAGCGTGATTATGATTGATTGTAAATTCATGTAATTTAAGGCAATGTATTTAGGCTAAGCGTGTTTAATATGCCATCCTTCAAATGGTTTTACTGTTGCACAGTTTGGACCTCCATCTTTACCAGTTCCGGGAACATTGGTCTGCAGTACTGAATTACGGTCTAATGCCTCAATATCTTTCCAGGTAATGCCTGTTAAAGGAACTTTAAGCCGTCTGGACCAAGCTGTACCAGATTGACCGGCATATGTACCGATGTCGATATACACGAACTTATTATCTGTGGGACCTTGAACAAAAGGGCCTGAAAATTTAGGCAATTTATCTTTTGCGCTATCCCCTTTTACTTTAATCGTAAACGTAAAGGATAAGTCGTTGGATGTAGCAATTTGCTTTTGAACTGTTTCGTAATTGTTACCAGCCCCCTTTTGCAAGCCAAAGACTACTTCTGGCGTGGGCTTTATAAGAATGATTTGAAGTGTTATTTCTGATTCCATGTAGAAGCCTTTTTAATTTGAGCCATAAGTTGAAATAAATGGCGTGCAATCAAAATAGTCGCTAATTATAATTAATGTTCTTAATTTTAATACCTTTTGGAATATCAAAAGTTTTATCATCAATTTTTATTGAATTGATTGATTGAACCTGATGAATCACCGTGTATACTTCGTCATAACCGACAAGCTGTATAATAAGCGACCCTTTTGTTAGTTTATATATTTTATCGAGTTTGTCGAGCCTGTTGCATTTATATTGAATTGGGTCAATTTTGATACTATCACAGTAATAGTATTCGTATAATTTCCTGCCATTTCTTGTCATTATAACAACATTACAATTGAACCCATTGATCATGAACGTTGTGTCGAGTTTTGTAAATACATCTAAGGTGTCGTTTATTTTGCTGCATAAAACACCTTTTAATATTGGAGGTACAAGCATAGAGTCAGACTTTGGGAATGTTATTTTTCCATCCTTTGAGAATGTCGGCTTTTTGTCAAATTGCGGATATTTTACATTTTTATAACTGTTTCTTGAAAAGGAAGTCCCTTTATAAAAATCGTTGATTTCCCATTCCACTTGTCCTTGTTGAGCGCCAGGAAGGAATGATTTGTATTTGCCTCCTTTTATAGTTACTGTTTCTGGAACAGGGTCGAATAGAGGCTGCATCGTTTCTTTATTTAAGAAATAACTCACGTAGTTTATCTCTCCTTCAAAAAACTGTCCAAATGAAATTTTAAATGTAAGAAGGAATAATACTGTTATTAATTTCTTTTGTTGCATAAGGTGCAGTGTTTTATGTTTCGTTTGATCTTATATACTTTGTCCAAAGGTCAGCAAGTTGTTGTCTGGGTCAAGTAATGCAAATTCCTTTTGTCCCCATGGTTTTATTGTTAAATGTCCATTGGGATGTATGTTTATTTTCTTATCCAACAATTGATGGTAAAATTTGTCGATATCATCGGTTCTGATATAAACCTGCCCATAGTTTTCTTTTGGATCAAGTTCTTTAAATTCAAAAAAATGAATTTGAATATTGTCCTTTTGCACCATTAAGTAACCATCATAGTCTGCACTGCCAAATTCCTGAAACTCCAACTGGTTAATGTAATAGTCCCGGGTTGCGGATTTATTCCGCATTGGTAACTTTGGATGAATGGCTGTAAGCATAGTATTTTGATTAATTATATTATCAACTTTTATTTGTTTTTAATCTATTCCAAATCTTATTTGGCATAATTGGTTTTGTTAATTGTCCTATATAGGTTGTTGGAAATTCTTCTTTTATTCCAAACTCTTCTGGTTCTGTTGGCGGGCAAACATAAGTTCCAAATATTTTGTCCATTAAAGGCGAAATGTTCGCGTAGTTTCCTCTATCCCGTTCTTTGTCGTGATGCCAATGATGCAACTCTGGTGAGCCAATTAATATTTTTAATGCTCCAATAGAAAACCTGACATTTGAATGAATATAGATTGCCCAAATCCCCCGAAATGCAACGATGGCAGCTATAATATCTATATCAAATCCAAAAATCAGAGCCGGCAGGTTTATAATCCCAACTGTATATATTGAATCTATGGGGTGTTCTCTGTGTGCAGCCAGCCAATCCAACGTTTCCGCGGTATGATGAACTTTGTGAAATCTCCATAGAAAGTCAAACTTATGCTGCAATCTGTGTCCCCAATAGATTAGGAAGTCGCTTAAAATCAGCACTTCAATTGCCTGCAACCAGGTTGGCTGCCCATCGATCATTGTCCTGAAGTGGGTTGAAATATTTTTGTCCAACCAAAAACTTAAATAATTGAGTGCTTGTAAAACCAACCCACTCCACAAAAGATATTGCCCAAAGAAATAACATAAATCCAGAAGCCATTTCGGTCTGAATATTTTTTGATTGGCTTTTGCAGGAAAAGCTTTTTCCATTGGAATGAACACCAATGCTAAAAACAGCAAACTTGCCCCGGTAGCCAGAAGTATATTTATAAAACTCATTATTGTTTTATGCTTTTCTTTTTTTGCGACTTTGGTGATATGTATATACTGTCTGCTTTAAATCGATTTGGTTCTATGATTGCACCAGATTTGGAACTATACATCATTCTGGTTTGTTTATCTTTTCGTTTGAAATTAGCCGTGTCCTTTTTAGGTTTTGTTGTATCAGTTTTGAGCTTTACATTGTCAATGATGACAAGTGATTTAGAAGAAGACATTCTTTGTCGTAGCAAAGAATCTGTTTTTACTTTTGTTGAATCTTTGTTGTTTTTTGCTCCAACACCACCATTCGGGCTTGTGAAATTATTGTTTACGTCATTGTATAAATACTTATCGAATGAACCGTTTCTATATAACAAAAAGACTGTCAACAAGGCAATGAAATTAACCACTGCAATAAATTTGAAAATTTTTGATTTCTTCATATGGGTTTAATTTATTATATTCTGTCTTAAAATTGCCCATCATTTCCGCTTCTTGATTATTTCCTGGTATACTGTCAGTGTATAGTCGTCTTTTAATTCGGCTGCTGTTTCAACAGGGTGAAATTCCTCCCAGGGTATTCCTTCCTGATGCGCTGAATTCAAATATTGCATAATTATTTCTTTCAAAGACCGAATATCCCAAAACAACCAGTAAAACTGTTCCGGAAATACCAACGATTATTTTGTCTTTTGAAATGTAAACGGAAGCCATTAAACCAATTACCAATATAGAAAGCAGTGAACGAAAATTTTGAAGAATTGGCTCGCTGGTTTTTGTAGAAATTTGTCTTATTTCGGCTAATGATAATTCCAGGTTTTCATAATCGTCTATTTGAGAAGGAACACCTATCACATTTACAGTTGAATTCCCTTTTATAGTAAAGCTTCCATTTGGATTTTTAATAATTTCACTTAGGTCTGCTTTTGCAATATTTATTGTTGGGGTATTGTGTTGTTCTCTTGTAATACCATTATTGTCAAGAGTTAACCTGTAGCTGTCGAAGATTTCTTTTTGTCTGTTAATACCGCGATAAAGTCCAAATGCTAAAGCACCCAAGGCTGCAGTTTAGTTTTCTTTTCTCGTTCCGCAGCATATGTTCAATTTTCCGAGTGTTTTAGGTATGTAAGTATTCAGTATTGTTACAATTTTGTCAGCTGTCGTATCAGAGGTGTTATGAAGGTTAAACATCACTCTCTTTAAATCATCTTCAATTGTTATATGGGTGGCCGAACCGCTCATGATATGAATATTAGTTCTGTAAATAACGGAGTCTTTTATTTCTCTGGTAAGTTTCGAAATGGAATCTATAGATGAAGGCCTGAAACTGCCAATCAGTAAAGTATCTTTTCTGATAGTAGTCTGTCCCGGGAGTATCCAAACTTCTTCTGATGTATATACAAAATTTGTCCCATTCACTTTAAAGACGGGTTCCATTTCGAACATATTTGAACCAAACCCAATTGTCATAAAATGTAAATGGAATTTCCTCGTTGGGGCCGGTTTAATTTTTACTTGTCCATTGCATGACAAAAGAAGAAGTGCCCAAAAGAGTAGATTGGCCATTTTCAAATTTTGTCTCAAGAATAGGGCGCTTTTATTTTTTTTTCTCATTGTATGCCCAAAGCACTACGCCCAGGAAGAATTTTATTTTTTCAGCAATAATATTGTCGGGAAAATCAGCACCTAAATCAATATAAGCAAGAATACGTCCGTTTGCTTCGATAAAACTTATTCGTGTCCACCTGTTATTGCGTCGAAGAGCTTTTTCTTTTAAAGTTACACTGTGAACTTTGGAGAAGTCAATCCGAGTGGGCTCTTTCTGTCGTGTGAACGTTTTATGTACATTTTCCAGGATAAACTCCTTACGTAATAAATCCACTGCTAGTGTCTGCGCTCCACGTAGGATGGAGAATAATGTAATTCCGAAATAGCTTGCAAGACCAATAGAAAGAACCTGTGAAAGTGGGTCTGGGTTTTTCTGTGTCAATAAGTAAATGAAATAACCTGTTGGCGTAAGGATTGCTAAAATGATATAGATCCAAAGCCATACGGTTTTGTCTGTCTTAGGTTTGATTTTGATATAATCTTTTGAGAACTCGAATAGATCATGCCTGCTATACCTGTCGGCAATTTGTTTCAGCCCATTTATGGCTTTTTCAAGTCGGGTAGTCATTTTCAAATTGCACCTACTTTTCAGTCAAACATTTTTGCTGTTGCATGCTGAATGATAAAATATAAAATGATAGATTGTTCATTTTCCAATTTCGCCTCAAGAATATCAAGAAAATTACCGCTGTTGTCACTGCCTGAACCCATAGTTCCAATCTTAGCCCCAACGAATTTATAGATGTATTCTTGTCCATCTGCTGGTCCTAAGGCAAATATTGGCGTTTCCTTTGATTTGCCGTCACCACTAAAATACATTGCATTAAGAATTGCCCTGCCCCTATAAATATAATACCTGGCATTGTCCTCTTTATTAAGCCTATGAAACGAATAGGCAATTTCAAAAAGGGCCTTAACACTTAGCGGATGGGTCTTTATAAATTTCAGCCCGATTTTAAGTGCTTCATTATATTTATTCTTGCTATTTAAATTGTAAATTTCTCTTTCTGCGTCAAGATCTTGATATGGCTTGTATTTAGGTTTGTCTGTAAACCCGATTAATAAGGCTAAAACTTCAAAGTCAGATAAAGTTGTATCATTATTATTGAACCGTTTTAATAGCTTATCATACGAAAGACTATCATTTGCATCTTTTGATTTGGCAAGTATTTTGTTAAAATCGTCTTTGTAATTAAATATTGTCTGTCCGTAAGTTGTCAAAGTAAACAGGACCAGTAAAGTTGCAAAGAAAAGTCGGGTCATAATGGTGGTTGTTAAATAGCCGCTTATGGTCGGCTGCTTTGTTTTACTACGTATTAAATAGAAATCTTAATTATTAACTATTATACTACTTCGTTGTTAAACGCACTGGGTCTTCTGCCCAATCGAATGCCATTCATGATTTATTGCTGTCATCAAAAGTGCATTGTCAAAAAGAACAGATCCTTTTGGAAAAACAGTTTCGTTCTCAAAGAAACTTGAATGAACGGCTGTTACCTTCAAAGGCTCTATTTTCCAGTTATAAGTTTTTAGTTTAAGGCCGTCGAATTTGTTGCCGTCAGGGGAGTAGCCAATCGAACCGCCTTCAAAAAATTCAGATGCTTCTTCCAGGTTTGTAAAGATGGAACTTGAATTAAGCACGTCAGTCTTGTCTCCATCTACTGAAATTGCTGTTCCGTCTGAGCTCTTAAATGCAACATGATAGTGCCCATTGTTTTCTTTTACATCAAATTTTGCATGATAATGTTTGCCAGGGAAAATGCGGCCACCTGCCAAACTATTGAATAAAGAAGATGTGTCACGCCGGGGTATAAAAACGCCTTCGGTTGATCCTTCTTGCTCGGTCCACTCAACTGCAATCCTGTGTGCGCCATTTTCTGAAGAAATTCCCATAAAGCCGGGTAACCCTTTAGGACGAATGTGTTTGAGTCTGATGAGGCAAATACCAACAATAGCTTTTCCTTTATATATTTTTGGACGAAAAGGCTGCGGAATGATTTTACGAACTACGTCTGGATCTGCTGCGAAGTTGACTAAAATTCGCCGGTCAATAATGCCTTGTATCGTTGGAAGTTTCATGGTGTTCGAATTGTTATCGCCAGTATCGGCGAGGTATTTGTGTTTGTTGTGTGATTATCCGCATTTCTAACGGTCATAATTCTCTTTCATTCTTAGTTAATCGTCGTGTGTCAGGAAGTGTAATGACTGACTGTTTTCAAGCCAGTTTATAAATGTATTCTTCAATTTCTGTTTGTCTGGCATTCGCAAATCCTTTGTCCATTCCAATTTTTATAAACCCGCATTTTTCTAAAACCTTATGTGAACCATAGTTGTCAAAGGCAGCACGTCCGTAAATGGGCCTTGTTTGTTCAATATTTAAAAATTCTTTGAGAGCAGATTTCGCAATACCCTGTCCCCAGAATTTTCTGTCGATCCAATAGGTGATTTCAGCATCATTTTCTATTACATATTTTGCTACACTACCCACAATTTCGTCACCCACTCTGATTGTTTTCATATTTATTGTGGGATCAGTCAGGAATTTTGTGTACTTCTCAATATACGCAATTTCGTCATTCGTGTCTTTCGCTGTGAATGCGGCTAGATAGTTTGCTTCTTTGTCAAGTTGAAATTGAAAGAGTACGGGTAAATCGTCTTTTTTCGTTTTAGTCAGTTGGATGTTATTGTTTGTCATTGTTAGCTGAGTAGTTTAGATTTTGGTGTAAAAATATTCAATTAGGCACAGTTTACCAGGCTCCCGAATTGATTGACATCAATCTTCCCCAACAATGCTCGTTTTTGATGTAAATGAATATATAGTCATAGCCTGAAGAATGATTATACATTTCGGCAAGCCTAAACAGTGCTATAGAATTGTTTCTAATGTAAAGTATTCTACTGAAGTGGAAATATCTATTGTCTGTTTTTGGGTTAAAACCAGGCGATGATTTTATTTTGTTTTTCCAAAAGTTGATTGAGTCTCTTGATGTTCGAATAGATTTTGTAAACATATCGACCTGCCACTGATATGGTATATTTTTTTTAAATTCTTTGTCCAAAAAACGGAGTTCATTTTTTGATAAACAAAAAGAAACCTTTAGTGTGTCATTTCTCCCGGATATACAACCTTTTTTGGCCATTTCGCTTAAAGGAGTATAAAAAGATATTGCGCTGTCGGTGTATAGGATGGCATTAGAAACATCTAAACTTCTTATTGCATCTTCAATTAAAATAGTGGAAGAGTCGTTCTGGCCAATACTATTGAGTGTAAATAGCAAAAGAATTATTACTAAATGAAAAGACTTCATAATGCGATGTTTGCGGTCAGTTATTTCGTTTCTCAGGGGTTGTGCATTCCCCGATAAATGATTGGTTCAATCAGTCGCTTTCTAAATTCTAAGAATTTTTTATGATTAATGTCTTTGTCTTGAAAATATTCAGGTTGCGTGTAAAACAGGTATTTGTATTTGCCTTTGTCGCTAATCTCAAGTAAGCACCTATACCCGTCACACACGCCAAATGATTTCCCTTTAATTGAACTTTCGGTTTTTAAACTCCACAAACTGTCCAGCTGTAAATTGTTTATGTACGTCTGCCAATTGGTTTTTTGAGGCTTTACGCTTTCCATTGAAACGCTGTCAACAAGTGGGTTATTATAATCACTTTTAGGACCAGTCACCTTAAGCGTATAGTATTGATAATGAAAAAGTGTCCAGGTTGTGTCATTGGCTTTAAGCACATACAAAATGCTTGGGTCCCACATTGAAGGAATGAACCAAATTCTTAATTCAAAATTATTTGTACCTTTTTCAAGGTCATATAAGGCAAGGCGATTGCTTAATATTCTTTTCCTCTCCAAATATTCCTGTTCGTTTTTATAACTATAACTATTAGTAATCGCTGTGTCTATCGCTGTAACAGTGGAGCTGTTTTTGTTACTGGTTTCAGTTTGCTTACTTGTTTCATTACAGGCAAAATGGAACAGTACGATTGAATAGGTAAGTAGTCTTTTCATTAACTATTTATTCGAAATAATCAGTTTTAAAGCACAGGTAAAAGTAGGTTGGGTTCTGAAATGTCCATATTTCCTGTCCCATTCTCCTGATTTCAAATCTTCTTCAAGTGACTGAATGCATCTGCTAATGCTGTAAATACATATTGTGCAATTCTTGGGTCTGTCTGCCTATGTTCCGAATACTTTTGCCCAAGTTTATCGTAGTCAAATGCGGGATTCTCTATTTTCATATGCGTTCTCTGATGGTCGTTTTATAATGGCGGCTAACGATTTTTAAAATACTTTTCAGTGTCCTTATCATTTGCTATAATAATTTCCTTTCCATTATCCCATTTCACCCATCTATTTATCCAGTCAGAATTTGAGAATTCTAACTTCGGTTGAGGTTGATATAAACCCCAGTAGTCGTAATTCTGGACTTCCAATAACATTCCAGTTTCATCAAACATTTTTTTAGTGACTGTGTAATCAAATCTATGCTTTCGTGGTGCCTGTTTATGTTTTTTGCGTTTCCAGGTATAATCAATTTTCTTATTTCCGTTTTCGTAATATTCTATTCTGCTTTTTTTTGTTTGTATAATCCTGATTTTCCCATCAGGATAAAATTCTTCAATTGTAACTAACCTGTTTAGATTAGATTCCTTTAAACGAACCTGCCCGGTAGGGTAGTACTCGGTTGTTTTATAGTCCGTCAGGTAATATGATTTATTACTGTTATGGCTAACTTTCACTAAATTTGACTTGCTATCAAACTCTTCAATGAAAATTTCTTTAGGTAAGTAGGTCAAGCGCCTTTTTGTAACACCGTTAAAATAAAATGTTACAAGGCTATCTTTGGGATTGCCATTAACAAAGGTCCCTCTAATTCTAGCATTGCCATTTGCATAATAATCTTCCTGAAAGCCTTCAATAGCTTTTCCACAGGTTTCGTAAATATAGTGAGCGTGCATTCCGTACGAACGAATAACTATTTTAGGCTCAGGATGCGTATAAATAAATGGCCCTTCCTCTTTTATGATAATGGTGGGGAAATCTGTTTCAGGGTCAGACCAGTAGTGAATATTATATTTCCCCGTCCTGGGTAAAAGGACAGTTCCCGATTCGTTATTATAAATTGAATCTTTATCGTCTGTCAAAAAGTAATAAGAAGAATCAATTTTTCCAACTTCGTCACATTGATTAACTCTCTTAATTTGAAATCTGACCTGTTGACCTCTGCAAAAATGAAATGTCAACAAAAGAAATAAGATTAATAATTTGCTCATGTCAGGTGATGTAAGTGAAGTTTTATTACCGCCCGCCTGATACATCAACAATTGAACCTGTGATATACGAAGCCTCGTCAGACAGTAACCAAAGGATCGTCTTCGCGACTTCGTCAGGGTGTCCACCTCTTTTCATAGGGATCTGCTCTTTCAGTCTGTCAACCCGATTGGGTTCTCCCGCCAGCGCATGAATTTTAGTATTAATAATTCCAGGTCGTACTGCATTTACCCTGATATTTTCTTCCGCCACTTCTTTTGCTAAGCCAATTGTAAACGTGTCGATTGCCCCTTTTGTCGCTGCATAATCAATATATTCAAATGGAGAACCATGCTTTGATGCCATTGATGATATGTTTACAATAGTACCGCCGTGCCCATTGTTTTTAATTGACATTCGCTTTATGGCTTCCCTTGCACAGAAAAAACTTCCAAAAACATTCGTGGCGAATACTTTTTGGAGTCGCTGTGCTGTAATGTCAATTAGTTTTTGTTGAGGTTCTATGATACCTGCATTATTCACAAGCGCCGAAATCATTCCTACCTGGCTGTCTATTTCTTTGAAAAGGTTTTCAACTTGTTTTTCATCAGAAATGTCTGCTTTAAATGCAAATGCTTCTCCGCCCTGGTCTCTTATTTCACTTACAATCTTATTGGCGGAGTCCTGATTTTGTCGATAGTTTATACAAACTACATATGATTGTCTGGAGGCTAAATAAGCTGTAGCTGCTCCAATTCCGTCACTTCCTCCTGTTATTAATATTATTTTTTTCATTTAGTACGGTGATAAACAGCTAACTAACAGCTGCCGATTTAAGTGCATTGTTAACATCTTCTAATGTATTTGAAGAAAAGCCATACCGACCATTTATAAGAAAACCACCTTTTGGGGGCAGAAGTATCTTTAATGTCAATGGTGAATATAAAACCTTTGTCAATGTTGAGTTATGAGTTATTTCGGATGTTGCTTGTTTCAGGCTATAAATTCTATTCTTTTGTCCTGACATAATACTGTTTAATATAAAGATCAATTGATTTGTTTGTGTGTCTATTTTAATTTCTTTTACATGAAATCGAGTTAGGGTATCGCCAAGTTTGAGAAGAAAAATTACTGCAATTCCAACCAGAAGTTTATCCTGTGATAGTGAATAATATAATTTAAGTACGACAACCAAAAATATCCCTATAATGGTTGTCCAGGCCCAACTTTTCAATTCATTGGTCAAATAAAGCTTAGTATCTGTCTTAAAAACTTGCATAGTTTAGGTGTGTTTGAAAAGATTAGTTGGTTGCTATTAGTCAGCCTGCGTCTTCCATTTCTCCAAAGTTACTTCCGCATCCGATTATTGTATTATTTTGTCAGGTTTCTCATTGTCGTTTTTTAAAATGGCTGGTGTAATTATGCAGTAAGCACCTGTATTGTCGTAGAAAATAAAATTGCAATTACTGTTGTTATAATAGCTGTGTCTTTTTTAGCATTATCTGTCACTCCAAAGAAATCTGAAATAGGCAGACGCCACAAGAAAAATACGAATACAGCTTTAACAAGTATAAAAAATATAAATGTAGTAGTGTCGCCATTATGATATGCCTGGTACTTAAAGAAAATATATGATTGAAAAAGCCTTGAAATGAGTGTAAATAGATTGTCGGCAAACAATAAAATCCATCCCCAACGTTTTTTCTTATATAGCAGGAAGAAAATTACAGGAATGTAAATAAGGTTTACAATTGGCAAAACCATTGTGATGTCAAAAGTGCAACCATCGCACCTGCTGAAATAAACGAATCTTTTTATTGAACTATAAAGTGTCCAGGCATATTCAAGCCCAATAAAGAGTAATAAGATGTTAAGCCAATTCCCAGGTTTTACCTCGGGGCCTGGTTTAATGATGGGCTGCAGGAAATCAGCCGCTTTCTCCTTATACGAATTTATTTTGTCGCTCTTTTGTTTTGCTTTGGCTTTTATTTCGTTGAAGTATTCATCTGTTTGCTGAATGTCTGCTTCCGAAATTTCTCTATCCTTAAGTATTGAAGTCGCTGCGTCTACGGCTTCTGTTTGATATTCGTTTGGTTGCCGGACAATTTTAAGCAACTCAATATTTGAATAGTCTTTGTATTGGTCATGAAAGTTAAATGTCATGAATTCTTGTTCTAGCGGCAGTTTTAGATTACGTTTATTGATGAAAGCCTTGTTTCCAATTGAGCTGGACTTTCAAAATGTATTGCATGCAAACCAATTTCTTCTGCGGCTTTTATGTTTTTCAGGTTGTCGTCAATAAAAATAGTATTCTCTACTTTTAGATTGTATCTGTTTAGCAGCAAATTATAAATTTCTTTATTGGGTTTTATCATCTTTTCATGTCCGGAAACAACGATGCCTTCAAACTCTTTAAAAAATGGAAACCTGTCGTATGCAATGGAGATCGTTTCCGCAGACCAATTGGTTAAACCGTAGAGTTTGTATTTCTTTTTTAATTGGTATAGCAATGATACCGTTTCAGGAATATCGCTTTTAAGCATCGTTTCCCACTCGTCGTAGAAAAGCTGTATCATAGCATGAAATTCCGGGAATTTGTTTTGTAACAGAAGGGTGCCTTCCTTAAGCGTACGGCCTCTGTCTTGTTCTAAATTCCATTCCTCGGTACAAATATTTTTAAGAAAGTATTCCATCTCATTTTCATCCTTGAAATGGTCTTTATATAAATGCCTGGGGTTCCAATCGACTAAAACACCCCCAAAGTCAAAGATTATATTGTCTATTTGCATTGTATTAGATTATCGGTTAGTACTATTATATAATTCTGCTCCTTTCTTTGTAAGGAAGAAACAAGTTATGGAACCAATGATATTGTATGGTATGGATAGACCAATTATGATCCATCCCAGTTCAAGTCCCCAGGTAAATCCTTCACCAAGCATTTTCGAAATCCAATTTGTTGGGAAATGCCCCGCTTTCATATCGTGATAATGCCATAAGACTCCTCCCAATGGTGAACTTAACAAAATAGTTGAAACGATAATTATAATTGTTAAGAGTATCTGACGTGGTATGTTTTTATTTGAAAATTTGTCAGCCAAAAGTGTCGTTATTATGCCATAAATGAAACAAGGAATAGCAATATATTGCAATGGGAATTCGTCGTGATATAAATACATCCTGTATAGCGCCCCAAAAACATGATGATGAGGCATTACCAGCCATAGAACAAAATACATAAAAGTAGCAAGAACAAAACTTGATATCCAATAAAATAGTAATCTTTTAGGTACGGTTTTCATGTACATTAAAGTCTGTTTTTTCTGATCTATTCATTAAATGGTTCAAATTTTTGTCTTGCCAATTCTGCTTTGATCGTCTCTGTTCTTTCACTCCAATATTTAATTCGCTCTGTTTTGTCCCTACATTCTTCGGGTGTCTGTTTTTGGTAATATGCAATTGAATTTTCGTATTCACGAAGGATGTTGTTTAAATATAGCTTGTATTCTTTCGGGTTTTGTGGAATATATCCAATTCCCTGACAGCCGCAACTGTGGAAGCTTATTCCAATTGTATAAAGTTCTTCTATAATCTTCCATTCTTTTACCGCAGTTTTCTTTGGCGATTTAAAGTCGAGCCCCAGGTCAGCCATATAATTTCCACATTCAGGACATTTGATTTCTCTGTCTTTATAGTTCTTATCAATGTTAGCAAGTTGAGAACGTTCCTTTTCTGTCAGTTGCTTGATTGGCTTACGACTGAGCTTCTCATAATAATCAGCTTTCCCGATTTGCTGTAAAAGGTCAGTATAAGGTGCTTGCTTAAATGTTTTACGGCAGCTAAAGCAAGCAAAGTGTGATTTGTATGTCTTGAATGCGTATCTACACATAAGGTTTGCTTTAGTGATTTCGAATTTAATAGACACTTGCACAAACCCAAAGCTGGGTATTACTTCACGCCAAAACTCGGTCGTATTTATTCTCTTTGTGGCAGTTTATACAAGAACTAATTTTCAAATTGTTTAACAGCAACGGTTTTTCATCTTTATTTTCTATACTGTACGTTCCATAATTCCATCCTATTGTTTATACTCTTTTGCAATTTCATTTAATCTGTCTGTTGGATCAGTTGAAATCTTAAAGCTGAAAAAAATGCAGCAAACCAATAAAGAAACGATTAAATATGTTTTTGTATATTTCACTTTCAACTTTTAGGGTGTTCTGCAAACAACAATCCATGAAATTATTGGCCCTGACACGTTGTTAAATGGACAATACTCCAGGTAAAAGAATCTTCCTTGCATTTCGGACAAATTTGTGTCGCCATTAATCAAATATTTTCTCAAATGCCGCCATAAACTCGTTTGGGTCTTTAAATGACTGGTCAGGAATGATATCAAAAAATCCAGTCTCTTCCGTGTTCAGGCTTAGACCTATTTCGTCACCGTAAATTTGTATAACGTAGAACCTGTCATTAATAAATATGTCGACCATTATTGCGCCAGAGTCGAAGTTGTGAACCTCATACTTAACTTTTGCAAGGTCAAGTTTATTGATTATGTCAGGGAGTAATCTTTTCATTGCCATTTTTAACCGTTTCCCACGGCTTCGCCACATCAGTCACAGCATCGCAACTAATTTTGGCCAGGGAATACTTTACATGTGGGGTTGACAACCTAACGAGCTCCACGGGCCGAGATTACTAAAATTTGGCGAAATAAACGAAGGTGGTTCTCCATTTTTAACGTTTACGCCCAATTTAAGAATGTGAATATGCCCGTGAGACACTCTGTGAAAATATATAAGATTTATATAATTGATAATCATTTGTTTATTGAAGGGGCTGAATTGATAAAAAGAGGGCATTGCGCACGCAGAAAGGGCGTTTGCACACACAAAACGAGGTTTTAAAAACCCAGAAGGGGTGTTTGCGCACGCAAAAGGGGTTTTACAAACGTAATAGGGGTGTTTGGAAAAGTAAGCGGGCGTTTACGCACGGAAATGGTATGTTTCTGGGCGTAAGTGGGTGCATACAAACAGAAATGGGTGTTTAAAAACGCAAACGGTGGAGTCTGAATCCAGCGGATGTTATAAATACAAAACCCGCTGTCAGAAAGCGGGTTTTGTATAAGCAAGAAAGTATGTTGGTTTATTGATTTTTATACCTGTTTGGCAGTAAGTTGATATCGGTTATTTTATCGCCTAATTCTTTGCCCATCTCAAGGGTAACGTTTTGTGTAAACCGGTAATGGATCCCACCGTAAACTCTTGATATAGCTGCTTCTTCTGCCAAATGCCAAAGCGAATGGTACTTCCGTGGTGCAAGCCCCCTGAAATCATATGCATTGTCGGTTACCGGTATGTTGCCAAATTCCCTGATCAATACCTGTATCAACGGCGTGTAAAAACCGGCAAGTCCGGAACTATATTCCGGGTAAGGCGGAGTGATTAAATGGCTCACCCAGGCTGTATCAATGTGTTTTTTGATATAAGTGATCGGTCGAATCAGGTTGTATTGATATTTCGCCCTGAATGTGATAATACCGCCATCCTTCAACACAATGCCTGTTTTGGCATACATTTCTGCGGCTTGCCACAGATTTATATGCTGACTTTCCAGCACACCTGTTATGATTGAAATAATATGGTAGGGCGCCGGAAGGCCTACATTAGCACCACCCACATCGGCAAACCAGTTTGCAATTGCTTTTTGTTCATCTGTCAATGCTTTTCCAATATCATACACTTCCTTATTAGCTTTATAAAACTTAGATGAAATATCTGTTGAATAGGGAAAAGGTAATGGGGGCGCCGTAGCCGTTAGGCTATATTCCAGGAAAGGCCTTGAATCTTTTAAAAAAGGACCTACCGGACTGGCCTTGGCAGGTGGAGTAGGTTCCCAGGCGCCGGGGTAAGCAGGTATTGCATATCCTACGCTGGATAAATTGAATTTATCGGTTGTTGACCAGTTATAGATGGCCGTGGCAATGGAACGTCCAAATGCTTGTGAACGGAGAAGAACAGCATCAGGTGTTTTTAATCTGAACCGCATGTAATTGGCTTTTTCCATGGAATCGATACTCGCTTTATTGGCATCGGAGAGGATTAAAAACTGTTTGAACATACTGGCCAGTGCGGCATTGGCGCTTTCACTCCACAAATAATCTTTGTTGTTGTCTGGTTCCGGCATCGATGGCATTTGGTAAAGTTTGGCCGATAAACTTTTGGCTCCATGGCTGCCGGCACGCACCGCTTCGTACAAGCCTACTCCTATAAAACCAAAGTTTCTACTATTAAGGATTACAACTGGTTGCGGATTGGCCGGTAGTTGAACCTTTGCCATAAATTTATACCAGGCATACACCACATCGGCGTTTTCATCTGCTTTTGGCGGTTGATGATCGATTTTTTTACAACTATACAACAATCCAATAATCATGACGAAAATAAGTCCTTTAATGCTTTGATTAGTTTTGGGTAATGGCAATAGCATAACTATTCATTTTGAAGGTGAAAAAATGAATGATGAAGTTGACTATTTCAAGAGGGATGCGTGGAGTGATTGCAAATCAAAAGGATAGTGAGATCAACATTGGTAGGGATTGAAAAAATGCTGATTACTTGCTGTGCCTGTAATAAAGGTATAGAATTATAGTCATATTATTTATATTTTACATGATAAAGCACAAAAGCTGCCCCGTGTATTACGTGAACAGCTCTTGTATCTTTTGAATATTTTCCTTAAGGATAATTTCCCTGTATAGTATAATACCATTTCTGATTGTCGCCGCCTGAATAAACGTTCGTCCAGATACTACCACCATTATTAGTTGCGTATCCCTGCACATCGATACACATTCCGCTCCCCTTATTCACGATCTTCCAATGTCCAAAATCTACATTTACCAGTTTCCATTTTATATGATCGCGATCATCATCTGTTAATTGTACCAGGTTAGCGTCAATACCTGGAACAGATGCGTCAATACCCAGGCATTTATAACTATTCAAAGAAATGATTTTATAATAACCATCATCTGTTGTTGGCACGAAAATATAATGCTGGTTCAATTCGCCCGTATAACTCCATATCCATGCGGGTGCACCGTCTGCGGTAGATTGATTGCTTATAGCTATACATTTGTCGCTTTGCACACCCATGATGTTGTAAAATTTAGTTTCATCAGGGTATAACAGATCTTCAGGTTCCGGTACAGAAGTCTGCCGGCATACAGATAATGCGGCGCCTGCGGCATGTTCGGAGGGCGAACCATCAAAATTCTTTTCCAGCACCGGCGTAAAATGACTATTGGGATTAAAGTTTTCGAATACCCAACGCTGCGGTTCCAGCCCTTGTGTGGTAAGATCATTGATCAGGCTACCCAACGTCGTTATATTACTGGCAACGCCATCGAAATTTGCCAGCCACAACACCTCATGACCCGAAGCCCGTGCCTGTTGTAATATGGGCAGTATAATATCATCTCTGTGGGCTGCATACAGGGTCGTTGGAATATCGAGCGAAACACCCTGTGCATTGGCCTGATCGAACAATAAGTGCACCCATCGGTCATTTTCTATCAGCCTTTCCATCCGGGTTTTACCGTCGATTATTTCAAGTGCAGGGGGAGAAACGGGCGAGAACAAAATATCCACTGCTACGCCGATGTTATTGAATGGTATTACAACCGAATCACGTAATGCGGCCGGTAAGTTTGGGTTTGTATCCAGCTCTGCCACATCTATGTTACATAGTACACGGGTGCAGGAGAGTCCATAGCTTTGTATTTTTTGAACTTCCAACACATTATTTCGACCAGCCCGAAGATCTACCATATCGTATTCATAGGTAAAGGTTTTATTATTCAAATTGGCGCTGATTGTTGGACCGATCTCATCGGCCAGGGTACCAAATTGACCCGTTAATTCATCGCGCCATCCAACAGGATGTACATGCAAGCCCACGCCATAGTTCCGCACGGTTTGCCAACCTGCAGCATGTGGTTCGGCCATGTCATGCATGAGTAATGCCGATCCAAGATAAATATTACCGGGACTTATTAACAGGGATGCGGGTGATGGGGGAGGTGGCCAGTTATTGTTTCCCCGGGGAGTGAACCGTTCGTTTTTAACACATCCCCCAAAAACCAATACCAATGCCATCAACATAAATAAGTAATTCTTTTTCATGATAAGGTTTAAATTTATTTGTTTAATGAACCCATGTCGTGTACATAGCAGGGTTATAATTTGCAAAACTATTGAGTTTCGTAGCTGCAGGCATCCCGACTTTGTCACGAGTCAGGCTTTTGAAGAGGTGGATAACGTTTATAAAGTGTTCACTGTATTGAAGAAAAAAGAGGTAGCCTACAAAATTGAATGATGTGACGAACGGGGACGACAGACATTTTCAAGGATTGTGGTGGTATAAACACTTAAGTAATTCAATATTTGTCCCGATATGATTATAAGGTTTTTTTACCATAGAATATACCGTTTTAATACTGTTTTTTAGGTTAAAGAGATTTTAGTACTTGCAATCATGCAATTAGACTCATCTCTTTTTAGTACCATCATTTGTATGGTTTTGGTCTTTGCTTTGTTGAGCTTACTCGTAAGCACGATTACTGAAGCAATTAATAGTTATTTTCAGGAAAGGTCTCAATTGCTTTTCCGAACGATCGGCAAGCTCTTTGAAGATGGGCTGAACGCTAATTTCGGGCAGTTGCTCTATAACCATCCTATGATTGATAATCTCAAAAAGGATAACAACAGCCTGCCTCAATACATCAGTGATACCACTTTCAGTACAGCATTTATAGATGTAGTGAATAACCATGCCCGGGGATACAAGATCGTTGAGGACAAATTAACAACATTCGAAAGATACCGAAAGGGTATTTTGGATATGGGCAATACGCCTTTGAAATTGTTGTTGATTAACATGGCCGACAAATGTATTGAATCAAATCCCGACAATCCATTGGGCGAACTGCACAAGGAATTACAACAATGGTACAATAATCAAATGGAACGGGTATCGGGTTGGTATAAAACCTGGATAAGAACGAGGTTATTCTGGATCAGCCTTTTTGTAGCCCTGCTATTAAATATAGATGGCATCCACCTTTTTCAAACTATTTACCGGAGCCCCGATCTGCGCGCAAGACTGGAGCCCATTGCCGAACAACTGGCCGCTAATTATGGGAATCTTGCCGGCGATAGCACGCTTACAGCTAATGAACGTGCCATGAGGGCGACCATGCGCACTAATTTTGAAAAAGACAGTAGCCATACCGATAGTTTTCTTCTACAGGTTAGCCGATTAGTGGCGCAGCTGGAAAAACTGGATTCAGCACGTATACAGAGAGACGCTGTACTTCAACAGAGCAAACTCAAGGCCAGCCAGCAGATCGAGAACATTTCGTCGCTCGGTATTCCACTGGGCTGGCGAAAGAATATGGCTCCGCTTAGCTGGTTCCAGGAAAAGCCCGATAATGTATTACCTGGTTATTTCAGTGATCATCTGCAACTCACTTTCTGGAATTTCATACTCTATTTTGCAGGCATAGCTATTACCGCCTTTTCTCTAAGTGCCGGCGCCCCTTTCTGGTTCGATCTTCTGCTTAAACTGGTTAATATACGCAGGTCGGGAAATAAACCTGTGGAATCAAAAAACTGAATAGAATGGATACTACCTTCACAAACGCCCATGCACATATATTTACGGGAAATCATGCCCCTGATTTTTTCCTGGAAACTGTAATCAGGAATGACACCCTGGCCAAATGGGTTAAAAAGTTTTTACAAAAAGATGGCACCCGTTGGGTGATTAGCGGACTGTTGAAATTTTATGCGTGGGTGAGCCCGAAAAAAAGAGCTATTGTTCGCCGCTACCTTGAATTTGTTGAAATAGGCACTTCTATCAACCAGACCAAAATTTTTGAGTTTATCAATCGTTCCTATACCCAGTTTCCGGGGCACAAGATCATCGTTCTTACCCAGGTGCTCGATTATCTTGACCTGGATGACACGAAATCAAGGCACATCAGAATACGATCACAAGTTGAAGAAGTTGTTGCACTCAAAAGAAATACATTGTATCAGTCATATATTTTTCCGTTCCTTGGTGTGGATCCACGGCAAACAGGTTTTGATCTTCTGGAAAATTGGGTGAAAAAATACATCAGTCAGACCGGAGATTTTTATGGTATTAAAATATATCCGGCTGCAGGCTTTTTCCCTTTCGATCCCCGCCTTTATCCCATTTATGAATGGGCGGAGAAAAATGGAATACCGATTATGACGCACGCAACCCGTAGCGGCTCTTTTTACTTAGGCAGCTTCGGTTCTATTCTGAATAGCGGTACCCTCACATTGAGTACCCTTGATCCCAACGACCAACTGGAGAAAAAGATATTAGATCGGGTAGCCGCCCTGGTGGTTGACACAGAGCGACATAATAACAATATGGTTTGGTGCAATATTTTTGGCCATCCACAGAATTATGAAGTAGTACTCAAAAAATTTCCTAATCTTAAAATATGCCTGGCCCATCTAGGTGGAGCTGATGAGGTACTAAGAAGTAAAATTGACGCCGATCCCAAAAAATTCATAAATTATCCTGAATATCTGCAGGAAAATTGGTATTTAATGATCATTGAACTTATGAAAAAATACCGGAACCTATATTCAGACATTTCCTATACCCTGAGCGATAGGAATGCAATGAGCACGATCGTTCAGCGGTTTCAACAGCCTGATATGATTGACAAATTTGGTACCCCCCTGATCGGAAAGCTGATGTACGGAACCGATTTTTACCTGACACAACAGGAAGAATTTGGTGATGAGCAACACCTCCAGCGATCTTTTCTCGATCATTTCACGCAATTGGATCAGGCACGAACAGTGGCCTACGATAGCCCTACCAATTATCTGCGTTCAACGATCTGGCCTTAAGAGTTTCCTAACGAGTTGGTTGTTGACTTGCCAACGTACTCACAATACCATTTGCGTAATACTGAACATATTACAGGCCACGGAGCCTGGAATGATCTTGATAAAAACCCCTGGTGAGGTAACCCGCCAACGCCTTGTGTTGCAACCGTGTCGGTATTGCACCGCCCAAAATTCCGAGCCAGGCAGTAAGATGAACAATCAAATACCCCGCTAAAAATTATTTTGATATGATTTTAGTCAATTTTTAAGTTGAACTGTTTAAATAGTGCTACTAATCAGAGCCATAATCAAAAGTCGTGATGTTTCTACATCGGGGCTTTTTCGTTTTTATACTAATCAGTGTGCTATCACTTTAGCACACATTGAATATGCCCTGCTCCCGGAATATCAAATGGAAAAAAGAAATGCATGATCGTCTTTGCTAAACGCCGAAATTCGTAGTACACTATTGCATTAAACTTTTTCTATGACTACCTCGATTGCTTTACCCCACAAGGCAGCCGCATGGCTACTGCCCCTGTTGCTGTTATTTATGATACCATCCATGGCCCAAATAAACTGGCCATCGGGTCAATTACTTCCTTCTTTCCCCGCACCGGCGCAAACCCAGGACCTCATCACGCTTCGTGAAGCTTCTACTAATACCCGTTGGGAAGCGGAAGGTTCCTCGCTGGGGCACAAGACCGGCCGGTTAGAAACCGACGGCTGGCTTTGCCAAACCGGGATAGATGCCGCCAATGATCATATGATTTACGGACCTTATGACGCCAGCATACCTGCCGGCGCTCATGTAGCCGAGTTCAGGATGAAGATCGATAACAATACTGCCAATAACGATCCGGTAGTGGATATTGATGTGAGAAATGCTACAACCGGTGCGATCCTGGCTGCGCAAACGATCACCCGCCAGCAATTTACGGTGGCTTCTAACTATACCAGTTTTACATTGCCCTTTACCATGCCTGCCAGCAATCAGTCACTCGAGTTGCGGGTATACTGGCGGGGCGCTGCTTATATAAAGGTAGACTGGGTGGGTGTGCAACAAAATGGCTCTCCCGAAATGTACCTGTTTGCTTCATTAAAAGGCATCGTTAATAAAACACAACCGCGCATTTTCTCTTATGAAGGGGATGCATTTGCTGAAGGTCCTTATACCTGGTTACAATCTTTAGGCATGAGTTGGAATGAACCTGCAGACAAATGGAGCCTGATTTCAAAGTATCGGAATGAATTATCCGGTCTCATCGTATATGACCCTGCGCAGATCCATACGGTTAACCTGGCAACCATTCTGGCAAAGAGCAGGGGAGCGTTGATCGCTGCACCATCATTGCTCTCCCGGTTAACAGCTGCTCCTTATAATTTACCCATCTTACTTGATCTGCGCGGTCAGTTTACCAGTAAGCTGCAGGTATATCAAACCATTTATAACACGTATTGGCCAACCATTGATCACCGGTTATTAATAGGACTAAACCCCGAAGTCCATAAAGCTGCCTTACGGGAATATGCAACTGCATTGGGCGCCGCCGTAATCTGGCTCGACCCGAATGTGGCCGCTGAAAGCACCTTGCTAAACAGTTTTCTATCTTCCATGCCGGCCGGCTCTAATTTCATGGGTTGGTGGCCCGAGGAAGGTCCGGGTGTACAAAGGGCATCGCAATACGGTATTGCCACCGTTGCGAGTGACTGGTGCGCCAACTTAACCATGCATAGCGGAACATCAAGAACCGTGAATATTAAACCCATGCCGCCGAAACCCGCCTTGCAAAATAAACTCTACGTGGCCTTTATATTAAGCGATGGCGATAACCTGCAATACATCGAGCATCTGATGCGTAAGCTTTGGAATAATCCAGACCGGGGTTCCGTTCCCATGGGTTGGACCTTGTCGCCCGCCATGCTGGATGCCATGCCTGGTGCGCTTAACTTCTATTACCAAACGGCCACCACCAATGATAACCTGATCTCGGGTCCTTCCGGTTATGGATATGCCTACCCGAACAGCTGGCCTAATCAAAGTTTGCTGAACCAGTTTGTTACTAAAACCGAAGATTATAATCGCCGGGCCGGTTTCCGGGTGATCACCATCTGGAACACCATCACGGGTGGCATTAATCAGAATGTTGGACAGGCCTTTGCCAGTTATGCGCCAACCTTGCTTGGCCTCACCGCGCAGAATACCGGTGGTGGTCTTACCATTTACAACAACAGCCTTCCCGGCATGGCGCTTTCCTGCAATTACTGTACGGGTGAACAGGCCATGAAAGATCACATTGCTTCTGCTTCTGCCGGATGGAATGGTACGTCACCGCGTTTCATCATTATTCAGGCACAGCCCTGGACAGATGTGAAACCAACCAATTTCAAGAACGTGGCCAATTCGCTTAATGCAAACTATGTAGTGGTGCGGCCCGATCATATTTTCCAGCTAATGCGGGAGGCCAATGGATTGGTGGTTGATCCGGCTGCAAGGCCTGTAACGAAGAAGTGAAAAATATTGAATAGGTAAATCTATATTGACCGGTTTGGTACGGCGGGCAAAGCTGTTATCAAACCGGTCCCATTAAAAGAAATTGCCATGTAGTTCTTGTCAAAAATGCCCTTTTGTAGTTAATTTGGTACCTTAAATTAACCAAAAGTGCTTGTCAATGACCCCAACCCCTCCGGAGAATAAGCCTGAAGGTGCATCTGCCGACGATCTCCGGTTTGACGATGCCAACTTTGGAGAATTCTTTAAAAAGCACTTTCTTTCTCTCTGCGCTTATTGTCAGTTCAAGTATGGCCTCGATCTCGATATGGCCAAAGAAGTGGTTCATACCGGGTTTATTAAATTATGGGACGCCCGTCAGCAGCTGACGCCCGGCGTATCGCCCAAATCGTATCTCTACAAGATCATTACCAATAACATCCTCGATATTTTAAAACACCGGAAAATAACCCAACAGCATGTTCAGTTTGTATTGCAGTCTGGTTCCGAAGACGCCGTAACCTATAGTTTCGATGATGTAGATGTGAAGCAATTACAGGCAGATATTCAGACGGCTGTTAATGAGTTGCCGGAACAAATGCGCCGGATCTTTGAAATGAGCCGGTTTGAAGGGCTGAAGTATGCTCAAATTGCCGAACAGCTGCATATTTCCATAAAAACAGTGGAAACCCAGATAGGCAGGGCCCTGGTGAAGTTGCGGGAAAAGCTGTCTACCTATCTTTCCTGCTTTATTATTTTATTGACTTTCAGTATTCTTTTAAATATATAATTATTTTTTATTTCTTCTGTAAGGGTAAATCTTTTCCTGGTCGTATCAATTATAAGTGCATGGAAAACAGCAATCAAATAAATGAGTTATTAGTCAGGTTTTTAACCAACAGTCTAAGTGATGAAGAGCATTCGCAGGTTGTTGACTGGATCGATGCCAGTGACGAGAACCGGCGTTATTTTATACATCTCAGGAACACCTGGCAATTGACCGCGGTGAAACTGACGGCGCAGGTGAATGAAGAAGAGGAGTGGAGTCTGTTTCAGGAAACCATTGCCGCAAGAGACGCAAAAGTCGTTTCCATGCAGGAGCACGAAGAACAGGGCATTGCGCTGTTGGAAGAGAATGAAAGGCAACAGCGGTCTGTTATGTACCGGAGATGGCAACGGTTTGCCGTGGCTGCTGCTGTATTGGTGGTAGTTGGTGTAGGGGCCGCGTATTTTTTTAAAAATAACCGGCAGCAACCGGTTGTAGCGACAACAGAAAAAACAACAGATGATATATTGACGGTCGTTCAGCGCGAAGTGAATACGACCGGTAAAGAAAAGAGCATAACATTATCAGATGGAACGGTGATCGTGCTGTTCAATAATAGTGAGATAACGTACAGAAAGCCATTCGCCAAAAGAGATGTTACACTAACCGGCAAAGCCTTGTTTAGAATAGCTAAAGATTCAACAAGACCATTCCGGGTTGAAAGCGGCGCCATTACCACAACGGCGCTGGGCACTGAGTTTATGGTCACCGCTTTGGCCAACATGCAACAAATGACCGTAAGACTATACAATGGCAGGGTAGTGATCAAGCCGGTAGAAAAGGCAAACAGCCTGATGAAAAAAGATGTGTATTTATCGCCGGGCCAGGAATTTGTTTATGGTCCCAATACCACGACTGTGCGCACATTCGGGACTAACAACAATGCAAAGGTAAATAAGGATAACATGTCGGCTTATGATAATCCTTCCTTACCGACGAATACGAAAGGCTCATGGCACATGTATAATAACCAGCCATTGTCGCAGGTGCTCGATCATTTGGCAAGCATATATGGCGTGTTGATCGTTTACGAGCATAAAGACGTGCAACAAAAATATTTCGTAGGACAATTCAAAACAACAGATTCAATAGAGATCATTCTAAAGTTGATAACCAAGGCCAATAAATTAAAATATACCAGAGAGGATAGCACTTATATCATCCATCAGTAACCAGAAGGTTCAGCAGTAAGTAAACCATACTAATATTCAAGCGGTGCCCCGGGTAGGAATTCGTTTCCAATCCGGGCAACAGGACCGCTATTATTTAAAATTGCAAGCTTTATGAGATTAACGATTGTTAACCCCCGGGCATTTATATTGCCCCTTGTCTTTCTTTGTCAACTCTTATTTCCATCATTAACCAACGCGCAGGAAAATAACAGCACCGTTACCGGGGTTGTTTCAAATGAACAGAACGAACCGATCCGTGGCGTTACCGTCATTGCCCGGAATACGAAAACCAACTTTTCGGCCGGAAGCAATACAGATACTGCCGGCGTTTTTACTTTCAACGGATTACCGGCAGGCGGTCCGTATAATTTTTCGTTTTCTGTAGTGGGCTATGCCGACCAAAGCTTAAGTGGTTACACGTTGAAAGCAGGCGCCTCCTTATCGCTGGTCGTTTCCCTGAAAGAAAGTATCTCCTCGCTCGACGAGGTAGTTGTAGTAGGTTACGGCACCCGTAAACGGAGTGAAGTGACCAGTTCTATCGTCAGCATCAATTCAAAAGAAATACGATCGAGGCCGGTACAGAACGCCATGCAGGCGTTGCAGGGCAAGGCGGCCGGTATAGATATTACATCGAATGAGCGGCCGGGTGAGTTGGGCAAGGTATTGATCAGAGGAGTGCGGTCTTTTGCGACCACCGGCAGCGGCACTGTCAATGAACGCGCCAATGATCCTCTGTATGTGGTTGATGGAATACCCCTCAACTTCGGAAGCATTGCTTCGGTGAACCCAAACGATATTGAAACGATCGACATCCTCAAAGACGCATCTGCGACCGCTATTTATGGATCGAGAGGCGCCAATGGCGTTATATTGATCACCACTAAAAAAGGTAAAACCGGATCCATTAACCTCGATTATGTAGGTACGGTGACCGTTGAAGATATCCAGGACCGTATGGAGTTAATGGACGCTGCGCAATATGTAGAGTTTCGACGCGATGCCTGGCGCCGCGCCAAATACCTTGACCCGGCCGTTAATCCAGCCTCAACATACCCCAACGTACCTACCATGGCCGATGACCAGAAACTTTTCGGTGGCGATGCTTATGCCTGGGCAAATGTGAAGAAAGGTTGGGCCAATGGTTCCTGGGATGGCAGTCTGGTAGGAACAACAGACTGGAGAAGTATGGTAAAACAAACCGGTATTACCAATGACCATATCATCAGTGTTAGCGGTGGATCACAAAAAATAAAAGCGTATGCATCCTTTGGCTACCTGAAACAAAAAGGCACCCAACTGGGCCAGGACTTTACCCGTTATTCTTCCAAATTCAATATAGAGATCAACCCCGTTAAGTGGTTCACTTTTGGGACCAGTATAACGGCTACCTATGGTTTGCAAAACTTTGGATTTGCAACATCCAATGCTACCGGCCCTGGTTCGTTGTATGCGGCAGCGGCTGGTATGTTACCATTTGCAGTGCCTTACGATTCTACCGGAAAACGCATCAATTTGCCCGGAGCAGATGTTAATATCAACAGCCCGATAGGGGAAGAAAATTACAATATCAACCTGCGCAAAACACTGCGTGCATTAGGGGCATTCCATCTTGATTTCATGCCGCTGAATGGATTGCGTTACCGGGTGAGCTTTGGGCCTGACTATAATAATTTCTACAATGGCCGGTTTATGGATTCCATGTCAATCAACCGCGGAAGCGGTCAACCTGGTTCCAGCAATTATGCCCAGTTAAACCAGGATAACAGTTTTGCCTGGACGCTGGACCATTTGCTTACCTATAACAAATCAATTGGCGACGGGCACGAATTCGGCGCTACTTTCTTATACAGCGCCACCGAAATACGCGAGGAGTTTTCAAGCATTACAGCTACAAAACTACCGTGGAGCAGCCAGAAATGGTATGCGTTAGGCTCTGTGGCCACCCCAGATGCCTATAGCACCGGATTAAGAGAAAGGTCGCTGCTTTCCTATATGGGCCGTATCAACTATTCTTATAAAGGGAAATATTATTTGGATGCGTATACCCGGTGGGACGGCGCCTCACAGCTGGCCAATGGTCACAAATGGGATGTGTTCCCGGCAGCTTCCGTTGCCTGGCGCATTAGCCAGGAGCCTTTTATGGAAACGCTCACCTGGCTCAACTCATTGAAAATACGGGCAGGAGTGGGAAGTGTAGGAAATGCGGCTGTTAACCCGTATTCAACGCGCGGTGCCTTGCAAACCCTGTATTATACCTGGGGCAGCGCAGTAGACGCCGGTTATGTGTCATCTGATCCCTCTTCCGCTATCCCGGTTTCCATGCCCAATCAAACCCTGAAATGGGAACGTACTACACAAGCCAACCTGGGTATTGATTTTCGCCTGTTCAATGGAAAGATCGATGGAACGATAGATCTATATGCTTCCACCACAAAGGACCTGTTGATGTTGCGTAATATCCCTTCCGTTACCGGGTATACCCAGTCGCTCGACAATGTGGGTAAAACGGCAAACCGGGGTATTGACATCACCCTGAACACGGTGAATGTGCAACAAAAAGATTTCAGCTGGACCTCTACCATCAACTTTTCGGCCAACCGCGACCGCGTAGTGGAAACGGCCTATGGTAAAGCAGATGACCGCAGTAACCTGTGGTTCATTGACAAACCGCTGAATGTATATTTTGATTATGTGTATGACGGCATTTGGCAGGAAAGCGATAAGGATGAACTGGCGAAGTTCAATCAATTTATTGCATTACCGGCCAATCAGTTCAAGCCTGGTATGATCAAAGTGAAAGACCTGAATGGTGATTATAAACTGGATGCAAATAACGACCAGGCGGTTGTAGGAAGGTTTCAGCCAAAGTGGAATGGCGGTATTGTAAACGAGTTCAATTACAAGAACTGGAGTTTGAACGTATTTGTTTTTGCACGCTGGGGCTTTACAGTACCTACCGGCGCCGAAGCATTACAGGGTCGTTTTTCACAACGGGTGTTGAACTATTGGACGCCCGCAAACCCTACGAACGAATACCAGGCCCCCAATTATGCCAATGCAGCAGGGGATCCCAGACGTACTTCGATGAACTACCAGGATGGATCGTTTATAAAGATCAGGAATATCACGCTGTCTTATGTACTACCCAAAGGCGTTATGAATACGCTGAAAATGAAAAACTGCCGCATTTATGCACAGGCAATGAGTCCGGGTTTGATCTATTCCAGGATCGACTGGATCGATCCGGACCTGGGTGGATCAACCTGGAACAGAGGTTTTGTATTTGGTGTGAATGCCGGCTTTTAATTTCTAACGATTTAATACTTACATATGAATTGCTCAAAAATATTAATTTCTGCAAGTGCCATTGCCCTGCTGCTTTCTGTAGGGGCTTGTAAGAAATCATTTCTCGATGAAACCCTGATCACGCAAAGAAGTACACAGGATTATGAAACGCAGATAGGGCTGGAAGGACTGGCTACCGGTTTGTATCAAAGCCTACGCTTTCATTTTAACTATGAGTGGACCTACGCCAGCACCAATTACGGGGTAGATGAATTCACCGTTGGCGGAGACCCTACCATGCAAATGTGGAATTCATACGATCAAAACCTGAATTCACAGACCACAGATGTAAGAACGGTATGGGATAACATGTATGGCGCCATCAACTCGTCGAACATTCTACTTCAAAATGTGCCCAAATATTATAGCGATGGAGCGGCGAAGAACACCCGGCTGGGCGAGGCGTATTTTATGCGCGCCTTTAATTATTTCAAGCTGGTGAACCAGTATGGCGGCGTGCCCATTAAACTGGAGCCATCGACCAGCGTTGAATTTGAATTCACCCGGGCCAGCGTTCCTGAAGTGTATGACCTGATACTCGCCGATATGAAACAGGCGTACGATCTGTTACCACCCACGCCTGCACAAAGAGGCCGCATTACAAAATGGGCCGCTGCCCACTACCTGGCCAAAATCTATCTGTTCCGCGCCAGCGAGGCAAACAACAGTTGGAACAGTGCAACAAAGGCAGCTGATCTTGACAACGTGATCAAATATGGCAATGAAGTGATCACAATCAGTGGTCATAAACTGGCAACCAATTTCAGCGACCTGTGGAATTATATCGGTCCTGATGCCGCCAATGAAACAAATGCGGAGATCATATTGTCGGCCCAGTTTAGCAACAATACTACTACCCAGGGCCGTTATGGCAACCAGATGCACTTATACTATTTATCGATTTACCAGACACTACTGGGCATGACACGTGACATTCCTGGTGGCCGCGAATTCCAGCGCTTGCGTTCTACCGATTATGCCATGGACGTATTTGACCGGGTGAATGATTCTCGTTTCTGGAAGAGCTTTAAAACAAGGTATCTCTGCAATAATCCGAACGGTGCGCCTAAATGGGACACAGCCTATGCGCCTTCACTGGCGCTGGCAGGCAAGGCAAGGTTCGCCGGTGGACAGGAATCCATTCTCTATATAGTGAACAATGCCGGTGATGCCCGGTATACGTCAACCAATATCAACTTCAGGGCGCCGCATATGTTCGTACGTTATTTTAGCGGACAGGCCCAGGATATGTTGAGCAATCACGGGAATTATACTTCTTCCCGTTTTGTTGGCCTGTCGAAGTTTGCTGATGGCTCCAGGATTGACGTTCCTTCGCAGTTTGGACGCCGCGATGGCATACTGGCGCGTTTGGCAGATACCTATTTAATGGTAGCGGAAGCCTATGGCCGCAAAGGGCTATATACCGATGCATTGCCGCTGATCAATGCCGTGCGGGACCGTGCCGCTTTCAAAGCCGGGGAAGATCGTAGCGCCTATGTAGATGGCGGCGTAGCGTATAAAACCAATACGGCTGCCAATACCGCTGCGTTTGTTTCTTATTCCGATAAGAATACCTATTACGAATCGAACAATGATATGGCGGTTACCACGGCCACCACGCTTGGCAACATGCACATCAATAGTGTAGGGGACATATTGGGTTCTACCCGCGAGTTCTACAGCCTGTTGAATGCTTCGAGTGACGCCGATAAATTCCTGAACTTTATTTTGAATGAACGTTCCCGCGAACTGATGGGAGAGATGTTACGTTGGGAAGACCTGACCCGTACACGTACGCTGGTAACCCGTTGTGTTGCGTTCAATGCAGTAGCAAAACCGTCGGTCAATAAAGATTATTTACGGCCGCTGCCGCAAACTTTCCTGGAGACCATAAAAACCGGTGGAAGGCCATTGACGGCAGAAGAAAGAGCCGCCATGCAGAATCCGGGCTGGTAGGAGTTTATTAAAATAACTAACATAGAGAGGAAACCGTTTCCAAAAGTAATTTTGGAAACGGTTTTTTTTATTAATAACCAATCCATGTATGACCCATTAAAATGATATTGTATTTGAATTTTATCGCATATCCACAACCGCAATTATTCACGCAGACTACCGTTATTATGCGAAGTAAGCTTACCACGATTGCAAGCCCCGTGTAAACATGATATTATTTTTGATTGTCTGGCATTGCTTTTGCATAAAAGTGCCATACTTTACATAAGGTATTTAATCTCTAATCCATTACCAATGAAAATGATCATTCTTTTCGCCATGTGCAGTATGGCTGTATTTGAATCATGCTCTGTTTCCAGGCCCCAGGCGCCAAAAAGTTGCTGGACAGTCAAGGAGGTGCAACAGTGGTACAATAAGGATTCGACTAATGTTAATTGTGTTCTTTACCGGGGTTCCGACAATCTCTCACATCATTTCTTAAGTCAGTTTATTGACAAATGGGTGTTTCTCACCATCAAAAAAGATGAACTGGACATACCCGAAGAAAAACCTTACAAGGTTGACTCAGTTGTTAAACTCGGGTACTATTATGTAGATCCCAACAATCATTTCGTAAAAATCCGAGATTTTAAATAATTGTCTATAGCAAAGCAGGTAGTTGTACGATGCGCCTGTTCGTCACTTTGCTAGTAAAACCACATAGGCACAAAAAATTTCGGCAACCCGAACAGGTTGTGTTCTATGTGGTTTAAATATATATTAACGAAAGAGTTGCATTATCGCTAGCAAATTTTTATATTTCAGAATAATCCAGAATTAATCTAAATCCAGTACCCATGTGGAAATCACTCGCCTTCACTCAACGTGTCTGCCAGGGAGACAGAATCAGGTTTAATCAAACTTACCCTGCAGGATATAATCTCGAAAATTTATTTGAAGTCGTTAAAGCCGACGAGCATTATTTTGAAGTACTTCCCGTTACATCTGATGTGGAAGCCCTTCATAATCTGGCAAAGAAAATTGTCAGGTACTTCGACATTGGCTACTATCTTCAAATTGAAATTTGGGAGGATGCCAAACAGTAGGGATGTGGTTATAAAAAATATACGCATCCTGAAAATAATGTATAAGTAAGATAAAAACCATACCTTAGTGCTATAGCTGGTGATTGGCAATTGGCTGGTCATACTAACGCGAATGCAAACAGCTCCTCTGATTAATTATCACCGGCAACCCCTATTAGCCTAACTGCCGTGGTATCCTGTTTTATTTTCGTTTTGATACCTCACTATATCCCCTGAAAGCTACTCCGTTTAATTCCGGCCCGTATACCTTTTTTCATAACCATTAAAAAAGTGCATATGCTGGAAAATCTTTTCGACCTCGTTAAACAACAGGCAGGTGATACTATTATTAATAATCCTGCTATTCCAAATCAAAAGAATGAAGAAGCCGTACAGGAAGCTGGTAATTCGGTTGTAGACTCCCTTAAAGGTGCTTTAGCGGGCGGACAAATGAATGATGTATTAAGTATGTTCGCCAATGGCCAGGCAAATGCCAGCCAGCCTGTAGTGCAACAAGCCACCGGAAATTTTATAGAGCGCCTGCAAAGCAAATTCGGATTGAATAATACACAAGCCTCCGGCATTGCCCAAAGCCTGATCCCGAATGTGATGAACCAACTGGCGCAAAAAACGGCTAATCCCAATGACAATAGTTTTGATGTTCAACAGATCTTTAACCAGCTGAGTGGCGGTAAAACAAGCGGTTTGAATGTACAGGGCATGCTGAATAAATTAAAAGGTGGTCTTGACAGCGATCATGATGGCGACGTTGATCTGCAGGATCTGAAAGCTATTTTCTCCGGTGGTGGAGTAATGGATAAATTGAAAGGAATGCTTGGTTGATGCTGCGGCTGTTTATAATTTTAATTAGTTAAATATCGTGTGAACATAACAAAAAATATGCCCCGCCATGGCGGGGCATATTTTTTTGCCCGGGTGTGCGCCGGTTATATACTGAAGTTGCCTTAGTTAATTTCTTCATGTTATATTGATAACTATTTTTCGTAATTTATGGTTAATATTATGCGGTACCATATTAAAAGCCACGACAATGAATCTTTCACAACAAATAGCAAAGCACTTTAGAGATGTTTATTTTGGTAATAACTGGACGGATGTGAACCTTAAAGATAGTCTTGCCGATGTAACCCTGGAAGAAGCTACCACACAGATCTATAATTGTAACACCATTGCCACGCTTGTGTTTCATATGAATTGGTATGTTACCAGGATAATAATGGTATTGCAGGGAAATCCACTTGAAGGTACTGATAAAGACAGCTTTGCCCTTCCTCCCATACAATCGGAAGAAGATTGGGCCACATTACAGGCCACCGCATTTGCCGATGCAGAACGTTTTGCCAGCCAGATTGAACAGTTTCCAGCCGATCAATTTGAAAAAACCTTTGCGAATGAAAAATACGGTAATTATTACCGGAATATTCACGGTATCATCGAGCACAACCACTACCACCTGGGACAGATCGTTCTGTTAAAGAAGATCTTGCGACAATTGGATAATTAAAAAGGTTATTAAAAAACAAGTGTTTTTGTTACAGAAAATAGCTGTGATTGATTGCCAGCCTGGATGTTGAATTCACCTGCTTCGAGGTGTTTTTTCAGATCTGTTCCTACAAAAGCCAGCTGCTTCAACGGAATATTGAAAGTGACGGTTTTTGATTCACCAGGCTTCAGGTCTACTTTCTCAAAACCCCTTAATCGTTTTACATCGGGCGTTAAAGACGCGATCAGGTCAGTAATATATAGCTGCACCACTTCTTTTCCGGTTTTGTTGCCTGTATTGGTAACGTTCACCGTAATGGTGACCGTTTCAGTGGGATCGAAACTTTTTTTGCTTATGCTCAGATTGCTATATGAGAAGCTGGTGTACGACAAACCGAATCCAAACGGATATTGCGGATTGCTTTCGCCGCCTTGCGGATTACCGCTTCCTTCGGAAGGCTTGCGAATGTATCCGGCCAGATCGTTTACATAGCGGGGATAGGTGAGGGGCAGCTTTCCGCTTGGGTTAACAGTCCCGGTGAGAATATCCACCAACGCATCTGCGCCAAAATTGCCGGGCAAAAAAACATCCACAATAGCAGCGGCCCCGGGTTCAATACTGCTGATGATCCTTGGGCGGCCTTCATTTAAAATGAACACCACCGGCTTGCCTGTTTTTATCAAGGCATGCGCCAAGGCCAGTTGGTTGGCAGATAAGGTTAAATCGTTTGTATTGCCCGGTGTTTCGGTATAACTGTTCTCCCCAATGCATAACAATACATAATCAACATTGGCAGCGGCCTGAACGGCTGCCTCCATATTCAACACCGTGTCTTCAAAATATTTTCCGGGCGTTTTATAGGAAACACCTTGCTCATAGATCACATTAGCGGCGCCCAGTTTCTTTTGTAAAGCCTCCAGGATGGTATTGTATTTTGTGGCGTATTCATCTGTTTGTTCGCCCTGCCAACTGTACGTCCAGCCGCCGTTCAATGTTCGCATGGAATTGGCATTGGGGCCGGTTACCAGTACTTTTGCATTGGCACGCAGCGGTAATACGTTGTTGGTGTTCTTCAGCAGCGTGATCGATTCTGCGGCCATGTTGTATGCTTCCTGCTCAAATGCGGCGCTGCCGAATTTGGGGTAATCTTTTAAATAAGTAACCGGTGTTTCAAACAGTCCGATCTCATATTTTACCCGGAGAATTCTCCGCACCGCATCATCAATTCTAACCGGTGAAACTTTTCCTTCTTTCACCAACGCTACCAGGTCGGTACAAAATGCTTTGTAGTCGTAGGGGATCATCGACATATCAATACCGGCGTTGATGGCCAGTCCGATCGCTTCTTTAACATCCTTTGTCATTTTATCGCGGCGATATACATTTTCAATATCCTGCCAATCGGTAACAATGAAACCTGTAAAGCCCAATTCATTTTTTAAAATGCCGGTGAGTAAATGTTTGTTGATATGGGTTGGAATGCCATTGATCAACGCGGAGTTCACCATCACATTTCTTGCATTGGCATTGATGGCGGCGGTAAAAGCCGGCAGGTGGTATTCGCGCAGGTAATGATCAGGGATCCAGGCGTCTGTTCTGTCTTTCCCCGATTTTGGATCGGAATAAGCCATGTAGTGTTTCAGACTTACAATTAGTTTTTCTTTATTGCCCAATGGTTCCTGCACCGCTTTTACAAACTGCACGCCTAACTCTGAACCGAGAAAAGGATCTTCTCCATAACCTTCCCAAATGCGTGGCCATACCGGGTTGGTGCCCAGGTCGAGCACCGGTGAGAAGGTCCATGGAACGCCAGCAGCCCTGCCTTCGTACGCAGTGATCACGCCAGCATTAAAAACCAATTGCCGGTTCCAGGAAGCTGCCTGGCCAATTTGTTGTGGAAATAACGTGGCGCCGGCTACGTAGTTCACGCCATGAATATCATCCAACCCGTATAGTACAGGTATCTTTAGTTTTGTTTGTAGTGCTGTTTGATGAATTTCGGAAACGATGCGGTTCCAGTCGGCAGCGGTTTGCAAACCGGGGGTATTTAAGATAGAACCGATCTTGTAATTCGCTACGGCATCCTTCAATTTATCAGAAAAAGAAAATGCCCGGTCCTTGGTAGCACCCAGCGATTCAATGGATACCTGGGCCATTTGTCCAACCTTTTCTTCGAGGGTCATTTGCTTGAGTAGGGCATCTACTTTCTTTTCAATGACCGGATTGAGTTTTTGTTGTGCCTGTAAGGAGGTAGTAATAACAAGAAAACTACATACGATGCTGCAAATCGGGACTGCGAACGAGGACATTTTCATATAGCGTTATTTGGCTGAATTATTTCCTACGTTGTGCAGGAGGGCCGGCAAGATAGATACTTTTGAACAGGCTTGTTGTAACCTGCTAAATATTGCTTAGAAAGTGCAAAAAAGTAAGCAGAACATTAAAGCCAATAACCCAGAACACCCACTGCACCCGCCACAAGCGTATTCAACAAATTAACCATGTCGTTCTTGATCCAACCCTTGCGTTCAAGCGAAGCGCCGAGCATGGAATCTGCTATATTGCCGGTAAAGCCCGCCAGTAATATCCATAATGCCAGTGGAGGATGACCATAAAATGCTAAATATAGCATGGCGATCAGGGCGCTGCCCGCCATACCCCATAAAGTGCCTTCGACACTTACCACACCATCGAGTCCGCAGGTATCTTTTTTGAAGGTAAGGATGTTGTAGAATGATTTTCCATAAATAATTCCCAACTCAGAGGAAAGGGTATCGGCACTGGCTGAAGCCAGTGAAGCAGCGGCTGCCAGTTGCCATAAAACAGCTTGCTCTGGATTCAACCAACTCAATAAACCGGCCAACCCCGCTACGCCGCCATTGGCCAGCACCTGCCAGGCGGTACGTTGCCCTTTATTTTTTTCAGCTATGCCTAACTGTTCTTTCTTGCTTCGTCCAAAAGCTGTAGCTGCAGAACCTGCTATAAAGAATGCGGCCAGCATAACAATACCGCCAATGCCAGCGCCTTTATACAGCAGACCGGCCAGGCAACCGCCCATAAGCGCACCTGCAAGGGTTAATTTACGGAACCGGATACTGGCCGCTACGCCTGCACAAATAATAATGAATACAATCCAGTCGGTGATATGCATCGCGGCAAACTACTGTATATAAGGCATATGGCCAACACCCTACAAAACTAAAGGAGAGCCCCCCTCAAAGGGGGACCCTCCTTTTAATATGGTATAATTAAATTATTTCTTCAGGATCTTCACCTTCTTTGTGCTGCCATCCGTACGTTCCAGAACAATTACATACATGCCATTTTGTAATGCCTGTAAGGAAACTGTACTGCCTGGATTTTTCAACTTCATCATTTCCTGTCCGCTGATGGTATAAATGCTGAGTTGTTTTACATTTTCATATCCGCGGATGAAGAGTTGATTGCTTACAGGGTTAGGTGACAATACCAGCTCATTGTTTGCCGCGGTTACCTGTTGTTGAATATTCTGTGTTACCAACCGCGCCGATAAATTATCTGTGATGGTTAAATAATTTATGTTGAAGCCGCCGGTTGCCGTAGCAATACCGATAGAATAGGTGCCTGCCGGTAAGGTAACATTGTGTGCTACGTTCGCCCAGTTCTGCCAGCCCCCGGTATTGGGTATGGTTACCGACCCCAATTGCGTGGCGCCTGCATCCTTTTCCAAACGTAAGGTCATATTTGAATTCGGACTGGCCACACGGTAAATAATGCGATAGGTACCTGCGGTGGGTATCGTAATATCATACGACATCCAGTCGCCGGCATCTATATAAGCCACATTCTGACCGCCGCCTGCATCGGTAGTGGTTTCCAGTTGAACACCCGCCATATAAGTATAGCTCTCTGCCTGAATCACATTGGAAACGGTTCCATTCGCTTCTACTTTCAGGGAAGAGGCCAGATCATTCCAACTGTCATCTACCAGGCAGGCATCTTCACCGGTTTTTACCAGGGTAGCGCCGCCAAAATTATCATCGTTGTATAAAGTAACTTTATAACCTGCATTTACTTTTAGTGAAGAAATATCATTATTGAGTATGCCCAGTGCGTTCAACTGACTTAACGTATACGTGCCCGGGTTAAGCGCTACTGCATACCCCGCATAATTACAATCTTTATACATGGTGGCAACGCCGCTGTTTGTTAAACCGGCATAACCGCCAACGGTAATAGTGGCCCGTACAGGAGAAGATGCATTGATAGTAGAAGATTTATCAAATACATCGTCATAACAAAATCCATAGCTTAATCCGTTGTAACTGATGTCGGGCTGATGCCAGAATTTGCAATACCAGTTGAACGGTGACGTTACATAATATTTTGAATCAGTGGCAAAATCCTGTGTAGCGCCCACTGCCAGGTTCAGGTCAATGGCATGGCGGTTGATAGCTGCGCAAATTTGGGCCTGTACCACTTTGTCCCACTGTCCGCCGCTGGCCATTAAACCACTGCCTTCCATCACTTCGGTATTGGTTGGTTTATTGGAAATAGTACCAACCTGTCCATCCGATGCGCGGGTAAATGTAAATACGTTTCCGGAAACCCGTCCGCTCCACGTGCCGGCATCGCCTGCACTGAACACCAGGTTACCACTGCTGTACTTCGACCAGATGGCATCGATGTAAGAACCGAAATAATTAGCTTGTGCACCACCGCTTTGAAAGGCGGCTGTTTTAGAAGGGAATTTGATGATGCCATTGGTAGCATCATAGCAACCTGCAAATGCCGCGGGTGCTGAAGATTGCCACTGCGAAAGGATTTGCGCATGGGTTTTCAGCTCACCTGTTTTTTTATAGAAAGCGTTGTTTCCCCACACTTCAAGACCCATCGGGTATTGATAAGAATCCACCCGCGTGGTATTGGCCCACAAACCATTTGAGGCATTGGTCAATTCGATCATCTCGAACCGGATGCCCTGGTTGGGATCGGTTGGATTGGCCAGGTTGGGCGCCGCATAACCACTGGGCGCGCCAGAAGCGCCAAAGAAGTATAAATATAATTGCGAGTTAAAGGAGATCAATATCCGGCAACCTGCAATGCCAGGGATATTGATTATTTTATTGGGGACCTCGCTCAGTTTGGCAAAACAGTTTGCATACAGATGATTGCCGCCGGGGCCCTGGTTACCACCAATAACCGGACCGGCCACGGTATTGTCAGAAGCATTCATCAAACGGACCGCACCTGTTTTTGCATCGATCCAAACATGATTGCCGTTAATAATACCAACAACAGCTACATATACATTGGCATCGGTAAATGCCGAGTTATTATATAACGTAAATGGTACAGTGGCCTGGCCCCAGCTTTTACCAGCTGTCAATAGGGAGAATACCAGAAGAAGCACCAACCCGGCGCTTTTTCGAAAAGCGGGTAGGGGAAAAGGTTTGTTTTTCGTTTTCATAAAGTTTAAATGTTCGTTAACGGATATTAACAACGAATTTAAACCTTAATGAACCTTTAACATTTTTTGTGGAAAAGTAAACGGATGTCCTGGTGAAGACAAAGCTGCTGGCTGTTTTAGATATATGCCTAACAGTAATGTGTGGCAAAAAATATTTTGCAAATAAATAATACCAATGATTTACTCCGGCATCAATTCCCCGGTCATACTTAAAATATTTTCTGAAAAGCGCATTTTCAGGAAACCATTCCTGGCCTCCATGTGAGCGATCAGTTCCCGGTATGGTTTTGACGTTCGTAGTACTTCTGCGTTTCCTAGAATAATGAATTGTTCACTGGCCCGGGAAATACTAACCAACAACTTTCTGTCGGTTTCATTGACATCGCCGGCGGCAATGCTTTGCATGGATGCTATTTGCCGGGGATGGGTAATGGTACTTGAAAAAATAATGATCTTTCTTTCATCGCCCTGGTATCGTTCAACGGTATCTACTATAAAATTTTCGTCCTCTAATATATCTGTCCTGATGTATTTTTTTATCTCGGCAATTTGCGCCCTGAACGGGGTAACGATACCAATTTGCGAAGGTTTAACAATACCCGCATCAATTAATTGCTGTGCAATAAAGGCTGCTATATAGGCTTCCTTCCTGTTCTTTTTAAGCGCCGTTTCGGGAGCGCTTTCTATAAAAATGGTCCGGCTTTTTGTTAATTCAAACAGCGGGTGATCGCTGGTGAGTTCATAAGGCGCTGTCTTACTTGTTTGTTTGGGTTTTCCGGTTATCAGCGTTTCTCTATAGTGTTGTGATATCAGGTTGGCAATGTCCTGGTGCATCCGGTAATGATGCGTGAGCTGCCCATAGGCATGTTTCCATCCTTTGTCAATGGCGTTCCTGGTCAATCGCTCAAACAGTGACACCCGTAAGTCGGTTACGCCAAGTCTATGTAGGAATTCGCTTTGTGTGAGGCAGGTTCTTGCATCCTGTGTTACTACGGATGGTAATTGTTTATGATCGCCTATCAGAATAAATTTATCAAACAGAACAAGGATGCCGGCTAAAGCGGCTTCGGTTAGCTGCGAGGCTTCGTCAATAATAACCTGCTTGAAGGAAATAAATTCTTTCAGTAATAACCAGTTGTTTTGAAAAGTAGTTACTGTTGATACGATCACCTGGTGGGAGTCAATTATTTTCCGCCAGTTGTCGGGGTTGTTATCGCTCAATTGTTCTGAAAACAAATTTTCGTCATTCACATGCTTGCTGCCCAATCGCATGTAATCTATTCTGGATTTGCCGTGCTGCGGTTTCAACGATTCGCAGATCTTTTCAACGGCTTTATTGGTAAAGGCCAGTACGACTATTTTATCTTTTGTTTTCCAGGTTTGTTCTTTTATATAGTTAACAAGGAATGTACTTGTTTTGCCTGTCCCGGGCGGGCCCTGCAGCAAATAATATTCATTGGCGTTTAGTGCCTGTTGAACCACGTGATTCTGGTTCTCCGTCAGGTGCTCGTTGTGATAGGTAACCATTTGTTCAGCTGTTGGTTCTACATGGCCGAACAATAATCTTTTTTTACGGTCTGCGCAGCTCAATACGTTGAATAAGCCGGAAATGGAACCCCAGTTGTTACGCTCGAGAATATCCGGCTCAATAGCCCAGAATTCATTTGTTTTAATAAAGGTATAGTCTGTTTGTATGTTGAACAGGGAAATAACCAGGTTGTCTAGACCGAGGCGGCTGATGGTCCCTTTTAAAATATGTTGCTTCATGGGATTATATCCGTCTTCCTGTTTTGGATATAAGATCACCAAATCCCCTTTGCGAAAACTGTGCGACGTGTTCCTGTTGAACGTTAAATGAATATGGCCATTTTCTTCGTTGATATCGGCCACTTCCAGATCATACAGTATTCTGAAATCCAGTTCTTTTGTCAACTGGTTATCGAGCCACAAACCTGCAAAGCCGTTCTGGTTTTCTTCTTCATCAACTTTTAACATGTCGCCCACTTTGGCATTGATCATTTCCCGGAGCGTAAAGGCCATTAATTCCTGGTAATACTGCGAGGTTATTTTTGTGGGATCATAAAACCGTTTGAATGTATCCAGCTCATTTCTTTTATAAACAGGAAGACTCGCGATGCCTTCATACTTGATCTTGTGTAATTGACTGAAATCGCCGTTGGCAAGCTGGTAAATTTTAGCCGTGATTTCGTTCCTGGTATTTAATACATCAATTTTTTCACTGTGCTCACTCACGATGTTCCTATAAGGTTTCACTGTGCATTTGGAATAAAATACGGCATTGGCGCCTTGCCTTTTATCTCCATAAGTACTTTGCAGCAGCATGTCGTAGCTTACTACCTGCATTTTATGGTTGTTCCAGGCGATGGTTTGGGTGGGATTGGAGGGACCGCCGCTTTTTAGCTCGACAATATCTTTTGAACCCAGTTCCCGGTTAATACCCAACAGGTCAATTCGACCCTGTAAGCCGAATTCTTTTGAGAAATAGGTCGGTTCTATCCATATTTCTTTACCGGTTTGCGTTTCAACCAGGGTGATAATATTTTTCAGATGTTCTTTCAGGATAGATTCCTTCAGTGTTCGCATTTCCGCACTGCCAAACTGCGCGGCTTTGAGTGCATTGTTTCGCTGGGCTGTCAGGTAAATGTCTTCTATGTCCTGTTCTTTATTACGAACCAGTTCATCTAAATAATAACCGACCATACTACCCTTTAAAGCAGGGCTGCCAGGCAGATCATTCAATATTTTTGATAAAAAGAAGATGTCGCTGTTTGACTCTCTTGAACTGAAACACTCGCCGATGGAGGTAGCGTCTACCAGAAAATCCGGTTCCAGCGTAATGAGTGAGTCATAGGTGGTGGTATACTGGGCATCGGCTTTGCCTGTGTATTTGATATTATGTAACTGCAGAATGGCATTTTGGGTTAACAAATTCCTGATTGGAATAAGGTCAGCGTGGGGATGCGCTTTTATTAATATTTCAACCTGTCCTTCCATATTTTCCAGGTCGTACCCCACCAATGTAAAGCAAGGACTGCCTTTGTCTTCCGTTATTTCAGACCAGGAGAAGCAAAGCACCTTGAGGTTTGTTAACGTATCGATTCTTCTTTGGGGAACCAGTTTTAGAAAATATCCTGAAGTATACGCAAGGGTTTCCAACGATTGTATAGGCGGCGCTGTATCACCGCAGATTGTTTTTATAAGCCGGTACAGCAGCGATATGCCCTGTTGAATTGATTTCGCGGTTATCTTTTTAGCATTCCCTTCTTTTATGAATCGTCTGAAGGCATCCACGTTTTGCCCTTCAGGGCCTGTCAATTTTAATTGCGACAGCAGGTACCTGAAACGGCCATAGAAATTCCTGAAGGCAATTGTTTCATTGTTGGTTGCTGCTTTGATCAATTTGTAAAAAAAGCCCGACAGGTGGGAGAATCGCTCGTTTGTTTCGGCTTTGGAATGTTGCAATAATGCCAGCTCGGCATAAAAAGCCTGCGCTTTTTGAATGTCAATCGTTGTCATGGTTTAGGGGTTCGTTCGTCCATCAAAAAAAGCTTAATATAATCGCATATGCAAGCCGGTATATGTTAATGTTTTTTATGATTGGCATAGTTACATGCTTTTCAGGGATTTAATAAATACTTCTGCTTATTTTATTCCGGGGGTAAAAAGCAAAGGAGAGCTCTCCGCCAGCTGGCGGAGAACCCTCCTTAATAAACTTTAGAGCTGGCTGCTAGTTGGTTACTTTGTAAATAGCCGGCACTTCCAGCCCTTCAATTTTAGCGGCTTTGGTAGCGGTGGCTGTCAGCGGGTCAATGGCGTAAATGCGCGTTTCACCGGCTGTTGTTGACGTAATGGAAGCATACACTTTTCCATCTTCTACCAACCACTGCGCACCGTACTGTCCACCATGTTCGGGTATATCTTCTATGATCTGAACGGTTTTGTTATTCAGATCGATAACGGCCATTTTGCAAATGGGAATGGTTACATCAAAGGCACCCCAAATCGCATTCGCATTATCTGTTCCGGGTAGTTGCATCCTGGCTACCAGTAAGCCATTGCCTGCATACGCTGCTGTTAATACTTTGTATCCGCCGGAAGCGGTTTCCACATCAAAGAAATAGGAGGGATCAAATGATAGCTGTTCGTTCTTGATACGAAGGATACCTGATCTTTTGGTAACCTGGGTATAACCGGCTGCAAAGGAGTTGGGTGATACGGTATAAATGTCGCCGTTCTCTGTTTTCATCATACCAATTTGGTTGCCGTATAATCCAATGGGGCCGGTGCGTGAATCTTTGATCGTTGTGAGCGAATCGAGTCCGGGATAGGAATAAATGGTAACATACGCGGTATCGGTAAGGTCTGTATTCCAGGTACCGCCATCGAGGGGATAGAATGAAACATACATTTTATTGTCATTTACCACAATAGAGGTAGGCCATTTGTTCAGCTTATCGTCGCCGCTCATCATGTATAAGGGTGTCAGTTTCTTTTTTGTTATGCTGATGTTGGTTGCGTCAATTAACTGGATCTGGCAATCATAGCTACCACCACCCCAGGGAGCGCCGATGGCCACCAGCGTATTGTTGTCTCCTTTGCCAAAACAATCCATTCGTTCAAAGGAGAACCTTCCTTTTTCATATAACCCGCCGCCTTCGCGTATGCCATAACCAATACCAACGTTGTTGGTGCCGTAACTAAAGCTGAATACGGTATTGCCGGTGCTTCCAAAATAACACCAGGCCAGTTGCTCAATACCATTTCCGGTCGATGATATGGTCTTGTAATCTTTACTTATGGTATCTGCAGAAAGCAGGTAATCGGTGGTATTGCTACCGCTTCCCTGGGAACGTAAAGCAAGTACATAACTACCACCCGCCTGTAAAGAATGGCTTTTGGGTTTGTAACAACTGTTCAACAGCACTATTGCCGTAAGTAAGAACAAAAAAGAGCGTTTGTATTTTAAGTTAGGATTATACATTGTGAAATGCTTTACCATGAAAAATTAATTATGTAAAAAGTATCTCAGCTTTACGCTAAATGCCCGGCCGGGTTTCTGCAATTTGAAATTGTCGTACAATTTGGCATCGGAAAGATTGTTGCATTGTAAGGCAATATTATACCTGCCATTTTGCAGCGAGTAGGTCACTGATGCGTCCTGGGTGAACTGTTGCGGAATGATAAACTTGGTACCTGCGGTTCCCTGGCTTGGCCAGAAAAGGTAAAATTTTTCTACAAAGTTTCCGCCAACGCCAATGGTAAGCGCATCATGGCTGAAAAATGCTTTTTTGAACCGGTAAGCCGCATCGAAACTGCCGAACAAATAAGGCATATTCGGTAACCGGTCCCAATAAGTAGCATTGGGAAGGCCCTTGTCGAATTTTTTATTGTCCAGGATATTCTGATAAGTACTGTTCACTTCGAGCGTCAATGCATCGTTGTACGTATATCGTACGCCCCATTCAACACCTGATGTTCTTACGTTGTCGAGGTTCAAAACGAAGGAGTATTGTCCGGATGGTTTCACCAGGATAAAATCACTGGATTTACGGTACAGGTAGTTGATCTCCCCTTCAAATTTATGCTTGTTGATGGTTTTTGACAAAGCAAGACCAACGTTTAAGTTATTGCTATGTTCCGGTCTTAAAAAAGGGTTGTTCTTTAACAGCAGCCCGTCACCGAATATTTCTTCGCCTTCGGGTAAACGCCAGGTATTTTCATACGATGCTTTGATTTGTGCAAACGGCCATACGAAATAAGTTGCGGCAATGCCATAACCTGTTTTGTTATAGCTACTGGTCAGGGCTTCATGCGTTCCCCATTCTGCATCCACCGTTCTTGCCCGCATGCTGAAGAGTTTGGTGAATGCCGTTGCTGAAAACCGGTTGTTCATGGTTGAATATTTATAGGCCAAACCGGTTATGTTTTTTGATAACGTATTGGGAATATCGAATGGAATGGGGTCAACGGCAATCGGGTCTTCCCCTTTACGCCGGGCATACGTATAGTTGTGATTGAGGCTAAAGCTGTGTTGCCTGTTGATTTCGTAATTTACATGAGCGGTAGCCAGGGCATTGCGGTCGTTGAATCTGAATTTGGTTTTATAATAGGAGATCTCCCCCGAATTACTGCCGAATGTTTTTACGGTGTAATTGCCATACCAGTCATACATACGGGAGCTGGTATCGGTGATCCCTGTTTTTACAAAACTCATATTGGCATTGGCCAGTAACGTGAGCCCTTTGATGAACAGGTTCTCTTTTTTATACTTGAATGTTGGAATAAACGATGTGCTGGATCTAAATGCATGACCGGCTACCAATTCCATATTTATACCGGTTTGTAACTCTTTCCTGTTTTCCGACATGATCAAACCAAACAATAGCTTATCGGCAAATTTTTTGTTTACAAAGCCGGCTTCAATTTGTCCCATGGAAGAGCGGTAGGCATCATGAAATCGTTTGACCTTTACCGACTCGCCATAAATACCGGTTTGCGGGTCGGGTATCTGCATGTCGATCTTATAGTTGTTGTCGGAATAGTTATAGAACCCGTTCACGTTTATGGTGAAACCATTATCGAATGTATAACGTGAATTCAAAGATGCTCTGTGCGTATTGAACGACCCAATGCTGTAAGAAGCGTCGAGGTATTTCTTTATTTTCTGGTTGGTCACCACGTTAACGGCGCCGCCCAGGGCATCGGAACCTAAAGATATTGGCACTACACCCTTATAAACTTCAATTCTTTCGGCCATATTGATGGGCAGGTTATTCAGCGAAAGGGAGGGCCCGAAGTTGTCCATAGGCATACCATCTAAAAAGAACCTCACCTGTTTGCCGGTAAAGCCATTCAGGGAGAAAGAATAATTGGAACCCAGTCCACCTTCTTCCCTGATCTTGATGCCGGTGGTATGGTTCAATACCTGGTTGATGTCTTTCGTGGTATTATGCAGCCGGGTGGCGTCTATTGCCGTTACCGTATAGGCCTGTTGTTTTACGGCGCGCAGGTCAGTTTTACCGGTAACAGTCACTTGCTTTAAATTCCTGGTACGTGTACTATCCTGCGCCATGGTGTGCAGGCTAACGCACCAGCACAGTATTAAAAAAAAGACAAATTTGTTCATAAACTTTCGCGGGGCTTTGGTTTCTTTTAATTGGCGCGAAAGTATCCGGATATGGATAAAATACTGATAGCGATCAGGAAAACCATTTACGAAAGCAGTAAAACATTCTTGTATTCAAGAAAATAATTATGCGAAAGTTATGCGAAATTCCAAAACGCTACATACTTCTTCTTACCCGTAAGTGGGTAAACCCAGCATTGCAGCAATTAACGGATAGAATTAACCGTTAATGGGAGAAGCGGTCAACTAATTTTACCGTTTTTCAGGTTTAAACCTTTGATTTTATTTATGAGTAGAAGCGGTGTTGTTAAAATTGCCCTTATCGATGGCCATCGCTTAATGCGAGAGTGTCTCCACAATTATTTATCGGAATTCAGTTACGCCATAACGCTGCAGGTTGCTGATGGAAAGGAATTGATCAGCCAGTTAACGGAAGAAAACCTGCCTGATATCTGTTTGCTTGAATTTAATGCGCGGAAGAAAGTGGGGTATGAAACCATTAAAATGCTAAAGGCAACCTGGCCCTACATGAAGATCGTGATCTATTCCATGCAGGCAGGACCGGTAGAAAATAAAACGCAGGTATCCGGCGCCGATGTTACCATCTCAAATCAGACTACGCTCGCAAAGCTGAAATATACGCTTGAATTGCTGAACCCCAAAAGCATGTTAGCAGAGTAATTACATGTAATCATCTGTTTGGGTATTTTTTGCTGCTGCAAAATAGGAGAGGGGCCTTTTACAGTTTAAAAAGGGTACGGATTAATACAAATCAGGAAAACAGTGTAATTAAAAACGGGACTCACGATTGGCGCGTGCATCTGGTGCCCGCGATTGGTTAAAAAGGGATTAGGAACTGAAATAAAATAAACCGAAGGTGTGAACACTTGGCTGGCCTCATGATAGCCGAGTTACTGGTATCCCTTACTGCTAATCATTTCTCAACCTAATGAGATTGTTCATAAGAGAGCTGATGGTTTTTACCAGGACTGTGGAAATATTGCTGGTTTTTCAATATTCATTATTACATAGAATATTCGCTGAATTACGGGGTACTCGTAAGTTACAAATTTTTTCAATACAAGTTATGAATAGCATACTATTTAATGTTGGCGTTAGTCGTAATATTTGACATTAGTCAAATTCTTTGCTATTTACGTTTAACCTTTGATATGGTTACGCCTGGGGACAGGCTATTTTGTATTCACGGATAGTTTTAGTATATTAGTATAACAAGAAACAAATCCTTTTTTAAAGGACCCTCTAAACATCTCCTTGCCGAAAAACCTGAATGAAATAAGGTGTTGCCTGACGGTAACGCCTTTTTTCATTTTCAGGACTGGCGTAAATTCAGTTTGCCGGTAGATAGTACTACTTATTGCGATCAAAAAACCGGCGTTGCAATAGAAGTAGCGGGTTGCATGCTATATTTTTAATGCAGATAATCCCGTTAGTCCAGATAATCCATAACCTATGAATAAACAATTCTACACGTTTAAGTTCGTGCTTGTACCATTGTTTTTGCTGGCGTTTGGTTTTGTGTGTAAAGTACAAGCGCAAACGCTGAATCTTAGTAAATCAGTAACAAATATTACAACTTCCGGCGATGGCACCCTCGCTTCGCAATCAGATGTACTTCAATATTCCATCATTGTAAACAACCTGTCGGCATCCAATATTACCAATGCCACGTTGTTCGACAATATACCCGCAGGCGTAGCTTACGTAGCCGGTTCCACTACCCTGAATGGCGTTTCCGTGGCCGATGTGGGCGGCGTAATGCCCTATGCCATAACTGGTGGCTTGATCCATTCTTCGAGTTATGCCGCAGGCGTTCTGGCCCCTAATGTCAGCGCTACCATCACCTTCCGCGTTGCCGTTACCGCCAATGGTGGTAATATCAGCAATTACGCCACTTTACAGGGTATTTATAATTCGAATGGTTTTGTACAAAATACGAATACGGTATTTACCAACCTGACGCCAGATCCTACCTGTTCTGTTGTTTACGAGTGTACAGCTATAACACCCCCCGGTTCGCCTGCTGATCCATTGTATTACCGGTTTATTAAAACACTGGATAAAACCAATGGAGAAGGCGGCCCTATTTTATACGATGGAGAAAACGGACCCAGGTATGACGCTGTTACCGGTGTACCCATTACAGACACATTGATGCATTATGTGGCTGCTATAGCCTATGATAAAATTTCGAACCGTATTTACTTTGTTAATAATTACGCCACCAACCCGGCGCAGGACCTTTGTTATGTTGACCTGAATGCATCCCCGGTTTGCGCCCGGCGTTTTACCGGTTACCCATTGGAGCCCAACACCACTTATAACATTAACCGGATGGCTTTTGCCTCTGATGGATACGGGTATGCCGTTACCTCGCATGGGGATGACCTCATCCGTTTTTCCATTGATGCCGGCACCGGACTTCCGATCATTAATCAGCTGGGACCATTGATCAACGACGTTATTAATGGCGGCAATGATGTGTTATCAGAAACGGGTGGCGATCTCTTTGGGGATGGTTCCGGTAAATTATACCTGATCGCCAATTCAAGTAAACTGTATAAGATTAATCCGGCTACCCGGGTCACTACATTTTTAGGAAGTATCAATCCATCACCAACCAGTAGTTCCAACTCCATTGCCATCGATGCAGCGGGGAATGTTTATATCGGTGGTTCGTACCAGGATGTTTACAAGATCAACCTCGCCACCATGGGCGCTTCTTCTATTACGGGTGGGGCAACCAGTAATGTGTGGACCAGCGGAGACTTTACCAGTTGTGGTTTTCCCGTGCTGTCGCCTGCCTTGATAGCCAGTAAATCGTATGCGAATACCCGTGGCGTGCCTTTTGTTGTAGGGGGCGATACGGTTGAATATACGATTGAAGTCACCAACACCGGTAATATCAATGCGCCTGGTGTGAAGTTATACGATTCTGTTCCTTCAACTACCACGTACATATCCAATTCAACAACCCTGAATGGTGTTACGGTGGCCGATGTTAGTGGCGTTATGCCCTTTGCAACGGTTGGTGGACGGTTTATTAATTCGCCCGGCGAGCAAAGCGGTATTGTTAAACCGGGAGGCGCCAACAAGGCGGTCGTGAAATTCAGGGCAAAGACCGTTCAGAATGAGTACGTATGTAATCAGTCGCGCATTACGTTGCTTGACGGCGAAGGGAATACCATTTTTGTCAATTCAGATGATCCTTCCCAGCCGGGTCAGAATGCTACCTGTTTCCTTACAGATGGTGTATTGCCTTTAAACAGCCTGAAATTCAGGGGTAGCCTGCAAAACAACCAGTCTGTTTTACAATGGTCAATAGGCGACGAGACCAATGTTGCGCGGTATGAACTGGAATTTGCCGATCAGCCATCGCATTTTAAAACAGCCGGCAAACAGGAAGCGCAACCCGTACATAATACCATCAATAATTACCAGTTCATTGATAAAATAAATACAGGCGCTGCTACGCGCTTCTACCGCTTAAAGATTGTGCAAAGAGGAGGGAGTTATACTTACTCCGGAATTATTTTCCTGAGTATAAAAGACATGGCCATGCAGGTATATCCCAATCCGTTCCGGAAAGAACTGAATGTTCAGTTCCAGTTAAAAACGGCGGACAATGTGAAATTCAGGTTGCTTGATCTTTATGGCAGGGAAGTATTTGTAACTACAGAGAAGTTAAGTACAGGATATCATTCTATTAGCATTGCCATACCACCTGGTTATGCGCCTGGCATGTATGTATTGGAGGTATTGGCAGGAAATAGTCAGTTATTCCAGCAAAAAATATTGAAGAGATGATATATAATTCCCCCTCCACCGGAGAGCCTGTCCCGCCTGGGCGGGAGGGTTAGGGGAAGGCCCAAAAAGGTGAAACCATCCGCCGACATGCAGATGGTTCACCAACGCGACCCGTCAATGTTTTTAATAAAGGCCTCCGTCCCGGCTCAGCCGGGACGGAACGGCCTTTTATAATAAGCAGGCGATGAACTTATTCCCTGGTTCAGTGGTAAGCAGGTACGATCAACTCCAATTTGCAATGGGCTATTTTCAATGTTTTATTTGTCTATTGCTTATTGCATATTGACTACCGGTATGCCCAAATAAGCCTCGGTGTAGTAAGCCCCCGATTTATATAACTGTTCTTTTTGTTGTTGGGTGATATCAAAATCAGTGGCCGCAATGCCGAAGTCATCGATCTTCACCGTTCTTTTTTCCATGGATTCATTACTATCGAAATCAATTACCTGCGAATCGAGGATTGTTTCAAACAAGGCTTTGCAATAAGCAATGGGCTGATCATAAGAGAGCGTATTGGGCTTTTTATTGCCATTACGGTCGTAGAGGAAGAAGCCCATGGTTTGCGGATTGTCGGGGTTTTGCGGCGAATCGAATACGGTCAACGGATAATTCAATACCACGCCGCCATCTACATAAATATGGTTATCGGGCTGGTTATTACTGAATTTCCAGGCTTTAAAGAACATGGGGATCGACATGGACGCTCTTACTGCTTCGCAAATGGCAATATTCGGGGTAGTAATATGAGAGAACTGTTTTACGTCGTAAATATTTAAATCGGTTGCAAACACAAACAAGCCGATGCCATTTTGATTATACAGATCGGCAAAAGTTGTATTGGGGCCTTTATGCGACCTGGCCATGATCATTTTCTGCATCCAGGCCAAAAACGTATTGCCTTTATACAATCCGTATTCCGTGGCTAACCGAAGCGGGTCCCAGCCGTCTTCAAATTGTTTAAAATCCAAACCCATGATGATCGTTTTGATCTCGGGCGCCGTATAACCCAGGGCCACCATGGTGGCAGTAATAGCACCGGCTGAGGTGCCGGCCACCTGTTTTATTTGGGGCATAATACCGCAATCAGTTAATACCTGCAACGCACCGGCATAGGCAATACCTTTTACGCCGCCACCTTCAAAAACGAGGTTGGTGAAATTGTAAGTCATCTTTTACGTTTTAATGGTTAATGAGAGATATAAGAGCAGGCATATAAGCGGGCCGCTGCATTATAAAAATTGATTGTTGTCATTTTATTTGGCGATAAATTGATGCGTTTCGGTCCTTTGACTCCGCTCAGGATAAAAAAAGCAGCCCTGCAGGAACCATTTACCGTTTAGGATGAATAGCAGGGCTGCGTGTCCCGTTTTTGAATTCCTCTGATCGGTCCGGATTAAAATTTGCAATGAACTCCCTATTCGAACTTACTTAGTTTGTATTTCTGTTGTCGTAATTGCTGTATCAAAGTAACGTCATAACGGGCTGCCGCCTGCTCACTGGCGGGACAGATTCCTTCAAATTTGGGACATTAGCCCGCACTGTCAACAAATTTGCCAGGCGTGGTCTTGAACAGCTCCTTAAAACATTGTCCGAAGTAGGCGGGTGTTTCAAAGCCTACGGCATAAGCGGTATCGGCTACGCTGTGCCCTGCCCGTAACAGATCGGCCGCTTTGCGTAACCGGTATTGACGAATGAGTTCATTGGGTGATAGTTTGGTGAGCGCCTGTACTTTTCGCAACAGGGTTTTACGGCTCATCGCCATTTGTGCGGCCAGCCATTCCACATTCAGCGCCGGGTTATCGAGGTGCGTTTCCAGTATTTTATATAATTCTTTTAGCCAGCCATCCTGTAACAGCTCCATGGGATGCGGCAAATCGGGATGCGCCAGTTGTTGCGCATAGAAATTACGTAAGCGTTGCTGCCGGGTAAGCAGGTTGTGCAATCGCAGCAACAGTTCTTCAACATGAAAGGGCTTGGCCATATAATCATCGGCGCCTTGTTGCAGTCCCAATAGCCGGCTATCGTAGGTGGCTTTGGCGGTCAGCAATATCACGGCAATGTGATCGGTAGCGCCCGTTGTTTTTATTTGATGGGTCAGTGCATATCCATCCATACCCGGCAGCATAAGGTCTGAGATCACCACATCGGGCAATTCATCCTGTATCAGTTGCCACCCCTCTTCAGCGGCGCCGGCTACCAATACACGGTATAGCGGAGTTAGTTTGTCTGTCACGTACCGGGCCAGTTCTTCATTGTCTTCTACCAGTACAATGACCGGCGCATCGGATGATGCAGCAGGCAATTGATGATTGGCAGGTTGATCATCGTGCCGTGGAAACCAATCCCAGAAAGAAGCTGTTTGGCCGGAACTGCTGGTTGTGGCAGTAGCTGTTTGCAAAGGCAGTTCGATGATGAATGTAGAGCCATGCGAACCGGCTGTAATACCGGTTTTACTGTTTACCTGAATGGTGCCCTGCATCAACGTTATATATTCTTTAACCAGCGACAGACCAATGCCGGTGCCGGACATTTTGTTCTCGCCCTGCGGTATCACCTGGTAAAAGCGTTCAAAAATAAACGGCAGGTGCGATGCGGGTATACCAGGACCTGTATCAGCAATTGTTAACCGCAACAGGGTGCCCGCTTGCAGGGTAACGGAAATTTGTCCGCGAATGTCAGTGGCGTCAGTAGCCGGTAGCCGTCCGGTGAATTTGATCGCGTTGTAAATTAAATTGTACAGCACCTGGCCCAGTTTTTCTTCATCATACAGCCAGATGCCGGTTATGCCGGAATGAAATTCCAGCGCCACCTGGTGCTGACGGGCAAATGGTTGAAAAGCCTGCACCAAATGGTATACGAAGGCGCTCAGTTCGCCCGGTTGTTCATGTAATTCCAGAAAGCCGGCATCGAGCCTGGCCGATTCCAGCAACTGGTTTATAAGGCGCAACAGGTAGCGTGCATTGCGGTCAATGGCCAGCAGTTCCGTTCTGGCCGCTGCATCATGGGTAACTGTTTGCAGCAGCCGCTCAATGGGCGATAAGATCAGCGTTAACGGCGTGCGGAGCTCATGGGTAATATTATCGAAGAAACGGGTTTTTAGTTCGTGTAATTCTTTATCCCGTTTCAATTGTTTTAATTCACGCACATGCCGCACCGTTTTTTCAATGGTGGTTTCCAGGTCGGAAAAATTGATGGGCTTGCACACAAAATCAAAGGCGCCACGGTTCATGGCCAGGCGAATATTTTCCATATCACTGTAAGCGGAAACAATAACAGCCCGTCCATGCAACAGGAAATGGCCAACTTCACCAAGCAGGGTCAGGCCATCCATTTCGGGCATGTTGATGTCGAGCAGCAGCACATCGAAATCGGGTTCAGCCTGTATAACATCCAATGCATTTTTTCCACTGTTCGCATACGTGAGTTGATAAGCGCCTTCTGCTATCTTACGCCGGAACCGTTGCTGCATCAGGTGTTCAACGTCTTCTTCATCGTCAACGACAAGTATCTTTATCTTCATGGCGGTATTAAAAATATTGGTTAATCAAAGACCGGGAATAACAGGTGATCGGCTCCACCAGTTCAAAGGCGAATAATCCGCCGGTATAGTATATATTCTGCTGGCCCTGCAATGCTTCGAGTCGGTCATAAAAACCTGCCTGCATGGCAGGGGAGTCAACATGCGGAAAATAAGCCCATGTGCTATACGTGAAATAATCGGCTGGTAAGGACGGCAACGACATCTTCTCTGCAAATCGTTTATTGTTCTCGAGTATCTGCTCTTTGGAGATGGGTTGTTGCTGGGTATACCGGCTGTAGAAAGAGACCAGGTCGTTACCGGCAAACTGCCGGGTTACGACAAAAGGTTCGCCCATGGCTGGCTGCGGCAGGGAGAACGTGCAGGCAAATAGTTTGCCGGCATTTTTTACCGGGTAGGTTGTTACCACAAAAGGGTTCACCTGTACCAATGCTGCCAGTTCTTTTTCTTCTTTAGTTGCTTCGGCCAGTAATTCAATAAACACGGGGAATGGCGTGGCTGCTATTACATAATCGAATTCAAATGTTTTTGGGGTCGATACAATTTTATTCAGGAACTGCTCATGCACAACGGCATCGATCTCTACCAATCCCTTCCGCCGGATAGACTTTATTTCAACATTGTTCAGTACTTCCAGTTCCCAGGAGATTTTCTCAAACAACCGCTCATACCCCAGTACAAACCGTTTGGGGTAACCAAGTATTTTCGGACTGATGGCTGCCAGCATGAGGTTTAGAAAAGTTCCTATGCGCATATAGGTAAGGGCATAAGCGGCGGGTGTTTCACCAAGATCGCCATAACCCATTCCTGTAATGGGTATGGAGAAGACCGGCTCCAATGCCTTCAATCCGTTTGACTCTAACCATTGTTTAAATGGCTGGGTAAGCTGCGGATACCGGCTGATGTTTTTAAATCCTACGGTTATCGTCTTTTGCAGCAGCCATCGTTTCCATACATATTTCATGCTCTGCCATGCTACGGTAAAAAAAGAGCTGCTCTTTGTAACGGCTTTTAATAAAGAAATAAATTGATTTGTCGTTGTATCGAATGCATGCAATGGTCCTTCGGTATACATGGCTGCTCCATATTCCCGGGCCAGCTTTTTTACCTGCTTGTAGCTGGAAGTAATATAATTGGCGCCGAGGTCGAAACTTTTTCCGCCATAAGTCAACGAATTACATTTGCCGCCGATGCGGCCTTCTTTTTCCAGCACGGTGATGTTTTCATAACCCAGCTTTTTCAGAAAATGCGCGGCGGTTAGTCCTGCGGCGCCGGCGCCTATAATACCAATGCGGGTTTGTTTATTGAACTTCATTTTGTGGCGTTAAGGTTTATAAATCGGGCGTTGTTCATTGGGCACAGGAATGGGTAGGGTAGGTTACACCGGATGCAATGGCAGCCGGATGGTGAATGCGGTAAATGCATTGTCTACCGATGCAACGGTTAACTCGCCGCCAAATCCTTTGGTGATAATATCGAAGCTGATAGATAGTCCTAACCCGGTACCCTGGTTGGCCGGTTTGGTGGTAAAGAATGGTTGAAAGATCTTTTCCTGTATGTTCGGTGCCATGCCGGTGCCGTTGTCGTGGACGACTATTTCAATCCCGGTTTTTATTTGCCTTATGGTAACCGTTAATTCAGGTTGGTAACCGTCGCTCTCCCTTGTTGTTTGCTTGTCCAGCGCATACAGGGCATTGGTAAATAAATTCATCAGCACCCGGTCCAGTTCCTGCGGATTACAGGCATACATCACCGGTTCATAGTCGAAACGTTTGGTCAGTTGTACGTTGCAGGTGTTGTTTTTGGTTTTGAAACTCTGGTAAGCCAGCTTCATGCAATCATCGGCCAGGGCGCACAGATCAATTTCCCGTACTTCGCCAATGTCTTTTCGGCTGTGCAATAACATGCCTTTTACAATGGAGCCTGCCCGTTTGCCATGGTGGACGATCTTGTTTAAGTTGTTGCTCAGGTAATCCACCAGCGTCAATGCGTTTTCATGGGCGCCGGCTTTTACTTCTGACTTCAGGTCTTCTACCAGCTCTTCCGATACTTCTGCAAAGTTGGTCACAAAGTTGAGCGGGTTTTGAATTTCATGTGCAATGCCGGCGGTTAGTTCGCCCAGCGAAGCCATCTTTTCTTTCTGCACCAGTTTTGCCTGTGCGGTCTTTAATTCTTCCAGTGATTGATGGAGTAATTTGGTACGGTCCATTACTTTTTCTTCCAGTTCGAGGTTGGCTTCCTGTTGTATGCGCAATGTTTCTGCCTGCGCTGCTTCTTTTTCTTTTTTATACTGGTTGTACCGGTCGGCCAGCGCCATGGCAAGCAATATGGCTTCTACCATGGAAGCAATGCGAACGCAATTGGTTGTAAAGAAACCGGGCGCCAGGAAACCGAAATTCCTGAAAGATGTGATCAATCCGCTGATGATCAAAAAAGCCCAGGCCAGTAGATAGAAGCGGGCTGCGCGGTTGCCTTTGCGCAAACTGATGATACCGGCAACGATCACGGCTACGCAGCCTATGATCACCAATAGGCCTGCAATCGAAATAGTAATGGATAGTCTTAACCAGAATGAAAGCAGCAAGTCAATGCTGGCTAATGCTATTATGGCTAATAAGATCTTATGGGTGGTGGTGACAAACTGGCGCGTGTTCAGGAACGTAATGGAAAAGGCAGCCATCACGATGGAAGATGCCGCCATCAATATAGGAATAATGTGATTGGCCCAATAAGGCGACTCGCCCAACATGAATTGTGTTGTATGCCCGCTGAATGCTGCCTGTAATAACAGGTTCACCAATAAAAATGCAACATAGGCCAGGTAGGCTTTATCGCGCAGGCCAACGTACAGGAACAGGTTATAGCACATCATGATCAGCAGCGCGCCGAAAAAAATGCCATGGCCCAGTTCGGCATACAGGTCTTCCTGTGCAAAAGCAGTTGGCTGTTGCAGGTTGATGTTGATTTGCATGGAGCCGCTGCTGGCAAGCCGCACGTAGCACGTGGTAGCGGTTGTATCGGGTAAGTCGAGTGTAAAGGCAAAATGCCGGTGTTTCATGGGCCGGGCGCTGTAAGGCAGCATGTCGCCGCTTTGTTGTGTTTGCCAGGTGTTGCCTTTTTGAATGTACAGGGTTACATAATCAAACAGGGGATAGTCAAAAGACATGATCCAGGCGGGAACACGTTGTGGCGCTTCATTTTGCAGGGAGAATTTCAACCAGATAACTGAGCGGGTTACCCCAAAATTCAGCGTTTCGGTATTCTGCCTTTTGAATTGGTTGTCCAGCTCACCGGCTGTAATGCGTTGGGCATCGATGCCGGCTGACTTGTCTTCAAACCAGGCCAGCGTTTGTTTTAAATGATACGTGCCGGTACCGGCCGACAACTGTTGCACCGGCGCCTGGGCCTGGCAATATGCTATACAAAGAATCAAGCCTGTCAATAAAACAAGTCGCCGGATGTGAAGAGCCATTATTAAGAAGTTGTTTTGGTGCCCGCCTGAACCACGTTCAGTAAGGCGGGGGCTGAATGCTATTTAGAAATGGGTAGTTACCAACCGTTTTGCATATGCAGCGGAATTTCCTACACACTCAAATGAAAACAACGACGAAGCATAGAAGGTGTGGTTCTTTCCCTGCAGTTCTTCAAGGTCGTTATAAGCCCCTTCAGACATGGCCGCTACATCGAAATGCGGAAAGTATTTCCATTCTTTTTGCTCAATAACTTCCAACACTTTGGGTTGCTTGCCATCATATGGTGGAACACGCCTAAGCACTTCGTCGATCTTTTTCACAACCACTTCACCGGTAATAGCTGCACTATACGCAATGGTAAAGAAGCTGGCAATGGGCAGGGCTGAATAATCCCTGATGTACCCGGTGTACTCACCGGCTTCGAGGTCATTGTATGGAATGGTGGCCACTACACCGGCAGGCAGGCCCTGGATCTTGCAAACGGTGGTAAAGAACCTTTCATATTGAATGCGTGCGAACAGGTCCTTTTCATCGGGTGTTATGTCAAGGAACAGAATATCGGGTACTTCAGGCGGTAAAGCAATCACCAGTTTGTCAAAGAACATCGGGTTATTATCCTCTTCAAACGAGTGGCGGTCGTCTGCTTTCCAGGTGATCTGTATACCACCGTTTTTCTTTGATGGGTCACGGGTTATTTTTTCAACCTGAATGCCTGTACGAACATCGAACAGGGTATCGGCCATGCGGGCGCAAAGGTTGTCCATGCCCAATATCATCACGCGGGGCCATTTTTTTGAAATGCCTACGCCCGACAGAATAAGGGATAACCAGTTGCGGACCCCCTGGAACTTGACCAGGTGTGCGGCGGAGCCGGAAAAATTTCCGTACCCCTGGATCCTGATCACAAAACTCAGAATATCGGTCAATGCAGTAAGCTTACGTTTCTCCAGCCATTTGTCAAGCGGCATGGTAAGCTCTAAGGGTACGTTCTTATAACCGGTAGATGGTTTTGAGAATTGCCGGAAGGTGGTAGCTACCAGCCATAAATATTTTATGGAGGCGATCATTACCTGCAACAAGGTATACCTGCCCGAAATAGTGGCCGCCTGTTTGAAATTCAGGTATTGTTTTTTATCACGTTCATACACCAACGGTGGTATGCTTACGCGGGTAGGGGCATTCAGTTCATCGGCAATTTGCAGCAGGTCTTTATAACCGGCCAGCATTTCATGACCGCCGAGGTCAAAGGGTTGTTCTTCCAGGTCACTTGTGATGCATTTACCACCGATCTGGTCGTTCTTTTCCAGTACGGTGATATTCCGGTAGCCTTGTTTCTGCAACTGGTAAGCTACGGTCAATCCCGAAATGCCGGCGCCAACGATGCATACGCGGGTGTCGTTGGGTTTGGGCGCCTGCCAGTCGAACAGCCAGGAGAACAGGAACACGATAAACAGGGCGCCAAAAAATAATTGTTGGGGAAGGCTCCAGAAGGCCAGAGCGGTAACCAGGCAAGCCAGCCAAAGCAATCCGTTGGTGGCGCTCAGGTATTTGCCTGTTTGCGAACGAATGTTTTTGGCCAGGATGGCGTACCCGCTTATGAAAATGGTGAATAACGTGAACAGGGCCCAGGTAAGGTCGTAACCCCAGATGGTTTCATCCATGGTTCGCCCGGTGCCAAAGAAATCGATCCTGTACGTCTTCATTAGATCAACCAGCGTTCTGCTTTGTTCATCGATGACAGGTATAGGCAGGCCGTACCGGTTGTTGTACAAATGCGCAAATAATAAAATGAGTTGGATCAGGAAAGCAGTTTTAAGAAATGGTCGCTTCATGATTTCGGATATGGGTTTGAGTTTGAGGGATATCTAAAAGTAAATAAAATCAGGTATACAGCAGATAGCTATTAAATCGTATGTGTATACGGTTAATACTAATTTAATTTTACAGTATAAAAAAATCAGGCGTCTGAAGGTACATGATCCTTGTCATGCGTGCGTTTGTATGGGTGTGAGTAACCGGTTATTGTATGTAAATGGCGGAAGATTGTATGTTTCCGTTACAGCCGGTCAAGTTTCTTCTGTATCGTTAATTTGTCGGTATTCGTTTTGGCGAGGGCAAGGGCCTGTTGTAAATGCTGGCTGGCTTTGTGGTCGTCGATGCCGCTGTACAATTCGCTCAGCAAGGTGTAATAAAAATGGTTGTTGGTGAGGTTTAGTTTTTCTGCTTCTTTGATGGCTTCTTCTTTACCATTTGCTTTGGACAGTGCGTACGTGCGGTTAAGGGCGGCAACGGGGGAGTATTCAATTTGTAATAACCGGTTATAGAGTTGTAAAACGGCTTCCCATTTTTCCCGGGTATCGTCTTTTTGCGTATTCCAGTAAGCAATGGCAGCTTCGAGGTGGTATTTAGACAATTGGTTGCCACTGGCGGCACAATTCAGGAAATAGGCGCCTTTACTGATGAGGTCGGCATCCCACAGGCTGGTATCCTGGTCGTCGTATAAAATGTATTCCCCGTTTTCATCGAGGCGTGCTTCCAGGCGCGAAGCATGAAAACACATCAATGACAACAGGGCATTCACGGGCGGTTTGTTGGTATATTTATTTTCAACCAGCATGTAACATAACCGAATGGCTTCAAAGCACAATTCTTTGCGCAGCGTTTTATTATTGCTGATGGAATAATAGCCTTCACTGAACAACAGGTAAATGATGGTGAGCACAGCGGCCAGCCGATCATCTATTTCTGCCAGGGCCGGTAGTTCAATATGGATCTTTTGTTCACGCAATTTTTCTTTGGCCCTGAACAACCGTTTATTGATCGCTTCTTTGTTGGTCAAAAAAGCATCGGCAATTTCTTCAATGCCAAAGCCGCACAAAATGCGGAGCGATAAACCGATCTGCGCTTCGGCAGGTATAGCGGGGTGGCAAATGGCAAACATCATCTGCAGCTGGCTGTCGTTGATGTTCTGGGGCGAAAGGTCGAGGTCGTATTCCGGCAAGGTGGATGCCTCTTCAAGAACAGCACTATCAGGTACCACTTTTTTGTTGAAGGTCGCCTGGCGTTGCAGAAAACTTTTCGCTTTGTTTTTGGCAACGGCATACAACCAGGCAACCGGGTTGGGCGGAGCGCCCTGAAAGCCCCAGTTTTGGGCGGCGCTCATAAACGTGTCGCTGGCAATATCTTCAGCGGTTTCCAGCTGATCGAAGCCAAAACGTTTACACAATACAGCAATGATCTTCCTGTATTCCGTTCTGAATAAATGCGGTATTAATTCGGGTTGTTGCATGAATTATTACCCGTGACACGGTTTCAAACCGTGCCACGGGTAAGTAACATTATTACTTCGTTTTTATTTTAATGTCATCGTGTTTATCGATCCTTCTAACTTCCACACTATTGCCTTCGCCCTGTAATACGGGAGAGCCTTTGGCAAATTCAACGGCTTCGTCAACGGAACCGGCTTTTACAACGATGTATCCGCCAAGGGTTTCTTTGATCTCACCAAACGGACCATCAGTAACCACGCCGTGCGACCACACCACTTTGCTGCCATCCATAGGCAGGCCATGACCAAGAACGAATTTTCCCTGTGCGGCAATTCCACCGATCCAGTCCATGGTCTGTTTCATCCACACCTGAATTTGTTCGGGCGAAGCGATCTTACTTCCATCTTCGTGCCTGAAGATCAGCATGTACTCTTCCATTTTTTTAAGTTTTAAAGTTATGAGAATTGTTATTGAATATAAATATTATACCCTTATAACAAATGAGCCTGCCGCGATTGGACAGGTTGGACGAAATATTTTTCCGGTTTACCCGGAAATAACTAACGAACTGTGAATTAAGAATTAAGCGTTGTCCGTTCGCCACTCATGTAGTATTCTTTTTGTTTTGCCAGATATGGCGTAACTTATAAGGACACCAAATAAAACTAAGCTATGAGAAAAGCAGCGTTAGCCAGCCTGGTATTCGTTGCCTGTGGGTTTGCAACGAATGCCCAACTCTCCGTTACACCCAGAGTGGGTATTGAAAAAACATCTACACATGTGAAGTACAACAACACCTCGTGTATTTCACCGATGAGTTCAAACATTTCGCCGCAAATTGGCCTTCGGGCAGATTATCTCTTTAATAAAACACACGGCCCGTTTGCAGGCGTAGCCACCAACCGTTCCATGGTAACCTACGAGTTTACCAATCCCGAAACCGGTGATAAAGAATTCACCGCTTCGCAGGGCGATTGGCGGCTTCGTCTGGAAGCAGGCTATCAATATAGCAGTAAACCTATTTCACTGGCAAAGAACGCAAAACGGCCGGCTGTGAACGCATCGGATGCAGCGCAAAGTCCCTGTGCGGCCCGGAAAATGATGCTGGCAAACGCAGCAGCTGCAACAACTGCTAAAAAAGCAGCCATGGACCTTCGCATACAACCATTTGCCGGAATGGCATTTATACCCAATCCGCAAACAGCCATTATCACCGGTTCCAGATCAAATGAAACTGTTTATCAATACAATGCCGGTAACTGGTCAACCGCCCTTATCACCGGTGTTAACTTCGCATTCGCCAAAGGCAGTACCAATAAATTTGTGGTCGGGGTGCAATACCTCGCCGGCCTGGGCAATATGAATGAAGAAACTTTGATCACGCCATTGGAGACCAAACAACTTAATACGCAATTGTCGTCATCAACGTCTGTGTGGAGTGTAACGGTTGGGATGCCGCTTTCATTTACCAGGCCTAAACAAGCTGCTATAAAATCAAATTTAGAAGCACCGGCAAAAGCACAGCCGGTGAAAGTAGAAGCGCAGAAACCAGTGCCGGCCGTTGCACCAGCAGCTACACCGGCTAAGAAATCATGCGGATACTATAAAAGCAGATGCGGGAAATACTAAATTAACTTTTCGGGACGGTGTTTATAGACAACGCCTTGTAAACCGGGTTTGCAAGGCGTTTTTATTGGTTACAGGTAACGTGCGCGTAGCGTTTGCATCATAAAGTGATTCGACTCCCACTGGTCGCTGATCGGTTTGCCGGTGTAAGGCAAATGGACCATATATGGGTAAGGACCAAATTCCGGGGTGATCGTCATGACGCCGAATGCTTTTCGTTTAAGCGCGATCACCGCGTCCCACCATTGCAGGTGATAGTCGAGTGCTTCTTTCCATTCCGGCGCCTGGGGGTCTGGTACCTGTGGACCTTCCGGATAACCCACCCGGGCATGAATATGATCGGTTCGTTCAATAGCCAGCTGCATGGCTTCCGGCTGATCGGCGAGATATGACTCAGCCACGTTCACCCAATGCGATGCATCGAGCGTAATGCGCAGGGATGGTATCCGCTGCAGGTAGTCGAACGTAACATGTGCGGCAAAAGGAAATTTATTGCGATGTGTTTCATGGCAAACCGGTACGCCGGTGGATGCCTCGTGCGCGGCGGCTACATCTATGAGTAGACTGTTTTGCTCAAAAGAAAAAAAATCTTTTCCCGTTTGTGAATCGATTTTGATTGCTGGGTAAGGACGAACCTTTTCCAACCAGGCCGCATAGGAATCATAATGCCGATTGAAGTCGGCATCATAGGTTCCGTAGTGCTGTGGAATGACGTCCAGCTTGTATTTAGCCAGTTTCTCCCAGATCATATCGAGTTGGGATACTTCGGTCTCATTGGGAATGCCATATTCCACACCGTTATATCCTGCCTGTTGAACACGTTCGCAAAAAGTATCCCAATCCATCAGCTCACAGCCCCAGCGCGGGCAAAAGAATTTTAGTTCCACGTCTTTTACTATTTTACATTCAGCGTAATCTCGTTTTCTTTTTGCAGGAAGTCGCGGTCGGCTGAAAGCCCTTTGCCGCCGGCAGAAAGTATGGAATCGTTCGGTACAGTTATTACCGGCGTGATGCACGAGAGGTTCTTTTCGCGGAACGGCTTGTTGTAACTCAGGTTATAGGCCGAGATCATTGACCAGCGTGCTTTATCGGATGTATTGGCCTCCGACATGTGTAAGATATTGCTGTGGAAGAACAGGATATCACCCGGCTCCAGTTCAACATGCACTCTTTCAAAACGACCCAGTGCTTCATTCACAAAATCCATATCGGCGCCCTGTTGTTCACCGGCAAAATTATGTTCAACCCGGCCCATTTTGTGTGACCCTTTCAGCACCTGCAAACATCCATTCTGTTTAGTGGCTTCTGTGAGTGCCAGCATTACACTGATCAACGCTTCCGGAAACAGGAAACCGTTCTTATACCAGTAACCATAATCCTGGTGCCATTCCCACGCACCACCTACTTTGGGTTCCTTCTGCATGAGTTTGGAGTGAAAATGACAGACCTCACCTTCGCCCAGCAGGTCCTGCACGGCATGTACCATGGCTTCGCTTCGGGTGAGTAGTCCATAAGTATCATCGCCCGGTGTGAACCAAAGCGCAAGCTTGGTGCTCTTGCCCGACTGGTCATTAAAGTCGAACGTCTTGCCCTTCAGCACATCGTCGCCTGTGGCTATGTTAAAGAGCAGCGTTGCTTCTTCGGGTGACACAAAGTTCTTCACGATCAGGTATCCGTCATTTTCATATTGTGCCTTTTGGGCATCCGTCAATGTTAGATTGTTCATAACTCACATGTTTAAGTATTATAAATACAGCACCTCTATTAAATAATTTAGAGATTTCGGGATTTAGAGATTTAGAGATTTATCGGAAAATTCAAACCTGAGCAAATCACAAAATCTCTAAATCTCAATATCAGAAATTGTCATAATCTGGTATTCCTGTTATGCTCCTATTTTTTTCAGCGTATCATCCACAAATTGTTTGGCACGTGGAATATCAGCTTCATCGAGGTGCTCGATAATGATCGGGATATTGGGATGGTTCTTAGCCAGGAGTTTCAGGTACAGCTCGTAATTCAGGATGCCGAGACCTGCAGCCGGCAGTTCAACATCACCCGCACCGCGAAAGGTATGCGACTCCACCGCGTCGATGCTGGCATGTTTTTCTTCACTGTTTTCCGAGCGCTTGATATCCTTGGCATGTGCAATTTTGATTCGCCCGTCAAGCGCATTGAAAATGCGATGCAGTTCACCGTCCACATCACGAATATTGGAGCCATTGAAATAGTTGGTGGGGTCCATCAGCAGGCCGAGACCCGGATGATCAATTTCACGGAACAGACGCAGCAATTGATCTACACTGCCCACCACGTTGTTCACGTAGTTCTCTACCAGGAATACGGCATTGTGTTGGTGCGCATAGATGGCCAGATCGCTGATCACTGCCTTGATCTCCTGGAACGCTTCCTCGGTGGCATTCTTCTCATGGAATACCCAGTCGCTGCTGGGTTCGTAGGTGCCTGTTTCACTGATCACGTAAGGCGTGCCCAGTTCGCGCGCGAATTTCAGCAGCGTTTTAACGTATTCTATATTCTTTTTCTTTTTTTCCGGGTCGGGCGATATCAGGTTCGTATAACCGGAAATAGATACGATCTCGATGTTCGCATCGCGAAACGCATTTCTGATCGTACGTGCCTTTTCTGCAGTCAGGTTCTGCGCCAGCGTATGCGGATCGTTCAGATCGAAATCCTTAAAGCTCAAATCAAGCTGTATGCAATTAAACCCATCTTTTTTAACGCGTTTGATCGTTTCTGCTAACGTGTATGGATAGTAACCATTAAATATACCTACGGAGATCATAAAGTGTTATTTGACGTTTTTTAAAGTTTCTGTTAAGCGAACGGTTCTTTCTTCTTTGATGGACAAATAAAGGGCATCGATCGTCGCCATGGTATGCAGATTGTCGCGACCGTTGATCTCCGGCAGTGTATCGTTTTCGACTGCTCGCAGCAACGACGCCATTGTGCCCTGGAAAGCATCGGGGAACCAGACCGTATCCCATGTAGGTTCTATCCACTGATCCGGGAACTTGCGCGTAGTAAAGCGTATCGTACTTAAGCCCTTGTCGGGAAACTTGGGCCAGCCAATTTCACCCTGCGCCATACCATCAAGACCTTCTACCCGCCAGCGGATGTACATGTCTTTTTGTGTTCCTTCCCCTTGCCAGGCCCATACGTCATCAAGGCTTGTGGCGATCATTTCATCGGCATACTGGAATGTATACTGCGTAATGCCATCGATATGCGGAAAGGTTGTACGCGGATCGCTGCGCGTAATAGCAGTTACTTTTTCGGGATCGCCAAAGAGGTAGCGGAACGTATCGATGTGATGGATACCCATATTGAGCATTTCAATACGATCGTATTTTTTTAGAAAATCCTGCCAGTGGGGGATGGCGCGCATATCGATCGTAGCCAGCACGATTTGTCCGAAGTACTGGTTCTCCAGCAAGGTCTTCAGCGCCCGTATGCTCTGGTCGTACCGCATATTGCTGTTGACCGATAATTTGATACCTGCCTGTTCGCAAAGCAGCACGATCTCATTGGCTTCAGCCAGGTTCATGGCCAGCGGCTTCTGACAAAGAATGCCTTTGATGTGATCTTTTTCCTTCACCGCCTCGCGCACGATCTCGAGTTGTTTGTCGGGCGGCACGGCAATATCAACGATCTCTACTTTTTTATCTTGTAGCAGATCGCGCCATGAATCGTGCACTACGGGGATATTGAATTCGCTGGCCACTGCTTCTGCACTCGACCGGTTGAGTGAAGCAATTGCGTAAGCATTAAAGCCCGCCTGGCGATAGGCCACCTGGTGGCAACCGCGTACAATGGCGCCTGCGCCAATGGTTCCTATCCGCCAGTCCTTCCGCACAGGCATTTGCGGATCAATTTTCAGATCGAGATTAAATTCAGCCATGGCAAGCACATCGTTTTAATTGAATCGAAGCTAAAGCGGAGAGCGACCCCTTTCAAACGGTTTTTGGCCAATAAAATATGGTTTTTTGACATAAATCGACCCTGTTCGATCTTTTTCAGTAAATTGAACATCTAATAATTGCCGATATATGAAGCCTCATATTCAAAAGCTTCCTCTGTCAGAAAACTCTTCATTCATTGCCGATACATTCGTTACGCCTTATTTTGAAACCCCCTGGCATTATCATTCGGAGTATGAACTTGTTCTTATTATAAAAGGGCAGGGGACCCGCTTTGTAGGCAATCATATTTCGAGCTATGCAGCAGGCAATCTTACATTTATCGGTCCGGATGTGCCGCATATGTTCCGTAAAGAAAACGCCCATGAAGAGGGCGGCTCGCTGGTCATTCATTTCCGGGAAGACTTTCTGGGTAAGGACTTCATTCAGTCGCCGGAGATGCAGAAGATCGTTCAACTGTTCCGCAGGTCAAAGATGGGATTGAACATTACCGGCGAAACCGCGGCATTGGTCAGCGAACGCATGTATCATCTGCTCGACGGGCAGGGGATGGACAGGCTCATTATGCTTTTCGGCATTTTAAATATTCTGGCGCAATCAACTGACATGGAAATGCTTTCCAGCGCGGAAGTGGCCGGGCAGAATAGCCGCGATAACGATCGCCTGAACAAAGTGTTCGACTACGTGATGACCCATTTTCGCAGCGAAATAAAACTGGAGGAGATCGCCGAGATCGTGCACATGAGTTATTCAGGTTTCTGCCGTTATTTTAAAAACCGCACAAAAAAGAACTTTATCCATTTTGTAAATGAAGTTCGAATAGGATATTCCTGTAAGCTTTTACTGGAAAAGGATGTAAGCGTAGCGAGCGCCTGCTACCAGGCGGGCTTTAACAACCTGGCCAATTTCAATGAGCAATTCAAAAAATTCCTCAAGCTGACTCCGTATCAATTCAAGCAGAAGAACAACGTTTACTGAACCCTCCAACTGACCCACATCTCTGTACGATCTATTGATTTGTAGCACTTAACGCTGTATGCCTAAGCCTGAGGCATGGTTTTTACATACCTGTGATCGTGGACAGGCAGTTCTTCACCTCTAAACCTCCTGATCTGAAAAAGCATCTTAAACATCTTTTTAAGGTATTGAAAATATTTCTGGCGCTTGTAGTAGTGCTGGTTATCACAGTTGTTATATATGTTACTATTAATAAGCAAAAGATCATCCGGCAGGTCACTACAGAAATAAGCGATCATTTAAACGGAAAGGTTAATATCGGAAACATTGAACTTAGCTTTATCAGAAATTTTCCTCATATATCTGTATTACTTAATAATGTCAGCATTACAGATACCATGTTCAATATCCACCATCATACTTTTTTTAAAGGAAAAGAAATATTTGTCAGCATCGATGTTTTAAAACTGATCAACAACGAACCTCCCATAAAAGGTATCCGGTTACAAACAGGAGAACTTTATTTGTACACCGATTCAACAGGCTACACGAACACTTACCTGCTACATCCTAAAAAAGATACGGCAAACAACAGCCCGCAAACCGAATCAAAAAATGAATTAAATAACCTGTTTCTTAAAGATATTCGTTTTATTGTTGATGACGACAAAAAGAAAAAATTACATGACCTGGTCATTAATCAGCTAAAAGTAAAAGTTTCCGATAAGGAGGACCGTCTTTTACTTTTAACCAAAGCCAATATCCTGATAAAAAGTCTTGCCTTTAAGACAGAAAAGGGAAGTTTTGCAAAAGACAAAGTTTTCAGCGGTCAATTTTATATGTCGTTTCAAAAAGAAACCAGCCTGCTTTCCTTTGATAGTATTAATATAAAATTAGCGGGGCACCCTTTTAATTTTAGCGGACAATTGGAATTGGCAGGCGACCAGCCACAATTCAGGCTGCGTATACACACACGCAAAATAGCCTACGATTTTATAAAATCTGTGATGCCGCAAAAACTGGCCGGCGCTTTATCCATTGCTGATATCAGGAACTCATTGGATGCAAACGCAACTATTACCGGCCCCCTGAAAGGAGGTGAGCCCAAAGTATATATCAACTGGCTTGCCAGAGACATCCAGTTAAATACAGTGTTCCTGGATTTTGAACATGCTGCTTTCAGTGGTTTTTACAATAATGAAGTGACGGAAGGCCTGCCCAGAAATGATTCTAATTCCATGATCGAGCTGACTGATTTTACGGCTACCTGGCATGGATTACCTGTTAGATCAGAACAGATCACCATCCTTAATTTATCCAAACCCTTGCTTAGTTGCGATCTGACTTCTGATTTTCCCCTTACCAAATTAAACGAACTGATAGGAAGTAAAACCTTATACTTAAGCCAGGGGGAAGGAAGCGTACGATTAACTTATATAGGACCGCTGGTTAAAAACGACAACACGAACTCTTTTTTAAATGGCGCCATTTCATTTAAAGATGCCGTTATTGAATATATTCCGCGACAGGTAGAAATGAAAAAAGTGAATGGCAAACTGGTGTTCAAAAATTCGGATGTGTTTGTTGAAAATCTTCAATGTGTTGTGTTCAATAATACCATTCATATGGACGGACAGGCCAAAAGCCTGCTTACCCTTATCAATACACAACCAGATAAAGCGAATATAAACTGGAACATACATATGCCCGTGATGGACTTGGGGTCGTTTTTATACTTATTCAAATCCAGAGAAACAGGTAGCCGGCAAGTGGCAAAAAAATCCACTTTGCAAGGCATGGCCAATAAAATCGATGATATCATCGAGCGTGGAAGATTACAGGTGAAGTTAGATGCAGGCAGGCTTATTTATAAAAATTTTGAAGCGACGAACGCGTTAGCCGATATTACGCTCCTCAATGATCGCTACATCATCAACAATGTAAGCATGGACCATTCAGGAGGACATATCGCGTTAAAAGGTAGTCTGTTAAACGAAACAAAATTTCACCAGGCCAATCTGCAGGTAAATATGGATAATGTGAATGTGAGCAAAGTGTTTTCCGATTTCAACAATTTTGGACAGGATGGACTAACCGCCCAAAGTATTGAAGGAAAATTATGTGCAGACATTAACGCCTCGATGGAATTGGCGAATGATGGCAGTGTTATTCCTTCGACGATTGTAAGCCAGGTCAATTTCTCCCTTAAAGACGGCGCCCTGAATAATTATGAACCCATAAAAAAATTACAACGGTTTGTATTTAAAAAAAGGGATTTTGACAATATCCGGTTTGCCGAATTAAAGAGCCGGCTGGAAATAAGCAACCAGGAAGTAAAGATCAACCGGATGGAAATTCAATCAACTGTAATGTCACTATTCGTAGAAGGCATATACAATAAAAAAGGCACGACCGATTTGAGTATACAGATCCCATTGAGCAATCTTAAAAAGCGAGATGAAGATTATAATCCGGAGAATATTGGCGTTCACAAAAAAGCAGGTGGCAGTATCTTTCTCCGCGGTAAGCCGGGTGAAGACGGTAATATAAAATTTAAACTGGACCTGTTTAACAAGTTTGATAAAGAGAAGAAAGTGGGGACGTCGTAAACTTGCACAGATATTTCCACTACTTTTAATCTATGCAAAGCATCGAATCATTCCTGAATGTCTATAAACAAAACAACAAACTCTCCATTCGGATTATTTCCCCCACATTTGGTCATGTACCTCCGAAAATCGGCGATATGTATGGCCCTGCCCACCGCAAACCTCACTACTTTTTACTCTTTATGATAGAAGGTCTTGCCCACCACGGCGTCGATCTTCAGCAATTCGAAATAAAAAACAACGAATTGCTCTTCATCCTTCCTCACCAGATCCATCAACTCCCTACTACAAAACAGGGCATTAACTATTTCAAATTGGGTTTTGATGAAAATTGTCTTTCCCGCTTACCCAAACAATATTCTTTTCTCATCAACCCTTTCAACAATCAAAAGATCCAATTCACCGCATCCGCCGCTGCAAGATTAAGATCCATCTTCGAAATACTACAGGAATTATTACACGTAATGGACACCGATCCCGAGCTCATCCTCGCACATCTCAACAGCCTGTTAACAGAGATCAACGCGGCTTATTTCTCCAATGACAAAAATCCGGCAGACGATAAACTTTCCAGGTACATCCGTTTCAAACTCCTTGTAGAAAACAACCTTACGGATCACCAACCGGTCGCAGCTATCGCTGAAAAACTCGCCCTGAACACCAATAGCCTGTACAACATCGTTAAACACTACACCGGGCTTTCCCCGAAAGAATTCATCACCAACCGGCTCATCCTGGAAGCAAAACGCCGTCTTTTTTATGCGGAAAGTTCTTCGATCAAAGAGCTTGCCTATGAGCTGGGTTTCAATGACCCTGAATACTTCTCCCGTTTGTTTAAAAAAGTAACTGGCAAAACCATAGCCATGTTCATTCAGGATCTGTCAGGAAATTAATGCGTTTTGTCCGGCCCTTTTTTTGATGTTCGCGTGATCTTCGTTGAAATTTAAAGAACACGAATGATGAACAGAAAATTAGGAACAAATGGCCCGCTTGTATCGGCAATAGGGTTGGGATGTATGGGCCTGTCAGGCGCCTACGGACAATCAGATGAAAAAGAATCCATTGCTACCATCGAGCGAGCGCTTGAACTCGGCAACAATTTTTTAGACACGGCCGATTTCTATAAGGTAGGCCACAATGAAGAACTGATCGGTGAGGCCATCAAGGGTAAACGCGATAAAGCTTTTCTATCGGTAAAAACAGGACAACTGGTTACTGCTGGTCCAAACGGAGCGATGGCGCCCGGATCAGTAAATACACGCCCGGATTATTTATGTAACGCTGTCTTTTATAGTTTACGCCGACTTAAAACCGACTATATTGATCTCTACACCCCGGCAAGAGTAGATCCAAACATTCCCATCGAGGAAACGATTGGTGCGCTGGCGGACCTTGTACAAAAAGGCGTTATCCGTTACATTGGTTTGTCGGAAGCATCGGCAGATTCGATCCGCAGAGCTTCTGCTGTACATCCCATAACCGCATTACAGATAGAATATTCGTTATGGAGCAGAGATATTGAAGTGGAGGTTCTTCCAACGATCCGTGAATTGGGTATCGGCCTGGTTGCTTATGCGCCTTTAAGCCGGGGCTTTTTAAGCGGAGAATTTAAGAAACCGGAAGACATCAAAGATAGCCGTGCCAACATGCCGCGGTATCAGGGCGAAAACTTTTATAAAAACCTGGCGTTGGTAGAAAAGATCAAAACATTGGCCACCCAAAAAAATTGTACACCGGCGCAGTTAGCGATTGCCTGGGTGATTTCACAGGGCGATGACATCATCACTATACCCGGCTCTAAACGTATAAAGCATCTGGAAGAGAATATCGCCGCAGAGCTTATACAACTTACCGCGGAAGACCTCGATAGCATTAACACTATGATGCCCGCCGGCATTGTCTCCGGCACCCGGTACCCCGAAAAATTCCTACATGCTTTGAACCGGTAAATATCAACGCCACATCTTTCATGAATTACCAACAAACCAGCAAGCGGCCACCTGTTGGAGTTCACTGTAATCCGGGTCGTTGTCAGCAACCCAGGCAATAATACCATCAGGGCGAATCAGTACGGCGCTTACACCTGATTGTTCTTTCGCCCTGACCGAAACATACTTCATTTGGTTGCTGTACGCACTCGCTAACGTTTTAAGCGAAGCATTCGAATTAAAATCAAGCAGTATTCCCTGACCATCGTTCATGAGCTCGCCAATTTTTATACCGTCTTCCAACTCAAAGTTGGGAACGCTGTGGCCTGTCAGCGGGTGGTCGCCACCGAGATAGTAATGTGTGAAAATGCCCCACACCCTGCCTGCCATATAGGTGGCGCCATCGCGCGTATGCAGAAGGTCGCGAACAATGGCGCTCAGCGCGCGGGCATGCGGGTCTGGCCGCATAATGGCAACCTGGGCGCGAGACCAATCCAGCACCTGTGCACCTATGGGGTGTCGTTCATTATGATAACTGTCCAACAGACCTTCGGGGGCTTTGTTTTGGATGGTTGCTGCAAGCTTCCAGCCCAGGTTCATGGCATCTCCCAATCCAAGGTTAAGTCCCTGGCCGCCCAATGGTGAATGAATGTGCGCGGCATCACCGGCTAGCAGTACCCGTCCGTTGCGATAGGTGGTGGCCTGCCGTGCGCGGTCGGTCCAGGTGGTGGCGATATGCAGTTCGCTGATCGTAACGTCGGTGTTCGAGACGCGGCGCAAAACGGCTTGCACGTGTTCGCGCGTAACAGGCTTTTCTGAACTATGAAATGCCCCGGCATCAAAATCCTGTATCATCAGGTAACCTGGCTGCGATTGCAGGTACATGCCCGTTGGTGTCATGTTTCGGCCCGGACTGAGCGGCGATGGACTGGCAATGTCCACTTTGGCCGTGTAACCGGTAAATTCCGGTTCCGTACCAGCGAATTCAAAACCGCCGGCCTTGCGAACAGCACTGCGGCTTCCATCGCAACCCACAAGCCATTTACTTTGAAAAGACTGGTCATGGGATTGAACCGTTACACCATCCTCTGTTTGAAGAAAGCCAGTAACGGCAAGCCCGCGCCTGATCACTACCCCCAGGGCTTCTGCACGGCGGGTGAGCACTGTTTCAAGTTCCTCCATTTCTGAGATCAACATGGTGTCGGTAGAACCGGGCAGACGATATTTCCATTGTGAGGTGTCAATATCGCCGTCATGAAATGGAATGCCGGCGAAGTGTCCTGCCTGACGGCGTGGTCCCTGTACGGCGTTTTGGTGGGGATTTTTAAGACGTTTATGTACCTCCAGTTCCTGTAGTAACCCACGGCGGTAAAGCGCTTCAATGGTAGGCGTATTAAGTCCCCGTATGCCGAAAGGAAGTTGCTTCAAGGGTGAGTGTGGGTTTTCCGCTTTTTCCAGTATAAGGACTGAACATTTGGCCAGGGCCAGTTCACAAGCGAGGAACAGACCAACAGGACCTGCGCCAGAAATGATGACATCGTAAACAGCATGACTTTGTGTAGCTTTCATAAGAATGATTGAAACACAAAATTCCGGAATGCTCCGGCGTCAGGCTTGTATAAACGCGACAAAAATGGCCTGCCTGCCGGCAGGCAGGTTTGTGGTTTATTGTTTATGGTTTGTGGTTCTCTTACCTCGAGGCCTTGTTGCTTCAATTCTCTTTACCTCAAAGCGTTTTTTACAGCCTGTTGGTCTTTTTTTGCTTTTCGCGCGAATGCTGCCGGCGTAGTGCCGCTGTAGCGTTTGAATTCCTTGCTCAGGTGGGCTTGATCTGTATAGCCAAGTTCATGAGCCAGGCCGGCAAGGTTGGAAGCTGGATGAAGCCATAATTGATTTCGTACCTGTTCAAAGCGCATCAGGGCAGACACGTCTTTGACGGTATGACCGGAAGATTGCTTGAAGTTCCTTTCCAGTGTGCGAACCGTTGCATGAGCCGCCGCCGCTACCTGGCTTACAGGCATGGTACCGTTTGCTTTCGTCATAGCAACGCCCGCTTTGAAGAGCATACTGTTGGTAGCAATCTGCGAATGTGCATCCAGGAAATACTGTTGTACTCGGGCCACTGCTTCATCTATCTTACCAGCATGAATACACTCATTCAATGTGAATTGAAGCTGCGCGATCGGATGCTCAAAGATACGCACGCCATCTTTACCGGATGGGAGTCCGAGTAAATCGAAGACGGTCCAGGGAAAGCATCGGATACCAATGATCTCCAAATTGTTTTTCGCATAAAAAATAACAGGCTGATTGAGTAGCCCTACCATAAAAGGAGATGGCAATGGCTGCAGGCTTCCATTGTGCGACATGCTACAGCCGCTTCCGAAATGAAAAATAATTTCGGCGTAGCCATCGGGTATTACTTCAAAACCCGATTGTTGTTCTCCGAAGTCTCTTTTGTTGTACCAAAAGCACTTGATGGCATCCTGTAGTGGGGAAGGAGGTTCAAATTCCTGGTGCTGCATTTTGCAAAATACGATTATTTTATACTACGGCAACAGCCGGTTTACATTCAGCTTATACATCTTACCGATGGGGATCTTTGAATGGCCTATTGTAATTTGATTGCCTTCGATGCTTTTAATATACTTCGGGGCTACTGCAAAGGATTTATGTACCTGTAAAAATTCATGGTCGGCTAAAGTAGCCAGCACGGTTGAAAATTTTTCGCGGGTGGTAATGATCTCAGTACGGGTAACCACCTTCGTATAATTGCCGGCAGCCTCAATGTATTGAATGTCATCAATCGCTACCTGGGTGTGCTTTTTATCACCCCGCACAAAAATGCGGTTTGCGGCCTCACTTTTAGGTTCGCTCATCAAATTGCTTTTTACATGTCCGGGTGGACCGATTGCTTTATTCACCGCTTTTAAAAAGCGTTCAAAGCCGAAGGGCTTTAGCAGGTAGTCGACTACATTCAATTCATAACCTTCCAGGGCAAATTCACTGTAGGCGGTCGTTACAATTACTTTGGGTGGGGCGGGAAGGGTCTTTAAGAGATCAAACCCTTTCAGTTTGGGCATGTTCAGGTCCAGAAAAATGAGGTCCACTTTGTGCGCATTCAGGTATTGCAATGCTTCCAGTGCATCATAACAATGCTGCTGCAATTCCATATCGCCCATCAGATCGCAATACCCTTTTATGATCTCATGGGCCATGTGCTCATCATCTATGATTAGGTATTTGATCATTTCGTATGCAAAGTTAGTTGTGCGCTATAAATATCGGCATTTGTGGAACAGGTAAGGGAATGCCGTTTTGGATAAACCAGTTCCAATCGTCTTGTTAAATTTTGCAGACCAATACCTGGTTCGTTCATTTCTTTTGGGATCGTGGGATCAAAATTATTTTCAACATAAAAATGAATCTCATTCGCATCTGCTGTCAATGTCACATGCACAAATGCTTTCTCGCGCAGGTTTTCAATACCATGCTTGAACGCATTTTCCAATAGGATAATAAACAACAGCGGCATCACTGTAATTCCAGGTTGCGTAATGGAGTGGTGCAACTGTATGTCACTGACCTTGTGGTACCGGTCTTTGTGCAAATCTATATAATTTTTGATGAAGGTAAGTTCGTCCTCTAGCGGCACCCGTTCTTTTCGACCATCGTATATACTGTACCGCATCATCTCCGAAAGGGTGAGTAACATTTGCTTTGCCTTTACATGGTCTATATCAATCAGTCCGTATAAGTTGTTGAGTGTATTAAAAAAGAAATGTGGACTCACCTGGGCTTTCAGGTGCATTAATTCAAGATTTATTTTTTCCTTCCGCTGCTTAAGGATCGATTTGATTTGATTAAAGATCCAACGGGCGCCCCAATAAAATAACAACGACCAATAAATGAATGCCATGAAGGAGAACATCGGTTCAATGTCTGCATCTTCAATGAGAATGAGAATGGTTCCCATGCCGATGGCGAATAGCCAATAGCCATATACCCGAATCAGTGGTTTTTTGAACAAGCTGGAAATCATATGCAATAATAACACCTTACCGCAGATCTTTCAAAGAAGTTGACAAACGTATCGTTTAGTGTGATGAACGTATGTATACATGTGATCAGGTACTGTGAACACCAGCAGATGACCGTTTATGCTGCTGCGATTAGCATGTGTCACATTTATTTTAACACGACCGGAAATTCATACAGGTTTGTGCAAAACAAATGCACATGAACAGCCTTACAATCTCCGGGCTTTCAAAAACGTACGCCAACGGTGTAAAAGCATTATGCGATGTTTCATTGGTCATTTCCACAGGAATGTTTGGTTTACTCGGACCTAACGGCGCCGGTAAGTCAACCCTGATGCGCACCATTGCTACCCTTCAGCAGCCCGATGCAGGCACTATCACCTTTAACGGGTTGGATGTGTTATCACAACCGTTTGAGATCCGGAAGACACTCGGGTATTTGCCACAGGATTTTGGTTTGTATCCAAAGATCTCTGCAGAAGTATTACTGAGTCACCTGGCGGTACTAAAGGGGGTTTCCAATTCCCGTGAGCGCAAAGAGATCGTAGTTGCCTTATTGCATAAAACAAATCTATACGCAGACCGAAAGAAAAACCTGGGCACTTATTCAGGAGGCATGAAGCAACGCTTCGGAATTGCACAGGCATTGTTGGCCAATCCACAACTGGTCATTGTTGATGAACCCACCGCCGGACTCGACCCTGCAGAAAGAAATCGCTTTCACAATCTACTGAGTGAGTTGGGTGAGGATACAGTCGTTATTCTTTCCACTCATATAGTAGATGATGTAAAAGAACTGTGCAGTGACATGGCCATTATCAATCACGGAAAAGTCCTGTTAACGGGTAATCCGCAACACGCCATTGGTCAACTGGTGGGCAATGTGTATCGGAAAACGATTCGCAAAGAGGAGTTGAATACTTATCGGGACCATTATACGGTGCTATCTGAAAAATTAATACAGGGCAAACCCAGCCTTCATATCCTGTGCGTGCAACATCCGGGCGATGGTTTTGAACAGATCGAGGCCGATTTGGAGGATGTATATTTCTCACAGGTTTTTGCAAACCACTAATTTATTTTCCAACCATGTTTTACGAGATCTTCAAATTCGAAATGTTGTATCGCGCTAAGCGCGCGGAAACGTATCTCTATTTTACGATTCTGTTCGGGTGTTCGCTGGTCGCTGTAGATTTTATTTTTCAGGGGACAGGGAAAGCCATACAACCAGATGCACCGTATATCATTGCCTATACCATGGCGATCACGTCAGCCATTTTCATTATGATCGCTTCTATGATCATGGGCGTTTCCATTTTGCGCGACTTCGATTATCGGATGGAGTCGCTGCTATTTGTAAATCCAATTACAAAAAATGCGTATTTGCTGGGTCGGTTTCTGGGCTCCTTCATCGTGTTGTTGTTTGTATTCAGCGGTCTGTTATTTGGAATGATGTTAAGCCGCGTTATGCCCTGGCGGGATGCGAACGAATCGCTGCCCTTCAATTTTTGGTGTTACGTGCAACCGTTTATTTATATAATAGTGCCGAATCTTTTCTTTGCAGGAAGTCTTTTTTTTGTCAGTGGGGCACTCAGCAGAAGATGGATAGTGGTATATACACAGGGTATTATTCTGGTGGTGGCGTATCTCCTGATCTCTATGACCGCGAACAAAGTGGAAGGTACAGAACTACCGGCTTTACTCGATCCCTTTGCGATCAACACCATCAATCGTATTGTTAAGTATTGGACGCTGGCGGATCGAAATGCCTTGATGCTCCCTGCGGATCCCGTGCTTATATACAACCGGCTACTTTGGATGGGCATTGGAGTTGCTACTCTTGTTATCGGTTATGTTGGTTTTAGTTTCAACGTTGTGCGAAACAGCCGCATAAAAAAGAAGGAAGAGTTGGAACCAGACAGGCCTATCTACCATCGGTTGACATTGCCCGCAGTGACATTAAACCTACGGACAAAATTTATTCAACTCATCCATCATTCATTTTTTTATTTCATCTCCCTGTTAAAAGAAATTCCGTTTTGGGCGATCACTATATGTGGCGCAGCCATCATTTTTGTGAATGGCATTAGTCTGGGTACAACCCATGGCGTTGATAGTTACCCCACCACTTATTTGATAGTGGCAGAACTGCAGGAAATGTCAGTTCCTTTCTTTCTGCTTATGCTGATCTTCTATTCCGGCGAGCTCGTGTGGAAGGAGCGGGACATACGAATGAACCTTATCTACGATGCCTTGCCAACTTCCAATTTGATGAATGTAAGTTCCAGGTTTATCGGGATCATACTTGCCTATACAACGCTCTTGCTGGTATTGTGTGTTTCAGGTGTAATACTGCAAACGGTAAGCGGCTATTACCAATATGATTTACGGGTGTACTTCATCGGATTTTTTCTAGAAGTATTGCCCTTCCTCATCTTGTATACATTCGTTGCTTTCTTTTTCCAGGTGATGATCAATCATAAGTTCATGGCACATCTGGCCACTTTGTTGTTCGTTATGCTCACATTGGCGCTGGAGGCTCTGGGGTATGATCATGATCTGATCCGGTTTGGCGGAGATAAAATAGGCGTTTATTCAGAAATGAATGGGTATGGACATTTCCTGGAACCCTATCTGTGGATCAAAGGCTATTGGCTGGCCATCGGTACATTGATCCTGCTGGCGGCTGTTCTTTTTTTCGTGCGCGGTACGGAAACGAGATTGATAATTCGTTGGCGCATGAGCAAACATCTGCTGACCCGGTCAATCGTGTTGTTAGCGAGCCTGGCTGTACTTATAGGTATAGTAACCGGCTGTTATATTTTTTACAATACCAATATTTTGAATCAGTATCATTCGAAGCGCGAGAAGGAAAGCATGCAAGCCAATTATGAAAAAACGCTGAAGCGATATGAATACATACTACAGCCGGAAATTGTGGATGTAAAACTCAAGCTTGACTTATATCCACTACAACGCGACTATGTGATGGAAGGACAATACATTCTTGTGAATAAAGACAGTCTGCCGATCGCAGCAATTCATATTCAAAAAGTACCTAATGATCAAATAAGGTTGGAGTCTGTCAAGTTTGATAGGGGAGCGATTAAGAGCAAAGTGTTTGAACCCTATGGCTACACCATTTATAACTTAAACAAAGCATTGCAACCAGGAGATTCCATCAAATTAGCATTTAACCAAACATTTACAACGAATGGATTTGTGGAAGGAGAGTCCGCCACTGACGTTGTATACAACGGGACCTGCCTGCGAAATACAAATTTCCCATCGCTAGGGTACAATAGATATTTTGAGTTAGCTGATGAAAAGCTTCGCAATAAATTTGATCTGTCACCCCGATTACATCGAGCTAAAAGGGATAATCCGCATGAATTGAAGAATGGCGGATCAGGCGGAGATGGCTACGAAATAGGGTTCGAAATAATTGTCAGCACAGCCACCAATCAGTTTGCAGTGGCGCCGGGGAATTTAAAAAAAGAATGGGTTGAAGGCAATCGTAGGTATTTTCATTATCAAATGGAACAACCGATGATCAATTTTTACACCGTTGTTTCCGCTGAGTATAAGATGTTATGCGATCAATGGGTGCCAGTAGATTCAAGCTATGGCCAGCCCATTAACCTGGAAATATATTATCATAAAAGCCATACTTATAACCTGGACCGGATGATGAAGTCGATGAAAGCGTCATTTGATTATTACACCAGGCACTTTGGACCATATACATATAAGCAAATACGGATCATGGAAATTCCACGATACCGGGAGTATGCACAATCTTTGCCGGGAACAGTCCCTTACTCAGAAGCTTTGGGGTTTAACCTGCATATAAACGATGACAAAGATGTAGACATGGTAATTTACGTAACGGCCCATGAACTGGCACATCAGTGGTGGGGCTTGCAGGTAGTAGCAGCGAATGTGGAAGGGCGGGAGATGATCTTAGAATCATTGGCACAGTATTCGGCGCTCATGGTTATGAAAGCAACATATGGAGAAGAAAAAGTGAGCCAGTTTCTGAAAGCCCAGTTGAAAGCATATCTCAAAGGGCGCACGGGAGAAACAAAAAAGGAAAGGCCACTGGCACTTACAGCAGGAAATCCATATATCCATTATAATAAAGGAGCATTAACGCTGTATGCTTTGCAGGATTACATTTCGGAAGAGAAAGTGAATATGGCGTTGCACCGGTTCATAAAGGATTGGAATGCGTTTGGAGGAACCCTGCAGCGGAACCGGTATGCCACCACAGCAGATCTGATCGATTATTTCAGGGCGGTTACCCCCGACACGCTGCAAAACGTGATCACCGACCTTTTTGAGACCATTACGATCTATGATAATAAGGTCGTTGCAGCACGACACGAAAAGCTATCAGGAAACAAATACAAGGTGAATTTGACTATCGAGGTATTGAAGCACCATATCGATAGCCTGGGTATAGAAAGATCCGTACCACTACGGGACTGGATCGATATCGGCATCTACGCAAGAAATGCACATGGAAAGGATGAGCTCATTTACTTAAACAAGCATAAAATAACAGCACCAATAACCAATCTGGACATTGTGGTTGATCGCTTACCCTCTAAAGCTGTCATTGATCCCCGGTGTATTGTGATTGATAAGAATGGGGGTGATGGGGTGAGGGTGGAGTAGGGATTATTTTAAATATCCCATCCCTGTTTCCATTTCTTAAATTCTGAAGGAGATATATAGTAACGGGCGAAGTTTCCCTCATGCAGGGACATAAGTCCCGTTTCCACAGTTTCAACGAATTTATCCCGGTCGGCTGATGGTAATTGCAAAGTTTTGTTACTTATTAAAGCTATAGCTATTTCACGTCCAAGGCCCCCTGAAACTATTTCGGTTACCAGCTCGCGCATTTGTTCCCGATATTTGATGCGGAAGGGGTCGGGCTCTCCCAGCGTTTGACGAACCTCAGCATATTTAAATGATGAACGTTCATAGGCCCACAGAAATATATCTTTCAAAAGTTCTATGCGGTTAAGCTCATAAACGCCCATCAGCCCTTGCGTATAATATTCTCTGGGCACATCTGTAAATGAAAGAGGGGATAGATTATGCCGGTTTAACGGAATATTCGCAGCTATCCGGGAAACGCGTTTGTTTACATCATCAAAGGGTTGCAGGTAGGGCAAATGGACCATGATAAAAAAAGCCTGTTCGAATGAATTTTCAATTTGTTTTGCCTTTTCCAGTATTAATTCAAACATCGCCTCGATTAATTGAGGTATAGCAAGCGGCGTATATACAGATTGGGTTATTCCCACGCCAAATGTGCGCAACCTTCCGGATGCTGCCAGGCTGGGCAACAGGTTGTATGAAAGAAGTGCATGCAGATTCAATATAGTATAACGGTTAAACCCGATACCGTCAGCTCCTTGCACTATAAACTCTATCGCATCCTTGTGATTAAGGATCATCTGTGCTTCCATTACGGATTTATTACCTGCAGTTTGGCCCTGCACAATGAGCCGCTCGGTATCCAGTAATGAATAGGTGTTGCCTTCCAGGCGGCTGGAATTCCATGAAAGATCAATAAGCAGCCGGTTCAGAATTTCTTTGGCGTAGGTTCCAGCCGGTTGATCTTCTCTTGATGTTTTGCTGATCCCAGCCAGTTTTTGCTTTTCTTCCAACGTTAAATAACTATCAATATTAGGCCGGTAACGTTCCAGAAATTCGCGGTTATATCCCACCGGCTTACGGCGTTGAATAGGAAGGGAAATAAGTGAACGGATTTCCTGGCTTTTTTCTGACAGGGGCATTGAATTCGAGTATGGCTGCACTGGTTCCTCAACGATTGCCTCTGACCAGGCAACATGCGGCATAGCCGGGTGGTATCGGGTAGAGCGTTTATCTCCGGAGGTTTTTACAAAGCCTAATTTTTTAAGTTCGGCGAGGCGTCTTTGCAGGGTTCGGATCTCTATATCAAGGCCGGATGACGCTTTTATTTCTTCAATAGTAACGCCACCTTCCATGAGCCCAAAAGCATGAAGTATTGCGTCAATTTGTTGTGTTATTTTTTTACCAGAAGCCATTTTTGCGCCATTTATGCGTCAATTTACAACTTATACGTCAAATATAATCATAAAATTGTCGCAAAAGCCATTATTGCGTCAAATTATTCTTAATATCCATCACCCATTGACTGATTTCTGTGTTCTGTTTGTTTAATGAAGCTATTGGCAAAATAAAAAAAGAGGGCGCTTTGCCCTCTTTGTAAATAGTAAGGTATTATTTTTAATTGATCTTAATCCTGGCCCAACGCATTTTATCAGATATGCCACCTAAGTTTTTGATCTTTTGCAATGGTATTAACATAGAATGAGGATCATTTATTACCAAATACTCGGTCACAGCAAGATAACTCTCTTTCGCGAGGTCGATCAAAACGCTTCTGTTCACTGTTCCGTCGGCTTCAATGACCGCAGATGCCATGATAAGGTTGTTATATACATCAGAGCCATGGGGACGTTCCGTGATGCTCTTGCTCAAATTAATGGTAACGTCATCATAAAATACAACCACTTTGTTTTGAAACGGGAAAGCGATGTAGGAATCTCCGATTGTAGATTGCGCACTTTTCCTGATCTTTGGTATGCGGGCGAATACGGCGTCCTTTTCATCAAATGACACGTTTAATATATCTCCGGAAACAGAAGCAGAGATCCTTTGACCCCAGACTGTGCTTCTGAATTCACCTATCATGTTTAAAACACCATCTTCTTTTTCAAAAAGACGAATTGCAAGCTGGCGATTTAAGCCGATATTTTTTTTGGTGTCTCCCCATCCATCCTGCTCAAATCGTTTTATAAGCGTGTCGGGAAAGGTAGTCACCTTAATACCAGTTAATTTGAAATCAGTTACATTTATTTTTGAGTGAAAAACTCCTTTCATTACAGAAAAATTCGAGTTATCCATATAGGTACCTGCTACATGAATGGTTTTGTTGTCTTTCGAAGGAAACACCTCCAGATGTGATGCAATGTTCAAGCCCAGGTTAAGACCTATATCATGGGGTTTTGATGCTTCATTGATAACGGCGACTCTGTTTTCCTCTTTCGAGCCAGTAGCCCTATATGCCACATAAACGTTTCCGCTATTGTCAACACAGGCTGATTTAAAACCATAATCATTTGAGGTAGAAATTTCCTGTAATTTATTCCATACAACATGCATGTTTTCGTCCAATACCGATATAAAACATTTCGTGTCGCCTTGCGTGAGCAATACAAGGTTTCGCTTGCCATCAGGAGAACTATTGAAAATGTATTTTAGCGAACCCTGGAGCGTCTCTGAGAATTTTAGTTTATAATCAGTATTGGCGATGGCTCCTATTATTTTAGGAGTACCCGGCTCAAGAGTTTCGGGATTAATCTCCACAGCCATTACATTGCCGATGGTATTTTTTTCCTGCACCTCATGATAAATGATGTAAACTTTGTTGTTTATTTTCTTGATATCAGTAAAAAAGGGACCATAAACACGGTCACCATTTGACAGCATTTTAGTTTGCTGCGCTATCATATTGCTGTCATGTTGTGCTACTGCAATAGCCAGTCTTACTTTGTTCCAGCCGAAACCGTAACTTAAATGACTGGTGCTTCCGAGTGGAGCATATCTTATGAAATGATTACCGGCTTTAATAGTCGAGGGACCATAACCACCCTCTAATTCATCAGAAATGGAAACGTTAATTTGTTGGGCATACGAGAAATTAAAAAGTGTAATTAAGAGTAAGGGGAAAAGGGATAACCTCATGTGTTGTTTTTTACAAATATAATTTATAAATAATTAGTCGACATATACGTTTGAAATAATGTTCAAACCGGTTAATATTGCCGCATGTTGCAGACTTTACAAAACACAATCCTGCTGCTGGCTATCAGCGTACCCGCTATTGCGCAGAAAGTCGTGACACCAGGCGTTTCCAAAGAATTGTCGGTACACCGCCGAACGGAGATAGCTGACATCCGCTACCAGCTGGACTTCCAAATACCCGCTACCAAAAGTGAAAGGATTCATGCAACGGAAACCATTTATTGCAGCCTGAAAACGAATGCACAGCCGCTTCAAATCGATTTCAAACAAAATGCCGATCATATACAGGCATTGTCCGTTAATGGCAAAACCATTACACCGAAGCTGGAAAACGAGCACATAATTATCGCGCCTTCGCATCTACGCAAAGGCAGTAACACCATCGGCATCCAATTCACAGCTGGCGATGCTTCCCTGAACCGCAATGCGGAATACTTGTATGCCTTGTTCGTACCAGATCGCGCCCGCACCGTATTTCCGTGTTTCGATCAGCCCGATCTGAAAGCACGTTTTGCATTGACGCTTCGTGTGCCAACCGGCTGGAAAGTACTGGCCAACGGTTCCTTGAAAGACAGCGCCAGCAATGATTTGCAGACCATATATAATTTTACCGATTCGGATCCACTTCCCACATACCTGTTCTCTTTTACCGCCGGCAATTATTCCCGTGCGCAAAAACAGATCGGGGCGTATAATGCGGAATTCCTCTATCGCGAGACTGATCCGGGCAGCAACGTAGATTCTATATTCCAGGCGCACGCAGATGCGCTCAGCTTCCTCGAAACCTGGACGGGCATCCGCTATCCTTTCCAAAAGGTAGGTTTTGTCGCCATTCCAGACTTCCAATTCGGTGGCATGGAGCATCCGGGCGAGGTACAATACAAAGCAGTATCGCTCTTCCTGAAAGAACCAACAAAAGACCAGCTCTTAGCCCGTACCAATCTTATTTCTCATGAAACGGCGCACATGTGGTTTGGTGATTTGGTGACCATGCAATGGTTTAACGATGTGTGGATGAAAGAAGTGTTCGCCAATTTCATGGCAGATAAAGTGGTGGAACAATTGATGGGTAGCGAAACTTTCAGCCTTCAATTTCTGCAAGATCACTATCCCAGCGCTTATGGCGTGGATCGCACACCCGGCGCCAACCCCATTCGCCAGCAACTCGATAATCTGCAGGATGCCGGTTCCATGTACGGTAACATCATCTATCACAAAGCGCCGATCATGATGCGGCAGATGGAAATGTTGATGGGGAAAGACAACTTCCGGAAAGGCATACAGGAATATTTGCATAAATACGCCTATAACAATGCCACCTGGAATGACCTCGTGCAGATCCTTGCCAGGTACAGTAAATCAGATCTGCTCAGTTGGAACAAAGTATGGGTGAACCAGTCCGGCCGCCCCATTTTCGATTATACGGTCAGCTACAAAGGAAATAAAATAGATAAGCTCAATATCACGCAACGCCCGGAAGCAGGAGCAGCGCGCATCTGGCCACAGGCTTTTGCTATAGCGCTGGTATATACAGACAGTATTCACACCATTCCCGTGAATATGAACACTGCCAGTATGCAACTGAAAGCTGCGACAGGATTAGCCAAACCACAATTCATCCTGTTCAATACAGATGGCCTCGGGTATGGGCTTTTTCCAGCGGATAAAACCATGCAGGAACAGGTATTCAGTTTGAAAAGCGCTGTAAGCCGTGCTTCTGCGTATGTGAACATTTATGAGAATGTATTGTCGGGCAGGTATATGTCGCCGGCAGAGCTGCTTACACTATACACCAAAGGGTTGGCCATCGAAAAGGAGGAGACCAACCTCAAACTCCTTACCGGTTATATCGCCAGTCTTTACTGGACTTTCAGTCGCCCAAAAGACCGTACTGCATTTGCTTCGAAGCTGGAAGATGCGCTGTGGAATGCTATGGAAACACAATCGCAGCCGAATAATAAAAAGTTGTTGTTCAGGGCTTACCAGAATGTATATGTGAGTGATATGGCGGGAAAACGCATGTATGATGTATGGCAGCAAAAGCAGCCACCTGCAGGTATTAAGCTGGCAGAAGAAGATTACATTTCACTGGCGCTTACCATTGCATTGAAGAATGATACGGCGTCCTCTGTTATAACGCAACAACGTGACCGCCTGAACGATGCGGATAAAAAAGCCAGGTTGAATTTTTTGATGCCGGCCTTATCAGCCAGCGTTGCAGCAAGAGATAGCTTCTTTACCAGTCTAACTGACCGCAGGAGCAGAGCAAAGGAGGCGTGGGTGGTTACAGCGTTGGGATATTTACATCACCCTTTACGGCAGTCTACATCTAATAAATATTTGCCGCAAAGTCTTGAGCTGGTGGAAGAGATCCAACGCACGGGAGATATCTTTTTTCCGCAAAGCTGGCTGAGTGCGACTTTCGGTAGCTATCAGACCTCAGCGGCGTGGCATGTGGTACAACAATTCCTGCAGAAACATCCGAACTACAATCCCAGGCTGAAAGCGAAAATACTTCAGGCTACGGATAATTTGTATAGGGCGCAGAAGATGGGAGGGTAGGAATAAAAAGTTACTTTTTCTGGATTAAGTTTAGTTTTAATCAATGGAAACCATCGAATCATTTCTTAATGCCTATAAACAAAACAACAAACTCGCCATACGTATTATCTCCCCAACCTTTGGTCATGTCTCTGCGAAAATCGGCGAGATCTATGGACCTGCCCACCGCAAACCCCATTACTTTTTACTCTTTATGATAGAAGGCCTTGCGCATCATGGCGTGGACCTTCAGCAATTCGATATTAAAAACAACGAGTTGCTCTTCATTCTTCCACATCAAATTCATCAGCTTCCAACCACCAAGCAGGGCATCAACTATTTCAAATTGGGTTTTGATGAAAATTGTCTTTCCCTTTTGCCAAAACAATATCCCTTTCTCATCAACCCTTTCAATAATCAAAAAATTCAATTTACGGCATCCGCCGCTGTAAGATTAAAATCCATCTTCGAAATACTACAGGAATTATTAAGCGTAATGGATACCGATCCCGAGCTCATCCTCGCACATCTCAACAGCCTGTTAACAGAGATCAATGCCGCTTATTTTTCCAATGACAAAAATCCGGCAGACAACAAACTCGGCAAATACATCCGTTTCAAACACCTTGTAGAAAACAACCTAACCGATCACCAACCGGTCAAAGAAATTGCTGAGAAACTCGCCATGAACACCAATAGCCTATACAACATCGTTAAACACTATGCCGGGCTTTCCCCTAAAGAATTTATTACCAACCGGCTCATGCTGGAAGCAAAACGCCGACTTTACTATGGGGAGAGTTCATCGATCAAGGAGCTCGCCTATGAGTTAGGCTTCAATGACCCGGAATACTTCTCCCGATTATTTAAAAAAGTAACTGGCAAAACCATAGCCACGTTCATTCAGGATTTGTCAGGGAATTAATATGTTTTGTCCGGCCCCTTTTTTGATGTTCGCAGGATCTTCGTTCAAATAAAAAGAACACGAATGAAGAACAGAAAATTAGGAGCAAACGGCCCACTTATATCGGCCATAGGTTTAGGATGTATGGGAATGTCGGGCATCTACGGACAAAGCGATGATGCAGTATCTATTGCCACCATTGAAAGAGCCCTGGAACTGGGACACAACTTTTTAGATACGGCTGATTTTTACCGAACTGGCCACAATGAAGAATTGATTGGCCAGGCCATCAAAGGCAAGCGCGACAAAGCCTTCCTCTCTGTAAAAACGGGTCTGTTCCTTGCACCTGGTCCTAACAAATCTATGGGTGTCGGACCCGTAAATGCACATCCAGACTATATCCGCAATGCCGTTCTCTACAGCCTGCAGCGCCTCAAAACGGATTACATTGATCTTTATACCCCGGCAAGAGTAGATCCCAACATTCCCATCGAGGAAACAATGGGAGCACTGGCGGACCTCGTGCAAAAAGGTGTTATTCGTTACATTGGTTTGTCGGAAGCATCGGCAGCAACGATCCGCAGGGCTGCTGCTGTACATCCCGTAATCGCATTACAGATAGAATATTCGTTATGGAGCAGAGATATTGAAGCAGGCGTTCTACCAACGATTCGCGAACTCGGGATTGGTCTGGTCGCCTATTCACCACTAAGCCGGGGTTTTTTAAGCGGTGAATATAAAACGCCGGAAGATATCAAAGACAACCGCGTCAACATGCCACGCTTTCAGGGCGATAATTTTTACAGGAATCTCGAGCTGGTAGAAAAGGTAAAAATGTTGGCTGCCGGAAAAGGCTGCAGTCCATCACAGTTAGCGATTGCCTGGGTACTCGCCCAGGGAGAAGATATCATTACGATCCCAGGCACCAAACAAATCAAACATCTTGAACAAAACATTGCAGCTGAAAATGTACAACTAACCAGGGAGGACTTACAAAGCATTGAAGCTATTATGCCCGCCGGAATTGTTGCAGGCACACGTTATCCTGAAAAGTTTATGGGGCATTTGGATCGGTAGGTGAGGGGATTACTCAAATGAAAAGGCATCACAAACTATTGGGTTTGGTGCTTTTTTTCTATTTGGTATTTGGGTTTCAAAAAAGTTTGAATTGATTACATTTGTATAGATAGAACTTCGAGATGTTACCAGTAATTCAATTATGAATGAGAGGATTTGATTATGAAATAGATTGGAAACAATGAGCATTACTGAAAAACTTAAAATAATTGATTCGCTTAAAAGTAAGATAGAAGAATTGAAGCCTGGAAAGGATTGGGATGATGCATTTATTAAAAAAGTAGAAATTGAGTTTACCTATACTTCAAATAAGTTAGAAGGGAATACGCTCACTTACGAACAGACGATTAAATTACTTCAGGATTTTGTAACTCCAAAGAATGCAACGGTAGGTGAAGTGTTAGATATGATCAATCATTATAAGATACTTGATAGCATTTTTATTAACTACCGGTCGGAGGAAATTTCCGAAGAGAATATTAAAGAAATGCATCGGGAGTTAATAAAGGATAGCGTTCAATGGGCTGATGATGGATTATATAGTCCAGGTCAATACAAGTCATTTGAGAATATGACAGTGCGAACTACCGGGAAAATTCATTCTTATCTGTTGCCTGACAAAGTTGCAAAAGCAATGGAAGAATTAGTGTATGATACCAACGAATCCTTAAAAAATGTAGATACAAAAGATACTAATAGACATCCTCTGACCACTGCTACCTATTTTCATCAACAGTTTTTAAATATAATACATCCATTTAGTGATGGTAATGGCCGGATTGGTAGGATATTTCTTAATCTCATTTTACTGAAAAATGGATATTCTCCTATTATAATAAAAGAAATTAATAAAGATGACTATTTGAAGCGATTTGAGCTTTCGGATAATGATATAAATTCGATGCTGGATTTTATGGCTGACAGATTGATTGAGAGTTTGGAGGAGAAGTTGGGGTTTATGAAAGGGCAGGGATAGCATTTTCAAGCGCCAATTATATAAAAATGTCGTACGAATATTTTTTACAAGCACACTTACGCCAGGATTCTCAGTCTATTCCTACAGAAAGTATAGTATCAATATTTAGGGAATATACCATCTCAAAAGATGATACATATATCGAATTGCAGTTTGACGAAGAAAACAGCTGTACTATTTACATTGACACAAATGATGAGACTGTGGATCACTTTATGGTCAGTAGACCTTGTTATTGTAGACAATTGGGGGGAATGCCTCTATAAAGTGATGTTATTGGGTAATTTTGTGTTTTTTGAACCGGATGGTAAACAGCCCATTATAGTAAACCCTGCAACAGAATCTCATCTGCCGGTAGCTATGAGCGAAACTTTGGGAAAACCAGCGGTAGCTGAGAGTTTGGATGATTTTTTAGTATTGTATTTTAATAATCGGTGAGATTAAATAAGGGCAATATTATTAATTTGTTCTTAATAAGCTTAAGCAACTACCGTAACCCTATTCAATTCGCGTATTAGACCAGACAAGTCCATCCCTTTTTCGCAAATAGTTTTAATAGCCAATGACTCAGGCAGACATTCTGAAAATTTAGAGAACCATTTGCATTTAGTATTATCCTCTAACAATTTTTCCAGACTACTCTCTGATCGTGATTGCAATGATGTAAAGAATTCACAAAAATTTCCCTTTGATTTCTGTAGATCATCTTTTATATTAACAATTATCTTTAAATGGTCATAATATGTCTTGATGTTAAATTCTACTTCAAAAATTTTTGCAAGGGCACGGTTTATCTTATGTCCTGAAAAAGTCCATAAGTATATCTGCGAGATCTCATCATCGGAAGAATCGATAACCCATTTATTATCGTCCCAGTCTAGATTACAATGCATATTTTGCTGCCTTCTTAATTCAATTTGAGCTGATGGATCCAGGAACTCGGGTACTTTGTTACTTGTCAACAGCTTTCCTATCTCTTGCGATAATTCAAAAGGCACATCAAAGTTGCCGATCGTTTTCCACTTAGGAGCAATGCCTGTTTCATTCTTTTTAACTAAGACCTGCTGCGTTTCATGATCAAGTTTGATCGTATTCCATTCCAGACCACCCAACACGAACACAAACGGTAGCTCCTGCTCTCTGGCGAATCCCGAATCCAATGTTCCTATAATCTTTTTACCGTCTACTACATCGTACATGGGCCCTGTGTCAAATACTGCAAACAATCTTTTCCAATTTGCTCTAAGGAAATCATTTTCCGTTTCACTACCAGGTATTAAAATATTGTGCTCTACAAGTCTTAAATAATCTTCCTGGATCATATGATGAACCATTGTATCAAATTCGTGCCTCGTAACTTTGGAGAAGCAAGATGCTTTCGATAAAATCTGCCAAATTTGATCCGAGTCAGCACCCCGCATTTGAAGACAAAGACAAATAATTTGATGAGCAAGGATATGAAAAGCCCGATGGGGAAATAATATAGACTCAGAAACATGTTTAAGTCCTAAACTCACACAACCAGCCAGCAGTATCATTTCATCCGGATCAAAGCATAATCCACGAAAAAACTGACTTTTACCTTCTCTTCTTCCCGTTCTGCCGACTCGTTGAAGAAAAGAACTTGAACTATTCAATCCTTCTATTTGAATTACCTGCTCAAGATCGCCAATATCTATTCCGAGCTCCAGAGTAGAGGTACTTATAATCGCATCTAGTGATCCTTCGGAGGTTTTTTTTATTGATGACTCAGCCTCTTCCCTCAACCTCTTACTAACCGATGAATGGTGCGTTTTTACTATCAAACTAACCCTCGTTTTATGGGTGGCATTTCGTTCATTTATTTTTGTAGCCGTATCTTCAGTGGCTGTACGCGAACGTTCAAAGACGATTGACTTCTTATTTAAAAGAAGCCGATACAAGGTGTCATGAAGCCAGTTGTTCTCTGAATTAATAAAGCTAATTAGATAATCTTTCTCCTTTTCTACTTTATTTAGTTGCCTGATTATCGTGCCTCCAGGCCTATTTGACATTAACCACTTTAAAAGGTCCAACGGATTTCCAACAGTTGCTGAAACTGCAATCCGCTGGGGGGATTTATTTATTCCCGCCTCAATTCTTTCAAGTAGAGCTACTAAATGCGCCCCTCTTTCCGTAAGCGCAAAATAATGCGCTTCATCAATTACAATCGTTTCAAGATTTTGAAATACATCCACCCAATTGGATTTTCGAAGCAAAATAGCCTCTATTGACTCAGGGGTTGTAAGCAAGATATCAGATGGAAATAGCATTTGCTGCACCTTATCTCCCTGACTTACATCGCCGTGCCACTTAAACGCGCCTTTGTCACACTTTTTTGCATAAGGGATAATCCTGAGCGCCAAATCGTTTAATAAGGCTTTTAACGGTGCTATGTACAAAACTTTAAATCCTTTCGTCTTAGAAAGCGCAATTCTAGTTAATAATGGAAAAACTACAGCCTCCGTTTTGCCTCCTGAAGTCGGAGCCTCAATAATACAACTTTCACCTTGGTATATTGGGTCAAACGCTTCCTTTTGAATAGGGGTTAAATCATTCCATTTTTTATCTTTAACATAATCGCGGAGCCTTGGATCTAATTTATTTAGCGACATACTGCATTTAGTTTACATTAAGCGAAGGACTTATAGATTCTTCCAACTTGGGCTTTTTTACAAACTGACCTAAGTTCACGCCTTTGTTCTCTTCACATAGGTCCAGCATTTGAATAAATTCCCTTAAAATTGGTCGAGGCTTCCGATCAATACTTTCTTCGCCAAATATTGTCCATTCTTCAATGAGTCTGGAAATGTCTTCATCCGGCGCAAATTGTAAGGAATCGCAACTATAAGCAATGCCATACAGGTCACGTATTTTAAAAATTACATGTCCCAGTCTTTCCCTGTCTAACGATTCGAGACTAATTATTGGCTGTCTTACACTTATCAAACTTTCGTGTGTAAACGGCGTCATTACTCGTTCCGCAAGCGCTTCATAGCTTCTTAACCCATAACGCTCATCTTCAAAAAATTCATCAGTCCCGGTAAAAATGATCAAACATCCGGGAAGTGCATTTTTCCCAGATTCATCAATTAATAACCTCAAAGTCTCAAGGGCTTGCTCTCGTTGTCGTGCATGAGGGAACTTGCGAACCAGTTCCAGCTCATCCACCGCCAGAAGTAATCCTTTATAACGGGCACCATTGATAATTTCCAGAATGGCACGCATTCTTGAAAATACATTATTGGATTCAAGATAGCCCTTTACACCAATGTCCCTTAATGCCTGACTGGAAAGCGATCTACTACCCGTAATCCACGCAACAGCATTGGAAACAAGTTCTCTATCTCCTTGAACTTTGCCTTCATAAAAGGCCCTTAAGGCTTGTGAAAAACCCGGCTCAATATCATTTAAATGAGCCAAATCAACCTCAATTGATTTTTGAACGATCTTACTTAATTCCTGTTGACCGCCGTTTCGGTTGATATCAATACCTTCCATTTTGGCGGTCTTGTTATGAATGTTTAGCAGCCACGACTCAAGAATGTCCACTAATGCGCTTGAGTCAGTTTTTTCTGGGGTGCGTAACCCATTTATCATTCCGGAAAAGAAAATTGGCAAGTCAGACAATGGTTGGTCATGGCTAATGTTCATAAAAGAAACAGCAAATTCATTATTCAATGCATATTCCTTTAACCATGAACAAAGGAATGTTTTGCCAGAACCGTACTGTCCTCTTATAAACTTAAAATGAGACTTATGAGAATTGACTTCCTGTAAAATTTCAGAAAGATGTTTACGTGCGGTTTGTTGACCTACCATTAATAAACTAAGATTATTACGCGGCACTACTCCATGCCGAAGTGCATCAATGATATCCCGGGCAGATTTTTTCTGAAGAATTTGTTCGTCGATATTTTCATGAGCCGTCCATTGGTAAATATTAGTATTCTGTAAACTTTTTATTTGAATACAAGATTTATTATCTCTTTTCAACTTAGCCATTAACTCTGCCATATGAGCTTTGTGAAGAAACCAACCCAGTTTATATTTCAACACAATACGCTCAATATCCTGTTCCGTAACAGATTTTGCCTCTTTTAGAATGGCTAAAATGATCTTTTCATCGTATTGCAATTCCGCATACGCAGAATTAATCTCGTCCCAATTGGCTGGAACACTAACGGGTTCAATTGCTATCTGTATCTTCTCTTCGGAACTGTCAATAACGGGAATATTATTGGAGAGAGCAGGTAGTTGCTCAGTTTCTGAAGCAAGTGGAACAGCCGGTGGTGGATTATAATCTAAAATTCGATCTACTAACTCCTGTTTCGATCCCGATAAAGGAAGTGCAAATCGGCGACATAACTGAACAATATCTTCTTTCCGAAGGTGATTGAAGACTGACCTTTCAGATAAATAACTGTCTAAAATGCGCTTTACCTTTTCTTCCTTGGTTCCACTGGTCATGAAAGAAGCCTGATGAAGAATATCGTACAATTGTTGCCCTGTAAGATTCATCAGAATTTTACTATACGTTTCGGGATTCATTTCACGCAACTCGGGTTGCGGAGGAGATATAGATTCATCCGATTGGGCTTGTTCGGTATGCAGATCCATATCATCATCAAAAAACTGGATAATATTAGCAATCACCGTATTTTTCGCACCACTAATTTGAATATTCTTCCGCCTGCAAAGTTCACGCAAACTTTCCAGATGTAATAATCCCAAGACTTCAGCCGGAGGAATCAAACTATTTAACAGGCGATCAATCAAAGCATCCTTTGAACCACTAACGTTTAGTCTATAAAACTCAAGTATTAAGGCCAGATCTTCTTTGTTCAAACTGCCAAGAAGCCTTTGATAAGAATCGTCCATGATTTCAATTCCAAATGCCTTTCTTATTTGAACTGCAACTTCATCTGCAATAAGATATTTACTATCAGCCGTGAGTATAATTCCTGTTGTAAGCAGATAATTTCTGACCTGGTGATATTCTGTTTCAATATTCCATAAATTAATAATTGAATCATCATGCATCAGAATGAAATGTTCTCGATCCCAAATGCCTAATTCTTGCTTAACTAATTCAAGTATATTAGCTTCATTCTTATCTATTATTCCATCGCTTTCCCATGCTCTTTTTAAAACCTTAATGTAAAGTTGAGGATTCTTATCTTGCGTGGCCTTTTTTTGAGATGCCTTTAGTGAGAGGTCTCTAACATAGCTCAAAACTTTTTCCCTAAAACCGTCTATATCAACCGTGAAATCGGGAGACTGGAGAATCAGGTTCAAAATTGCAAAAGTAGGAGGTTTGCTATAAACAACTTTACCCGAAATATATGATTGAGAACTCAATGCAGATATGATTTCCTGTATAATGACCGGTTGGGGTAATCTCAGTGTAATTGCTTCGTCTATTTTGTCAGAAGAGATTTGGTCAAGCAAAGACGTGTCATACGCTTCAAGAATTCTCAAGATTTTCATAAAGATTAGAGTTATTTGTGTTAAAAAGGATGGTAGCTTTTTGAGGATATATAAAAACGATTGATAAGCATAATTATATGCTAAACTGTCGATTTCAATCTTACAAAGAAATGGGTTACAAAAAATAGGTGTTTTTCACGTTTTTTATATCAGCCTGGTGCTATGGTGTAAATCATACGTCATAGTCCTATCCTCCCAATCACCAACCTCAATACCACCTCACTTCCTCCTCTTTGGGTCCTCTTTGCCTCCTCAAATTCCGAGGACCCAAAGAGGTGTTTCCGAGGACAGGTCCTCGAAATCCGAGGTCAAGCCGAGGTGAAATCGAGGTCCCACATAGGGAGAATCGAGGTGGATCCGAGGTACCAAAGAGGACAAACCGATGAGAATGTGTCATTCGTCACACCGTTTTCCTCAGTTCGTCACACCCATTTCCGAACACCGTCCCAAAAACCGGGGTGTTTTCGAGGTAAAACAACCAAACGTCACATCACTTTCCTCAGTTCGTCCCATCACTTTCCGAACACCGTCACATTTTTGAAAAAGCGGTAGGGGAGCAGATGTACATTTGCTCTATCAGTCACTACCAAAGGAGTTTCGCTCAGGGCTAACGGGAGAGGCGAACCCCGAAACCCTCTCCCCGGGAGCGACCGGTAAAGCAAGTTCTTTGACAATTTGGTGTAAGTATTCTATGGGGCAGCGCGGATCAAGTCAATTTGTAGGGGGATAATGATTTTTAGCATGACAAACACTTACAATATTGCCGACATGGATTGTAGCGAAATGGTACAGGAATGGTAGCCTAATGGCCTACGTACTGTACCCGGACTCTACAGGGATCCTACAGGAACTCATGGCTGCAAGGCCATCCCCAGGCAATCCTCAGGCCTTTACCAGGCAATACCCAGGCCATTACCGTGCAGTCTAACACCCATTCAGGTAGCATTCAGTAAGCACTGCGCACCGGGTGTTAACCTTGCACCAGGCCGCCCCCTTCATTCATAAAAATGCTTTTGGCTGTATCGGCAGAGCGTCAGCAGGCAGGTTCAGGATTGATCCGGTTTTTGAAGGAACCGGTAAGGATTTAAACGTGTCGGTAAAGCATGTCAGAAGATCTGGCATTTTTTCCAGTCATACTTATTGTTTCCCGGGTCATAATTAATCGTTGAGTTTTTACTTACTTTCTTTTAGGCCCATGAGTTAATAATTGCCCCTGATCGTTTAAATCGTCACCTTATAAATAGTTTTTCTTCAGCACCAGATTTCTTCTCTTTACAGTTAGATTAAAATAAGGTCCCGTTAGTATGAAAATGAGGCCAGTTAGTTAAAAATGGAAGCCGTTAGATTAAAATGGGATTCCGTTAGTATCAAATTGCTGACAGTTAACTTATTTTTTTGGGTATTAAGTTTAATTCGTCCCCCGATAACTTATTTTTCATCGGTCTTAGATACTTTTTTATCATAAATAGATTTTTTTCAGGAACTATAAGCTTTTTATCGCCGACAGTAGATTTAAAATTGTCGATAGTAACTTTTTTTTGCTGACACTAAACTGTTTTTAGTGATAGTTAGTTCAAAATGGCAATAAGTAGATTTTTTGCTGTGATCATTCCACTTTTTTTCGAAAAAAAGTTGCTTTTGCACCGATTATAAATTATAAATGAATAAATAGTAATTATCTCTCTGGCCATTTAGTGATCTTCCGGGAAAATGTGATTATAACTTTGAAAAAAGTAATTATAAAAGGGGAAAGTGTAATTATAAAAGATAATTTATTGCTTATAATAGGAAAAAGTATACGTATAACGCAAGCAAGTGTACTTATAATCCTAATTGGTTTGCTTAACAGGTCAAAAAGCCTGTTCAGGTAGTTGATACTTCGGCTATAAGCCTCGGGTTTAAAAAATTTGTCTCAAATTATCCCGTTGACTTCCTCCGCCACCCAATCAATATAACCCCTACAATCACCAGCAACGTACCGGCAATTTGCGCGGGGAAGATCTTCTCACCCAAAATAAAATGCGCCTGTATAATTGTTGAAACCGGACCAATAGCCGAAATAATCGCTACGTTGTTGGAGCCGATCCGTTTCATACCGTTCGATAACATAAACGTGGGTAGCACGGTGGCCACAACGGCCAGTAATATGCCGTACCAGATGTGTGTACCGGCTTCCTGCAATTTCTGCAGGTTGCCGCCGCCCAGGGCGAAATGTACAAAAACACCGAAAGTGGATGACAGCATCGCATACGCGGTGAAACGGGTAACGCCTACCGTTGGTATCAGGCGACCGCTGCCTACAATATAAATACTATACGTAATGGAACACAAAAAGATGAGGAAGCTGCCCAAAATAAAATGCTCATTGCCGATATCTCCGAAGCGTAACTCGCCAACGTAGGCGATCGCAATGCCGGTATAGGTTAGCAGGAGCGCAATCTTCTGGGTGCGTACTACGGGTTGCTTAAAAACAAACGCATTGATAAAAACAGCGAAGGTGGGATACAGGAACAGGATCAGGCGTTCCAGTCCGGCGGTAACATATTGCAGGCCGATAAAATCGAACAGACTGCTGAGGTAATAACCAAAAAGTCCGAGCCCGATGACGGCCGTCCATTGGCGGCCGGTCAACGGCGTATGGCCTTTTTGCCGGGCCAACCATACCGCGCCAATATAAAAGGGAAGGGAAAATGTCATGCGTAGCATCAGCAGGGTAAGGGCATCCATAGGCGTGTCTCTAAAAGCCATCTTTACAAGGATTGCTTTTGTTGAGAACAAAATGGAGCCTATTATGGTGATCAGAAAACCCGCTAGTGTTACCGTATGTTTTTTCCCTTCCAAATAATTTGCTTAAGCAGAAACATTAAAATCCCTCAGCGCATCATTCAAACTTGTTTTCAGGTCAGTGCTGGGTTTACGCTGACCAATGATGAGTGCGCAACTTACGTGATATTCTCCGGCCGGGAATTTTTTTGCGTACGTACCTGGAATTACTACACTGCGTGCCGGTACCCGTCCTTTGTATTCAACCGGCGTACTGCCGCTTACATCTATGATCTTTGTACTTTGTGTTAATACCACGTTGGCGCCCAATACGGCCTCTTTTTCAACAACTACGCCTTCCACCACTATACAGCGGCTACCTACAAAACAACCATCTTCAATGATAACAGGACTGGCCTGTAATGGTTCCAGCACGCCGCCAATGCCCACACCGCCGCTCAAATGCACGCCTTTGCCAATTTGTGCACAGCTGCCAACGGTTGCCCAGGTGTCAACCATAGTGCCCTCGTCAACATAAGCGCCAATATTTACATACGATGGCATTAACACCACATTTTTGGCGACATAAGCGCCATAACGCGCTACGGCATGAGGTACAGCGCGAACGCCTAATTCCTTATAATTTTTCTTGAGCAGCATTTTGTCGTAAAACTCAAACGGCTCCAGATTCCAGGTTTGCATGGGCTGAATGCCGAAATACAGGAGAATGGCCTGTTTTACCCACTCATTCACCGTCCATTTGTCGTCGCCTGGGGATGCCACGCGCAAACGGCCTTTATCTACTTCTTCAATGACAGCTTTTACCGCATCGGTATATTTTTTTTCTTTTAATAACTCGCGGTTGCTCCAGGCTTCGAGTATCAGATCTTGCATTTCTTTAATTTTTTGCAAACATACAGTACAGATCATAAATCAATTATAAATCGTCTGGCTATTTAGGCGTTTTTATTACTTTTATCTTCTTGTAAACCCCTGAAATCATGCGTATAGCATTCTTTATCCTGTTTTTTTTCTGTAGTACCCGGGATATAGCCCAAAGCAGGCAGTTCGCAGAATTTCTGGGCTGGAACGAAAAGGAGATGCGGTTGCAAACCATTAGCAACCGTACCGGGCAAAGCAGTTGCACATTTGTAGTGAGCAATGATAGCATCAGGGCTTTTGTATTTACCGGTCAGCTAAAATTAATGGGGCAATTCAGTTTACCTCACAAGCCTGGAACAAGATTACTGGGCGGCTTTATGCGTGATTCTTCCCTGTATATGTTTAGTGAACAGCCGGAAAAAGGAGAATTATTCTGTTTGTCGTTGAATGTAATTACCGAAGAGATAAAAGAAAGCCTGTTCCGCCTCGACCCCCGAAATGAAATGAATGTTACCAGTATCAGTGCAGGCAACCATTTCATATATATAACGGCTGCTTACAGGTCCAAAGAAATAACCATATACGATTTCGAAAATGAGGAGCCCGCTACTTTAATACGTTGCAGGTTTTCCAATTCGATGTGGCGTGATCTCACCGGGGGGTATGGCCGTGCCATAAGATTGCAGAACATGGACCCCGATGCTGAAATGGACCCCGATGCCCTTGTAAAAAAAAATAAGCTGTATCTGAACAACGAATCCGTATTGCTGGTAATGAACAATCACATCGATTCAACGCATTTGGTCAACTTCGATCTGCAACAACAAAAAGTAAAATCCTGGGTCATCGATCACAATCCGGAAAAAGAGAAATTCAAATCTGGTGATTATTCCGATAACTCGTTTTTTTTCCGCAATAAATTGTACTATGTACGGGCTACTGGTGACAAGCTGATGGTGCAGGTGGTTGATGCAGTAAGCGGTGTGATCAATAAAACATATATAACGGAAAAAGGGGATGACATTGACTACAAAAACACGCCTATTATACAGGAAGTAACTTCAAATGATAGAATTAAAGATCCAAAGGACCTGAACAGGACCAGTAAATTACTGCGTAGAATGACAGCCGGAAGTGCAGTGATCGCGGCTAAGCAGCATGGAAATGATCTGGTTGAAGTGGTGGTTGGTTCGTATGAAAAAACAGTCAGAACTACGTTCGTTGGCGGCAACCCCGGATTTAACCAGGTAGGCCCATATGGTTATTCCGGAGCAATGATGTTTCCTACCCGCCCTTTATCGCGAAGAGCTTTCCGTGATACCTATACCCAGTCGTCGTATTTTAAAACATTGCTTAATGCTGACAATTTTTCGCATATGCCTGGGGAGCCGGTTAGCTCCGCTTATGAACGTATTGAGCGCTATGCCGCTACTTTGAAAACTGAACCGGAAGCGGAGAACATTTTTGAGCTCAATGGACAATACTACTATATCTATTACCACAAAACCGAGCGCAAGCTGGTGGTATTAAAGTTTTGACCCCAACCATCCTTTTTATATTTTTAGCGTTTTTTGTAACCCTTAACTATGCGTGTAATAATCAGTATCCTTCTTTCTTTTTGTGCCCTGCAAACCGTAGCCCAGCAAAAACATTTTGAACAGCCAATCGGTTGGCGGGGAAAAGACATTCAATTGCATACCATTTCCGACAAATCCAAACAGCAAAGCTGCACATTTGTTGTTGGTAAGGGTACCATCAGGGCATTTGTATTTAATAACAAGGTTGAGGTTGTTCAACAATTCAATATTCCCCTTAAGTCCATAGATAAAGTGTTGGGTGGGTTTATTCGTGATAACAAGGCATATATTTTTACAGAACAGGCGGGTAAAGATATCCTCCATAACTGGGTGCTGGATATTACAACCGGTGAAACAAAAGACCGTTTTATTGAGTTTGATCTGAAAAAAGAAAAGGTAGTTGATCATCTCAGCGGCGGCGATCGCTTTTTATACTGTACGTCGAATAACAAAACTTCTGAATTCATCATTTATAATTTTACCAGTGAACAGCAGTTTGACACCCTGCGGTACCATTTTGACGAAAGTGGATGGAACGATTTGACCACAGACGGTGCTTTAGTACGCAAAGTAAGCCTGAAGAAAGTTGACCTGGAAGGGGAGTGCAGCATAGATGTTGCCGTTCGTGCCAATAAATTATACCTGAGAAATGATACACTGTTGCTGGTAATGAACAACCACCCGGATTCAACCCATGTAGTTAGTTTCGACCTGCCACATAAAAAAGTAGATCCCTGGTTGATCAAACACCATTTCACATTACCTGGCGGGGAAATCGGCCCTTATGCTTTTTCTGATAACTCATTTTTACTGCGCAATAAATTGTATTATTTATGGGTAACATCCGACAGTTTGTGTGTACAGGTCGCTGACCTGTTCAGCGGAGTAATCAATAGATCATTTGTGGCGAAAAGAGAGGATACTATTTCTTTTAAAAACACCCCCATTATACAGGAAGGCACATCTAATAGTGCCCATGAAACACGCGAATTGGGTAAAACAAGGCAATTGCTTCGAAAAATGGTCACTGGCGATGTGGTGATCACGGCCACACCGAACAATAACAACCAAATTGAAGTGATTATTGGGTCGTATGCAAAAATAAATACAAACCGTGGCGGCGGTGGCATGCATATGGCAGCGGGTGGTTATGGAGCTCCCATGGTTATGGTTCCAACTCCAACCGGTGGTTTTAATCGTGGCGGCTGGGTTAAATCGGCCCGGTTTAAAATGTTGTTGAATGCCGACACTTTTGAACATGTTGAGGGCGCCATCGGCAATTCTATCAATGAACAAATTGAATATTATACGAAAGGTATTAAAATACCCAGGGAAGCGGAAAACCTGTTTATGACCAATGGCCGGTACTATCATGCTTATTACGACAAAGCGCTACGCAAACTGGTTATATTACAATTTTAGCGAAATCCTCCTGGTTATACGGCCTGTGAATTGTCATTTTGCCCCTACATTTGCACCATGGATTTTTCGCACGACGTTGATCATAGTTTGAAAGTATTACAGGGTGGGGGATTGATCCTTTACCCTACCGATACCATCTGGGGCATTGGCTGCGACGCTACCAATGCTACGGCCGTTAACCGCATTTTTAATCTGAAACAGCGGCCCGAGGCTAAAAGCATGATCATATTGCTGGCCGATGAAAAAGAGCTGATGCAGTATGTGGCGCATATTGACCTGCAGGTGTTCGATTACCTGGCAAAAGTTAAAAAGCCCACCACCGTTATTTACGATGGCGCCATTGGGTTAGCCGACAATGTGATCAATTCCGATGGTACGGTGGCCATTCGCATCGTCAAAGATACTTTCTGCAAACATTTGATCAAGCGGTTCCGCAAACCCATTGTTTCCACCTCGGCTAATTTGTCGGGCGACCCGTCGCCGGCTACTTTTGGCGATATTATGCCGGTGATTTGGCAGGGGGTAGATTATATCGTTCAATACCGGCAAAAAGACCATACTCAACATGCTCCATCTGCAATAATTAGATGGAATAAGGATAGTAGTGTCACGGTAATAAGAGAGTAACAGTTTATGGTTTGTGGTTTGTCGTTCTTTAAAGGGTAGTTCAAAATTAATTCTAAACCTCAAAGCGCGTCAGCAACCACAAACGACAAACAACAAACAACAAATTGTTTAATGAAATTTCTCGTCATACAAACGGCTTTTATTGGTGATGTGGTGCTGGCTACCGGCATCGTGGAAAAACTGCACCGGCATTTTCCCGAAGCGCAGATCGATTTTATGGTTAGAAAAGGCAATGAAGCCTTGCTGCAAAACCATCCGTATTTGCACGAAGTGCTGATCTGGGATAAAAAGAATGGCAAGCTGAAAAATCTCTGGAAGCTGCTGGGGAAGATCCGGAAACAGCGCTATGATAAAGTGATCAACGTGCAGCGGTTTGCCGCTACCGGTATACTGACTGCCTTCTCCGGCGCCCGCGAAAAAATAGGATTCGATAAGAACCCGTTCAGCTGGTTGTTCGATAAAAAAATAAAACATGTTATCAGCGATGTCGATCATCCCCTGCATGAAATTGACCGCAATAATGAACTGATCCGTGCATTTACCAATGACGAGGTTATGAAACCGCACCTGTATCCTTCCAGTCAGGATGCAGCGGCCGTACAGGCGTATAAAAAACAGCCTTATATCACCATTTCACCGGCATCGGTCTGGTTCACCAAACAATTTCCGAAAGATAAATGGATCTCTTTTATCAAACAGATCCCTGCCGGCCATACGATCTATCTGCTGGGGGCGCCTGGTGATGTGGCGCTGGCTGAAGAAATTCGTTCAGCAGGTACAGCTGCAACCGTAGTAAATCTATGTGGTAAACTCAGTTTTCTGCAATCGGCAGCGCTGATGAAAGAGGCCGTCATGAATTACGTGAACGATTCGGCGCCCATGCATTTTGCTTCGTCGGTAAATGCACCGGTAACAGCGGTCTATTGTTCAACCCTGCCTTCGTTCGGGTTCGGACCCTTATCGGATAAACGGTTTATTGTAGAGATCCAGGGCCCGTTACCCTGCCGCCCATGTGGATTGCACGGCAGGCCTGCATGTCCGTTGGGGCACTTTAAATGTGCCTATGAAATTACCAATGAACAACTATTGAATAGTTTATAGTTATCACAGAAACATTAATACATTTGTTGTTGATGGAAATTAAGTGCAACGAAAAGGAATTATTTGTTTTTAAAAAGATCGCTCATGCCGCAGAGGAGTTGGGTGTGCCGGCGTATGTGATTGGTGGTTTTGTGCGCGATAAATTGTTGGGACGGCCTACCAAGGATGCCGATATCGTTTGTGTAGGCGATGGCATTCAACTGGCTCATAAAGTAGCTGAACGGTTTCAACCCAAACCATCGGTTGCTTTCTTTAAAAATTACGGAACTGCCCAGATAAAATTAAAACACTTCTACGAGGAACCGCATACAGGGGGAGAAGATCAACATCTTACTGAGGAACACGACAGGCAACCCGAAATAATTGAGCCAGCATCGCATGGCGTCGATGCAAACCCGGGAGACATACCCGTACAGGAGAAATCAACCCTCGAAATAGAATTTGTGGGCGCCCGTAAAGAAAGTTACCGCTATCACAGCCGGAACCCCGAGGTGGTACCGGGTACATTAAAAGATGACCAGGACAGAAGGGATTTTACGATCAATGCCATGGCCGTTTCCCTGAATACAGCCGACTATGGTAAACTCATAGATCCTTTTAATGGTTTGCTCGACCTCGAGAAAAAGATCATACAAACACCCCTTGAACCCGGACAAACATTCAGCGATGATCCGTTGCGTATGATGCGGGCCGTTCGGTTTGCATCGCAATTGAATTTTACCATTGCACCGGTAACATTCCAAAGCATCAAAGACCATGCGGAGCGTATCAGGATCATTTCGCAGGAACGCATTACTGAAGAACTGAATAAGATCTTGCTGAGCGCCAAACCCTCTATTGGTTTCGATCTATTATATCAAAGCGGGTTGTTGCATATTATTTTCCCCCAAATGATTGACCTGGCCGGCGCCGAATACATCGATGGGCTGGGCCATAAAGATAATTTTTATCATACTTTACAGGTTGTTGATAATATTTCAAGAAATACCAACGACCTGTGGCTGCGCTGGGCAGCTTTGCTGCACGATATTGGTAAACCAGCCACCAAAAAGTTTGAACCTGGCCATGGCTGGACGTTTCACGGGCATGAGGTAGTGGGTGGACGCATGGTTCCCCGCCTGTTTACCAAATTGAAATTGCCCCAGAATGAAAAGCTGCGGTTTGTACGTAAGCTGGTAGAACTGCATTTACGGCCGATCAGCCTGACAAAAGAGAATATTACCGATTCCGCCATACGAAGATTGCTGTTCGATGCCGGTGAGGATATAGATGCATTAATGATGTTGTGTGAGGCTGACATCACTTCGAAGAACAAACAAAAAGTGATCCGTTACCTCGAAAATTTTGAGCTGGTGCGCCAACGGATGAAAGAAGTGGAGGAGAAGGACCGCATGCGTAACTGGCAACCACCCATCACCGGTGAAATTATAATGGATATATTTGGACTTTCGCCCTGTAAAATAGTGGGCGATCTGAAAAACAGCATCCGGGAAGCGATCCTGGATGGAGAAATTGATAATTCCTACGACGCCGCATACGATTATATGATGAAAAAAGCAACAGAATTGGGGTTGCAAATTGTCAATAAAAAAGCTGCCGGCAACTGATACGGAAACATCGGCTGAGCGGTAATTTCCCATTTTTATTTTGAATTTATTTGCATAAATCAGTATCACTGTGTATGTTGCGGCATTTTGTTACTATGCAAATGCAACTTATATTGCATACTTTGATAGTTGGGGAATTAGCTTATTTTTGACGTTGGGGCAAGCGGAAGGGGGCAAAGGACAGCGTGTTTATGGCTGGCACGATTATAGAGAATTATTTTTCGAACAGGCTCAGGATCCAGCACTGAGCGAAATAAAAACAGAAACAAGTAACCTGAAATTTGAAGTATGGCTGTTTTAAAGTTCAGAATATATTTTGAAGAAGACGACAGTATCTACCGCGATGTGACCATCAAGCACACGCAAACTTTTTTGCAGTTACAGCAGGTAATACTGAAAGCGTACGAGTTTGATAATAAACATCAGGCTACCTTTTACCGTAGTAACGACAACTGGCAACGCGGACGGGAGATCAGTCTGGCCGTTTATGACAAGCCATACAAGGTGGCGCCGTTACTGATGGAGAATACGCCGATCGGTTCTGAGATCAAAGACCCTAACCAGAAGTTTGTATTCCAGTACGATTTTGTAAAGAACTGGGGTTTTCTGGTTGAGTTGATCGGTGTATCGAAAGAAGAAAGCAGTAAGGTCGATTATCCGGTCGTAATAAAGTCGGAAGGTATTGCACCGTCGCAATATGGTACAAAAGGTATTGCCGGCGATAAGCTGACCGAAATGGAAGAAAAATACGATCTGAAGATCGGTGCTGAAGGATTTAGTACCGAAGGTGGCGCCAAAAGTGATGAGGACGAAGAAGATCTTGGCCTGGGCGAGGAAGCAGCTGAAGAAGAAGAGGGTGGTCAGAAGGACGAGGAAGTGTAAATACAATTGCTGATTTTGTGATTTAGAGATTTCGTGATTTTATTATTTTTATAGATCACGTATTGGTTCTAAATCTCAAAATCCCCAAATCTCCAAATCCCGAAATTGACAAAAACCTGTGTGATCATAGCCGGCCCAACGGCAGTGGGCAAAACGGCCGTAGCTATTGAAGTAGCGCGTCATTTTAATACAGCCATCATTTCAGCCGACTCCCGGCAATGTTTTAAAGAAATGAACATAGGCGTTGCAAAACCTACTCCCAATGAATTGCAACAGGCGCATCACTATTTTATTAATTCCCATTCCATTCACGACGAGGTAAATGCTGCTGTGTTTGAGCAATACGCGTTACATGCAGCCAGTGAAATATTTCAGCAGCATGATATAGCGGTTGTAACCGGCGGCACCGGTTTGTATATAAAAGCCTTTTGCGAAGGGCTCGATGATATGCCGCCCGTTTCATTGGCCGTTCGCCAGGCCATTACAGAACAATATGAACAACATGGCCTGACCTGGTTACAGCAACAGGTACAACAGCAGGACCCTTTGTTCTATGCAACGGGAGAGATCCAAAATCCGCAACGCCTCATTCGGGCGCTGGAAGTAAAACAGGCAACGGGAGAATCTATACGCAGTTTTCAGCAGGGAAAAAAAGCTACTCGTCCATTTAACATCATCAAACTGGCGCTTGAATTGCCCAAACCCGAATTGCATGCGCGCATCAATACCCGCGTAGTTCAAATGATGGAACAGGGCTTGCTGAAAGAAGTGGAAGGACTTGTTCCTTTCAAATACCTGAATGCGCTGCAAACTGTTGGCTACAGCGAACTGTTCGATTTCCTCGATGGCAACTCCTCACTACAACACGCCATAGATCGCATACAAACAAATACCCGCCATTACGCCAAACGGCAAATGACCTGGTTTAAGAAAGACGCTTCCATTCAATGGTTCGCGCCGGATTCAGTAGGCGAAATCATCAATATGTGTAACATTTCAGGTCGTAGGATTGAGAGATAAGAGGTAGGAGGTAAGAAGTAGGAAATACGAAATTCAAGCTCTTCTTATTTCGTACTTCCTACTTCAGCCGCCTATTACTTACCAGTAAGCAAATGTACCTAATGCATGATAAGGTTACCTGATAGCGCATAACAATACCCGCTCAAAAACATTTATGTGCGGTTTGTTTTTAACAATTTTACACCGCGAAGATGTAAAGCGATAGGTAATTAATAGTGCAAAATTTAATCCGTACAACAACCCCTGAAAACAGTGAAGGTAAAGGCGACGTTAAAGAACCCTTTAAAAAAAGATCCCGTCCCGGCTCAGCCGTGGACGGGATTTCCTTTTGTTAAAAGGTTATTAGAAAAGGCAGACGAGACGAGATCAATAAAAAATCGCTTGCGGTCTGCTGCTTATATTTTAAATCCAAACGTCAACAGTACCTGTCCAACCTTGTTTTTAAGCTCGGCAAATGTATTGGCTTTATCTTCGAGGCGATAGGGGAAATTCACATCGCGGGTAATACTGTGCACATACGTAAGATCGATAAATACGCCTCTGTTCCGGTAACCCAGTCCACCGCTTAAAATCGTTCTACCTGCTTTAAAAGCTCCATCTTCATATGGGTTGCCATAATAGGCAAAGCCCAAACGGGTCATCAGGGTATTGAATTTTAATTCGCCGCCTACGCGGAAATTAAAAGCACCTTTATAAGCAGCCTTCACAGCCTTGTTCACGTTATCGAAATACGTTTCATCATCGGCGGCATTATCGGCAGAACTGAAACGCGAAGATCCGTAGGTTACATATTCCACATCGGCGGTTATAAAGCCTCTTTGCCTGGAAACGTCTTCCACTTCGTTAAATATATACGATCCGCTTACCAGGAGTTTCCAGGGCGAGCTCAGGTTATATTTATAATCGGGTGAGCCGTAATAATCTGAAGTAATACTATCAACACCCGGATCATTAGGGCCAAACAGCTTCTCAACATCAGTGACCATCTTGGTATGTAACCTATCTTTCAAGCCATAGATGGTGGGTGTATGAATGGCCACACCGAACCGCATCTGCTGAACGGGTTTAAAAATGATACCCAGCTTGGCATTCAGACCAACGCCGGTGAGGGTCTGTTTTTCTTCGTAGCGGGAAAATTTAAAGTTATTGGTCACATCCTTGTTAGGGTCCGACTCTGTGAATTCAAGTCTTCTTTCATAGTTTACAATGGGCACGCCTACCGTACCCCCGATATAGAATTTATCTTCCTTGTTGGCGGCAAAAGCAACGGCTATTTCGGTAATACCACCCCTGGTAGTGATCTTGTTTTCCTGTTGAACTTCATCCAGGTATTCAGGCCGGCCCACTACCTGTAGCTGACCACCTATCGTGGCGGTGTCAATCAGGTAAGTGTAAATAGCCATTTTAGTACCCAGTGAAAGATAGGGACTGAATCTTACATCATTGATAGCTACGCCCGATTTGGAAAACTCTTCTGCATATTGTTCCGAGAAGGAGCTGTAGTTGTTTCTACCCTTGTAATAAGTAACATTATTGAAATTGGCGGAACGGTTAATGGCGATACTGAATGCACTGCTCACCCATTGACTACCCTGGTTGGTAGAGGCAGCTACAAAACCGCTGGTGCTTACATTGAACCGTTTTAAATTATTGCTGGTGGCGTCTGTTTCCCGGTAACTGCCTTTGCCCTGGGCAATGGTAAAACCCGGCGTAAATACAATTTCGCTGAGTTTGAAAAAGCCAAGGCCGGCTGGGTTTACAAATACAGACGTTATTTCACCACCCAGGGAACCCATAGCGCCGCCGATGGCCTGGTTACGGGCTGTTCCGGATGGCGCTTGCCAACTCATGCGTAAAGCGTCTTCAGGGACCTGTGATATGGCCTGCCCGCCGATCAATAAAAGAAATGCTATCGTAAGGATGTTCTTCATGGTGCGATCATTAAAAACGGTAAACGTGCAACGACAAACGACAAAGGCTCGCTCGTTGGGAGAGACTCCCAGGGTTTCTTGCTTACTGTTATATAAAAGGCTTTTTTATTGTAGAAAAGCGGAGATCCCGCAATTGTGTAATTGTAATTTTTTTTAAAACAATTATATTTTCCGGAGCTAGCTGTCTCACGTTTCACGTCTTACGTTTTACGTCTGCCGTCTCACGTTTGACGATCCTACCCGCCGCGGTTTGGTCTGCTGCCGCCGCTGCTTCCACCACTACTACCGCCACTGCTTCCACCGGATGAACCACCTGAAGAAGGAGCAGGTGTGTAAGACCTTACCGGTGCCGATGGGGGTGAGTAAGAAGGAGAAGAAGAGGACGAAGATGATGATGACCTGCCAGGCGTATAATAGCTGTCGTTATTGCTATTGCTATTGTTGTTGCTATTATTATAGACCCTGCGCAAACCGCCTGAACTGTTGTTGTTGCCGCTGTTACTGGTATTATACCGGCCATTGGGATTTGCCTGGTATATATTTCTTCCGTTATTGTTGTTGTTGCGGTTGCTATAATTATTATTTTGGTAGGCGGCCAGGTTAAAATTATTGCGAACTGAACTGTATACGACCGGATTGGTTTTTGAACCTCCTACAATGATGCCTCCGCAATAAGGATTGTAATAACTGTTCCAGCTATAATAACTGTTCCAGTATGAATTAAACGAGTAGGGATTGTAGGCGTAAGGACCATATCCCATACCCATGCCATAACCCATTCCGTAGCTCATACCATAACCGCCCATTCCATAACCGCCATAACCATAAGGGCTATAGGCGCCGTAATAGCCGCCGTTATACTGCCAGTCGTTCATGTAGGCGTAATTATCAAAACTGCTCCAGCGATTCCGGTCCCGTACCCGCATGCGCAGGTAATTGTCATCGGGGGTGTAATAGCTATCGTTACGGTTATAGCTGCTACCGCGTTTGTTGTTATCTACTGTTACATACGAATCATCTGAACGGGTGGGTGAAAAATATACATCGTCCGGTGTTTGTCCGGAGCGGTATACTGAGCAACTGGACAAGGCGACAATTGCCAATAGAACAGGGAGTATATTTAGAGACCTCATAGTAATGGTTTTATCGTTTTACAGTGGTATGTGCTACTTTTGCGTTTTTCTGAACTTAAAGTTACAATAAAAAGACAGCCCCTGCCAGGAAATAATTGCATGATGAATGTTAAAATTTATCGATGAATAGCCTGATAATGAGGATAGAAGGGAAATTTGGCGGTGCTGAAGGAGAAAGAATTAAATCACCATTAAAAAGAAGTCTGATCTATATAAAAAATAAAACATGAGCAAAGAGATCACCAGCCGAAGCACAGATTATTCGCAATGGTATAATGATTTGGTTATTAAGGGCAGTTTGGCCGACTATACCGCCGTAAGAGGTTGTATGGTTATTAAACCTTATGGGTTTGCCCTGTGGGAGAATATGCGCGATGCCCTTGATAAGATGTTCAAAGATACCGGGCACGTAAACGCCTATTTCCCGCTGTTTGTTCCCAAAAGCCTGTTTGAAGCCGAAGAAAAGAACGCCGAAGGATTTGCCAAGGAATGCGCGGTGGTAACCCATTACCGGTTAAAATCCGATCCTAATAAAAAGGGCGGGCTCATGGTTGATCCCGATGCCAAACTGGAGGAAGAGCTGGTCGTTCGTCCAACCAGCGAAGCCATTATCTGGAATACGTACAAAAACTGGATCCAATCATATCGCGATCTGCCTTTGCTCATTAACCAATGGGCGAACGTCGTACGCTGGGAAATGCGTACGCGTCTGTTTCTGCGTACGGCAGAATTTTTATGGCAGGAAGGCCATACCGCCCATGCTACCGCCCAGGAAGCCGTAGCAGAAACCGTACAAATGCTGAATGTGTACGCCGATTTTGTGGAGAACTGGATGGCATTACCGGTGATCAAGGGGGTGAAAAGTGAGAACGAACGTTTTGCCGGTGCGGTTGATACCTATTGCATTGAAGCCCTGATGCAGGATGGCAAAGCCCTGCAGGCCGGAACATCGCATTTTCTGGGTCAGAATTTCGCCAAAGCATTCGATGTAAAATTCTCCGATAAAGACAACAAGCTCGATTATGTGTGGGCTACCAGTTGGGGCGTAAGCACCCGCCTCATTGGCGCGTTGGTAATGGCGCATAGCGATGACGAAGGGTTGATCTTGCCCCCAAGGATTGCGCCGTTGCAGGTAGTGATCGTTCCTATTTACAAAGGGGAAGAACAAAAGACCAAAATAGATGCAAAGGTGCAGGCGCTGGTGAAGGAATTGAAGGCGCTGGGTGTGCGCGTGAAATATGATGATAACGATAACGCCCGGCCCGGCTGGAAATTTGCCGAATATGAAATGAAGGGAGTGCCTGTTCGTCTGGCAATTGGTGCAAGAGACCTCGAAAACAACACCGTTGAACTGGCCCGTCGCGATACGAAGGAAAAACAGAGCGTTTCCATGGATGCACTGGCAGACCGCATTGTGCAACTGCTGGCCGATATTCAACAAAATATTTACAACAAAGCCCTGGCTTACCGCGATTCGCATATTACGCCTGTTAATACCTGGGATGAATTTGTAAGCACGCTGAATGAAAAAGGTGGTTTTATTTCTGCATTCTGGGATGGCACTGCTGAAACGGAAGATGCCATAAAAGAAAAGACCAAAGCCACTATTCGTTGCATTCCGCTTGACAGTAAGGAAGAAGAAGGCGTTTGTATTTTCTCCGGCAAACCCGCCAATCAACGGGTGCTTTTTGCACAGGCGTATTAAGTAATTGCTGATTTCGGGATTTAGAGACCTGCCTGCCGGCAGGCAGGTTGGGTGATTTCCTTTTATTCGGAATTGCATTCACTTCTCCAGATCCCGAAATCTCAAAATCCCCAAATCCCGAAATATTGTTCCCCGGTATTTTCATATCTTGTATGTGATCACGGTATTCGTTAACCAAAAATTACCTGAGAACATGGAACAATACAAACCAGCCGCCGCAGGTTCTGATCAAAATTTATTTGAATTGCAAATTGATCAGCAAAGCATCAGTTACCTGAGCGAAACAGCCCGTTGGGCAAAGTTTTTATCGATCGTGGGGTTTGTTATGTGCGGGATCATGATCATTGTCGCCATTTTTGCCGGCACCATCATGGCAACCTTCTCCAGGTTGGGTAACAACGATGCATTGGGTACCTCCATGGGGTATAGCGGTGTACTCATTTCGGGGGTATATATTGTACTTGCGTTATTATGCTTCTTCCCTTATTTGTTCCTGTTTAATTTCTCCGTGAAAATGCAGAGCGCCCTGCGCAATAACGATCAAACCAATTTGAACGTTTCTTTCAGTAACCTGAAATCCTGTTTCAAATTTGTAGGGATCTTAACCATCGTTATTCTTTCGTTCTATCTGCTGGGCACTATTGTGGTGGTTTCAGTTGCCTCGTTGATGAAATAAGGAAGTTAATTGGTAGAATAATAGTTATAATCCTTCAACAAAGTTTGTAAAAACTCCAGCGAATCCTGGTCGGGGTGTATTTTTAGTTTTGACTGAATACGATAGGCGATCTTCAGGGCAAGGTCGTAATCGTTGCGCTTCTTTACCGTTTCAATAATATTCTTCAAGGTATTGATATCGCGGTCGCTCAACTGCATTACCTCCGGATATTTGGCCTGATAGGTAGATTCTACTTCGGTAAATACCGTATCCTGCCACGAAGTGCGGTTTTTGAGATCGATTAAAATAGTACCGGCTACCAGGTCGCCCACCCGTTGCGATTTGGGGGTTGCAATGGTACAGATCAAACCGGCAAATACAAACAGGATCATCCACCAGTTGTTGTATCCGCTCGCCATTTGAAGAAATAACAAAATGGGAAAATCAACAATACGGAACAACCAGCGGATCAGGTACTGACTTAAGGACGGTTGTCCGCCCTGCAGGGTCATTACTTTTATTTGCATGGCCATTTTACCAACACTCTGGCCGTTCATGACGATCTCTGAGATCAGGTGATAGCAAATAAACGGTAGCGCGAACAGCACCACGGGCCATATCTGGTTATCCCAGCTAAAGCCTACCAGCCCATTCAGGATCTTGGTGCCCAGCCACAGGTAGGTACCTTGTATGGTAACATCAATTAACCAGGCAAAAAAGCGACGGTGAAACGGACTGAGCGCAAACTCCACTTCAATATTAAATCCGGTATCTAACTTAACTAAAAGCATAAGAATTGTTCAGCTTACAATATACAAAAATCAAATCTCAAATTCCAAAACCCGGGAACCAGGCCATTGGGTGCAAATAGACGGAAAAAAACGCCCCCTTTCGGCGGCCGGGGGTACGAATTATCCGTTTACTTACGTTATAACGTTCAAAATTTTACTATTATATTCTATTTAGCTATTTAATTTGGGCCTGAATAGGTAGATTTGAAACCATAAAAATAAGTCTGAGTGAGAGAAGGACTATTTATAAAGAAAAATATTGATAAGTGGAGGAAGTACCAATATGAAACAACCACCGACCCCGATGAAATGGCCCAGCAGTTCACCGAGCTGGTAAATGATCTTGGTTATTCCAAAACGTTTTATCCGCACAGCAAGGTAACCCAGTATTTGAACGACCTGGCATCACGCATTTACCTGAACATTTATAAGAACAAGCGGGAAGAAACATCCCGGATAGGCCGTTTTTTTAAAACGGAGTTGCCCCTTACGATCCGCAAACATCATCGGGAAATACTGTATGCATTTCTGATCTTTGTTGGTTTTGCCCTCATTGCGGCATTTTCTGCTGCCCATGATGAAACTTTTGTCAGGGGGGTAATGGGCGATGACTATGTTGAAATGACTGAAGATAACATCAGCAAAGGGGATCCATTCGGGGTGTATAAGCAGGGTAGCGCGTTAAATATGTTTGCCTATATCGCTTTGAACAATATTTTCGTATCGTTCAGGGTATTTGTTTTTGGCATTTTCATTGGTTTGGGAAGTATAAAAGAAATGTTCCTGAACGGCGTAATGGTAGGTTCCTTTCAATATTATTTTTTCGCGAAGGGCCTGGGCTGGCAATCGATACTGGTTATTTGGACCCATGGCACACTGGAAATATCCGCTATCATTCTGTCGGGCGCAGCCGGTTTAATACTCGGTAACAGCATCTTATTCCCCGGTTCACATAAAAGATTGCATTCTCTGATGCAGGGCGTAAAAGACGGGTTGAAAATAATGATCGCACTTGTGCCGGTATTGCTGGTAGCTGCTTTTCTGGAAGGATTTGTTACCCGGTATTCCTATTCCGCCATGCCTTACTGGATAACCATATTTATCCTGGCTGCCTCATTGATTTTTATTATCTGGTATTTTGTATGGTATCCCATACAGGTACAACGTAGAACGAAAGCCGAAAAAGCCGTTGAATAAATTATTAGCCCAACTGATGAATTATTTTTTTTCATACCGGTCATTGTGTAACAGGGTGAAAACCTTGCGGGTAGTGCTGTGTCTTTGTGCGTTGCTTTCGGGCTCGCAGGTGATACATGCACAGGTATATAACGATACATCAGCCGTTGCCGTAGAAACGCCGGTTGAAGAGGACACAGAGAATACAGAAGATACTGAACCTAAAATAACCATTCCCGAACCGGTCGTATTCCGGCAGGTGCCCGATTCAACGGTGCGCCAACTGCAAAAGCAGAAAGATTTTGCCTATGCTAACGATCCTGCCTACTGGACCCGTGAGCAGAAAATAGAGGACGAGCCGCGCCGAAAAGGGTTCTGGGATTATTTCAATGATGCCTTTGCAGGCTCTGCCATCCGGTTCGTTACCTATGGCATATTGATCGCTTTTTTTCTGTTTGTCATTTACCGCCTCATTGTAGTGAACAAGTTGTTCCTGTTCTATTCCAGCAGCAAACCAAAAGCAACAGATACCAGTGGAGATATTGATATTGCAGATGAAAACCTCAATGAAAAGATCCAGAAAGCCGTTGACGCCAGAGATCACCGCCTGGCAGTACGATTTATGTACCTGAAGTCGTTGCAGCTATTGAACGAAAGACAGTGGATCCGTTTTCATGCAGATGCCACGAATTATGAATATGTGAACCAGATGAGCGGGCATAAGCTGGCCAGTGAGTTTGGCTTTTTGACCCGGGTATACGATTATATGTGGTATGGTGAGTTTGCATTGACCGAAGAACAATTTGACATAGTATATAAAAATTTCAGCCACTTTTATAACGCAGTGAATACTTGAAACCAATAATACGATATCGCTTATTGATCTGGCTGGTGGCGTTAACCGGTTTAATGGCCGGTTGCGATTCAGGCGCAAAACGCATGAACAAACGCGTTTCCCTTTGGCGAAGTGATAAAATACCTTACGGTACTTATTATGCCTACGAAAACCTGCATCAGCTATTTCCTGGTGCGGAAGTGGTCATCAATAAAAAATCGCCCGACCGGTATAAAACTTTTAACTTAAAGAATTTTAAAGACACAGACGGCGATAATACAAGTTACGACGATCAAAAGAGCACTTATATCATCGTATCCAGTGAGGTACTTCCTGATGACGATGAACTGGCCGCCCTGTTAGGAATGGTATCGAGGGGACAACACGTTTTCATCTCTTCTTTCCGAATTTCAGAAACACTGCTGGACAGCCTGCATTTAAAAACCGCTTTTTATTCCGGCGCCTATAATACAGATGATTCACTTACCGTAAGCGTAAATAATCCGGAGACCAACGATTCCCTGTCGTTCACCTATCCCGGTACGGCCAGGGACAATTTTTTTGTGTCGGTTGATTCTACCATTACGGCGATCCTGGGACGAGATCAGTTAGGACGACCCAATTTTGTAAGGTTTACCTACGAAGGCGGTGGCGATCTGTTCATTCACCTGGCGCCGATCACTTTTTCCAATTTCTTTTTATTACACAAGAATAACAAAGCCTATTATGATAACGTGTTATCATACCTTCCCCAAAGCAGCGAAGTAGTGCGGTGGGACGATTATTTCAGGAATCATAAATCAGGTAGTAATAGCGGGCAGAGCGCCAAAGGATTGTTTAGCTGGCTTATGAAACAACCGGCATTAGCGAGTGCGTTGTGGTTGTTGTTGATCCTGATGCTGATCATTTACCTGTTTGAAAGCAAACGCAAGCAACGTGCCATACCCATCATTCAACCGTTGAAGAACGCATCGGTTGATTTTGTAAAAACCATTGGCCGCCTTTATTTTCAACGGCACGATAACAAGAACCTGGCGCAAAAGATGACAGTGCATTTTCAGGACCATGTACGCGGCCGGTATGGCATACGTGCGGCGCTCAACGACCCGGAATTTGAAAAGCGGCTGGCCTGGAAAACCGGCTATGATATCAATGCCCTGAAAGACCTGCTGTATTACATGAACATGTTACAGGATGAATATGATGTTACCGACGCAGGCTTGCTTGAACTGAACCGTAAATTGGAGCATTTTTATAAATACGTATAATACATGGAAAACTTTTTCGACGTCAGAACCGATCTCAGCTCACTGCAACAATCGGTACAGACCTTAAAACAGGAGATTGGCAAAGTGATCGTTGGGCAGGAACAAATGGTGGAACTATTGCTGGCCGCCGTATTGGCCGACGGGCATGTGCTTATTGAAGGCGTGCCTGGCGTAGCCAAAACCCTTACGGCCAAATTGCTGAGCAGAAGTATTTCGGTTGGTTTTTCACGTATTCAGTTCACGCCCGATCTGATGCCCAGTGATGTAATTGGTACCTCCATATTCAACCCGAAGGATTCTACTTTCCAGTTCAATAAGGGACCTATCTTCAGTAATATCGTGCTGATCGATGAAATAAACCGCGCGCCGGCCAAAACGCAGGCGGCATTATTTGAAGTGATGGAAGAACGGCAGATAACCGTTGACGGTCATTCGTACCAGTTATCAGTTCCGTTCATGGTGGTAGCCACGCAAAACCCGATAGAGCAGGAAGGCACCTATCATTTACCGGAAGCACAGTTAGACCGCTTCCTGTTTAAAATAGTGGTGTCGTACCCTACGATCGAACAGGAATTCAGGGTGGTGATGCAACACCACCAGCAAAACCTGAACGATATGATCAACCAGGTATCGGCGGTATTATCATCTGCACAGATCCACGAGCTGCGCAACCAGGTACGCACCATACATGTGGAAGAAAAGCTGATCCATTTTATTACAACCATCGTAGCCAATACACGTAACCATAAATCTATTTACCTGGGTGCATCACCACGGGCATCCATTGGTATTTTGAATGGCGCCAAGGCGCTGGCAGCTATGCGGGGCCGCGATTTTGTTACGCCGGATGATATCATACATGTTATTCCGCCGGTATTGCGTCACCGCGTTGTGTTAACGCCTGAAAAGGAAATGGAAGGCGCATCTACCGATGATGTGATTCAGCAGATCATTACGAGTGTGGAAGTGCCACGATAAAAACGGTTTGTGGTTTCTGGTTTGTAGTTTATAGTTGCTCCGCGCCTTGAAAAGTTTTTATAAATGCAGGGTTACTGATTTTGCATCATTTTTGAGGATGCCTCAATAACGACTGTTTAAATTAAAGAACGACAAACCATAAACTATAAACCATAAACGCTTCATGTTGCCAGTATTATTAATTATTCACAATGCATGAATTTTTATAAAAGATATATTCATCCACTCTTCTTCGGGCGACGTTTTTACTGGACGTTAGTAGCCGTCATTCTGCTGTTTGTACTGTCGTACAACTGGCCTGTATTGTACGTGGTGGCGCAAATAAGCCTGTGGTTTGTAATAGCCATGTTCGTGCTGGACTATTCGTTGTTATTCTTCCGTAGTAACGGTTTAAAAATACAACGCATAACCGGCGAGCGGTTTAGCAATGGCGATATTAACAAAGTGCAACTGTCCATAACCAACCAGTATCATTTTCGCATTCAAATAAAAGTAATTGATGAAATTCCGGTGCAGTTTCAGCAACGCGATTTTTCCGTAGCGGGTGCATTGAACAGCAGTGAAACCAAAAACATCAATTACACATTGCGACCGGTTGAACGGGGCGAATACATTTTTAATGATACCAATGTTTTTGTAAAAAGTCCGTTGCGGCTGGTGGTACGGCGCATAAAGAACGAGGGTCAACAAATGGTAAAAGTATTGCCATCGTACCTGCCATTGCGCCAGTTTGAATTAATGGCTTACTCCAATAACCTGGCGGAAGCGGGCAGCCGCAAGATCCGGAAACTAGGACATAGCCTGGAGTTTGAGCAGATCAAAGAATATGTGACCGGCGATGATATTCGCAGTATTAACTGGAAAGCGACAGCCCGCAAAGGCGGACAGATCATGGTGAATAATTATACCGATGAGCGCAGCCAGCAGGTGTATTGTGTTATTGATAAAGGCCGCGTAATGAAAATGCCGTTTGAAGGCATGACGCTGCTGGATTATGCGATCAATGCAACGCTGATCTTATCACGGGTAGCATTGATAAAGCAGGATAGGGCAGGGCTGGTAACGTTTGCAGAGAACATCGGTCATTTTTTACCGGCTGACCGCAAAGCGGCGCAAATGGGAAATATCCTGGAAACGCTGTACAACCAACAGACTAAATTCCTGGAGAGTGATTTTGAAAGATTGTATGCGCATGTTCGAACCCGTATCTCGCAACGCAGCCTCATTGTATTATTTACCAATTTTGAATCGTTGTCGGGTTTGCAACGGCAATTACCCTACATCCGCCATATAGCCCGCAATCATTTGGTACTGGTGGTATTTTTTGAGAATACCGAGTTACGCCAGCTAACCGATGAACCGGCTGAAGATATTGAAACGCTGTACACCAAAACCATTGCCGAAAAATTTGTGTATGAAAAGCGGCTGATCGTAAAAGAATTGCAGCAGCACGGCATTTTCACCATTCTCACTGCACCGCAAAATTTAACCGTAAACACCGTCAATAAATATTTGGAATTAAAGGCCAGGCAGGCGATTTAAAAAAGGCATAAAGAAAGGTAGAGGGCTGCGACGGCTTATAGCTGTATTTGTATTTGCTTGCATCCGCCAACTGGCGGAGTGCAACTTGCAGCTGTTTTCTTACCTTCGCGCCCACATGGAACAGGCACCAAAAAATATTTTTGAAGAAGGACAGGTTTTATTGATCAATAAACCGCTTGAGTGGACGTCTTTTGATGTTGTTCGAAAAATTCGTTCTGCGATTAAAATAAAGAAGGTAGGTCATGCCGGCACACTCGATCCCCTGGCAACAGGTATGTTGATCCTGTGTACCGGTAAGTTTACCAAACGCATCAATGAGTACATGGCGCAGGAAAAGGAATATACCGGCACGTTTACCCTGGGCGCCACTACACCTACCTACGATCTTGAGAGTGAACCACAGGATCTTAAAGATTACAGCTCCATAACGCCCGAACAATTACAAGCCATTGCCCAGCAATTTACGGGTGAGGTCATGCAGGTTCCACCCATGCATTCGGCCATAAAAAAAGATGGCAAACGGGTGTATGAGCTGGCCCGGCAGGGTATCACCATTGAGCTGGAGCCCCGCAAAATTACCATCAAAGAGTTTGAATTCACTTCCATTGAATTGCCTGTTTTGCATTTCAGGGTGGTTTGCACCACCGGCACGTATATCCGGAGCCTGGCCAATGATGTAGGAAAGGCCGCGGGTTGCGGCGCCTATCTCAGCAAGCTTTGCCGCACGAGGATTGGAGCATTCACATTGGATAAATCCATGACGATGGAGGAAGCGCTGGAACGTATTGTTAAGTACAAGGAATCAGGTAGTTTCTGATTTGGAGATTTCGGGATTTTGAGATTTTTGGATTCAAATCCCGAAATCACACAATCTCAAAATCAGCAATTTTTAGAATGGATACCCAATTCCCAACTGAAACTGCCCATTCAGTATCCTTATATCATTAAACCACCCGTCGTTTTTATAATGAAACAACGGGTCTTTTATTTTATAGGCCCAGTCTAATCGAATTAGGAAGAAATCAAAATCAAACCGCAGACTGGTGCCGGCGCCAATGGCGAGGTCTTTGTACAAGCGGCCGAGCTTAAACGAGGCTTCCGGTATTTTAGCGCCGGTCTTGGGATCAAATTCGTTACTCCAGATATTACCCATATCTACAAACAGGGCGCTGTTTATTTTAACATCGGTACCGGGAATAGTGGTAACGTTAAAACGGTACTCGGTATTAAATTCCAACTGCATATTGCCAAAACGATCATTGCCACCGCCATTGGCTGTGTCGTACAGGTTCGATGAACCGGGTCCCAGTCGTCGAATGGCCCAGGCTCGCATACTGTACGGACCGCCGGCAAAAAATGCTTTGAAGAACGGCAGGTTATTTTCATTGACGATTATTCCCGAGGTATCGGTCTTTCCATATACAAAACCATACCCGGCATAGGCCCTGAATGCCAGGGACGAATGGGGGTAATTGATATGATGTTTAATCTCGCCATCTAATTTTATAAACCGGGCCAGGGAACCAAGCTCCAGGCGTTTTATCAGGCCAAAGAGGGCGCCGCTTTCTTCCAGCTTGCCACGCAATAGGGTGAGTTTATTGTCTTTTTCAATCCCGGTCGCCAGGCTCAATATCTGGCTGATGATTAGCCCGTTGTTAAAGGCGAATTTGTAGGAGCTGATCTTGTCTTCAAGCGATTTGAAACTATCGGTCTTTATGACATCGGTATATTCAAAATTCAATGGAATGTATTGCCAGGTCTTGCGCCATCTTTGTCCAACCTGGTCCTGGTCTTCCCGGCGCCGGCCTTTTACCCATTCATACCCCCAGGAGGTATTGAACGAGCGCGATTTAAAAAACAACAGCCGGTCTGTATAGGTCGCATTCAGGTTTAACAGGGTGCGTGGATTAATGAGACTGTCGGTCTTTATTTTTATCGGTGTTATGAACTTGGGAAAGTTAATGGTATGTGACAGGCTTGCCTGTAAGGTTTGAATGATGTTTGTTCCCAACTCTATACCAAACCGGGCGCTGGTCACTGTTTGTATGGCTTCGTGGTAAGCGTTCCGGTTCAGTAAACGGCCATTTAAACCAATACCAAACAACTGGCCGGTGGTTAAGAAATCGCTTACGTTACGGCTGGTTTCCAGGGACACGTTCAGGTTTTGTTTGGAAGCCGGGTACAGGCGCAGCTTCGCATCCAGCAAGGGGAAAGGGTGGCTGGTATCGTACCGCTCGGTCATTTCCACATCTACGTTTTGCCAGGCGCCCAAACTGGTAAAGTTATTAATGGTACGGAAATAGCGCCGTTGCACATACATGGAGCCTGGCCTTATGGTAATATTCCTGGCTATAAAGGGTAGTTTAAACTTTCGGGAATTATAGATAAAAGTATACCCTTTTAAGCCGGTTGTATCGTGCCGGATGGAATCGCCGGCTTCCTCGAGGTAACTCGCGTCGGGATACACGGTCACATTGCCAAAATAAAACTTCTTTAACCGGTTGCTGTCTTTCACCGGCTGTTGTTTCATCACTACATTAATGGTGGGGTTCTCTCTTTTTTTGCGTAATGAATCCAATAGTCTGAACTGTTCAAACGGATCGATCGTGGGGTCAATTAACGCAGCCACCACGGTATCTACTTCCGCATATATATCCTCTTTACTCAACTTGTAATAACCATTGTTACGAAAAACGGTCAGCAGCCTGTCCAGTTCATCCGATACCTTTTGCAGCGTATAGGGTTCGGTCTTTTTCAGTTCCGATTTATCCTTCTGGCGCAGGGCTAACCGCTGCAGCTCCGGGTCCTGGAAGGCATAACCGATGGAATCGAGGCGCAACACCTTGCCTGGTATAACGGTAAAATGGATGTACGTGCGGTACTGGTCTTTCCGGTTCCGCCGTACGGTATCTATATGAAAATCATAGCGTATTTCAGGATGAAAGTAACCCAGCGAACCCAGCAGACTGCTCATAAAGATGAGAGAACGGCCTATATTGGCGGAATCAAATACCGGTGGTTTTTGTAATACCCGCCGCACACCGGCATAGGAAACGATCCGGGTCTTCAAACTGTCATCCAGCTGATTGAGCAACCGTTCTTCCAATGCCTGTTTTTCGGGCACGTTGCCATTTATACTTATGGTGGTTTTATATACAAAGGGCTTACCAGCCTGTGAATTTTTAATGATAGTGCAGGATGTACTTGACGCTACTACAAAAGCGCAATACGCAATCCAACGAACCAATCTAAATGCAGTAACTTGCCGGGCTAATAACATATTTTGTTTAAACGGAATGCAATGTTGATTAAATCTCAGGTCAAATATATTCAAAGTTTAAGCCACAAAAAATTGAGAGATGAAGAAGGAGTGTTTGTTGCCGAGGGTCCGAAGCTAATTAACGAATTATTAAGTGCCGGTTTGCCGCTGCAACAACTGTATGGTGTTAAAGAATGGATCGAAGGGCAGGTTCAGCAAATGACGAACTCCATAACTGAAATATCCCAGTCAGAACTGGAACGCATTTCCGGATTGCAATCCCCTAACCAGGTATTGGGTATTTTTAAAAAACCGGCGTTGATCACTCACCCGCCTGAACGAAATACGGTATCGTTGATGCTCGATACCATCCAGGACCCGGGGAATCTGGGTACTATCATCCGTTGTGCCGACTGGTTTGGCATTTCGCAGATCTTTTGCAGCGTCGATTGTGCCGATGCCTATAACCCCAAGGTGGTGCAGGCTTCCATGGGCAGTATTGCGCGGGTACAGGTCATGTATGGGACGTTGACGCAGTTATTGGCGGAAGCTCCCGATGTACCAACCTATGCGGCGGTTTTGCATGGTACCGATGTGCGAAAACTGCCACCCATTAAAGAAGGTGTCATTATTATAGGCAATGAATCAAAGGGTATCAGCGACGCGTTGCTGGCCCTGAGCCGGAACAGGGTAACTATTCCTCGCTATGGGAAAGCCGAATCGCTGAATGCGGCGGTGGCTACCGGAATTATTCTTTCACATATTATCAGTTTGTAGTTCACAGTTCATAGTTCACAGTTCATAGTTCACAGTTCACAGTTCTTTAAATTAAGCAGTCGTTATTGAAGGGAATCCTCAAAATTCGGCCACAACTATAAACTATGAACTATAAACTGTATTTATTCTTTCTTCAGCACGATCCGTTGATTGCCATCCATCAGAATATCATCAAATAGTTTTTTGATGTCGGCATAGCCGGCAGCAGGTATTTTATATTGTTTCAAAACCAGAGAAGCGCTGGTGTACACCGCTTTTTCCGTTTCGTTATACCAGTATTTGGTGCTGTAACTGGCATAAGTGCCCGATAGCGTTGCGGGTTTGGGCAATGCATCTACAGAAACGCCCGCCGGCAGCCTGAATACCGTGGTATCGGTAAACTCATAAGGATTATGAAAATAATAATCCAGCTTACGTTTGTCGGATTTAGGCAGTTTGGTTTCCCAGAATTTATATAACCGGGGCGCCAGGAACATTTTATTACCGGCGTTAAATTCAGGTATTTTTTCAATGGTCATATTGAGGACCGTGGTGAAATGTTCGGTACTGTCTTTTTTTACATAATCGAATTCATCAGGTTGTTTAAAACCCAACTCATATACGATAGACGCTTTTTGATCGTCTTTTTTCTCATTCAGGATCTCGTCCATGAAATTTTTATATCGCCCGGTTGTACGGAACAGGGTAGAAGTTTGTCCGGACCCATCTACTGCCAGGTTGATGGTGGTAATTGCGTTGAACTTATTGTTATCCGATTGGCTCACCGGAGTAGGCACCAGTACACCCCCTTCATCGGTTACCAGTAACGCATTCCGGTTCTCCGTGAATGAACTCAATACGTTGAAATCGGCGGTTGAACTGGTACATTCCAGCCACACGGAGTCTTTTGGTTGTGGTACGCAAAGGATCACATGGTCAAATGAACCGGTGGATGGGAAGTCCCTGTCTACCGGCTCGCTGTTATAGCCTGAATTAATAATAGCCACATGGCTGTTTATATTAACAGCTTTCAGGGCCGCTTTCATATAATTACTCAATGCTTTACAATCGCCATATTTTTTCTTGTCGGTAAAATCGGCTGAAAAAGGTCTTAAACCGCCAATACCCAATTGAATACTTACATATCTGAAATTCTTTTGCAGGTAATCGTAGATCAATTTTATTTTTTCCCGGTCTGAAGATGCGTTTTTAACCAGGTTGCGAAAGAATGCTTTTCTGTCTTCCGGTAATTCATCGAGGCCTTTGTATAATTTCCCGATCCATTCGCCATACGATTTCCAGGATGTGAGTTCGCCCTGGTTTCCATAATAAGAGAAACGGTTTGGCGCCAGCAGTATGGAAGGATACCGGCTTTCGAAGCTTACGGCCCCTTTTTCGTCTTCTATAGGGGGCAGGTTGGTAACCGACCATTTGTACAACCGGTATTGCGCCTCTTCGGATATTTGCGGCGCCAGTTTGATGTTCTTTTCCCGGTACCGTAAATCGAGGTCTTTAGGCACTTTCACCGTAAAACTCGATCTTTCAACGCCCTGGCCCGGCCTGATTATATGATAAGCCGGAAAAAACAGGGTTTCTTTAAATTTCAGTTCATACTCATATTCCACGGTAACGGGATAGGTTGATACCGGCACATTGATATACATAAGAAATCCATCGTCGATCAACCCTTCGCCGGTGGCCACCATGCGCATATCTTTCTTTTTATACTTGTTTATTTGTTTGCCAAACGCATCGTATACGGTGATGGTCATGTCATCTAACGAAATGATCCTTGACGTTCCTGTAGCGAAAGAAAGCGCCGATTTTCCTTTTTCATTTTGAACGGTGAGCATTTGGTGCACCTTGTAGGATGCCCGGTCAATATCCGTTACTTCAAATACAATATCCTCGTACCGCTTTATGACATCTGCGTCTTTCTTTACGGGTTCGGGCACCGACGACAGATCGTACGATGTTACCTGAGCCTTGAGGCTCCAGGTACTACAAAGTACCAATATGATCAGCAAACACTTTTTCATAATTACGCTTTTTTCTTAATAGCGATCTGCTCGCTGAGTATAGCAAACAATTGTTTATAAAATTCCTTAAAATCGCCGTATTCCTGCAGGGTAAAAAATGGTTTTTTGAATTCCAGCGAAATTCTTACCGACAATTGATTTTTTTCCGCCACCAGCCGCCGGGTAATGGAAATGCTGGTATCGGGCATAATCATCCGCATGTTTTTGGGCAACGTTTCAAAGGCATATCCTTCGGGGATGATTATATTGGCAACAATGCTGTAAACCTGGTTCACGCCAAAGAATATATCGGAGAACCGGGTATCGGCCAGAAAAGGATTTTTCTCCAGCTTTGTAAACAGGTTGGTTGAAAAGTATTTGTAATCGCCGGAGGCGTTTATGGGTATATGAAACTGCACCTTTTGTATCAGGGGCATCGAATCGGCATCCAGGTTTTCCAGCTCCAGGCTGTCTATTTGAGCGTCCTGGTGATCGGCTTTGAAATATTTTTCAATGAATTTGCTTTTATCTTTTTTAGCATCCTCTATGCGCTGTACCCGGGCATAGTCGTAGCTGTACAGGGAGGCGCGGCCATTCATAACGCCATTATCATCGATGACGGCCTGCATAACGATCGTATTCTTCAGCATCGTATTTTCATTCCACAGCGGTTTCCAACCCCACTCAAAGGTCTCCGGTTTTTCGATCACCAAACCTTCTGAATACATGACGCTCATTGGAATTAAATGCGATGGTGTATATTTTTCTGTAGCATCGAGCACATACGGGGTTTCGCCAATTTCTACATACGCCAGTACTTTATCAAACTGGCTTACGTCGGCAACGGAACTGGTAACAACGCCATGTTCGCGGGTGCTTACCAGAATGGCATGCGCTTTTAATCCGGCGTCTTTTAACAGGTTCACCAGTATCAGGTTAATTTCGCCACTGGTGCCTTTTTTGTCCTTCCAGGCAGATTTAACGCCATTTAACGCCCAGATATTACTGTACCCGTTCCATTCCATATTCTTTCGTACGTATTCATGAATGATCACCATTCTACGATATGGATTGGTAACGTTTTTCAATTGCTCATCCAGGTCGGTTGTACGGGGAATATTTTTATTCAGCTGTATCCCAAAATCCTCATCTTCCATCAGGGTTTTGATGCGTTCGGGCCAGGTTTTTATCAGGCTTTCGCGGCGGGTGGGCAAATTGAGGGCCAGGAACCTGAATTCAATACGCTGCAGATAGTCTTTATCGCAGCTGATGTAAGGCTCGTCGCGCAGAGCCGGAATATTCTTCATGGAATAAACCTGGATCAGCCGCGTGCCTTTGCTGTCTTTTTTTGTTTCATACGGCAATACGCAAAGTGGTGTTGAGTATACTTCAATTTCACCGGGAAAATCAACGCGGTAGCGGCTGTATTTCACCGGAATGTCATCTTGAAAATACCAGTTTTCAAGACTGATGCCGCTCCATACCTGTGTCCATTTATATTCAATGATGCTGCCTGCTTTTACTTCGGGAAAGGTGAAGATCTGTTCGGAATGCAGTTTATCGACAGGCTTATCATAAATAAGCTTTTTTTCTACTTTGGTGGTGATGATATTGCCTGCGGCATCCAGGTTATAGGTTTGTGCCGACAGGTTCCTTATATATTCAATATTGCGATAACTGTAATAGCGAAGTTTGATATCGGCCTTGTCCTTGCCTTTATCTTTCAGGATCTTTATGCGTATATGCCGTTCCAGTGACATGTTGCTGCCGCTGGCAGAAAGATCGCAATACAGTTCGCCTACATCGAACAGCACCACGGCTTCCGCTTTATCATCAAAATCGCAGGTTTTCATTTCCAGGTCGGCTTTCTCAACTTTGCCAAAGCCTGGAACGTCGCTGCCCTTTTGTGCAAACAGGGGCATGGTAATGGCCAGGCAGGCAAAAAGGATTAATGGTTTGTACATATGGGTGGTTTGTGGTTTAATTTTTCAATCTTCAAAAAGCCAACTGCAAGCCTCAAGCACATTTAATTTCTGATTTTGAGATTTCGTAATTTCATTTTGTTTAGCATATTTATAAATCTCAAAATCCCGAAATCGCCAAATCAGCAATCGTTATGGCTTTCGCAGTACTACCTGCTCATTCATGATATCTGCCATCTTTTTATAAAATTCCTTTACATAATCATACTCATCGGCGGTAAACACACTGCGGGTGGTGGTGATGGAATACCGCACGCTAAGTACATTTTCCTTCACTTCCAGCATCCGGGTAAGCGAGATGCTGGTGTCGGGCATGATCATCCTGATATTTCTTGGTAAACTTTCTATTTTTAGCGAAGCCGGCAGTTCAATGTTTTCGACAACGGTATGCGATTGCAGACAGCCATAATCGATATTGGTAAATCGTATATTCGAGATGAACGGGTTTTTGGCAATACCGCTAAACAGGTTCAGGTTAATGAGTTTGTAATCGCCGCTTACAGTAGGAGGAATGGTAAAATTAAATTGTTGTTCAAGCGGCATGGAATCGTTCTCGATGTTATGTATAACCAGGCTATCCAACTTCAACCCATCCTGGTAAGTGACGTAGTAATTTTCGCGAAAATGTTCTTTATCGCGTTCCCAGGCCCGCATGCGCGTAAGCCGGGCGTATTCATTGCTTTCAATGATCGCTTCGCCGGTCATGCTCCCGTTGTCGTCTATACGGGCATGAATGCTTACAAAATTTTTGTCCTTTTTTGTTGTTTCCGTTAAGGTAATGATGCCGCCTTTTTTACGGTTAACAACAAATGCGTTGGTGTTAATGACGGAGAACGGGATCATAAAAGGCGGGGTATAAAGGCCGGCGGCATCGAGCACATATTTTTTGTCATCGATGAGCACATAGGCCAGTACTTTATTGAACTGATCAATAAAAGGGACCTTGGGATTTACTTTGCCATGGCCGCGTTCGCTCACCAGCAATGGGTACACTTCGAGCCCGGCTTCCTGCAGCAGGTTAATAAGCAGCAGGTTTATATCGCCGCTGCTGCCTTTCTTTTTCTCCCAGGTATCTTTAACCCCGTTTGCAGCGCCTATGCCGCCCATGCCATTAAAGCCGATATTTTTGTAAACCGAATTGTAAACAGCGGCCATTTTTTCGAATGGCGAAGACATGGCTTTTAACTTGTTCATCCACTCATCGCCAACCGGAACGTTCTTATTCAATTGTAAACCGAATGCCTGATTCGACATCAGTTCACGGGTAACATCATTCCATGTTTCCATATAGCGCGTAGTGCCGCCAAAGGTGCCCTGGTAGCCCGACATTTGAAATTCCACGTGTTGCAGGTAATCTTTTTCTGCATCCATATACGGTTCATCGCGTAAACCGGCTATGTTGTTCATTTTAAAAAAAATTCTGCCCGAGCCTTTTTCCTGTTTGATGTCAATAGGCAATAGATCGCTTTTGATTACGCGGTAGTTGAATGCGTAATTGGGCATTATTGACAGCGTAAACTGGCTGTGCATAACAGGCAGTTCGCTCTGGAAATACCAATCGTCGAGGTAATTATAATTTTTAGCGGTGGTGGTGTATTTATATTCAATGATGCTGCCCACCTGCACATCGGGCATGGCAATTTTTATTTCGGAATATCTTTCATTGATCTTTTTACGGTAGATGGAAGAGGACGGAACTTTTTTGATATCGGCTACGGTATTATTATGGGTATAATTGCAGGTGTAGGCCTCTATGTTATCAACGTATTCAATATCATCTTTATGAATATAGCGAATGGTTACATCGCCATACCGGTTGCCCCTGGACTTTAGTATTTTCAGGCGGGTGCGCCTGTTTACAATAAGATTATATTGATCGTTATGATCGGCAGTTGCTTCGTCAAAGATCACTACGGCATCGGCCTCTTTATCGAACGAACATTCGGTAAGCGCCTTGTCAGCCGCTGTAACTTCTCCAAATTCAGGCAGGGTTGTTTGAGCCGCACACAGATTTACTATTGCAAGCCACAACAAGCTACAAACAAAGATTTTCATGTACACAGCATTAAGCATTAAAAACATCGAATATTAAACCTACCTGCCGGCAGGCAGATGTAGCATTTTGAATATCGAAAGTAAAACCCGGGCTACGGGTTCTCACTTCTACACCTGCCTGCCGGCAGGCAGGTTCATTATTTAAAATTCGATATTCGATATTTAATTACGGTCAAAACGTGTCTGATTCGTTTATTCCCGGCTTCCTTGATCTTGTAAATTTATTCGTTCATATCAACCAGCCTGTATAGCTTTGTTGAAATAGGCAACGTGAACTAATTGTGAGTGGAATTGTTCAGTAATCTGGGGTTGGGCGGATTTCATACGGGTTTTATTTATGCAAGTATAATAAAAAAAAGAACCTTATTCAAAGGGTAGGATAAAAGCAGGCAAATATGTTATCTAAAAATGCAAGTATGTTAATTTTTTATATGGCCCTGGCAATGGCCGGGCTGGGGCAACAACCTGGTAAACCGGGTAAAAAAGCAAGCGCTTCTGCACCTGGGGTCCAGTATAATCATTTAGATAACACCCTGTTATGGAAGATAAGCGGAAACGGCCTCTCCCGGTCATCGTACCTGTTTGGCACCATGCACGTTTTATGCGCCGATGATGCCACTGTGAGCGACAGCCTAAAACTGGCAATTAAATATTGCGACCGCATTTATTTTGAGCTGGATATGGATAATATGGCCGAATTAATGGGCGCCATGAAATACCTGCGCATGAACGACGGCATAAAATTGTCGGAACTGTTGACCAAAGAAGAATACGCCCGGGTAGAAACCTATTTCAAGAACAATGCGGTGCCATTACCATTGGCGATGATGAACCGGTTTAAGCCCTATTTTATTTCCAGTATGATTGGCGAGCAAATGATGAACTGCTCACAGAAAAATGGAATGGAAGAATTGATCATGCGGGAAAGCAAGCAATATCCAAAAGAAATAAGGGGGTTGGAAACGACCGAATTCCAGGCTTCTATTTTTGATAGCATTCCCTACGAAAAGCAGGCAAAAGACCTGGTCAATTATATCGACAGCATCGACAGTTACAAACAGGTAACCATGGAAATGGTAGAAGTGTACCGCCAGCAGAACCTCGACCGCATGGATACGCTGATGCACAAAAGCGATCCCGGTATGGATGAGTATATGGATCTGCTGCTATATGGCCGCAACCGGCATTGGGTAGAACAAATGCCGGTTTTGATGAAAAAGCAATGCATTTTGTTTGCGGTAGGAGCGGGGCATTTACCCGGCGAGCAGGGTGTTATCAATTTGCTGCGTAAAAAAGGCTATAAAGTAACCCCGATGCAGAATATCAAGCGGATTACGGAGAGTCAGTAGGGGGAAGGGGATTAAATAGGTTGAGGCAAATGGGATTTCTTTAGATAATTTGTTCTAATATCAGCCTCATACAGGTCTATAATTTTATCTGCCAAAACAGATAAATCCCTTGACATATTTCTATTTTTAGGGGGAAATCCTTTATGTAATTTGACTATGTTAACTTTTGTCATATTGTTTTTTACATAACTTATTGCTTCGGCATAGTCATAATCACCGCTAACTAAAATAATTTTATCGCACTTTTTTTCAATACTGAGTGAAATCATTTTCACAGCCAATGCAATATCCACCCCTTTTTCGCCGGTATATTCCTGGGTATAAGGATTCACTTTCACAATCCCTCTTTTTACGATTTCTATGTCATTATTATCTAAACATAATTGATCATAGAGATACTCAATATTAGAAAATCTATTTCTTTGTTCATGAAGCCATTTTTCAACCCGGATAGCTTCATTTTCTATATTTTCTAAAACCTGTTTGTTAATTGCAGAATGGTTACCAGATTTATAATTACTATAGGTGCCGTTATAATTTTTATAAACTATTTGATTTCTGATTGATTCTGCAGTAAAATGCCCGTCTTGAATTTTTTGTGGTCGAAACCAATAAGCCCGTATTAATTCATCAGTAGGCTCTATAAAAGATTGAAAAACTTTTGTCCAATTTATTTCGCTTTCCTTTAACCCAAGATTTTTTAACCCATAAAATAGATTTTGACCATCAATTAGGATGAGCACTCTTTTCATATTGGCAATTAAGGGTAAAAAAATAGGCCACCTTTTAGTGGCCTTGATGATATCAAAGGACTTACGTCCTTCATGGTAATCACACGTTTCCGTGCATGATATTCAAATTACTTTCAACAAATATAACATCTATCTCATATATGTCAAAAAAAAATTGGATAAACTGTACAAAATGGGGTTAAAACACCTTTTGTGAAATAATGATTTAATAAACAAAAGGACTACCAGCTACCCGCCGGTAATCCTCTCTATTAAAATTAAACTATATTAAAGGAAACCTTCTTTCCTTTTTGTGCTTACGCTTAAAACTGCTCCAATCCACTAAAGAAAAAGCTGCCTTCAATAGCCGCATTCTCATCACTGTCGCTGCCGTGAACGGCATTCTCGCCAATTGAAGTAGCAAATAATTTACGAATGGTGCCGGCTTCGGCCTGGGCGGGGTTGGTAGCACCGATCAGGGTACGAAATGCAGCTACTGCATCGGGTTTTTCCAGTATGGCGGCAATGATAATGCCGCTGCTCATAAAATCAACCAGCTCACCATAAAAGGGACGCTCTTTATGCACTGCATAAAATTCACCGGCTTTTTCCTTGCTTAATTTGGTCAGTTTCAGCGATACAACGCGGAATCCTTCCTTGATGATCCGGTCAATAATCGCTCCGGCGTGCCCGTTCTTCATAGCATCGGGCTTAATCATTGTAAACGTGCGGTTACTCATACTATCTTCAATTTTGGCCGCAAAAATAGGGAAATGGTTTGTAGTTTATTGTTTGGAGTTTTTGGTTCTTTAGGTCGAGGTTCCTGAATAAAAAGGAAAACCCCGAATATTGAAAATCCGGAGATTGAACTATTAATCAGCCTGAAAACAGTCGGTCTTTCCGAAATGCGGCAGCAACTACAAACCCAAAACCATAAACCTCAAACTATTTTGGCTGTTGAGCTTTATTTCCGCAACTTTGCTGCCGTTTCATGAAACCTATACAAGATATATATCCCCTGTTGACAACACCACATAATGTGGTGATTACCACGCATCAGAAGCCTGATGCCGACGCCATGGGCAGTTCCCTGGCCATGTATCATTTTTTGACCTCCCTGGGCCATACGGTAACCGTGATTTCGCCAACCAACTGGGCCAAGTGGCTCGATTGGATGCCTGGCGCCTCTAATGTTATCGATTATGAATTACAGCGCGACCGGGGAGAAGCCGCCTTACAACAGGCGCAGTGGGTGTTTTGCCTCGATTTTAATGTGCTCATACGTACCAAACATATGGCCAATTCCATCCGCCAGGGTGCTTTTGACCGTGTTTTGATCGATCACCACCAACAACCCGAAGCTGATACCTATACCTGGGGAATCAGCGATACCAAAAAAAGCAGCACCTGTGAAATGGTGTATGATTTTATGGTAGAATCCGGTTACCGTGATCGTATTACACCTGGTATTGCCGATTGTTTATATGCCGGGGTAATGACCGATACCGGGTCGTTCCGTTTTGCCTCAGCCAGCGCTGCCGTGCACCGCATGGTGGGCGAATTGAAGGACCGCGGATTACGGCACACCGTGGTGCATGAGAATATTTACGATAACTTTTTAGAGAACAGGCTCCGCTTCATCGGGCACATTCTGCTGCACCGGATGGACCTGTTCTATGAATACAATACTGCCCTGATCACCATTCCCAAAAAGGATCTATTACGGTTTGAAGTTAAAACCGGCGATACCGAAGGACTGGTGAACTGGCCTTTAAGCATCCAGGGCATAAAACTGGCCGCATTGGTTATAGACCGTGACGAAGAAAGGAAATGGAGTTTTCGCAGCAAGGGCGAATTCGATGTAAATACGTTTGCCCGCACTCATTTTGAAGGCGGTGGACATTACAACGCTGCCGGTGGCCGCAGCAGCGATTCGCTCGATGTAACTGTTCAGCATTTCATTGAAGCCATGAAAAAAAACGCATTGCAATTACAATAAACTAAAACTTTATTTAAATATTCAGATGAAAAAAACAACTATTTTATTAAGTGCCCTTTCTCTGCTGTTATTGGCAAGCGCCTGTAAAAACAGTGGATTCAAAAAAACAAAAAGCGGTTTATTGTATAAGATCATCTCATCCGGCAGCGGTCCGGTTGTAAAAAGAGGTGATATTATCAAATTACAGTTCGTACATAAATTAAGAGATTCCGTACTGGCCAGCTCTTATGATCAAATGCCTTTTTATGCAAAGGTTGACAGTGTAGGACCTGTATATGATCCGCAGGAAATTTTTACTTTGTTGCGTAAAGGCGATAGCGCCGTAGTTGTTCGTTTGGCCGACAGCCTGGCTAAAAAACAAGGTATGCTGCCTGAGTTCATCAAGCCGAAAGATAAATTGATCTTGTCTTTTAGAGTGGTAGAAGTGTTCTCGGTTGACAGCATTGCGCAAAAGGACCAGATGGCAGAAATGCAATCGGCTCAGGTACGCCAGGCAAAAAAACAGGAAACCCTGAAAGGGCCTAAAGTAAAAGAGTTGGAAGATTATCTCGCAAAAAACAACATCAAATACCAGAAAGGACCACAAGGTACTTTTGTTGAAGTAAAAGACCCGGGCAATGGCGCCCAGGTTGATTCCGGCAAATATTGCTCTATTCGCTATACCGGTAAATCTTTCCCTTCCATGAAAGTGTTTGAATCGAACATGGAAGCCGGAAAACAACCTTTTGATGTAGTGGTAGGAACACATGCCGTTATTCCAGGTTGGGATGAAGGTTTGAAATATTTCAAGAAAGGTGGAAAAGGTACTTTGTACATTCCTTTCTTCATGGCTTATGGCGCACAACCAGGTCCTGGCGGCCAACAATACGAAAACCTTGTTTTCGATGTTGAGGTTGTTAATGTAAGTGATTCTGCGCCTAAACAGCCAGCCATGCCTAATATGCCAATGCCTCAGGGACAACCCCAGGGACAACATGGTGCCGGCGATGGACATGGACATTAACCCCCTAACCCCCTAAAGGGGGAGAGCTGCCGCGCTTTGAAAAATGATTATTGAATTCAGCGCTCTAAAAAGGCTGAAGTTTTGAAATAAATTAAAAGGTATGTTACCTGTATGGTAGCATACCTTTTTTATTTTGAGGTTAAAATTTATAATGACTGCCTGAACTAAGAATAACAACAAACCATAAACTATAAACTACAAACTAATTGTATTGCCTCTCTGGCTTCTTTAACGTCATGTACTCTTAGAATGTTCGCGCCATTGAGCAAACCAACCGTATTTAATACCGTAGTTCCATTCAATGCTTCTGCAGCGGTTATGCCCAGGGTTTTATAAATGGTCGATTTGCGGGAAAGTCCTATCAGTATGGGTTTATCGAGCACTTTTAATGCCGCCAGTTCTTTCAGCAAAGTAAAATTATGGGCCTGGGTTTTGGCAAAACCAAAACCCGGATCAATGATAACATCAGTAATGCCTGCTGCACGGCAGTCCGCTATCTTTTGAATAAAGAAATCGAGTACCTCACGGGTTACGTTATCGTAGGTGGCATGCTGTTGCATGGTGGCAGGGGTGCCTTTCATATGCGTACATACGTAAGGAACCTGCAGGCTGCCGGTGGTGGACAGCATCAGTGGGTCAATGGTTCCCGCGCTGATATCATTGACCATGGAAGCGCCGGCGGCCACGGCTTCCGCTGCTACCCGGGCATAATAGGTATCAATGGAAATAATAGCTTCCGGGAAATTATAATGCAACGATTCAATAGCGCCAACAACCCGCTGCAGTTCTTCTTCAGCCGAAACGAGGGTGCTGTTGGGCCGGGTGCTTTGTCCGCCGATATCCAGAATAGCGGCGCCAGCCTTCAGCATTTGTTCGGCCTGTTTTAAAACGCCGGTTTCGCCCATAAACCGGCTTCCTTCATAAAACGAATCGGGCGTCGTATTAATAATGCCCATTACCAGGGGTTTCTCAATCACCAGTAACCGGCCTTTACAATTCAGCGTATACATTTATAGTTTGTTCATTACATTTGATGCGCTAAAGGTAGATTAATGTGATAATTCGATAATTAGCTAATTTGCAAATGGCCGGTTCCCGATTCACGACTCAATATTCTGTATGAAGATTTTATTGAACATAACCCGTATCATCGTAGGCGTACTGTTTATTTTTTCCGGGCTCATAAAAGCCAATGACCCCCTTGGGCTGAGCTATAAAATGCAGGAATTCTTTGAAGTGTGGGGCTGGGGTTTTCTGGATAATTATACCCTGATCTTTTCAGTAGCCATGATTGGTTTTGAGATCATAGCCGGTGTAGCCGTACTGGTTGGCTGGCAAATGAAACTGTTCAGCTGGATGCTGTTGCTGCTGATCGTCTTTTTTACCTTCCTGACCGGGTACGCCCTGTTCAGCGGAAAAATACGCGAATGCGGTTGTTTTGGCGATTGTATCCCCTTAACCGCCGACCAGTCGTTTATGAAAGACCTGATCCTGCTGGTCATGATCGGTTTTATTTTCTGGCAACGAAATCATATAAAGCCTGCCTTAAACAAAATGTACAGCCTGGTGGCGCTGTTCTTCACCGTCATTTTCTCCTTTGTTTTTCAGTGGTTCGTGCTGGTACATCTTCCCGTAAAAGATTGTCTGCCTTACAAGATCGGCAATAACATTATCGAGAAAATGCAGCCACCGCCCGGCTCCATTCCCGATAGCACGGTGATCACCTTTGTATATGAGAAAGCCGGCAAACCCGTTGAGTTTACAGCCGATAACTTTCCAGCCGATTATGATGAAGCGACCTATAAATTTGTAAAGCGGTACGATAAAGTGGTGCGCAAAGGCAATGCCTCACCTGCCGTTAAAGATTTTTCGCTGCAAACATTTGCCGGAAACGATACTACCCAGGCATTGCTGAATGAAGATCAATACCAATTGTATTTGTTCCTGAAAAATGGCTATACCCTCGGCGAGTGGACCGCAGTGCTGAACATGATCATGCGGGGCGCAGAAAAAAAACATATAAAGGGCTTCCTGGTTACCAATGTGCCCATAGAAACCCTGCGTGTCAATCCGCCCGATGTGTTTTATGCGTTTATGCCGCTGCGTTGCGATGCCACAGCCATCAAAACGGCTGCCCGTACCAACCCGGCTTTGTTTTTAATCAAAAAAGGAACTATATTAAATAAATGGAGCTATGCGGACCTGGAGCAGGCGTTGCTGGTGGTGAATAATTTGCCAGGAAATGAACCTGCTGCCAACCATGAGGAAGTGCAGCATTCAACACCGGTAGACAGTACCTTAAAACAATAACCTTGATCAAATACCTCACAAAGCGGATCTTATATGGCTTCCTCGTTATGCTGGGCGTTGTTGTGCTGGTCTTTTTGTTGTTCCAGGGTTTTGCCGATCCATCGCGGCTCGTGATGGGACAGCGGGCCGATGCGGCTACGCAGGAGAACATTCGCCGCGAACTATACCTCGATCAGCCGAAATGGAAACAGTTTGTTTTGTTCCTCAACGATCTTTCGCCCCTGGCCATACATACCGACAGTGACATAGAGAAAAAGCAATTAAAAGGGTTCTTTATCGGCAGTGGGATCAACCTCGCTATTAAAGTGCCTTATTTGCGGCGTTCATACCAAACCAAGAAAAATGTTGGCGAAATACTGATGGAAGCATTGCCCGGCACCCTGTTGCTGGCTATTGCCGCCATGTTCATTGCCGTTGTAATTGGTATTCCGCTGGGGGTACTGGCCGCCGTGAAGAAAGATACCTGGATGGATACCTCTGCCATTTTTACCAGCGTACTGGGGATCTCGGCGCCTTCTTTTTTTATGGGCATCGTGATTGCTTACCTGTTTGGTTTTGTATGGAGCCAGTATACGGGCTTACACATGACCGGCAGTTGGCGCGATATGGATGAAATTACCGGCAAACCCTACTGGTCGTTACAAAACCTGTGGTTGCCTGCACTAACCCTGGGTATTCGTCCGCTCGCGATCATTACCCAGCTAACACGCAGCGCCATGCTCGATGTGTTGAACCAGGATTATATTCGCACCGCCTATGCCAAAGGATTATCGAAAACCGTGGTGATATGGAAGCATGCCTTGCGCAATGCGCTGAACCCGGTGATCACCGCTATTACCGGTTGGTTTGCCGAATTGCTGGCTGGTGCTTTTTTTGTAGAATACATTTTTGGTTGGAAGGGCATTGGAAAAGTAACGGTAGATGCATTGGAAAAACTCGATTTCCCGGTCGTGATGGGATCGGTACTGATCACGTCCTTCTTTTTTATACTGGTAAATGTGCTGGCTGATGTGTTGTATGCTGTTGTTGACCCCAGAGTACGGTTAGAATAATGCCAATTAATAAGATATTAAGATATTGAGTTATTAAATTCGTAAGTTGAATCAGGAACTCAACAACGCTGAATCAGGAATATTATGAATAAACTTTTTATAGCTGGTGCTGCTATTTTAATGATAGCTGGTTGTCACAGGAAACTCAATCCGCAAAAGGAATTTAGTAAATCCCTGTTCGTGGCATACGATCATACTGCCGAAAATTTATTTACCAAAAATTGTGAAGGACCGGCGGTTGACAAGGAAGGCAGGTTGTTTGTCGTAAACTATCAAAAAGACGGCACCATCGGATTGGTAGAACCTGACGGAAAAGTGGAAGTGTTTCTTACCCTGCCCAACAAAAGCGTAGGCAACAGCATTCAGTTCGATGCCCTGGGACATATGCTGGTGGCAGATTTTGTTGAGCACAATGTGCTGGAAGTAGATCCCGCTACCAAAGCCGTAAGCGTGTATTGCCACGACGACCGATTTAACCAACCCAATGATATTTGTATTAGCAAAAAGGGAATTGTATATGCTTCTGACCCCAACTGGCAAAAACAAACCGGACAGATCTGGAAAATTGGTTCAGACCGTAAAGCCGTTTTGCTGAAAGAGAACCTGGGTACCACAAATGGTATTTGTTTGAGCCCCGATGAGAAAACCTTGTACGTGAATGAAAGCATACAACGACGTGTAATGGCTTTTCAATTGGATAGCAAAGGCAATATCACCGGAGAAAAAACCTTCGCCACTTTCACTGACTTTGGTATGGATGGCATGAAGTGCGACAGCAAAGGCAACTTATATATTGCACGTTATGGCAAAGGCACCATTGCCATTTTCAACGACGGTGGCCGCCAGATCCAGGAAGTTGATCTGAAAGGAAAAGATGTAAGCAATATAACCTTCGGTGGTAAAGACGACAGAACCTGCTTCGTTACCCTTCAGGATAGAAAATGTATTGAGAAGTTCAGGACAGATATTGGGGGGAAATAAAAAAGGCAACAAGGCATAACTCTATTGTTTGCCTCGTTGCATGAAGTTGTATTACCCCCATTTAGGAGTTGGGGGTATTCCCCGTAAGGTTATAGATCTTTTCAATGCGTTTCAGTATTCCCTCAAAATCAATATGCAGGTCTTTTAATAAACCATTGTGCAGATCAAATACCCACCCATGCACGATAGGAAATCCTTTTTCTTTATAGAAAAGCTGCACGGCTGCAGTTTTAATAACATTGGTGGCCTGTTCTATCACGTTCAATTCAACAAGGCGGTTGTACCGGAGCGTAGCATCTTTAATACTGTCTAATTCATTTTCGTGCAGGCGGTAAACATCCCTGATATTGCGGAGCCATGGATTTAACAGTCCGAGGTCGGTAGACTGCATGGCTGCTTTAACGCCGCCGCAATTATAATGACCGCAAACAATAATATGCTTTACCTGCAGGTGGCGAACGGCATAATTCAATACCGACATAACGTTGAGGTCAACGTTATTTACCAGGTTGGCAATGTTACGATGTACAAACACCTGGCCGGGGCCGGCGCCCATAATTTCTTCGGCCGTTACCCGGCTGTCGCTGCAACCAATGTACAGGTATTCAGGTTGTTGATCGCTGGCCAGTTTGGTCAAAAAGTTTTCATCTTTTTCTTTTTGCTGACTAACCCAATTGCGGTTGTTCTCAAAAATCTGGTCGTAGGAAAGCATATTTCGAATGGTTTACATTTGAATAAAATTATTTGGAACACGGGCCGGCGGTATATTTTCAACCCCCAACATTTCTTTCATGTCTATCTCTATTACCCGGCTGATGGTACTGATGGGCACGTCGTTGGCAGCGCCTTCAAAGGGATTTTCGGTACTTTCACCAACAACATCAAGCGTCATAAACACCCAGCTTACTAAAATGCTGAAAGGAATACTAAGCCAGATAAAATTACCGCCCAATTTGGCAAATTCATTGAGCATGCCCAATGGGATCAATACGATCAGGATGACAATAAAGAAACGGCTGATGGTGGAATACTGGCGCGGATAAGGAAAGTTCTTGATGCGCTCACTGCCACCCTGGTGATCGTACAGTTCTTTAAGTAGCTGTTGCAGTTCTATGTATTTCAATTCGGAGATCATGCCCTGTTCAGCAAGTTGTCGAAGATCGGCTGATTGAAGGGTCAGAATCTGCGTGGCAATATTCTTTTTGCTTTTTACCAAAAGCCAATCTTCATCCTGTAAAAATTCTTTGAGATCTTCTACCATGGAAGAATTCCATTCAGGCACGGAATACAATTTCTGATATTCGATATACTCAGGACAGATGCGGGAATTTTCCCATGTTCTTTTTTCCCTGAGTTGATGGCGCAGAGCGGTGATCCAGGCAAGATGGCGGTATACAATTCGCTGATGGATCTCTTTTAGTGCATTTTCCTGCGGATGACGAATAAAATCAATCGCCATAATGCCAAAAGCGCGACTTGAGTTGACTATTCTTCCCCAGATCTGGCGGGCTTCCCAGGAGCGGCCGTACGTAGCGTTATTGCGAAAACCGGCAATAAACGCTGTGGCGGTACCAATTAGTACAATAGGAGGCCAGGGAAGCAGGATCCAGGTACAGCCGGTTGTAGCATATAAAACCGTAGGTAAAATGGCGAGCAACACGAGCACGTAAATTTTCCTGCGCGTCCAGTATATAAATTCTTTTATGGTATAATTTCTCCCTGAGTGCATATTCAGCGATTAGAAAGGTTATAAATATAGGCACGAACAAATTTGCACCAAAATATGCGAAACGCAAAACGCGGAACCAGCATGAAAATGCAAAAGGCTGTCCCAACTAGTAAGAGACAGCCTTCTACATTTTATTGCGAAATACAATCCTGGCGGATCTGTATTCATTATCACATTATCAAATTAGTTTATTGTATTACAACATCCTTTACCACATGCTCGCCTAATATTTCATTCACCCTTTTAACAATATTTTCTTTCTGAAAAAGGAGTTCCTGTTTCAGCGGGGCCATGCTGGTGGTAATGTACAGGGTTTTGCCCTGTATCTGTATTTTATCGGTGTATTTGGCAATCGTTTTACCCATGATCTGTTCCCACACGTCTTCAATCTGCAATGCTTGTATAGAACCTTTCATTTTGCTGTGGTTGAGAAAGTATTTCAAGGCATCTCCTAATGAATATTCACCCATGGTTTCTTGTTTCGAATGTGAAGGTAAGAACTGTTGTTGAATGTAGGAAGAAGAAGTAAGAAGTATGAAATACAGGTTCTTCTTACCTCGTACTTCTTACCTCTTATTTCAGTAACTTTTTCTTTACAGACATATCAATTGAAACGGGATCCCTAAATTATCAAAATGAAGCTTAATCCGATCCGGATGGGTATCCGTAATAAATACCTGGCCGGCATTCTGCACACAAACATAATCGAGCAGGTTGTGCATGCGATCGGCGTCCAGTTTTTCAAAAACATCATCCAGCAACAGCAGGGGAGGGAATTGTTTGGTTTTTTTCAGGGTTTCAAACTCTGCCAGCTTCATGGCAAACAGCAAACTTTTGCGTTGTCCCTGGGAGGCCAGCGCTTTAAACGGCTGTTCGTTTAACTGGGTATTTATGTCGTCGCGATGAATGCCACCGGTCGTACGTTGTACAGCCACATCTTTATGGCGACACCGCTGTAACAGTTGCGGAAAAGATGTATTATGTAACTGGCTTTCGTAGGTTAAAGTTACCGGTTCGGCATGGCCTGCTATCTGGGTATAAAACGTTGAGACCAGGGGAAGAAAGCTCAGCAGGAATTCATTTCTTTTCTGGTATACGTATGCCCCGTAACGGGCCAGTTGTTCGTCGTAAACATCCAATAGTTTATAGTCGGTGATCTTTTTATCAAGCACCGATTTTAAAAAGCCATTGCGTTGCTGCAATACTTTATTATAATCCATCAACTGTTGCAGGTAGGTAGCATCGAGCTGGCAAAGCAGGGCATCGAGCAAACGGCGGCGCTCTTCACTGGCGCCGGTTATTATTTGCACATCATCGGGAGCAATAATTACGCAGGGTAACTTTCCGATATGGGTGGCGAATTTTTCGTAGGACTCATCGTTCACCGAAAATTCCTTCCGGCCTGTTTCGCGCAGCACACAAACCACTTTCAACGGTTCGCCCTGCAGGCTAAAATGCCCTTCGATGCGGAAACCGGCCGAGCCATGTAATATATTCTGGCTGTCGCTTCGGGTAAAATAGCTTTTGGTGAAGCAGCAGTAATAAATAGCATCCAGTAAATTGGTTTTCCCCACACCGTTTGAGCCGCAAATTCCTACGATCCGTTCTGTGAACGGATATTGTTGTAGTTGATAGTTCTTGAACTGGGTGAGTGATATGTTGTTTAATTGTAGCAAATTCCTGGTTCTTACCTGACAGCGTTTAGTGCCGGTAGGCAGCTTCGCTGTTTTGCGCCGCAATATACCACACTATGTGTTGAATTTCCCTGGGCTCATTTCGATTTTCGCCTTACTGTTGATCTACGAAGGACCATTGTTGAGCTGTTTTGGTGTACTGTTGCGTGTTTTGGGGTCTATCTTAAGCTGTTTTGATGGATTGTTGGGTGTTTTATGCTCAATGTTGATCAACAACGACCCATTGTTGTGTTGTTTCGGGGTAATGTTGCGCATATTTGGGTCTATGTTGGGTTGCAACCGGCATTTCTTGTCAGGAATTGCGAATTCTTTACAACTTTTCTGATTTCCTGTAAGCTTTTGAGGATTCTTTGAAGGCTTTAGGATTTCCTGGAAGGATTTCTGATTTCCTTCCAGGTTTTGGCGATTCCTTCCAACTTTTCTGATTTCTTGTAAGCTTTTGAGAATTCTTTGAAGGTTTTAGGATTTCCTGTAAGGATTTCTGATTTCCTTAAAGGTTTTGGCGATTCCTTCCAACTTTTCCGATTTCTTGTAAGCTTTTGAGAATTCTTTGAAGGTTTTGGGATTTCCTGAAAGGATTTCTGATTTCCGGAAAGGATTGCGGGATTCCTGCCAGCTTTCGGCTTTTCCCGTAAAGAATGCTGAATTTCTTACAGGTTCTCCTATTATGGTAATTGATTATGGGTTCCGGCGTCTGGATTATCTGCCAATTTTACCGGAATCGTGTTTAAAATCCACAATCTGTTCCGTTTTTCTTCCAATTAACTGGCTATCAAACCATCTCTACTGCTTAAAATCTCAATTCACCATTTCGTAATTCCCTTCTTACCCTTATCTTTGCACCCGCCTTTGCCGGGCTTCGGCGGGGTTAAAACCTCAAATTTTTATAAAGTGGCTTCGAAATTCTCCAAAGAAACGTATTTGTATTGGTACGAGTTAATGCAATTAATCCGTCAATTTGAACTGGCTGCCGAAGAAAAATATAAAATGGAAGGTAAGATCCGCGGCTTTTTCCATGCTTATGTAGGGCAGGAAGCAATTGCCGCCGGAGTTATGACCGCTACCCGCCAGGAAGATCCATTTGTGACTGCTTACCGCGACCACGGTCTGGCGTTGGCAAAAGGTATGAGTCCCGAAAGCTGTATGGCCGAATTGTATGGTAAAGCAACAGGTTGCGCCAAAGGTAAAGGCGGTAGTATGCACTTCTTTGGTAAAAAAGAATACTTTTTCGGTGGTCATGGTATCGTAGGCGCCCAAATTGGCACCGGAGCCGGATTGGCCTTCGCAGAAAAATATAAAGGCACCGATAACTTATCAGTAACCTTTTTTGGCGATGGCGCTGCCCGTCAGGGTATCCTGCATGAGGTATTTAATATGGCCATGACCTGGAAATTGCCAGCCATCTTTATTTGTGAGAATAACAATTACGCCATGGGTACATCGGTAACGCGTACCAGCAACGTACACGATATTTTTAAACTGGCCGACGCATATGAAATGCCTGCCGATTCAGTAGATGGAATGAGTGCGGAAGCTGTGCATGAAGCCGTTTCCCGCGCTGTAAAAAGAGCCCGTGAAGGCGGTGGTCCAACTTTACTGGAAATTAAAACGTATCGCTATAAAGGTCACTCTATTTCTGACCCACAGAAATACCGTACCAAAGAAGAAGTTGAAGAATACAAACAACGCGATCCCATTCAATTGGTGCTGACTACCATTCAGAAAAATAAATACGCAACCAAAGACGAACTTGCTGCAATCGATAAACGTGTGAACGATAAAGTGGCTGCTGCTGTGAAATTTGCAGAAGAGTCGCCGTTCCCTGCGGATGATGAAGTGCTGAAAGATATTGTTATGACGCCCGATTATCCGTTCATTGTTGATTAATAAAAAAGCTCTTTACCTTAAGCAAACAACATTTTCAACTAAAACAATCATAATTCATGGCCACTGACGTAAAACAAGTGCCTGAACAACCAGTAGTAAAATCAACCGAAGAGAAAGTAGTGGATAAAGCCCGCGACTTTTGGGGTAAGAACAATAAAGTGATTACCTATGTACTGGTCGGTCTGGTAGTGGTTATTGGCGGTTTCTACGCATATAAAAATTTCTTTAAAGGCCCTGCAGAAGCCAAAGCATCTGAAGCCATCTGGAAAGCAGAAGATTATTTCAGACAGGATTCTTTTCAACTGGCTTTACAAGGCGATGGTATTAACCTCGGCTTTATTAAAGCGATTTCAAAACATGGTGGCACCAAAGCCGGCAACCTGGCGAAATTTTATGCAGGCGCCTGCTATATGCAACTGGGCGATTTCAACAATGCCGTTAAATACCTGAAAGATTTTTCTACCAGTCAGGTTGAAGTTAAATTACGCGCGACCGGTTTACTGGGCGATGCGTATTCTGAGTTGGGTAAAAAACAGGATGCAATAGATGAATATAAGAAAGCAGGTACTTTGTTCGATAAGGATGATGTGAATTCACCTGAATACTTGTTCCGTGCAGCTATGCTGAACCAGGAATTGGGTAAGAACAAAGATGCTATTGAACTGCTGAAGATGATCAAGGATAAATATCCTCAAAGTCAACGTACGCAGGATGTAGAGAAATACCTGGGCAAGCTGGGTGATCTGAACTAAAGACACAAGAATACAAGAGACAAGAATACAAGGATTTAAATATAGGGCGACTGAATTTTATCGGGAACTCCGAATTTCAAGACTTGAGCCTTTAAACCTTGAAATCTTTTTAAAAGATGGCTGAAGTAAGCAATAGTAAATTATTACAGATAAACGCAGGCATTCTTAACACGAATGCCTGTGTTGTTATAGTACGCACCGAATGGAATGCCGCCATTATAGATGAGTTGGAAAAAGGCTGTTTAACCGTTTTTGAACGCGAAGGGGTACGCGATGTGAAAGTGATCACCGTTCCCGGCGCCTTTGAAATTCCCTTTGGAATAAAAAGCTTTTGGGACGCGAATAAATATAAAGATGACCGTCCGCATGCATTCATTGCCCTGGGTTGTGTGCTCCGTGGCGATACACCACATTTTGAATACGTATGCCGTGGTGTAACCGACGGAATAATGCAATTGAACCTATGTTTACCAGTGCCGGTTATATTTGGCATATTAACCGTTGATAACGATCAGCAGGCGCAGGAACGTATCGGTGGTAAACATGGCCATAAGGGAGAAGAAGCCGCCATTACCGCCCTGAAAATGATCTCGTTAACGCAATCATTCAAGTAATAGCTAAACGGCTGCCATGAAGGTTCAATTATTTATACCCTGCTTTGTTGATCAGTTGTATCCGCAGACCGCTTTTAATATGGTAAAGGTGTTGGAAAAAGCAGGTTGTACCGTGACCTACAATACCAACCAGACCTGTTGCGGCCAGCCTGCATTTAATGCCGGGTTCTGGGACGACGCCCGCGAAGTCTGTTCCAAATTCATTAAGGATTTCAGCGCCACCAACGATTATGTGGTGGCACCCAGCGCCTCCTGCGTTGGATTTGTAAGGAATTATTACACCACGATTTTTGAAAATACATCGGATTTGAATGCGCTAAAGCGCTTACAGGAAAGGACCTACGAGTTCTCCGATTTTATGGTAAATGTGCTGAAGGTGGAAAACGTAGGCGCCCACTTTAATGCCAAAGCCACCTATCACGATTCCTGCGCCGGCTTGCGTGAATGCAAGATCAAACAGGAGCCGCGTACCTTATTAGCCAATGTAAAAGGACTGGAACTGGTGGAAATGAATGATGTGGAAACCTGCTGCGGTTTTGGTGGTACCTTTGCGGTGAAGTTCGATCCCATTTCTATTGGTATGGCCGATCAGAAAAGCATCAACGCCAAAAATACCGGGGCAGAATGCATTATATCCACCGATCTATCGTGCCTCATGCACATCGATGGACATATTCGCAAACAAGGGATGGGATTGCAAACCATGCACATTGCTGATGTGTTAGCTAGTGGGTGGTAGGAATACAGCTGCAAGCCGCACGCTACAAGCTGCAAGCAAAACGCAAAAACATTCACGATTAAACTATTTTTTATGGGTATCGCAGACAAATTATTTCAACAGAAACAAGAGAAAGCAGCCGCTAACTTAAAAGCCGGCAATGACTTTTTAGAAGCCAATAAACAAAAACCCGGTGTAGTGACGTTGCCCAGCGGGTTGCAATACGAGATCATTACCGAAGGCACCGGCGCAAAACCCAATGCCACCAGTAATGTAACCTGTCATTACCATGGCACGCTCATTGACGGTACCGTGTTCGACAGCTCGGTAAAACGTGGTCAACCAGCTACTTTCCCGTTAAACCGTGTTATCAAAGGCTGGACGGAAGGACTGCAACTGATGCCTACCGGTAGCAAGTGGCGTTTTTTCTTACCAGCGAATTTGGGTTACGGCGAACAACAGGTAAGCGCGCAAATTGGTCCCAATAGCACGTTGATATTTGAAGTGGAGTTGTTGGGCGTGAAGTAATATCAAATGCTTAATAATATTAATGCCACAGACCAGAACTGGTTTGTGGCATTGTTGTTTGTGTAGGGAAATAATATTATACTTACATGCTCAACAGTAACAAACAGTAAATATGAACCGGGTTGTTGTAGTATTAATTGTTATAATATTTTCTCTTCCGGGCTGTACAGGCTGCTTATCTCAATTGTATGCGGTACATGAGGAGATTGAATATCTGGATCTGACATTTGTAAATTCCAGTTTAAGTGATTCATCAGTATTGAATTATTTTGATTCGGTACTTAAATTAGATACCGCTAATTATGTGATTCAGGATTCTTTGAACGGTTTAAAACTAGGAGATGAAGAAAGAATTATCTATTTCAAAAAAAATCCAAACGAATATTATCAGGTTTCTATTAATGCCTTCCCTTGCTGGATCAAGGGTATATTTAATGAAAAAATAGACCGTTTTAACTGGGTTTACAGTAGAAGCAAAGTAAAAGATTCCGAATTAAAACGTATTGAGAATCGGTTCAAAAATGAAATATTATCGAAAGTCCCTGGATTTGTTGCGCAATGAAATAGAACAGACGACTCTTGTAAATGAAGCCCAATTGAAATAAACTTACATTCTCTAAATCCTTTCCATGAGCCGGTATACCACCTACGAGAAATTCTTCAATAATGAAGAGGCTGCGCCAATACTGGCTATATTAAAAGAATATGCAATCCCTTTTGAGTTTTCAGCCATTCCCAAAACCGTAGATGCCGTTATTGCCGGCGGCGGACCTTCTTATTTATACGAAGTAAAAATTTCTCCTACCCAGTTTGAAAATGTTAACCGGTTATTGCGCGAAAAAATAAGGGTCAATCTCGATGAGGTGGAGCCGGATTATTATCTTTTTAGTTTTGACGATTTTGAGTTGGTGGAAATTATTAATAATCCTGATGAATGGGGCCGGCTTGATTTTGTGATCGCACGTAAAATACTCGAAACCCGGGATATTGTTTATACGACCGAAGAACTGGATGCAATCTGGAATAAAAAAATAGAGACCATGGCCCGGCCTGAAAATGAAGAAAAAGGCTGGGTATATGCCGGCTATTTTTTTGCTTTAACCGGTGGGTTCTTTGGTGTTTTGATAGGATTGGCGTTATGGCAATCTACCAAAACACTGCCCGACGGTCGTAAGGTGCATACGTATGATGAAGCTACCAGGAAGCAGGCAAAAACAATTCTGGTTCTTTCCCTGATCGTATTTGCTGTTTGCCTTACTTTTAAACTGGCAAAAGGATATGTGTTTGTTACTGATCTTACGCCGTTACCAAACCCTAACATGAATTATAACGGATGTTTTTTGTAAACAACTTGCGTTATGGCTAACGGAATTCAGTCAGCAACAGCCAGTAACTAATAAAATCAATGAAAAGAATTTTAATATTTCTATTTGACAAGTGGTGGCGACCCATTCTTTTTTGGTTAGTAGCTGTAGGGCTTGTTGTTACAAGCGAAATAATCAGGGGCCGCACATTCGGCAACGTTAGCCTTATTCTTTTAGGCATTGCTTTACTTGGATTGATTGCTTCTTCGGTATTTCAACTTTTTAAAAGAAGGTGGATTAAAGGAATATTAACCGGTCTTCTTTTTGGCGGGACGATTATTGTTTTCATCCTGTATGGCATATTACTTTTTTTTATTGAGACTGTTGACGGCGACAAGTGGGCAGACAATCTTACCATCCCGGCAAACATCCAGCTTAACAATCCGATTGACTTAACAATGGCTTATAAGCGACCCGACAGCATGCTCTCAGTAACCAAAACAAACACTGATCTACAGTTGTACAATTCTTTTCAGCCGGGTTTATATGAATACGACTTTTGGACAGGCAAAATAGAAAGTGGAATAATTTACCTGAAAGCGTTTGAAATAACCCAGGGATATGCCTTATCTACAGACAGATTACCAGAAAGAAGTTCTGTAAGAGTTTATAACGCAACTGACAGTGTAATGAAATTTGGGACGATAAGTGACTTTACAATTTATGAAGGCGACTGGGGAAAGCCCTATGCTGCAAGATTTGAAGTTTGGTTTAAACCATACAAGAATGGACAAGAACGAAAATTGTTTCAAAAGAATTATAAAATAGAAGGCTGGCAAAGGTGACAGAAGGACCAATGCCCATACAACTCAGGTCCTTTGTGAATGTCAATAAGAACTGATATAACTGGCAACCAATTTTTGAAAGACAAAAGCCATAATTCCATGAGAATAAAAAGAATACTTTTCATATTGACATTATCGACATTATTGTTTAGTCGATGTGGCCTGGGAAAACTGGAGGAACAGGCGAATAAACAATTCGGAGACCAACACTTCAAAACAGCCATCGCTTTAATTGAATTGCATAAAGTTCGGTTTGGCGAATATCCGGAATCTCTTGACAGTATAAAATATACCGGAGACTGGGACAAAATTATTTGGACATCAGTTAAATATCAGAAACTTGACACCGGTTATGAACTTGATCTCACAAATGGTTGGATGGGTAAGCCCAATACCCTGGAGTATCCTGACGAGTTTTGGAAAGGTCTTGGGTTGGTGAGGTCTAATATGAAAAAGTAGCTAATTCCCTAAAAAAACACCGCCAGCTTCATCCTCGCAAAGAACGGCGTGCCGGGTGTGAAATGAATTTCAGAAACCGGATCGGGTTCGTCTTTCAACCGTGACTCCGTATTAAATTGTGTTTCGTTCCATTTTACATTGAAAAGGTTTTCAATAGCCACTCCAATCTCGTATTTCTTTTTGGTATAGCTTACAGACAGGTCGGTAACGGTATATCCTTTAGCAGCAACCGAGTTGTCTTCATTGGCCGGACGGTCACCCATAAACCGGTAACGCAAACTGCCGTTAATGCCGCTCTTCAATTGCCAGTTCAATCCGCCGGTGCTGGTAAAGGTTGGTGCTAATGGAATGTAGTTTTCTCCCTTGGGATCTTCCGCACTGCGTGGTTTGGCCAGGTTCGCATTCACATCGGCAAATAACCAGTTATTGAATTGGTATCGGGCCGACAGGTCAATACCGATTCGCCTTGTTTTGCCGCTGGGTTCTACCACGCCTTCATCGCCTACGTATACAAATTCCTGTTGCAGGTACAAATACCACGCAGCCACATTCACCAACAGGTTGCGGGTGGGTTTTAACAGAACACCCAGGTCTGCGCCATAAGCTGCGGGTAAAATATCATACCCCCGGTTAAACACCACTACCCGTGCATCGTTGGAGTGAAACCCTTTTCCCGTTTTCAGGTACAACTGTGTTTTTGTATTGAGCGTATATTGAATATTGAGCTTGGGACTCACCGTTACTTTTTGTTGATCGGGCGACTGATCGGTTGTCAGTTTATCGAGGTAATGAAAATTAAGATAATCTAAACGGACGCCGATGTTAAAACGCCACCTGTTTTTTTCTATACTTTCATCGGCATAAGCGAATGCATTGGTTTCCCTTATGTCGCCCAGTTGTTTATATTCCAGCACCGTGTTGCGGTCAATTGTATGCGATAGCTCGGTATTCCTGGTTTGATCGTGCCGAAAACCGGTTCCATACACCGATTGTAAATTCCAGGAACCTACATTCGTTTCGTGCGAGAGTTTGGAATAATAGCCATAAATATTCCTCGCTTCCCGCTGGCGGATCTGATCGCCATTGACGGGATCGTTTAAATAGAATGTAAAATTCGAATGCAGGTTAAAATTGTAATTGCAATAATACGCCTGGTTTTCCCAGGTTACATTGGGTGAAACATAACTGGTAAGTTGGGCACTGGCATTTGTACGGTTGGTATAACCGCCTTCCGTATTATCAATATAGCCAAACCGGTCTATCAATCCGCTTTTCACGGAACGCTCTGGTATTTGACCAGATGCATCCCAACCGCTGTTCAGGGTAGAAGCGATCAGCGTTAATTTATTCGCATTGCCGAGATGGGTATTCAGTTTGCCAAACAAATTAAACCGGTTGAAATGTTGCGCCGATTCAAACGGTCCGTCGGAATACAGGAATTCACTTGCTACATAGGCATTGGTGCCTTTTTGTTTTTGCCGTTTGCTTAACAGGTCGATCATTGCCAGTCCACGTACGGTATTATATTGACCGCCTTCTAACTTTACAGTGCTTTTATCGAGACTGTTGAGGGTATTCATGCTCACATAGCCGGCTGTGCCCAGGTTGCCATATTGCGTATAATAAGGGCCTTTGCCATAGTCTACATTACCGGTTAATTCGGGGATCAAGAAATGCAGATCGGCATAACCTTGTCCGTGTGCATGTGAAACCATATTCACTGGTAATCCATCTACGGTTACGTTGATGTCGGTGCCATGGTCAATATCAAAACCACGTAAAAATATTTGCTCTGCCTTACCACCGCCCTGGTGTTGACCGATGAACAAACCGGGTACGCTTCTTAAAATATCCTGTGCCGAACGAACGGGTTGCAGGTTCAAATCTATTTTGCTGATCGTATGAAATGATGCGGCCGCCGATTGCGGGGTGATCACGACTTCCTGTAAATTCACCGGTCCTTTTTCCATTTCAACCACCAGGGAAGTTCGACCGTCTGTTTTTATTTCCCGCGTAGTAAAACCAATAAAGGAAATGACTAAGGTTGCATCGTTTTGTTCGGTGGCCGTTTTATTTAAGGAGAAATAGCCTTGTTTGTTGGTAACAACACCCTGGGTGGTATTACTCCGGCGTACATACGCCAGTTCCAGCGGTTCCTGGCTGTTTTTGTCAATAACCCGGCCTTGTATGACGCCCTGGCTCCAGGCCACACATGCCATGCAACTGATCAAAGCAGTTATTATAATTTTTTTCATGACCGGTTACAGGGCTTTTAATGATCTGTTGATCTCATTGGTTACTACGGGGCCTAATTCATACGCACTTTCCTGTGCCGCTTTTAAATATTTGCGGGCCATGTCTTTCTGTCCGGCTGTCTGGTATATTTTTCCCAGGTAAAACATAGCATCAGGTTCAAAACATTTGTTGGCTACATACAATTTGGCTGTTTTCATGGCTTGCTGCACATCGCCGTTCTTGCAATAAGCCCAGGCCAGCCAGCTGAATGCCTCGGGTGTTGGGCGGTGTGCCACTTCCGTCTGTGCTATTTGCATACTACGGCCAACGTTGTTCAGCTCATCCGCTTCAACAGCAAACAAATATTTATTATACATGCCGCCGTACAATTCATTTTGGGTAGCGGCCATGAATTTGTCAATATGCTGTTTATATCCTATGCTGTTCTGCACCGATGCGTCCATTTGCGAAAGTAATAATTCATAATCAGGAATGGGATGCCGCTGCTGTAAATACACCACAATTTTCCGGGCGTTCGCCACATCTTTATCGTGCGAAAAGGCGAGCCAGGCAATTCCTTTCAGGGCATGGTAATAATGCGGATTTTTAGCCAGCACATCGAGGTAACATTGATACGATTCGCGGTAGCGGTTGGCATGACCGTAAAAATCACCCAGGTTCGATTTGATCCATAGATAGAGGGCAGGCGTGGGATTGTCTTTGATCTTATCGTATGCTTTTTCGAGCAGGGTAATGGCGGCGTCCAAATCCCCTTCTATATGGTCTTTATATTTTGCTTCGCGTATCAGGTAATCAAAACTGGTTTTATCGGTCAGGCTGTTCAATGCTTTTCGGGCACGGTACCGGTTGCCCAGTTCCATGGCCACATCAAATTCCATGAGCACCGTAACGTATTTATCATCGCCCAATGCCAGGGCGGAATCAATATATAGCTGAGCCTGTAAAAAGCGATGTTGGGTTATGCAGTTGGCAGCCAGCGAACGAAATGTGCCCGAACCCGTCTTGTGATTTACATAATTCACATCACGATAAAGGCTGTCTGCCTGGTGTATCTCTGTTATTTCACCGGAATAACCAAAACGCCTGGTGAGCAAACCGGCGATCTTTGACTTGGAAATAATATCGCCTGGTGTTTTAGCCAGTTTGTTTTTCCAGAAATCCAGTTCTGTATCTATCTGTTGTAATTTAGTGTTGAGCGTTGGTTGTAAATAAGCAGCATAATCTCTGGGATTGGTTATGGGCTGTTGCTTGCAAGCTGTAAAAAGAAAAAATGCAATGATCAGTGTAAGAAAGAAATTTTTCATGATAGTGTGTGTTGGTGTACCGGATAGATATACGAAAACCGTTGCTTCACAGATTTGCAATAATAGAAATGGGCCGGCATTTTTTGCCGGCCCATTATATACATAAAACCACCCCGTGTGTAAATTCCAATTATTAGTGAGGCGTTGCCAGGTAAGGGAAAGTTGTGAGAAATGCTTTGTCGTTGGCATTTACCTTATCGCTGGTCAAACCCGGGTTCGAAGCGCCGGTTGGTCCGCCAAAGATCAATGTGAGTTCAACATCGATCACGTCATCTGCCAGTGCCCGGCCGGTAAGCACATTGGTCCCGTCGTAAAAACTGGTTGGCGCTGTAGTAGAGGCATTCAGTACATCAGTTACCAGTACGCCGGTGAACTGATCGGCAGTTAAACCCAGCAGATTGGTGGTATAGCCGGCATTTAATGCCAACAATTTTGATTTGAACTTACTCGCAAACAAACCATTCATGGCTGAAGGCGTGGTTGTATTAAAAACATCTTTATCAGCTGTGGAAACGAAAACTGTATTGATGGCAGGACGCGCCATTTGGTCCTGGGTTTGATAATACGTGGTTTTTTTGTCATCGTCTTTGTCGCAGGCAGCGAAGGTAATTATTCCGGCGGCAATCAGTAAATACCTGCCGATTGAATATAATTTCATGATTGTTATTTTAGAATATTTTTTTGAATGATTTTTGACTTTGGTCCTTGTTATTTGTCTTTTGGGATTTTGCCGTAGGCTTACATTTTCTTCTTCGTTTCCACCCAAACATTCAATTTGCCACTGGTAGCGTTCAGCATTGATTTGGGAATTTCCACCACCAGACTTAATACATTGGTACCTGCAAAGGCGTCAGAACCCGGATTATTAAAACTGGTAGCTGTACCGGCAATGATCTTTTTAAACTGGTTCAGATCGAAGAAGAAAGGATCGTCGCGTGGACCGGCAAATACTTTCATGCCGCCGCCGGTGCCAATGTTGGCAGCAGAACCATAAGCAGTAACAGCTACTTCTGCCATTACCGAACCTTCCAGTTGACTGCGGTTGCCCGTTTCTGATGGTTTAATAGGGCCGTATATCTTCATCTTGCCATTGTCGTAAATACCCTGAATCACGAGGTCTTCTACATTGTCGTTGTTGTTGTCAATATTGAATTCGATAAGGGTGTTGGCATCGAACATAGCGGCGCCGGTAGCGGAAGGCGCGAGCAATCCCTGGGTATTGGCAACAAATACCAGGTTGTTTACATCCTGACCCCTGAATACATATACATCAGTAATGTCGGTTGTTTGATTGGTAACAGCGGGAGAGTCAATATGGTCTGCAGCAAATACAATTCCACCTGCCGTAATGCCTGCTATAGCAAGAACCGCCAGCAGCATTTTTTTCTTTTTCATGTTTGAAATTTTTTTGTGATGATTTAAAGTGATAATGATTTATTATACTTACGTCGGCAGAGAACCGTTAGATTTATTTTATGAAGATTTATTTACCATTTCTTTTAATTAAAAATGTTAATGCTGAATGATGGGATGATATAATAACAAAAATGCCATCCGTCAGCTGGCGGATGGCACACTTATGTATTTGTGTACACATTAATAGAAGCCCCGAGAAATCGGGGCTTCGTAAAGAGCCTTAGCTCCTGGGTAACACCACATGATCAATTACGTGAATAACACCATTGCTTTGATATACGTTTTTGATGGTAACGGTAGCCATACCACCTTTTTCATCTGTCAGCATTATTTTATTACCCTTCATGGAAGCCCACAATTTGCCACCGGCAACTGTTTTCAATTCTGCTTTACCATTGCCTTCTTTAATTAAACGACCAAGCTCTTTAGAATCGAGTTTGCCGGCTACTACGTGATAAGTAAGCACGGTAGTAAGGGTAGGTTTGTTCTCTGGTTTCAACAGGGTTTCTACGGTACCTTTAGGCAACATATTAAATGCCTCATTGGTAGGTGCGAATACGGTAAACGGACCAGGTGTTTGTAATGTTTCAACCAAACCGGCTGCTTTTACAGCTGCTACCAGGGTGGTATGATCCTTTGAGTTCACGGCATTTTCTACTATGTTTTTAGACGGATACATAGCCGCGCCGCCTACATCAACCGTTTTTTCTTTTTGTGCAAACGAGGCGTTCATAAATAAAAGCGCTGCAACCAGCATACCTATACTTTTAACCGATTTCATAATTATTTATTTTAGAAAAGTGATTCAGTAAATAATGTGTTTTTGTATGTTTATTGATCATGTACCGGTAATGGATCCGATTCATATACGCAGGTGGGAAAAGTTCAGATTTTAAAAACTGATATTTTTTTTCATTATCTTTCGCCCCCTAATTATAATTCTATGGCATACTGGCTCGTGAAATCTGAACCTTCTGTATATCCCTGGGAACAATTTGAAAAAGACAAACAGACCTTTTGGGATGGCGTACGCAATTATGCAGCCCGCAATCACCTGAAAACAATGAAAAAGGGGGAAGAGGTATTATATTATCATAGCAACGAGGGATTAGAGATCGTGGGTATTGCCAAAGTGGCCAAAGAATTTTACCAGGACCCATCAACAGATGATGACCGCTGGGTAGCGGTTGATCTGAAGCCCTATAAGAAATTAAAACATCCTGTTTCATTAAGCGCAATAAAAAAAGACAAACGTCTTGCCAACATGGCGTTGGTTCGCATCAGCCAGTTATCGGTGCAACCGGTTTCCGATGAAGAATGGGCTGCGATCATGGAGTTGGCGGGACAATAAACGAAGCCCGCCCTTTTTTTGCGTTATACGTTTCACGTCTCACGTTTGCCGTCTCACGTCTCATCCGGCGCGGCGGACCGTTTCACGCTTTTAACTTTTCATTGAGGTTACCTTTTCAGGTATCGTGTAATTAATCATTACAATTATACCTAAACTTATTGCCATGCCGATAACGAACCGGGGTTCCCCGCCTATGGGTGACCTTGCCTTACACTGCTATCTCAATCAAATTCCAGGAAACAGGAATCAAAAACAAATCCCGAAAATCAGGAATTCAGCACTAACAACATTATGTAATTTCTCTCTCCCTGCATCTTACTAACACTTACACCTAAAAAACATAGTCATGAAACTTCTATTTCAAATGTTAGCAGCATTGCTGCTATGGCTCTTTATTGCCTGTAACAATCATACCGGACAAACTTCAGATAAAACGACAGATGGCGGGGCCGCTGCCGAAAGGAAAGGCGTTCAACCCCCATCAGAACTACAGAGCATTGTATCCGTTCCTGATGCCGTTGAATCCGAGCTTGCCCCTCCCGCTGTCGGAGATTCAAAATTCACCCAGCCCAAAATAGTAAAAGAGGGAGTGAGTGATGATGGTGTAGTAGCGGTTCCTAATAAGGAAGAAGAAGATAAACCTTTCAATACCGAAGACTATGATAACATTGTTGAGAACAGATTTCTCGAAGCCACGCAAAATCCATTATCTACTTTTTCCATTGATGTAGATGAAGCGGCTTACAGCAATATCCGCCGCTATATAAATAATGGCAGTGTTCCGCCCGCCGGCGCTGTGCGTATAGAGGAAATGATCAATTACTTCGATTACGTGTATCCGCAACCACAAAATGACGAGCCCTTTACCGTTAATACCGAGCTATCAGAATGTCCCTGGAGCCCGCAACACCGCCTGGTGCATATCGGCTTACAGGGTAAAGAAATACCGGTACAACATTTACCCAATGCCAATATTGTTTTTTTGATCGATGTTTCCGGTTCTATGGACGAACCGAACAAATTACCATTGGTAAAATCGTCGATGAAACTCCTGGCCGATCAGTTGCGGCCCGATGATAAAGTCGCCATTGTTGTATATGCCGGCAATGCAGGGTTGGTATTGCCTCCCACCAGCGGAACAAAAACGACAGCCATTAAAGCAGCCATCGATCAACTGGAAGCAGGCGGTTCTACCGCCGGTGGCGAAGGCATTCAGCTTGCGTATAAAGTGGCCCGGGAAAATTTTATCAAAGGTGGTAACAACCGCATCATCCTGGCGACTGATGGTGATTTCAACGTGGGTGTCAGCAGCGATGATGAACTGGTTTCCCTGGTTGAAAAAGAAAGAAAAAGCGGCGTTTTTCTCAGCGTGCTTGGCTATGGCATGGGTAATTACAAGGATAATAAAATGCAGCAACTGGCCGATAAAGGCAATGGCAATCATTCGTACATCGACAATATCAATGAAGCCAGAAAAGTGCTGGTGAGTGAGTTTGGCAGCACATTGTTCACCATTGCCAAAGATGTAAAGATCCAGATTGAATTTAACCCCGCTAAAGTACAGGCCTACCGACTGATCGGTTATGAAAACCGGGTAATGGCTGCTGAAGATTTTAATGACGATAAAAAAGACGCCGGCGAACTGGGCTCAGGCCATACCGTAACGGCTTTGTATGAAGTAATTCCGGCAGGGATAAAAAGCGAGTTCATCGGCAAGGTGGATGCTCTTAAGTATCAACCGGTAAAAACCATGACAACAACAACCGGTGGTGATGAATTAATGACGATCAAATTGCGTTATAAAAAACCTGATGGCGATGTGAGCAAACTGATCGTTCATCCGGTGAACGATGCGCATCTTGCGCTGGCCAGTACATCCGAGAACTTCCGGTTTTCTGCAGCAGTGGCTTCCTTCGGTATGTTGTTACGTAATTCTGCATTTAAACAGAACGCTTCTTTTCAACAGGTGATCGGTTTAGCCAAAGGGGCAAAGGGTACCGATGCCAACGGGTACCGGCAGGAGTTTATCAATCTTGTTCAGGCTGCAGGTTCCCTGATATCTAAAAACTAAAAAAAACTTATAAACCTTTTATTATGTTTTCCTCTTACAAACCGGTGGTATTGATAACATCATTACTGCTAACGATCCTTGTTGCCTGTAGTGATAACAGAGCAGTATCAGAAAAAGCTGCTGATATGACGATGGCTGACACCAAAGCATTACAAAAATCTGAAGAGAGGTACCAAATGTATAATAATGCTGCGGATTCAACAACGCAGGTCCCGGTTGCTGGTAATGAAGAACAGCCAAAACAACCGCATACATCGGCTGCTGTTGCAAACGTTGATTGGGATAAAAAGATCATCAAGAACGCCACGTTAACTGTTGAAGCAAAAAGTCATAAATCGTTCAATGATTTTGTACATGATCAGGTAAAACGAACCGGTGGTTATGTGGCCGAAGAAGAACAAAATAAATCGGATTATAAAATTGAAAACATTGTTACCATCAAGGTGCCTGTTGATCAGTTTGATAACCTGGTAAAATCAATAACCTCCACCAATGATGAAAATGTAGTGTCGCAAAAAGTGACTTCGCAGGATGTAACCGGTGAAGTAATTGACACCCGTTCCAGAACAGAAGCCAAACGGCAGATCCGGATGCGCTACCTCGATTTACTGAAGCAGGCAAAAAATATGGAAGATATACTGAAGGTGCAGGAGGAAGTAAATAACATACAGGAAGAAATTGAGGCCGGCGCAGGCAGGGTAAGCTATCTCACCCATGCTGCGGCCTACAGCACCATACAGCTTACATTTTATCAAATTTTAAATGCTTCAGCAGAACGTGATGTGAAACCGGGCTTCGGACAAAGGGTATTGAATGCCCTGAGTAATGGAATGGATTGGGTAGGGGAGATGCTGGTCGTAATTCTTACCTTATGGCCATTGTGGTTGCTGTTAGGCAGTGTTTGGTGGATATTCAGAAGATGGAAAGCGAAACCCAAAGCGGGTCAGTAAATTAAAAAAGTAAAATGTATTAAATTGCTCAGGGTAGGTTTTCCTTTTCCAGGGAAGCCTGCCCCTGATCATTATATTTTTTTATAAATTTGAACCATGAGCAAGAAGAAGATCGTCGTATTGACGGGCGCGGGCATCAGCGCCGAAAGCGGACTCAAAACATTTCGCGACAGTGACGGATTGTGGGAAGGGTATAATGTAATGGAGGTCGCTACCCCACGCGGCTGGAAAAAAGATCCGGCCCTGGTGCTGGAATTTTATAACCAGCGACGCAAAAATGTACTCGATGCAGAACCGAATGCCGCCCATTTCGGATTAGCAAAACTGCAGGATGATTTTGATGTAACCATCATTACCCAGAATATCGATGACCTGCACGAACGGGCAGGCTCCAAAAAAATATTACACCTGCATGGTGAAATATTTAAAATGCGCAGCGAAAAAGACCATTCACTGGTGTATGACATTCGTGGCGATATAAACCTGGGCGATAAAGCCAGTGATGGCGGACAATTGCGTCCGCATATTGTTTGGTTTGAAGAAGAAGTGCCCATGATCCAGCGGGCTATTCCGGTAGTGCTCAGCGCCGATGTTTTTGTGGTAGTTGGTACTTCCCTGGTGGTATACCCGGCCGCCGGTCTGGTGAATTATGCGCCTATGGAAATCCCCAAATACGTAATCGACAAACAAATTCCCCTCACATCAAGCGTAATGAATGTGACCAATATTGAAAAACCGGCTACGCTTGGTGTTCAGGACCTGATCACGTTATTAAAAAACTAGGCCGCCTGCAAAAAAACGCAGTTGTTATTAATACATTTTAATGTGGAATACCATTGCACATAACATTTCGTTCACATATTTTTGTAACGAGTGGTAAAGGATTTGCATAGTTTAATCAACTATGTTGCTTAACTGATATGCAATAAAATTTACATGCAATGGTGATTCCTTCCGTAACGACTTCCCTGAAAAAATACAAAGGCAAATGGAGCCAGGCCGAAGTAAAGCACTTGCTGAAACGCACTCTTTTCGGCGCTAAAAAAGAAGATATAGATCATTTCACTTCAAAATCGCTCAGGCATTCCATACATCAGTTGCTGCATACGGAAGAACCCATGCCAGCACCTCCTATCAACAATTATAACGACGATAAATATACGGATGAAGAAATTCAACCCGGTACAACCTGGATAACCGCCACCAAAGTCAGCGGTATGAACAGCGGCCGCAGAAGAAATTCTTTCAAAGCCTGGTGGCTGGGCTGCATGATCGACCAACAACCAACCCTACGCGAAAAAATGGTGTTGTTCTGGCACAATCATTTTGCCACGGAGACCAATACGGTTGATAATCCCACCATGATCTACAAGCACAACATGCTGCTTCGTCAATATGCTTTGGGAAATTTCAAAACCATGGTGCGGGCTGTTACGGTGGACGCTGCTATGCTTAAATACCTGAACGGAAATGCCAACACCAAAAAGGCGCCCGATGAAAACTATGGCCGCGAATTACAGGAATTGTTTACGGTTGGCAAAGGTCCGGGATCACAGTATACCGAAGCCGATGTAAAAGCGGCAGCGCGTATATTAACCGGTTTTCGTATCGATAATAAAGTATTACCCGAGGTGCGTGGCATATTTGACGCGGGCCGGCACGATGAGAGCGATAAACAATTCTCCGCGTTTTACAGCAACCAGGTCATTAAAGGCCGTAAAGGAAAAGAAGGGGAGTCGGAACTGGATGAAATGCTGAACCTCATCTTTCAGCAACCCGAAGTGGCGCGTTTTATCTGCAGGAAGTTCTATCGATTTTTTGTGTACCACCAGATCGATGAGGCTACAGAGAAAACGATCATTGAACCATTGGCCAATACGTTCAGGCAAAATAATTATGAAATAAAACCGGTGCTGGAAAAGTTATTGAGCAGCCGGCATTTTTTTGATATAGGCAACCGCGGTGGTATTATTAAAAGCCCGGTTGATTATGCGGTTGGCCTGTGCCGTGAATACAACATCGCTTTTCCCGGTGACGACAGCTATGCAGATCAATATGGTTTATGGAATAATATCCGGGATACGGCGGCACAAATGCAGCAGAATATCGGCGACCCGCCCAATGTGGCCGGCTGGCCTGCCTGGTACCAGGAACCGATGTTCGATAAATCCTGGATCAGCTCCGATACCCTGCCCAAACGCACGGCTTTTACCGATCGCATGGTGAACAATGGCTTTGCCCGCAATGGTAAAAAAATAAACATCGATCCGGTTCAATATGCGCGGCAATTATCAGCGCCCGGCGATCCGAATAAACTGATCGATGAACTGGCAACGTTGTTGTACGCCGTTGACATACCGGCCGAAGAAAAACAGTTTATGAAAACCGGCATCCTGTTACAGGGATTACAAGGCATGGCCAGCGATCATTACTGGACGGATGCGTGGAAGAAATTGCAGGATAAACCGGACGATGCCGCCAATGCAAAAAACGTTACGAATAAATTGAAGAACCTGTTGAAATATATGATGAGCCTTCCCCAGTACCAGTTAATGTAAAAACCATCTTTATGAAACGCAGACGATTTTTAAGAGATACGATTACCGGCGTGGTATTGCCCACTTTTCTGCAGGGCATTTCATTGAAGGCGCTGGCGGGTATGCCGGGCGTACATGCAAGGCATGCTGGTCTCAACGACGATCGCGTACTGGTGCTCATTCAACTGGCTGGTGGCAATGATGGCATTAACACCGTCATTCCGTTCGATCAATACAGCGCTTATACAGCTGCACGGCCAAACATTTTTCTTCCCCAGGAAAAAGTGTTGCCGCTGAATGGCTTTGAAGCTACCGCATTTAACCCTGCGCTGGCCGCTATGCAACAATTGTTCAATGAAGGAAAGCTTGGTGTGGTGCAGGCGGTTAGTTATCCCAAACCCAACTTCTCACATTTCAGGGCAACCGATATCTGGATGACGGGCACAGACAGCGATAAAATTTTATCATCAGGCTGGGCCGGTCGTTTTTTAAATGATGTGTTCCCGCAGTTTCCTGAAAACTATCCCAACCAGGCCATGCCCGATCCGCTGGCCATACAGGTAGGTTCTGTGGTATCTACTGCTTTGCAGGGACCCTTATTTACCATGGGAATGGCCATCAGCAATCCGGCCGGTTTTTATAAACTGATAGAAGGAAAAGTAAATGTAAATGTGAACTCGCGCTGGGGCGAACAGCTCGATTACATTGAGCTTATGAGCCAGAAAACCGACCAGTATGCCACCGTCATTAAACAAGCGGCGCAAAAAGTGCCCACACAATCACCGGCATACCCTGCTGCCGGTAAAAATCCGCTGGCCGATCAGTTAAAGATCGTCGCCCGGTTGGTTGCCGGGGGCTTGAAAACAAAGGTTTATATGGTAAGCACCGGTAGTTTCGATACACATGCCAAACAAACCGAGACGGATACCACCACCGGCACACACGCCAAATTGTTGCAGCGGGTAGCTGAGGCGGTGGGCGCTTTTATGAGCGATCTTCAATTTCTGCAAATAGAGAACCGGGTCATGGGTATGACCTTTTCAGAATTTGGCCGCAGAATAAAGAGTAATGCGAGTGGCGGCACCGATCATGGGGCGGCAGCGCCGGTGTTTTATTTCGGAAATAATATAAAACACGGCATCGTTGGGTCTAACCCGGTTATTCCAACAAATGCAACCGTGAATGATAACGTGCCCATGCAGCACGACTTCAGGTCGTTATATGCTTCTGTATTGCAAAACTGGTTTAATATGCCCGCGCAGGAGGTGCAGCAAATTTTGATGGGCGCGTTTCCCCTGCTGCCTATTGTATAATGGTATCAATTGCTGAGAAGCTGATCCCGTGTTTACTCAATTCCTGTAAAACGGGTTCATAAATGGAAGACATAACCGGAATGTGCAAACCGGTTTCGTCGATGTTTCCCTGTAGTATTTGTTTGGCTGCAATGCCCAGGGGTAATCCGGTTGTTTTGGCCATGGCAGTATTCAAATGGTTCTCTCCTTTTACAACCAGACTGCATTGAGCAAGGTGTTGCTCTCCTTCCAGCTCATACCCGATCTCATGTTGCAAAACCACCAGGTCTTTATCGGCCGGTTGCAGCAGCAGTTTTTGTTCCATGGCAAATTGCAATATTTCTGCCGCACTGCATTCGCCCCTGTTGATCAGCGTTTGATCGTCGTCCATGCCTAAAAAGAAAAGTTGTTTCATCGACAGGTTGGCTTCGTGCATTTGTCCGGCTACGGTAGCCGCTGCCTGCGTTTTAATTGAATCCAGGTTTACATCCATCAACTGCCCTTTGGTATCAACCATCATAAATTCCTGTAAGGCTTTTCTTTCATCTTCATTAGCCTCTTGTTCTGCTTCCAGCAATTGTTGCAGTTTTTCCAGTAATTGCTTGGTTTGCGCAAAACGGGCGGTCAATTGCTTTTCGATCCAGGCGCTAAAACCATGCGTTGCAAAATGTTCCTGAAAGAACTGTTGCAACGACAATCCATCGGTATCATATAATTGGGACGCATCCGTCAATTTTAGTTCTACTACATTTTTCCAGCCGAAACAAAACTCGGGATACCGCAGCGTGGTACGAATAAATGTGGGCACGTCCTGCAACCCATACAATGGCATATATTGTAATGAATCGCGATTAGGATACCAGGCCAGAAAGCCCAGGTCGGGAATATGAATTACGCGATTGGGATCGAATAACTGTTCGTATGGCAAATGGAAAATAGCGCCGTTCTCTTTAAATACCCCTCCATCCTTACCGGCCAGCACCACATTGTGCGGGTTCCAGGTCATCTTATAATGCCAGGGATTATCGTTGCTTTCGGGCGATATCAAACCACCGCAATGCGATTTGAATGAAGTGATGGTTCCGCCATTGGCCTTTATGCGATGGATGTGTTGCATGGCGCTCATATGATCGATACCCGGATTGAACCCCATTTCACTCAGGAATAACAGGCCTTGCTTTTTAATGGCTGTGTGCAGGTTGCTTATTGATTCATCAATATAAGAAGGCGTTAGCAAATGCTTTTTATACTGTAAACAATCGGCTGCAATGAATACATGCAGGGCAGGGGACACTAATGAAATAACAATATCAGCAGCGGCAATCAATTGGCGGCGTAAGGTTTCATTGTCCGGCTGTATAGCCACCGTATGTGCAGCGTTTCCGGGTGGTAACTGTGTTTGTAAAGGGGGAATTTCAGCAACGGTGATGTACCAGTTGTTGGCAGCAGCCTCTTTTACCAGGTAGTCGATCAAAGAGGTTGAAGACCTTCCCGCCCCAAACACTAAAATATACTTCATGAAAAAGTAATATCATGCAAGATACGTACGAGATTTATGATTTGGAGATTTTGAGATTTGGGGATTAAAAGGAATGCCGGAATGGAAGAAATCTCAAAATCGCGCAATCCCCAAATCAGAAATAAAAAAAGCCGGTGATAAACACCAGCTCTTTTGGTTTTGAACCGTCCCTTATTTAATATCTTTAGTTTAGAATGATCGTTCCCATATCCAGCGTGCTCCCTTCTACCACTTCTACCTGCTGACCGTCATTCCCTGTTAAATTATTTTTTGTTATCGTCACCTTCCATGAACCGGGTTTAACCCTGAACCGGAACTTACCATTGTTCACGATTGTTTTTAAAGAATCTTTGCCATTTACGGCATAAACCCAAACAGAATCTTTAGGTGAAGACACTTTACCGGTTATGTTTGTTTCTTGCATGGCTCGGGATGCATGAAGGCCAATAACCACGCTTATAACCCCGATAAAGGTGGCGACAGTTTTATCCATAAAGCAAAGGTTTTTAACTTCCTTCCATCTAATTGCTTGTAACTATCTACCTTTTAAAAAAACTGTGCCAGATAGTTATTAAGTCTAAAAACTATGCCAGACGCAATAAATGTGGAAAAACGAATTGCAATTGTAGAATCTTCCTCAAAATCCAGTTTGAGCAAGTCCCAACGCTTTTGAGTTAATGCTGGTGACCGTATAATCGATGGTAATACCCCGACTGGTACGCGGTGCTTCCAGCGTTCTTCGTTTGCCGGGAGGAACACTATTAAAGAGGAGTGTTTGTGTTTTTACAAGTTTCTTTTCAGGCCCGAAATATTTGATCTCAACCGATACCTGGTCGAGGGCATATAAGCTACTGTTAAGAACAGTTATATCCAAATCGGAAATGCCGCCTAAGATACCCACCTTGAACGCGCTGGCTTCTACCCGCACCTGATCGTAAATGTTTTTACGGGCTTTTTCCAGTACTTCCTGGTTAATGGGTTTTTCCCTGGGTTCCATAACGGTCGGGGTAACTTCTACCGGTTGTGTGTTCGTATTGGAAGCCTGTACCGCAATGGATTTATTCTGACTTTGGGGTGGTGAAGCTACGTTGTTATCTTTTTTAATGACGTCGCGCCTGATCACCGCCTGCTGGTTGGTGCTGTTCCCTGAATTAGAAGTAGGTGGCGCTGGTTCTATGCTATTATTATTATTATTATTATTATGCGGAGCTTCGTTATTGTAGCGATCTTCTTCCCGTGGCTGGTTATTATTTTGTGCTGTTTCGGTGGTTGGTAAAGTACCTGTAGTACTGGCTTTTTCGCTTTGTTGTTCCCTGATCTCTTTTACCAGGGTTTCCAGCACCTTGGTATCGGGCTGCCGGCGGCCTGAATTAATAATGAGGCCGATGACTACCCCACCGAGTATCAATACGGCAGCAACCAGTCCGCGCGTAAGGTTTTTATTGTCCTGAAGGTATTTTCCCGAACCTGCCAGTAATGCTTTAAGATCGATCCGATCTTTTTTTGCTGGCCTTGCCCAGGTCTCTTTGGTGCTGGCTACCGGTTTTTCGGCTTGTTTTATAGTTGTGGTTGTTCCGCCCCCTTTATTTTGTGCCATGGCCCTTTTCTTCATTTCATACTCACTCAGGAAGCTGTTGTTGATCTCATCATCTTCCTTTCTCCGGTCCTGGTATCCTTTCAGCAAACTGCTGTTCAGTTCATCATCTTCCTGTGATACGATGTATGAAGCCGCGGCTGTTTTCTTTTCAGTTTTGCTGGTGGCTGAGGTGGCGGTTTGGTTATATTGCTGGGCAACCGGTTTGGTTGTTTCTTCTTTTTTGGCTACCGGCGTGGTGACGTTTGTTTGCGTTTTTGACGCTGGCATGGTAACATAAATATGTTTACCGGTTGTTTGCTCGTTCACTTTACTCACCGGTTGGCTTTCCTGTACGGCATTCGCGGTATTGGCAGCGCTTGCTACCGGTTGTTGTTCGGTAACGGTTTGCGCAGCTACTGTGGCCGACTCGGTGGTCTGTTCGCCCGGTTTCTTATAGAAACGATCATACGGTTGTTCTTCTACAACCGGGGCAAATGGTTTTAGTTCTGCAATTTCACTGGGATAACGCCATGCGGCGCTTCTACCTTCCTGCCATACGAGGTCATAAGGCTTAATCCCTTTGGCCGCCAGCTGTTCTGCTGTATACGGTCCTGTTTGCTTGTTATCGCGTAATAATAGGTACTGGTTCATAACTAAAAAACTCTGTAAAATAATTGTAAGCAGATAGCTCTGTGGTAAGCTACTTTCGTGCCTAGAAAAACTTATTCAGCGGGTCGCGGGCTCAGATGGTTGTATGGAAATTCAAAATAGGATATCCGGAAGATAGAGATAATTGTATACTGCAAGTTAACAGTTGGCAGTTATTGTACCAAATACTCAAATAGAAATGTTATAAAAAGAAGCGTTAAAAATGCAGGTAGTTTTCCACCATTAGCTCATCCATACCCGGCGGGGGTAAGTAATAACCAGTAACGGATTAAAAACCTTTCTGTACAAAAGATAGAATCGATATATAAGAATTGTTTTTAAGGTATTGTGTTGCCATATTTATGCTTTCTACATCCGCACCTCTAATAACGTATAATGAAAGCTGGTATACCTGTTAATGAAAACTTAAGATTGGCCGATCTGTATCAGTACAATATACTCGATACGCCTGCAGAAGAAGAATTTGATCACCTTGTTAAACTCGCTTCCCGTATTTGCAGCGTACCCATTTCCCTGATCTCTCTCATAGATGCAGAACGCCAGTGGTTCAAGGCCCGGCTGGGCATCACCGAAGCTGAAACACCCCGTGATACCTCTTTTTGCAGCCATGGTATTTTAAACGGTGACCTCTTCATAGTGCCCGATGCGGCCAATGATAACCGTTTTGCCAATAACCCGATGGTTACCGGTAGCCATGGGATACGATTTTATGCCGGCGTGCCACTTACCAGCCAGGATGGTAACAACCTGGGTATGCTTTGTGTAAAGGATACTGTTCCCAGGAACTTAACAACCGATCAGCAGGAAGCATTGGTGATGCTGGGAAAGCAGGTGGTAAAACAACTGGAGCTGCGGTTAAAGAACCAGGAGCTCGAACGTATTACCCAGGCGCAGCGCCGTATCATTTCCATCATTGCCCATGATGTAAGAAGTCCCCTCGGGTCTATCGTTAGCCTGTTTAAATTATACCAGAACAAGATGATCGATCCCGATCGGTTTGATAATTTTTTGAATGTAAGCAGTACACAGCTGCATAGCACCATGACCTTGCTCGAAAACCTGGTAGCATGGGGCAATATTCAATTACAGCCGCAACGTCTGGTTACCGCAACCATTTCATTAAAAGATGTGGTTGATAATGTCTTTACCGAACTTACCGGGCAAGCCAGTTTAAAAAAGAACCGCCTGGTTAACCGGGTCAATGGATCGGTAAGCCTGACTATGGATGAAAATGTTGTAAGCTTCATTTTAAGGAACCTGCTCACCAATGCCAACAAGTTTACCGATAAAGGCAGCATTACCGTAGAAGGATTTAATATAGAAAAGAAAGTGATCATACATGTTACGGATACCGGTATAGGTATGCCGGCTACTATGTGCGAACGGCTATTCCTCAGTAAAGAAAAATTCAGCCGCCGCGGTACGCAGAATGAGAGTGGCAGCGGGTTAGGGCTGGTACTCATAAAAGAGTTCGTTGAAAATGCCCGGGGTTCCATTGCTGTAAAAAGCACCGAAGGGGAGGGAAGTCAGTTTATCATAGATCTCCCTTTACAGCCTGTTTAACCATCTTAGCAAGATAGCGGCTTCCTGCCTGCTTTGCTTTACCTATTTCTTAACATTCGTGGATAAAATTTAGGCCTAAAAAACCCATTCAATTACCGGGTTTTCACGCCTAAATAGGGTATTTTTGCACCCCATCCTAAGGACTCCTTAAACGGATGTAAATCATATCTGTAAATCAAAGTATGGAAGAAAATCTCACACCACAGGAAACAAACGATCAGAATCGTATTATCCCTGTAAATATCGAAGAGCAAATGAAAACGGCTTACATCGATTATTCGATGTCAGTAATTGTAAGCCGTGCCTTGCCCGATGTACGCGATGGATTGAAACCCGTTCACCGGCGCATTTTGTACGCTATGAACGAACTGGGTTTGAATTCCAATAGGGCGTATAAGAAATCGGCTCGTGTTGTAGGAGAGGTGTTGGGTAAGTACCACCCGCATGGTGACTCTTCGGTGTACGACGCCATGGTGCGTATGGCACAGGAATGGAGCATGCGATATACGCTTGTAGATGGCCAGGGTAACTTCGGTAACCAGGATGGCGACGGACCAGCCGCCATGAGGTATACGGAGGCCCGGCTAAAGAGACTGGCGGAGTATCTGCTGGAAGATATCGATAAGGATACGGTTGACTTTCAGCCCAACTTCGATGACTCTGAAAAAGAGCCTACCATTCTGCCTACGCGTATTCCGAATTTATTGATCAACGGGTCCAGTGGTATTGCGGTTGGTATGGCCACCAACATGATGCCGCATAACCTGAGCGAAGTAATTGATGGCTGTATTGCCTATATCGATAACCGCGAGATCACCATCGATGAATTGATGGTGCACATCAAGGCGCCCGATTTTCCTACCGGTGGTATCATCTATGGTATGGAAGGCGTGCGTGCGGGTATGCATTTTGGAAGGGGCAGGGTAGTGCTGCGTGGTAAACTGCAGGTTGATACCAAACCCAGCGGTCGCGAAACCATCATTGTAACGGAAGTGCCTTACCAGGTAAACCGCGATGCGCTGTGCGATAAGATCGGTCAGCTCGTGAATGAAAAAGTGATCGAAGGCATTGCGCATATCAACAATGAATCGAACCAGAAAGAAGGAACCCGTATTGTAGTTGATCTCAAACGCGACGCTATTGCCAACGTGGTGATCAACCAGCTGTTTAAATTCACCGAACTTCAAACATCATACGGTATAAATAACGTAGCCCTGTCAAAGGGTCGTCCCAAAACACTGAACGTAAAAGATATGATCAGTGAGTTTGTGGAGTTCAGGCATGAAGTGGTGGTTCGCCGTGCTCAGTTTGAGCTGCGCGAAGCAGAGAAGAAAGCCCATATTTTACAGGGCTATCTCATCGCACTGGATCACCTCGATGAAGTGATTGCCATGATCCGTGCTTCGGCCAACCCCGAAGTTGCCCGGTTAAGCCTGATCAATGCAGGGTGGGGGCTCGATGAAATACAAGCCCGTGCCATCCTCGAATTGCGTTTGCAACGTTTGACCGGCATGGAACGCGATAAGATCAGGGAAGAATTCGATGAACTGCAAAGGATCATCGCCCATTTGCGTGAGTTGTTAAGTAATGAAGTCATGCGGTACGATGTTATTAAAACCGAATTACTTGAAGTAAAAGAAAAGTTCGGTGATGCCCGCAAAACGGAGATCACTTACCTCGATAATGAAGTACGCATAAAAGATCTGATCAAGGAAGAAGATGTGGTGATCACCATTTCGCACCTGGGTTATATCAAACGTACACCCGCCAACGAATTCCGCGCCCAGCGCCGCGGTGGCCGGGGAGCTAAAGGCAGTCGCGCACGGGAAGAAGATTTTATTGAACACCTGTTTGTAGCGTCTTCGCACCACACCATGCTCTTCTTTACCGAAAAAGGACGTTGTTACTGGTTGAATGTTTATGAAATACCAGATGGCGATAAAACCAGTAAAGGCCGCGCTATTCAGAACCTGATACAATTGCCGCCCGATGATAAGATCAGAGCGATCATTGACATAAAAGACCTCGAAAATGAGGAATTTGTAAAATCACACAACATTCTGTTGTGTACCAAGAAGGGTATTATTAAGAAAACGGCCCTGGAAGATTTCAGCCGTCCTCGCCAGACCGGGGTAAATGCCATTACTATTGTTGAAGGCGATGAATTGCTGGTAGCCCGGTTAACAGATGGTAATAATGAAATAATGCTGGCTGCTAAAAGCGGTCGCGCCATTCGTTTCAATGAAGCAAAAGTTAGGGCAACGGGCCGTGGCGCCATTGGGGTAGCAGGGATAGATGTAGACGATGCAAACGATGCTGTTATTGGCATGATATGTGTCAGCAAGGAAGATAATTCGCGTAGTGTGTTGGTTGTGAGCGAAAAAGGTTACGGTAAAAGAACGCAACTCGATGAATATCCCATCACCAACCGGGGCGGAAAAGGGGTAAAAACCCTCAACGTTACCGAAAAAACCGGTTCACTGGTAGGAATGCTGGATGTGGCAGAAAAGGAAGATCTGATGATCATTTGTAGAAGTGGTATGACCATTCGTATGCCGGCAGGGGGGATCAGCGAACTGGGTCGCAACACACAAGGTGTTAAATTAATTCGCCTTGAAGACACTGACGAGATCTCCGCCATCACAAAACTCGATGATAGTGAAGAAGAAGTGAATGGTGAAAATGGAGAGATCGAAGCCCAGGCAGATGCCATTGAAGGTGTTGAGGCAACCGATGGCAACGAGATTGCATCTGATGAAAGTGAAAGTGCGGAAGCAACAAATGATGCTGATGACTCCAACGTTGAGGAGGAGGAGCCCGGAACAGAAGAAAACCCCGGAGAAGAAGAAAATCCGGATAATCAATAATTGGGTCGCACATAATATAAAACACACAGATGAATTGTAAGATCCATCTGGCTAAAAAAAAGATATATTAACACATGAAAAAATTGTTTCTGACAGCATTGCTCGCTGTAGTTGGTTTCTTGTCACAGGCCCAGAAACTCGAAAAGGCTAAAGACCTGCTTACCAGGAAAAAATTCACCGATGCCAAAACGGAGATCGACAACGTTATGGCCGTTGAAAAAAATAAAACCGTTTCAGAAGCCTGGTACATAAAAGCAAAAGTATATGGCGCCATTGCCAGTGATTCTTTACTGAAATCAACAGTGCCCGACGCCCGTGCTACTGCATTGGAAGCGTTGAAGCAATACCTGGAACTGGAGACGAAGGAAAAAGATGCGGCTAAAAGGAATATTCAGTTAACCCTGGATAACAATGCGCCGTTGATTGACCTTTACACTGGGTATTCAAAAGATGCGGCTTCATTTTATAATGCCAGCAACTACAATGATGCCTTCGTGAACTTCAAAAATTCACTGGCCGTATTTGACCTCATGTCGGCCAGGGGTATTATTCCTATTAAGTTAGATACCACCACCACCTTATATGCCGGTATTTCGGCTGAAAAGGCGCAGAAGCCCGATGATGCAGCTGTGTATTATGGCAAAATCGCTGAGGCTAAAGCAAAAGGGGATGGATTTGTAGAGATCTATAAATGGCTGGCCGACTATTATCGCAGAAAAGATGATGTTACCAATGCCTCTAAATTCTCTGCTTTAGGTAAGGAAGTATACCCCTCCGATGCTTTCTGGACTGGTTTTGATCTTGACATGGCCCGGGAAAAAGGAAACAAAGAAGACCTGTTTAAGAAATATGACCAGGTTATAAAAGAAAATCCCGATAACTACCTGTTCCTTTTCAACTATGGTGTTGAATTATACCAAACAGGTTACGATCCGGATGCCAGCAAACGTCCGTCCAACTCAAAAGAGCTGATCGCAAAAGCTATTGAAGTGATGAGCAAAACGCTGGAGAAAAAACCTGATTATGCAAATGCCAGCATGGTATTGGGACAGATATATTATAACCAGGGTGTTGAGATCAATAATGAGAATAAAAATATTCGTCCCAAGCCAGGCGCTAAATTAACGCCAGAAGAGACGAAGAAAAAAGACGAACTGCGTGCAGAAACCAGCAAAAAATTTGAACAGGCATTACCTTATTTAGTGAAGGTTGATGAGTTGCTCGATAGCCAAGGCAAACTGAAAATGGAAGATAAAGACAACCTGAAAAATGCGCTGGACCTGCTCATTATTATTAATGAAGAAAAAGTAAATGCGCTGGAACAAAAGAAACGCCAGGCAGAAGCTAAAAAAGACGCAGCAGCCGTTAAACAGATTGATGCAGATGTAAAGAAATTACAGGATACCGTAACAAAGTATACTGATAAGTACAACAACATCGATAGAAAACACTAAGAAGTATAAACGAAATTTTGAATGAAGTCCCCTTTTGGCTCAGCCGGGAGGGGACTTTCTTTTTTTATTGACCGTATATCAGCCGCCGGATGCATTCATGTATCGTATGGTTGCATTAAGTGTATTTTAATTTCGTTTTAATTGGATCATATATATCAAATGAGCCTTGCCTGTTACCTTTACGCATGCGCTGAACAATCGTGCGCATGGGTTTAAGGGTTTAATTTTTCAATCAATTTGACGCAGCTTTTCCAGGCTGCGTTTTTTTTTGCCTGCACGTTGATAACAAATAACAAACGCATGGTATATTACATGCCGGATAGTTATCACACATAGAATTATAAATAACCCTTACATGAAGTTTCTTCTTATAACGATTTGCGTATTTGCCGTATATTTTTTACAGGCACAACCAGGTAATAAAAACGATTTTCACAGTTGGGCGCCCACACCGCCCATGGGCTGGAACAGTTGGGATTGTTTTGGTCCAACTGTTACAGAGGCCGAAGTAAAGGCCAATGCAGATTATATGGCCAGCCATTTAAAATCCTCAGGCTGGAACTATGTGGTGGTAGATATCCGCTGGTATGTAGCCAATGATAAAGCGCATGGATACAATGAAAAAGATCCTGAATATAACATCGATAGTTTTGGCCGGTTTCAACCTGCGGTAAACAGGTTTCCATCTGCGGCCGGCGGCAGGGGATTCAAGCCCCTGGCCGATTATCTGCATAAAAAAGGATTGAAATTCGGTATTCATATTATGCGTGGCATACCGGTGATTGCCGTAAAACGCAACCTGCCTGTTAAAGGCACCAAACTCACTGCCAACGACATTTATTCACCGGCCGATCAATGCCGCTGGTTACATGATATGTACACCATTGTACCCGGCAAAGCGGGTGCACAGGAATATTATAATTCCATTTTTGAATTGTACGCTTCCTGGGGGCTTGATTTTGTAAAAATTGATGACCTGTCATCGCCCATTTATTTTTCCGGCGAAGTGGAAATGATCCGGAAAGCAATTGACAGGACCGGACGTAAGATCGTCTTGAGTACATCGCCCGGCGAAACTCCGATCGATCACGCCACGCATGTGCAACAGCATGCGAATATGTGGCGTACGGTGGGTGATTTCTGGGACAGCTGGCGGCAGTTAAAAGAACATTTTGATGTGTTTGAACGATGGAATAAATGGCGTGCAGCCGGCGCTTATCCCGATGGCGATATGCTGCCGTTGGGGAAAATAGGCATCCGCGCCGAAAGAGGAGATCCAAGAATGACCGGTTTTACCCGGGATGAACAATATACGTTAATGACGCTCTGGAGCATCTTTAGATCGCCGCTGATGTTCGGTGGAAACTTTCCTGATAACGATCCTTTTACCGATTCGCTGATCACTAATAAAAACATGTTGTATGTGCTGAATAAAAGCATCAACAACAAACCGCTTTTCCGCAATGAAAAACAAGCGGCCTGGATGGCCGAAGACCCGGCCAATGGCGACAAATTTCTGGCTGTATTCAATATAGAAGATCGGGAAGAGATGATTGAAAGCAAAGCGATTTGGAAAAGCGCAGTGATCAATCGGCAACAGCCATCAGAAATGATAGATATAAAGCTGAACGGCAGCAGGAAACTCTATCTGGCCGTTACTGCGGTGGAAAATATTGACTGGGACCATGCCAACTGGATTAACCCGGTTGTGTTTAAAGGAAACGATACGATCTCATTGACAACGCTCAAATGGACAAAAGCCACGGCTGGCTGGGGAAAGCCACGGGTTAACAGATCCGTATCCGGCGGCGAATTGATCGTGGACGGCAAAAAATACGCGTCAGGAGTGGGAGTGCACGCCAATTCGGTGATTGAATATGACCTGCCGGCCGGCGTTGACCGGTTTACCGCCATGGCTGGCCTGGATAAAGCTGGCGCCGATCAGAATGTGGGCGCCACGGTAAGGTTTCTGGTGTTTACGGAGCAACCATCAGGCCCGGAGCCGCCAGCAACGGCAAATATTGAAATCGATTTGAAAACCTTGGGCTTGCCATCCTGTAAAATCCAGGATCTATGGACGGGCAAATCGTTGGGCTCATTTACAAACAAATTTTCTGTACGGATCAATAACCATGGCGCTGGATTGTACAGGTTGAGCGGGGGGAAGAAATAGCAGCGGCGGCCCCAAGCCATCGCTAAATAACAAAACGGGAGCGAATAGACTCCCGTTTTGCTGTAAAACTCTATTTAACATAATATCAATTATGATCAGAATATACAATTTTACCTAAAACTGTACGGGACTGACTTTGTGTAAGAAATTCCTAATCAACATACTGAGAAGAAACCATGACGGAGATCAATTTAACCGGGCCTTGAGGCCGTATTTAGCCTCTTAGGAGAAAATACTTATACTAAACTAAATGATTTAATCGTTTCAATAATCGATCCGAATCCTTGTAAAATTCAATTTTATGCTTGGTATAATATCCCTGATTTTAATCCTGTTTATTCCGGTAATTTTTATCTGGCTGGGTCATCGCAGCAGCAAAAGATTCAAAAATTTTAACTGAATTCGATGAATTCGCCGGAGAAATTTTGCAGCAACCAGACTGCATTCGCCGGATTTTGAATTGCCTGAAATCGCCCCGGAACTTAAAAAATTCTTCGAAAGCTTCAGAAATCACACAAAATCACCGGAAACTCAGCGCCTCCCAAATTTCAGCCAGCACGCTCCCATTTTCAGATTATCATTTCAGCTAATTGACCCACGCTACAGCCAATCAATTTATTCATCTCCATCGATTAGCCTTTTTGTATTCCATTATCGACTTATCACATTATCAAATTAGCTAATTAGGCAATCCACGTTACTTTTTCCTGTACCGGTTTTCGTTTACCCAAAACAGATGGTACTTTAACGTAACCCAGGTAAAAGAAACCCATCAACATATCATCAGGTCCTAAATTAAACAACGGTTTGGCTTCTTCAATAAACGTAATGCCACCGGTGCTCCAGTAACCGCCAATATCTTCATAGGCAGAAATGGTTAAATAAATATTTTGAACAGCGCACGCCACGGCCGCAATTTCTTCCATTTCCGGAAGTTGATCTGCGTGTCGTTTGCAGCCGATTGCTATAACATGCGAACATTGCTGTGGCGTTACCAGCATCTGCTCATATTTATTTTGTTTGAATTTGGGGCCGGCATAATTCTTATAGATCTCAGCCTGTTGTTCGGCCAGTTTTTGTAATCCCTTACCGGTAAATACCGTAAAGCGCCAGGGCTCTGTGAATTTATGATTGGGCGCCCAGTTGGCGTTTTCAAGCGCCTGCCAGATGACTTCGTCAGGAATGATTTTTCCCGGCTCAAATTGTTGCGTGAACACGCTTCTGCGTGTACGTATCAGTTCATTGATCAATTCACTTTTTTTCATAGCAGGGCAAAGATAAGATACAAGGCACAAGAACGCAAGAACTCAAGCTCCAGGATACAATGTTTAACATTAAACACAGGAGCTTGTGTCTTTGTACCATGTATCTTCGTGTGCCCTGTATCTTGTACCTTTATTCTTATTTCTAACTTTGTTATCATGCGGATATTTTTGTTACTTATTTTCTTTTTTACCGGTGTTTCATTGTACGCAGCAGATACCAACAGGCTTGACAGTTTGTTGGTTCATCGTCATTTTTTTGAACTGCAACGCGAATTGAAAAGCGATGCATACAGTACCCTGCCCACGTATCGCAAATTATATTACGAAGCTTTTTTACATAACTTTTTTCATAATCTCCCCGCTTCCAACCAGGTTATTGCGCTGTTGCTCGATAAATACAAAAACCAGCTTTCGCATAGCCAGATCAGTAATTTGCTGATGAAAAAGATCGACAATCATGTAAAACTGTATCAGTATAAGGATGCGCATTTGACCACCCTGCTTTTGCTGCGAAAATACCGGAATGGATTATCGTCCGAGGAACGGGACGATGCACGTAATTCTGACATTATCTGGAAAGGACTACAGGATGTTGCGCCACAAACGACGACGGTAACCAGTGAAACCAGCATCGCTTATCGCCGCGATATCGCTGGTTTGATGAATGTTCCGGTGAATTTTGCGGACAGCACCTTTTATTTTGTATTTGATACCGGCGCCAATTTATCTGTTATAACGGAATCATACGCCCGTAAAACAAACCTGCGTATACTGAATGTGAAGTTTAAAGTAAGAGCCATTACCGGTTTGCAGGTGCAGGCCAACCTGGGCATTGCCAATGAATTCAGGATGGGACATATTATCATCAGGAATGCGGTATTCATGATTTTTCCCGACAGCGCGCTGTCTTTTGCCCGGGGATTGTATACCATTAAAGGCATCATTGGCTTTCCGATCATTGAACAATTGCAGGAAATTCGCATCAATAAAAACACCATGACGGTACCTCAAATCCCGATTGACCGTAACATCCGAAATTTTGGTGTTGATGAATTGTTACCAGTGATCTCCGTCGCTTACAATACCGATACCCTGGCGTTTACTTTTGATACCGGCGCCCAGTTTACTTTTTTAAATGAGCCTTTTTACCAGGATTATAAAAAGCTGATCGATACGGCCGGCAAAGCATTTGACATGCAGATTGGCGGCGCAGGCGGTATTACGAAAACAAAGGCTTACCGGCTGTCGCAAATTGCCATCAACGTTGCCGGACAACCTGCGTTGTTAAAGGATGTTTCAGTAAAAACTTCCAGCTCCACACCAAAAGACAAATTATATTATGGCAATTTTGGCCAGGATATCATGAACCAGTTTAAAGAAATGGTCATTAACTTCCGGTATATGTATGTTGATTTTATACCCCCAACCCCCTAAAGGGGGCTTTAATCCCTTTCCTCATGTTCTTCATGGCCACCGCCATTCCGTTTAAACAACTGGAAGTCGGACTTGCCAAATTTATAGGTCAACGTGGCGCGGAAGCTACGCACATCCCAGCGACGGTATGAATCCTGGTAAAAATTCTCTGTATCATTGATGGTTCCGCGTTTCCTGGAATTGAACACATCATTTACATTAAATGTAAAGGTGGCTTTGTTCTTGAGAAACTCCTTGCGTAATCCCAGATCGATACCATACATTTCCTTGCGCTTACCTTGTGGAATTACTTCCGGTGATTCGTATCCGCCGGTTGCCTGGAAACTCCATTTATTCCAAAGCGCTGATTTTGCCGCTACCCGGTAATTGATGATCAGCTTGGCTTCCCAATTAATACCTTCATTGCTCAGATCGATATTATTAACAGCAGACACTACCTTTTTATATTGCAAATCGATCGTTGGTGTAATATCCAGTTGCTGTCCTACCTTTTGTTGTAAAGTGAGTTCAGCGCCCAACCTGTTTTGATATTTGGCATTGACGAACGTATTTAAAATGGCACTTGGATCAATGGCCGCATTATTCAATTGCTGATACTGAGCAGCAGTTATAGTGTCGCTGAAACGGGTAATATCTCCTTTTGTGTTGCGAAAATAAATAACGCCTAAAAAGTTACCCGATGTATAGGTTTTATTGTAATTGAATTCGAATGAATTGGTGAATTCAGGTCGCAGTGCGGGATTACCCTGCCTTATATTTAATGGATCATTGATATCAACAAACGGGTTCATTTGCCAGAAATCAGGACGGCGGATGCGACGACTGTAATTCAATTGAATTTCCTGTCCTTCCCCGATCTCTTTGCTCAGGTATAAACTGGGAAACAATGCGTCAAACAAACTGTTGATCTTGTTGGGAAACTGGTAGCCAAATTTTTGAGCGCTGTCAACCAGTTCGCCATCAAATTTTGAATGTTCGGCGCGTAAACCTGCCTGGTAGCCAATACCCAGCAATTTACCGGTATAAGTTACATAAGCAGCATTCACCATTTCGCGGTATTCGTAATGATTGCTCAGCGGTAATTTGGTTTCGATGGCATTGTTTACAGAAAAAGCATTGAAAACACTCGAATTATCATTGATGTAAGTGCGAATGCCCGTCTCCAGCTTGTTGTCTTCCCCTTGCGGGTCAACATAATCTACCTGTACAGTAACCTGGTTATTCACGCCTGACCCGTTGTTGCGAACCCGGCTATCGGCTGAATATATATTGCCATCGGGAAATGAATAGGTGTTTAAGATATCCGTATTATCATGGTTACTGCCATGGTTATAATTGATATCAGCACTTATGGACTTGCCGGCTTCTACGAAATTATGTTTGAAGATAAGCTGCGTGCTGCTGCGCTCATTGGTTGATTTGCCATCGGATGTGCGAAACCCATAATGCGCCGGCTGCTGATTCACATCAAGGTACTCCTGGTGCTGTTCTTCATTATTGGTAAATCTTCCGCCGCCAAAATTTTGTGTTAATGTAAGCGTATTGCGATTGTCCAGAAAATAATCCATTCCAAACCGAATGGAAGCAAAACGGCGGCTGCGATCGGTAAATGCAAACTGGTTGAAATAATCCTGTACAACGCCATTGTCTTTATTCTGGCGATAAGTTTCAGATTTTGCTCGTCCGCCCGATTGGTTATAATTTCCATTGACGAAAAAATTGAACTTGCCCTGGCGTAAGTTAAGCGCCAGGTTGCCCGTGTAAATGTTGGGTGAACCAATGCCTGCAGATGCAAGACCGTTTAATCCCAGCTTTTTATTTTTCTTCAGCACTACATTGATGATACCGCCGGTACTGGCCGCATCAAATTTGGCAGATGGGTTGGTGATCAATTCCACCCTTTCAATATTGTCTGCGGGTATTTGATCCAACGAAAGAATGGTTGGGCGGCCATCTACAAAGATCTGCGGGGCATTGTTGCGTAACAACACGCTTCCATCCACATCTACGGTAACAGAAGGAATATTGCGCATCACATCGATCGCGGTACCGCCGGCAGATGCCAGGTTCTTTTCTACATCAAAAGTTTTGCGATCGATGCCCATTTGCAAGGCCGGTTTCTGAGCTACCACGGTCACTGAATTCAGGTATTGCGATTCAGCCGTTAATTTGATATTGCCAAGGTCTTTTTCAAAGGTTGCACTCCCCTTGCCATATCTATCAAATGTTATTATTATTTCCTGTTTAGCATAGCCAATGGCTGTTGCCTCCAGTCTGAATGTATCGGTAATTGCCAAATTGCTGATATCAAAATCCCCGTTTGGTTTGGTGAGCATACCACCGGCCAGGGTACCATTATTTTTTTGAAATAATTGCACAGAAGCGGCATCAACACCTTTATTGGTTTTGGCATCCACAATTCTTCCGAACAGTTTGCCGGCGCCTGCGGCGGCTTGTTTGTTTTTAGGCGTGTTTTCTATTTGGGCACATACGGATAATGTAATAATTTTTTCTAATAACAGTGCGAATACAGATTTCATTACGCAGGTATAATTGTTTTTTGTACACCGGGTTATACCGGACCGGGCTATTAGACGGGAAAAATGCCTGCCCGGTGTGCTTGCGTAAGAAATTAATATGAATTTAATGAGATGGTGAACCACTCACCATTCACAATTTAATCCGACGTCCACTCTATTTGTAGTTTATTCAAACTTTTGTACAACCCATCTTCCCTCGCCAGTAATTGCTGGTGCGTTCCGCTTTCTACAACATGGCCTTTGTCGAGTACGATGATCTTATCGGCATTGCGAATGGTTGATAACCGGTGAGCAATTACAAATGAGGTACGATTTTTCATCAGATTGTCCAATGCTTCCTGTACCAGCGATTCTGAAGCCGAATCAAGCGAACTGGTTGCTTCATCCAGCACCAATATAACAGGATCTTTCAAAATGGCCCGCGCTATGGCAATACGCTGGCGTTGTCCGCCCGATAATTTAATACCCCGCTCCCCTACCACGGTATCGTATCCTTCAGGGAAACTTTTAATAAAATCATGGGCATTGGCTTTGCGGGCTGCCTCTTCTATTTCAGGTTGCGTAGCCCCGGGTTTTCCGTATTCAATATTTTCCCGGATGGTACCGCCAAACAACATGACATCCTGGGGCACCAGCGCCATTTGCCTGCGAAGTTGAGAAAGAGGAATGTTATCAGCCGGTATGCCATCAAATAATAGCTGGCCTTCGTCTGCCTGATAAAAACGCAATAATAATGCTGCTATGGTTGATTTACCGGCGCCACTGGGCCCAACGATGGCAATTTGTTCTCCAGGCGCTGCGGTAATCGTTACTTCTTTTAATATATGCACTTCTTTGCGGGAAGGATAGCTGAAAGCAACCTTATCAAAAGTTACGGCGCCTTTTAATTTATTTTTTTCCTGCACCACTTCATCGATAATGGCTACCGGTTCTGTGTCATCGCGCAATATTTCGCGAACGCGTTGCGTTGCGCCCAGTGTTTTCTGAAACTGGCTAAACAGATCGGCAAAGCCGGCCATGCTGCCACCTACAAAAACAGTATATACAACAAAGGCTGTCAAATCGCCAAATGACAGAGTACCTGCATGCATTAATGAAGTTCCATACCACACCACAAGTATAATGGTACCAAAAATACTCATCAGGATAAATGAAACAAAGAAACCCCGGAAGCGGCCATTGCTTACCGCCAGTTTAACTGCTTGTTGTAAACTGCGGGTATACCGGCCTATTTCATACCACTCATTGGTAAATGATTTTACATTGCTGATACCCTGCAGGGTTTCCTGCACAATGGTATTGGAATCAGCCAGCTGGTCCTGGGTATTCCGGGCAAGTTTGCGGATCTTTTTACCAAATAAAACACCCACAACCACAATCACCGGTACCACCGATAACATAACGCCAGCCAGTTTCGGCGATAAAACGAATATCAATATCATCCCGATAATGAGGGTCAATATACCACGCAAAATTTCTGCCAGCATACCGGTCACTGCTTCCTGTATTTGTGAAAGATCGGCGCTGATCCTGCTCGATAACTCCCCTACCCTTCGCTGTGCAAAAAAGTTCATGGGCATCATGATCATTTTTCGATAGACTTCTTTTCGCATATCCGCGAGCGCATATTCCCCCACATATGTGAACAGGTATACCCGCATAAATGAAAAGATCATTTGCAAGGTTAAAATACCCAACATCCACAACGCAATAGTGCCCGGTGCAACGGCTTCTTTTCCTATGCTGATGGAATGTGCACTATCAATGAGCCGTTTTAAAAAATAGGGAAATGCCATGGTGGTGCCGCTGGACAGCGCTATAAAAAGCAATCCGGTTATAAATGTCCAGCGATATGGTTTCAGATAACTGAAAATAGCCAGCGCTTCTTTCAGATTTTCTTTAGTAAGTTTTGCTTTGGGCATATCCGGTTTACGAACACCGTTATCCTGTCTGTTGCCTCGTGCCATATATAAAGGTTGCCGTTTTAATGTTTAATAATCAATGTTGCAAAGATAGAATCTGGCATTTTCTTAAATGCCTGGCGCTTGTTTGGTTTTTAATTCAAAATACGGGTAATAAGGTATTTTTTGGGTAGACGAATAACTGGGTCAGATATTGTTTTTCCGGAGTTTATCTGTAGGATTATCAATAAATAATACGGCTTATTTAAAGCGGATGTAGTGTAATATTAAGGTTTAACAGATAGATTATTTTTTCCATTTTTTGGACATAGTCTACTATTTTGGCATGATTCTTACTTACTGTATGATATCCTAACAATTCTAAACTACGAGACGATTGCTTAACCTGACTTTGTAGCCGCCCCCCATTACGTAGTTATTTACATTTTTTACATATTAAAAACTCAAAGTTATGAAAAGAAGCTTTTTAGCGGCAGGCATTGGTCTTTGCATTTTCGCCTTTACAATGGTAATTTCAAACCATCCAGTTAGAGCAGAGCAGTATAATGGCAATTACATTGATCAGGATACGACTCCAAAGAAAAAGAAAGATACGACCAAGAAGAAAGATACGGCGCACATTAACATGTCTTCGCCTTCTGCATCTCAACAGTAATCTATTGCACGAAAACCGGTTATACATAGCCGGTTTTCGTTTTTATTATTTCCTGAATTTTTCATGTTTGTTCTATTTGCACTTACTCATGGAAGTGCGATTGTTCACTTGTGCCTGTCAGTGATAGATGCAATCACATTAAGTTCGCTCCATAATACGCCGCGCCAATCAAACCAGTTTTATCATTCTTTATAATTCTGATCGGAACAGTTTCCAGTAAATGTTGCATACGATCGCAATCCATGTAATGTTCCATAAATTGCTTTTGCATTAACAACGGTGCAATTTTCGGTGGAATACCGCCACCCAAAAACAAACCGCCGGTCGCTTTCATTTTCAACACCAGGTTCGATGCTTCACGGGCCAGGTACCTTACAAAAAGCGCCATAGTTTCAACACATATAGCAGCCTTTTGTTCTATGGCAGCGCCACTAATTACCGCTGAATCCTGCTTCTCCTGTTCCAGGGCTTCTTTTAACCAGGCTGGCTCTTCCATCTTTTTTACATCCCGTAAAAAGCGGTAAATATCTACAATGGCTGGCCCCGCTACTACTTTTTCATAGCTCACCACACCATATTCATTTTGCAGGAATTTTAATAATTCAAAATCCAGATCGGTTCGTGGTGCAAAATCGGTGTGCCCGCCTTCTGTAGGAAAAGGAAAATGGTGAACGCCATTCCAGTACAGACCGGCCTCGCCAAGCCCGGTGCCCGGTGCTATGATGGCCATATTGCCGGCACTTTCGTTTCCGGGATGAAGCGTTATCAGGTCCTGTTCCGTTAAACCTGCCAGTCCATAGGCCATCGCTTCCAGGTCATTTAATAAAAATACCGCCTCAACACCCATGGCGCTTTTCAATTCTTTTATATCTATATCCCAACTCAGGTTGGTCAGGTTTACTTTACCATCCAGTACCGGTCCGGCTACACCCAGACAAATTCGGTCGGGCACAGGGCATTTATTATCTGATAAGAATTGTTGCAAAATAGCTGTGCACGATGTATAGTCTGCAGAAGGAAATCTGCCGGTATGCAACATGTTCAATCCGGTCTCGGTAGCCTGGTAGAACGCCAGGTTGGTTTTTGTGCCGCCAATATCGCCTGCCAATACAGTAATGCCCTTCTCTCCTATGCCTGAACGCCGTGGGATATGCAGATTTTTTATTGTCATAGTAAAAGATGCTGAGTTTTTAATACCTGATTAATGCCAGTCTTTTATTCAATTAATAATTTGTAAAACTAATGAACTTACCAACTAACTTAGAATCTGATCATCGTCAGCCGTAAAACTAAATCTCAAAATAGAACCCGCAACAATTATACTATGAAATATTTTTATTATTTGCGTTTGCTGTTCACGCTCATTATTTTATCCACCGCATCCCTGCTCATTGCCCAACAAAAAAAGCCGGCAAACTATTTTCCGCAGCCTGGCAACTGGGAACATCGCAGCGCCCAGGCGGTAGGCCTGGATTCTACTTTATTACAAGATGCCATTGCCTTTGCCCAGGCGAATGAATCGAAAGAATCACGTGATTTGAAAAAAGCATTTTACCAGGGTGGATTTGGCCGGGAACCTTTTGGCTATCCGGTGGGACCGCTGAAAGAGCGCGGACCAGCCACTGGGTTGATCATTAAGAATGGGTACATCGTTGCTGAATGGGGCGAGCCCGGCCGGGTTGATCAGACTTTTAGTGTGGCGAAAAGCTTTCTTTCGTCTGTAGCCGGACTGGCTTTCGATGCCGGATTGATTGCCAGTGTGGATGATAAAGTGTATACCTACATGGCGCCTGTTATTCCGTATGAACCGGGGAGACTGGCGAGTGACAAATCAGATGCCCTGTCGCATAAAGACGTTATTGACCTTTTTGACACAGAACATAACCGCACCATTGGCTGGGACCATTTGTTACGGCAAACCAGCGATTGGGAAGGAACTTTATGGGGCAAGCCCGATTGGGCCGATCGTCCTTCACAAAATTCGGCTGACTGGCTGACCCGCAAGAGAAATGCGCCCGGCACAGTATACAAATACAACGATACCCGGGTAAATGTGCTGGCGTTGGCGCTGTTGAATGTTTGGCGACAACCCTTGCCGGTGGTTTTGAAAGAACGGATCATGGAGCCCATTGGCGCCTCGCGTACCTGGCGTTGGACCGGTTACGAAAATTCATGGGTGGTAATGGATGGCCAGTTGATGCAATCGGTCAGCGGTGGGTCGCATTGGGGCGGCGGTTTGTTTATCAATGCCTACGACCAGGCCCGGTTTGGCTACCTGACCCTGCGCAATGGAAAATGGAAGGATAAGCAACTATTGTCGGAAGCCTGGCTCAAAATGGCCAAAACCCCTACCCCTGTGCAGCCAACTTATGGTTTTATGAATTATTACCTGAACACAGATAAGAAACTATACGCCAGTGCACCGGCCACGGCTTTTGCTCATATCGGCGCCGGTTCCAATATCATTTATGTGGATCCAGAAAATGATCTCATTATTGTTGCCCGCTGGATTGAAGGCAATGCCATGAACGGGATGATTGAAAGGGTGTTGAAAGCGAGACGCTAAGGCTAATGTGATAATATGATAATTCGATAATGTGATAATGGAATACAAATACGAAATACAATGTGAAGCTAAAAGGCGAAATGCAGTGACGAATGTGATAATAATTGCCACCCAAATCCACTGAACTGACCCGTCAAGAGCTAATGGCGGGTAATAATTGTTGCTGGCTACTTCATTTCCAACTGATTTTACTGCAGAATTAAATGAAAATGGTACAAAATCATCGTAAAGCGATGATTTTTAATTCGAAATCAATTCGAAATAATTTAATCCCGTATAATTTCTCCGGAAAAACAGGCTTGTTTCCCGGAATCTGGCATCGTTTCTCCGGGAAACAAGTATTGTTTCCCGGATTTTCATATCGTTTCTCCGGGAAAACAGTGTTGTTTCCCGGAATTTCATATCGTTTCTCCGGGAAAATGGTCTCGTTTCCCGGAGAATGGTATCATTTCCCCGGGAAATTAGGTCTGTTTCCCGGAGAATAGTATCGTTTTCCAGGGAAACAAGGTCTGTTTCCCGGAGCGCGGAAGCATTTCTCCGGGAAAATAGGGTTGTTTCCCGGAGGATTGTATCGTTTCCCCGGAAAAATAAGTTCATTTCCAGGAGTCCTAAGTTATATCTCCTGGAAAATTGAGGTCTCCTCCGGTAGCACGATACAGTAATAATTAAATCCGAAGGACTATCACCTGAATTCGGATGGATTTGATCTTATTTCCGGATATTTAAAATTCTACACGGGGTAGAAGTAAATAATTTCAGGGCCTAATTATTTACTTTCAATCAATTAGGTGTGTTTTCTGCGATTAAATAACAAGTTGAGGCACAGTTGCATTCTCCTACCTGGCAGTTTTTAAGGGCAAACTGACATTTTAAGCGTTAAGTCAGGCTAGTTTCCTCTATCAAAAAGCCGTTTGTATCAATTTAAAAAGTAGATACAAATCATAATACGCTATAATCCAGAATATTAATGCATGCAACAAATTAAGGCCTTGTTTCCTGATCACCGAAGATTTATTTCTTTTTCTATCTACCTGGTTATCCACCAATTATGGATAAATGTGTAAAAACTAATTTGGTTTTTTCCTTTTGACTACAATATTCCACTCAGGTCCGCTGTTTATATGAAAAGAATCGGCCATATTACCCATATTTATGGCCAGGGAAAAGTTCATTAGGCTATTCATATATGCCAATGGCTTCCCTTCCGGCACATCGCCGAACGTATGCACAAATTCAATATCCTGGTGAAACACCAGGCTGTCATTCCTATTGATTTTTACTTCGACTTTTACTTTATGTTCCACGTGTAACACTTTGAAAATCGAATCGTTAATGTTAGTCCAGATGTTGCCATATTGAATGTCAAGGATGGGTATATTACCGATGATCGAATCTCCCTGACACACAGCTTTTTGGTATGGAATGGTCACCACTTCTGCCGGTAGTTCCTTGCCCACCTGTTCAAAGGTGATGGCCCCGGCGGCCAACCGCGCTCCGGTGTATGCATACACATCCCTGCCATGAAAAGTGTACGAGCCTTGTGAGTTTTTCCTTCTATTTAATGCTTCGTCAATCTCGCGTACGGACTCAATGCCAAGTGTTTGAGATATTAATGTAAGCGTTCCATTATCAGGGGTAACAAAATAATGGCCCGTTTTGGTTTTCAAAACGACCGATTTACGGGTAGTGCCTACGCCCGGATCAACCACCGACACAAAAACGGTCCCGGCCGGCCAGAAGGGCGCCGTTTGCTGCAACCGGTAAGCTGCCTCCCAAATATTATAAGCCGGGATCTCATGGGTGAGGTCGAACAATTGCAGACCGGCATCAACGCCCGTGGCCACCCCCTTCATGGCGCTGACCGCTCCATCCTTCAACCCAAAATCGGTTTGAAAAACAACAATGCCTTTTTTATGACTGCAGGCGGCAGTTATACAAATCAGGAATGCGCTTAATAAGTGTGTCTTTTTCATTTTTTCAGCAGGATTCTATTTGTCAAATTTTAAATTCGCTTATTTTCAAATTTATATGGATTTATTAAAAGCTATAGAAAAGGAGCATTCGAAAACGCAATGTGAAAAAATTGTCAGGTATGTGGGCGGCGAAAAAGTACGGTTTGGGGAGTTAATGCAGTTGTTCCTGAAAGGTGAATACCGGGTGACCCAGCGGGCAGCCTGGCCCATGAGCATTTGTGTGCAGAACCACCCCGCGCTCATTACCCCTTATTTTAAACAGATAGTCCCCCTGTTAGAAAAACCAGGTTTGCATGACGCCGTGGTCAGAAATGTAGTGCGATTGCTGCAGCATGTAGAGATTCCCAAACGCTATCATGGACAGATCATGAGCTGCTGTTTTGATTTTGTAGCGGATAACGAAACCGCCCCGGCCATAAAAGCTTTTTCCTTAACCATCCTGGAAAACCTGTCGGCCCTATACCCTGATATCAAGGCTGAATTAAAGCTGGTGATTGAAGAACGATGGCCATATGAGACCGCCGCTTTCAAGAGCCGGGCGAAGAAGATCTTGAAGAAATACCCCCCGGCCCGCTAACCCCCCGACACCCTAAAGGGGGAGTATAACACCCAGACCCTTGTCAACATGTTACCATATCAACTTGTCATCTTCTGTTTTCTCCTTTATCAACCCTGTCAACATTTCAACTTATCAACTTCTTCTTAGCATACACATTGATCGCTGATCCTTCTGCCAGGAAAACTGAATCGGGGGTTCGGTCGTTCAATACCGAAAAAGAAGGATCGTACAGGTTTGAAAAATTGCAATCGACTGTATACTGTTCAACCGGGAAAACATCCCAGCGCGGGTGTTCTACCTGGTATTCACCCGTTTCCGTTTTGTTGATGCCCGAATATCCCCAGAAATGTTCGGTAATGAATTCCTCTTCAGTGCCGGGTTGTATGGGAACCTTTTTCAAACCGGTTTGCGCTTCCAGCTTATTCCAGTGATTTTTGAATTTCCAGTGATAGCCGATATGTTGTTGTTGCTCGGTTGTTTTAACGAAGAAGGTCATGGGCAGGGTAATATACCGCTCGTTGAACAGGTAATTGGCGATAAACGTGATGGCCGGCCTGGGAACAATTTCCTTAATGAACACCACGCCCCTTTTGTATTCGCCGTTTTCCTTATAGCGCACATAGAAACGCAGGTTCACTTCCGGAAAGGTGGTATGAAAAGGAAAACGAATATTTCGAACGCGGGTATCATGAAACAGGAACCCCACCAGGCTTACAAACGTCTTGTTATTCCAGGTATCCAATTCAGTTTTTGCGGGTAAGAATGGTTTGAGAATATCCGGGTCAATGGTATAATTAGCCATAATCAGGCGCAGCCATTGAGCAGAAAGGAACTTTTTTTGTTTCATGGACAGATCATTAAAATCCCGAAGTTAGCGACTTTGTCCTCTTTTATGGATTTTGATATAATCCGATAATGTTTCCCGCCGGATCACTAAAACGTGCAGTGATCTCCGGTGCATCCATGCCCACCGGTTGTACAATGGTTCCACCATTTGCAATGACTGCTTCAATTGTTTTCTCCATATCATCTACCATAATGTACACCAGCAATCCAGGCGAAGTGGCCGGTGTCCGTCCCTTTACCCAGGAGCCACTCACCTCGCCCACCCCATCATCAAACGCTATAGCGCCATCGCCCCGTTTGCGAATATTCCAGCCAAAAACAGCTTTATAAAAAGTGGCAGAGCGGTCCACATCAGTGGCGGCCATTTCAATATAACAGATCTTTCCATTGCCGTAGGTTGGTTGTTTTGCGGTTGTCATGGTTGAATGGTTTTGATTGTAAATTACCAATAATCAGCTTTTGATAAAGTTATTTCAGCATAGCCATTCCATGCAGGACTCAACAGGATAGTTACCATGCAGGCGCCATTTATATTTGAAACCGCATACCATTTATAGCCATATTTTTCCTTATACGATTGCCATATGACAACTTCCCCGCGTGTTTTCTTTCCCATAAAAAGATCAATCCTCTTACTACTTGTTTTGATTTGCGTGCATGCGCATGCTCAACGATCAACCTATAATTTCAACAGTAACTGGAAAGTTTTTATCGGTGATACGGCTGCGGCGAAAGAAGCCTCTTACCCCGATGCCGGTTGGAAGTCCGTAACCCTCCCCTGGGCCTGGAATGAAGACGAAGCTTTTAAAAAAGACATCAAGGATCTATCTTCTGGTATCGCCTGGTATCGCAAACATTTTAAACTGCCTGCTGCATCAAAAGCACAAAAGATATTTCTAGAGTTTGAAGGTATCCGGCAGGCGGGGGATTTCTATTTGAATGGAAAATACCTCGGGTTACACGAAAACGGCGTTACTGCTTTTGGTTTTGATATTACAGGTTTTGTAAATCAGGGAGATTCAGACAATGTGCTGGCTGTTCGTATTGACAATAGCTGGGATTACCACGAACGCGCTACGAAAACCAAATATCAATGGGAAGACAAAAATTTTAACGCCAACTATGGCGGCATTAATAAGAATGTGTTCCTGCACGTTGCCGGTAAAATATATCAAACCCTTCCTTTGTTCACGACATTAGGTACCACCGGCGTGTATATATATGCCAATCAGTTTAATGTTAAAGAACGTACGGCAACCATTCATGCCGAATCAGAAGTGAAGAATGACGATGATAAACCGCAAATGATACAGTATGAAGTGGCGATCGTTGATGTGGCTGGAAAAACAGTAAAAACTTTTACCGGCGATAACACAACCCTGGCGCCGGGTTCAACAACCATTGTAAAAGCGGAAGCTATTGTAAACGATCTGAATTTCTGGAGCTGGGGTTATGGTTACCTGTATACCGTACAAACCACGTTAAAAGTGAATGGAAAACCGGTAGATGTTGTAAAAACGAAAACGGGTTTTCGTAAAACGGAATTTAAAAATGGCATGATCTACCTGAACGACCGGGTGATCATGGTGCATGGATATGCCCAGCGAACGAGCAACGAATGGCCGGCCATTGGGTTGAGCGTTCCGGCCTGGTTAAGCGATTACAGCAATCATTTGATGGTAGAAAGCAATGGCAACCTGGTACGTTGGATGCACATCACGCCCTGGAAACAGGACGTTGAAAGCTGCGACCGGGTTGGCTTAATGCAAGCCATGCAGGCCGGCGATGCGGAAAAAGATGTAACCGGCATACGATGGGAACAGCGAAAAACGGTAATGCGCGATGCCATCATTTACAACAGAAATAATCCCAGTATTATTTTTTATGAATCGGGCAATGAATCTATCAGTGAGTCGCATATGCAGGAAATGAAAGCCATCCGCGATTTATACGATCCGCATGGCGGCAGGGCCATTGGTTCGCGCGAAATGCTGGATAGCAAAGAGGCCGAATACGGCGGCGAAATGTTGTACACCAATAAAAGCGCACACATTCCAATGTGGGCCATGGAATATTCGCGGGATGAAGGTTTGCGCAAATATTGGGATGATTACACCCCACCCTATCATAAAGATGGAGAAGGACCGCAACACAACGGACAAAATGCAGCCGTTTATAATCGCAATATGGAATCGCATGCTGTTGAAAATGTAAAGCGCTGGTTTGAATTCTGGAATGAGCGGCCAGGTACCGGCAAACGCGTGAGTGCAGGCGGCGTTAACATCGTGTTCTCTGAAACCAATACCCATCATCGCGGTGCAGAGAATTACCGGCGGAGCGGCGAGGTAGATGCGTTGCGCATAAAAAAGCAAAACTTCTATGCACATGAGGTAATGTGGGATGGCTGGGTGAACCCTGAAAAATACCGCATTCATATTGTCGGGCACTGGAATTATGCAACCGGTGTGAAGAAGGATATCTATGTGATCTCTTCTGCCCCTAAAGTGGCGTTATTGGTGAATGGTAAATCGCTGGGCTACGGTCAAAGAAGCGACGGTTTCCTGTTCACATTCAAAGACGTGCAATGGCAGCCGGGAAATATTGCTGCAGTGGGATACGATGACAAAGGAAAACAGATTTGCACCACAGTCATTAATACCGTAGGCCAACCCGCGGCCATTCGGTTGACCAATATTGAAAGACCGGTCCCTTTTATGGCGAATGGACAGGATGTGTCGCTTGTAGAAGTAGAAGTCATTGATGCCAATGGAAAGCGCTGCCCTGCTGCATTAAATATGATCAACTTTACTATGGAAGGTCCGGCTGAATGGCGGGGTGGTATGGCCCAGGGACCTGATAATTATATCCTGGCTAAAAGTCTGCCGGTTGAAAATGGCGTGAACCGGGTATTGATAAGGTCCACTACTACCGCCGGAAAAATAACGATCAAAGCGACTGCGGATGGATTGAAAGCTGCTTCCCAGGCATTAACTACAATACCATTTGAAGAAAAAGATGGCCTGGCAACCAGCTTGCCTTCGGCATCACTTCCCTGCAGGCTCGAAAGAGGACCAACGCCATTAACGCCATCTTATACCCTCACCCGCATTCCTGTTGCTATAGTAAAAGCCACCGCAGGGGCCCATGCCGATAGCGCCTTTGCCAGTTATGATGATAATGAATTAAGCGATTGGGTGAACGATGGCAAATTGAACACGGCCTGGATAGAATATGAACTGGAGCGGCCGGCAACAGTGAGCGAGATAACGCTTAAGCTGAACAATTTCCGAAGCCGCGCCTATCCGTTAATGATTACAGTTGATGGAAAAGAAGCTTTTTCAGGAACAACACATACTTCGCTCGGTTATTATACCATTACCTGTAAACCAACGAAAGGAAAAAAAGTAAGGATACAACTGGCTACGCTTTCTAAAGATGAAGGAGGTAATGTAATGGCGGAAGTATCCGGCAAAAAGCTGGATGATGGTGTGGCCCGCGACGATTCCAATGCAAAAGGAACGCTGAGCATTATTGAAGCAGAGATCTATGAGCCTGTAAAGAATTAATTCATTTTGACCATGTAAGAAGTACTTATTCGCTTCGCAATGCTTTCACCGGGTTGGCCAACGCAGCTCTTACACTTTGAATACTGACCGTAATAAACGCAATGGCAATCAACAGTAATGGCGCTACTACAAAAATGAACCAGCCTAACTGTATATGAAATGCAAAATTGTTGAGCCATTTGCTGGCTGCCAGGTAAACAACCGGCACGGCAATGACAGCTGCAATGCAAACGAGTTTAATGAAATCGCTGAAGAATAAATACACGATGCCCTGAACCGAAGCGCCAAGCACTTTGCGGATGCCAATTTCTTTTGTGCGCAGTTTAATGGCAAAGGTAGATAAGCCGATCAGTCCCAGGCAGGCAATAATAATAGCCAGTATGGTGAACAGGGCAAAGATATTTCCAAATTGTTTGTCGGTTTCGTACTGTCTATCGAAATATTCATCAAGAAAAAAAATTTCGAAAGCATTGCCCGGAAAAAAATGGTTGTACTGATCTTTTATATAATCAAGCGTTTTACGGGCATCGCGGGTTTGCATATTAATAGAGAAATAAGTTGGGTTGCCCGTGTTATTGTGATAATACAAGATAGACTCAATCGGGTCTTTTAATGATCGCTGGTGATAGTTTTTTATTACGCCCACCACTTCGCAATTGATATCGCCAAACCAGGAAACAAATAAAACCCGCTGGTTCAATATCTCTTCATTGCTGTTATAGCCAAACTTTTTCACAAATGCCTCGTTAACCAGCACCTTCGTATTGAGGGTTTCAAATACATTGCCTGTTTGATGATCGGGTAAGTTGCTGCCTGCCGCCAGTTGCATTTGATAGGTGGGAACAAAATCATTGTCTATTTCTACCAGACTGGTCATTTTGCCTTTCGTTTTATCCTGGTTGGCTCTTCTGGCCAGGTTTCCGGCTATTATTCTTTTGCCGGGTATTTCTGTAGATGGCGCTATTCGTGTAATAGCCGTATTATTCTTCAGTGCTGTTTTAAAGCTTTCGGTTTTATTGGAAAGCGTTGAATCGTACACGGCCGGTCCTTTTACAATGGCTATCTGGTCTTTATTATAACCTAACTGTTGGTGGCGCATGAATGACAGTTGCTGGTAAACGATCATGGTGCCGGCGATCAATAAGATGGATAATGCAAACTGACATCCTACCAATACCCTTCTTAATAAAATACCTTTATCAGATCGTAAAAATTTACCTTTTAGCACCAGCGCAGGTTTGAAAGCCGATAATACAAAAGCCGGATAAATGCCCACTTGTACAGCGCCTGCCATAAAAACGCTGCCGGCGATCAACCAGAATTTCCAGGTACTCCATAACCCCGAATTGATAAAACCCGCGCTTATTTTTTTGCCGGTCAATTGATCGAACAGGGGCGCAAAAACAAAAATGATAGCAACCCCAATGAGCAAGGCAATACAATTCACCAGGAACGATTCAAAGATGAATTGCAGGGAAACCTGCAAGCGCGTGGCGCCTGCCACTTTCCGCAAACCCACTTCCCGTGCCCGTTCCAATGATTTTGCCGTAGACAGGTTGATATAATTGATCCACGCGATGAGGAGCGTTAATATACCCAACACCGATAGAAAGTAAACTGTTCTTTCACTTCCACCTGTTTCTGGTTCCATGTTATAATTTGATCTCAGGTGAATATCAGTAACAGGTTGCAGAAATATTTTTGCGCTGAATTTCAATTCCCTCATCCGGCTTCCCAGATATTTTTGGGTGAATGCCGGCAACTTTGCGTCCACTTTTTTGGGGTCGGCGCCGGGCGCTAATAAGACGTAATTATAAAATTCCGGCCATCCCCATTCTGTATACCCCCATTTTTCACCAGCGGTGGTGAATGAAATCAGCATATCGAATTTGATATGCGAATTTTGGGGAACATCTTTGAACACGCCGGTGACTTTCAAGGGCTGCCCGTTAATGACCAGCGCTTTGTCAAGGACGTGGGTAGTACCAAAATATTTTTTAGCAATGGATTCAGATACCACTATGGTTTCAGGTGCTTCCAATGCGGTGGCCGGATTCCCTTCTTTAAATGAAAAAGAGAACATGGTTAGAAAAGCGGCATCGGCCAGGTAGAAATTTTTTTCATTAAATATTTTAGTCCTTCCCTTTTCATCTGTATACCACATGGTGGATGTGCGCATGAACATTTCGGGTCGTGCCAGTCGGGCAAATTCAACCACTTCCGGAAAATCGGCTTTCATCATTGGTCCAACCGCAGGGTGATTGGCTGCGTTTGGACTTACATTGTTTTTAAAATGTATAGGTACCCGGTATAACCGGTCGGCATTTTGGTGAAACTGGTCATAACTTTTTTCAAAGCGAACATAGAGGAAGATAAAAAAACAGGCGGCCATACCAATGGCTAACCCAATAATGTTGATGGCTGAATATACTTTGTTCCGGGAAATATTGCGGAGGGCAATGGTGATATAACTTTTCAGCATCGGCGTTTAGTTATGGCTATAAATGGATATGAAAAGGTAACAACTCTATTGCCAATTGTTAACAGGCTCACTAACAATGTTTTAGAGCTCGCCGGTAAGATGGGGCTGTTCGAAAATGAACAGTGTTTGTACGGTTTTGGGAATGCCTTCATGCGGCGCGTTCCCGTGCTTCGGGGACGAGATTAATACACTGTTCGGCTATTTTTTTGTATGTCTGATTAAAATTGCTTGCCAAAATGAATTTGTCCATCGTCATTTATCGGTCAAACGGTTAATCAACTTGTTATTGATAACCATACTTTTCACTTCTTTTTTATGCTGATATAAGTAACTTTTGTCTTTTCTTTTTCAATGTATATTCCTTCTTTCTTTAAAACAGAAAGCCATTCGTTGACGGCATTGTCTTTCCTTTCCATGACTAAGTTTACTTCATAATAATTGTCTGCGAGTGATGGGTTCAGTTCAACTCTATGTTTTAAGACGTTCTCAATTTCACGGGCTATTTTTTTTGCGCTTATATAACCTTTAATAGAAAATGAGTCACGCAAATTGATCACAAATTGTTCAGGCTTGCCAACACCTTTTTTCATTAAAATATTCCCATTTGTTTTTATGTCTTTTAAAATAAACACGGTGGTGTCAATTTTTGTCTTTTCCGTTTGTAGCCCAAAAACAGCATTTAATTGATTGATAAACAGGTCATCAAAATTGCCAAATAAGTTGGAGGATGAAAAAAGGAGATTATATCTGTTTTCCAGGCTTAAAAAATCAATATAGGCTAATGCTGGAGGAATGAGAAAGTGATACTTCGAGATTTCGCCATATGCAAGCTGATAGAACTGCAAAACGGTTTGTGCCCTACAGTCGTATTCTTTAATTGCTTCTACTGTATCAATAAATTTACTTTCAAAATAATCTTTAAGTATTTTCTTTGGCGCTTGATAATTTGTAGTGCTTACTTCAGGCCTGTCACCTAACTCACTATTAGATAATTCAAACCTGAATAGTTTGCTTGCATCCTCATTGTTTTGATTTCTGGAAGCGATTTTCTTTTGCGGTATGTCAATCGAATTGCCACCCAATAACCGGTCTATTTCCTTTTCGGTAAAGAAATAAGGTAGGGTCTGCGATTGAATTTTCCCGCTTTTATCTATTATAACTGTATGTGGAATGCCCTGGTGTGGAAAAATTGCTTCCAACTGTTTGGTGCTATCAAAAACAAAATTAAAAGGATACTGGTTTTTAGTTATGAAATTCATCACTTTTGGCAAGCTTTCACTTGCCACGCAAACAACAAGCAAATCATTAGGATAAGCCTGTTTCAGTCTATTCAAATGTGCCATTGCTTCTATACAAGGCATACACCAGGTTTCCCAAAATTCAAGAACTACAATCTTACCTTTTGATTGCCCCTTCAAATCATACCCTTGTAATTTATTCTCCTGAACCGATACAAGCTGTGTACTTTCTATTGTCTTTTCAAATTCAGTGGGTTGACAAAAAACTTTTGAACAAACAAGCAAACAAAAAAAATTAATAAAAAATCTCATGATGGTATTGTAATAATTAAAACTATATAAAATTTGTTTTTCATTCTCCGGATGTGAGGTAAAGAGGTGAGATTACTAAAATTTGATGAATAACCGAAGATGTTTTACCGTTTTAATTGTTCCGTAACATTTAAAGTATAGGAGTATCCCCTGGAAATTGCCTAAGCATTATATAAACAGAGTGTTTATGGTATTGATAATCAGGTATTTATTACAACGCTACTCCAACGGGGTCCTGATATCATTGAAGCGGAGATTTATGAACCCGTAAAATATTAATTCCCCTTACCTTAATAACATCACCACACCTTTCAGTATCCTTTTGCCATTGCCAATGTTAAGCATATAGGCATACCCACCCGAGGGTTGATCGATGCCTTTGAACTGTCCGTTCCAGACTATATCATTGTTTTTAGTATGATATACCAGTTGTCCCCAGCGGTTAAAAACGCTTATTTCAAAAACCGGAATGGCCTTTAACGCAGGAATACGCCAGGTATCATTATGGCCATCTCTATTAGGTGTAAACGCATTCGGAATATAAATATCAGGGAAAACAAATACATGCACAGTATCGCTCCCGATACTGCAAGCGCCATCGGTGGAAGTCGATAAAATGTAATCAATATCCGTTGGAGGACTAACCTGCGGTGTAAGCGAGGTAACATCAATCATATAGGAAGTGGGCGTCCAGTTGTATGTAATGTTCGCGCCATGTACCGTACCGTTCAATGTCGTGGTTTCTCCTTTTAAAATGCTTTTGTCGGGACCGGCATTCACGGTTACGCTGGCACCTACATTAACAACGACATAAGCGGTATCTCTACAAGTAGGGCCTGTGGACACAATGACCATATAACTGGTTGTATCGGCTGGCGTGGCTACCGGGTTGGCAATATTATCTGCAGATAAGCCGGTGGATGGTAGCCATTGATAAGTGGTACCGCCGCTGCTGGTTAACTGCACCCTTTCATTTTCGCAAATACTGGCATCCGGGCTAACGGTTGCCACCGGCGCCGGGTTAATGCGCACATCAATAGAATCTGAATACGGGCAGGCACCGGGAGCGCTTGCCTGTACGTAATATTTACCAGATTGAGCTGCCTGGACATCAGAAATGGAAACGGATGTACCGGCAGCGGTAAACCCATTAACGCCCGTCCACTGATATTGAGCATTCCCTGTAACTGATAACAGCAAGGTACTGCCCGCACACAAGGGAGCATTACTGCTTACGGTCCCGGTTAGTGTTGGCATAATCGTTATGGACAATATCTGCGAAGTAGTTCGGCATATTGTAAGGCTGCCAGCTGCTACCGCACTCAGCCGGTACTGGTAAGTGCCAGGTGTTTGAGTAGCAACGTAGTTCTGCAACAACGTAGTGCCTGTTGCACCTGTTATATCCTGCCAGCCGCCGCCATTGATATTCTGCTGCCATTGCATAATTGGGTTAGCCAGACCCGACATCACACTGCCCGTAAACGATACAGTATGCGGGCTCCCTGTGCAAAATGATAAGCTGGTAGATGGTGATCCGTCAATACTAGCTATGATGGTGGGACCGCAGGGACGAAAAGTAATATCATCAAGCGCCAGGTCGTTACCACATCCCCCGGAAGCATTGTTTACGATACGTAATACAACATCCTGGATACCCGGGGGTGTTGTAAAATAAAACCCCATCTGTTGCCAGGTGAAAGTGCTTTGTTCAGGCATACCGCCGGTATTATAAGTCTGTAATACCGTACCATCTGTTTTTTCTATAGTAAAAGTAAGATCAGGTTGTATACTGGGCTGACAACCCTGGCCAGCTATCAGCACATTGGCTATCCAGGCGGCAAATTCAAAAGTGGTATTGCTGCAAAGTCCATGAACGGTGTCCAGGTAAAAAGCGCTGGGGTTGTAAGAGGCGTTGACCAGCATACAATAACCATTCGGGTCACCGGTGTGGTCGACAGGGATGTTATGCCAGGCGCCAAAACAGGCACTGGTGTTATTGCGGATAGCATAATAACCATCTGTCGGACAATCAGCCGATGTATACACGTAAGTAGTAGTAGCTGCGGAAAATGGTTGGCCCGGGTTAGCGCCACTGCCAAAGGTAATGTTTACGATAGGATCACCCAGACTGCCCTGGCAAAGCTGCGCATTCGCCAGGTTGGTGATTAATATAAATATAACGGTTATAGTATAGGTATGGATAAGCGTTTTCATATGATACTGGTACGGATAAACGAATTAATAGCATCTTCACTTTTACAATTTAAAAGCCAGTTTTACCTATACTTCAATTATGTTAAGAACTTTTGGGCAAGAGGCCTATTTTATCGATTCACTTTCATTAATAATTTAATACCACGGCAGCAAAATTTTTTAGCAGCGCAATCATTCTTACTTGCAGTACTATCATTTTTGCCAGAAGTACCAATTATTCCGCTATAATTTTTTCTGCCTTCTCTTTATCTTTTGCAAATATTTTCAGTTCAATTCCGCCCAAAGGGTTTAAGCCAATGGGATTTTCATTTTCCAGGAAAGAATCTATTTCGTTTGCCTTCAGTTTATCCTGGGCAAAAGTAGCTTCCATTATATCATTGAATATATGAAGTACGATGGTTTTGTCTTGTGTCATATGAGTGAGTTGAATATTGATTATTAATTGTGCATTTATTAAAATGCTAACCAGGCAAAGGTAGAACGATTCAGCCATCAATAAACCGGGGAAACAATTAACCTCTGAAAATGTGTGAATGATATAATTCTTATAAATAATTGTATAATGGATTCCTGCATTTAATTCCAAACCTTTATAGTGCGGAAAAAAATCTGTGCGAATAAAATCAATATAAATGAAAGTGACAGGAACTCCAATCGAAACGAAGAAAACGGATCTGGCTTTTGATAAAACATCAAAAGGAAAGGAAGCTGATAAAAAAATGAAAGCACTGGTTTACCATGGCCCGGGGAAAAAATCCTGGGAGGAAAAACCTAAACCGGTCATTATTGAACCATCGGATGCACTTATAAAAATTTCAAAAACCACTATTTGCGGCACTGATTTACATATCCTGAAAGGAGATGTACCAGAGGTTACTGATGGCCGTATATTAGGGCATGAAGGAGTAGGCATTGTTGAAGAAGTCGGAAGTGCTGTCACAGAATTTAAAAAAGGGGACCATGTTTTAATTTCCTGTATTTCTTCCTGTGGCAAATGTGAATATTGCAAGAAGGGGATGTATTCGCATTGTGAAAAAGGAGGATGGATATTAGGTCATTTAATAGATGGTACGCAAGCGGAATATGTAAGAATACCTTTTGCCGATAACAGCCTGTATCATATTCCTGCAAATGCGAATGAAGAAGCATTGGTTATGTTAAGCGATATTTTGCCAACAGGTTTTGAATGTGGTGTTTTGAATGGACAGGTAAAGCCGGGAGAAATAGTGGCTATTGTGGGCGCAGGACCTATTGGTCTTGCTGCTTTGCTTACCGCACAATTTTACTCACCTGCAGAAATCATTATGATTGATCTGGATGATAACCGGCTGGCTGTTTCAAAAACATTTGGCGCTACCCAAACAATTAACAGCCGTAATGAAGACCCGGTGAAACGTGTACATGAATTAACCGGCAAGAAAGGGGTTGATACTGCTATTGAAGCAGTCGGGGTTCCTGAATCATTTGAATTATGCCAGTCAATAGTGGCGGCGGGTGGACGTATTGCTAATGTGGGTGTGCATGGTAAAAGTGTAAGCCTGCACCTGGAAACATTGTGGTCAAAAAATATTACGATCACGACACGTCTTGTGGATACGGTAACTACGCCAATGTTATTAAAAACAGTTATTTCCAATAAAATAGATCCTTCAAAATTGATCACACACCATTTTGCATTGTCGGATATCATCAATGCTTATGACACGTTTGATCATGCTGCAAATGAAAAGGCATTGAAAGTTATTTTAACCAATGAATGATTTTTTCATATCCAATCCCTGAATAAGGGCTGAAAAACCAAAAAAGCCTTTAAGTCGAAAGATTTGAAGGCTTTAATCATTAACCCCTGAAAATGTGTGAATGCTATAACTTTTTTTGATAATTGTGTAATATATTCCTGAATTTAATAGCCGACCTTTGTAATGTAGATTTTTGTCACATTTATACTGGCCGAGATATACATAATGTAATGTGCAGGTAGCCATAAAGGAAAGAGAACGGAGAACTGAGAACGGACAGAAAAAGTATTTTTATGAACAACCTTACAAAAGATAATATAACGGGAACAAACCACGGACAATTATATTCCAACACTCCCTTAAAATATTTAACAGCTTCGACTATTATTGGAGATAAAGTTCATAACGATCAGGATGAACACCTTGGGGAGATCAAAGACATCATGATTGATATTACCACTGGTAAAATCGAATATTTTGTAATAGAATTCGGAGGTTTTCTCGGCATTGGCATAAAATATTTTGCGATCCCGTTTGACCTTCTTCATGTTGTCCCTGACAAAAAAATATTCGTATTTAATCAAAAAAAAGAAATTCTTGAAAGAGCCCCTGGGTTTGATATGGATCATTGGCCGGATACAAATATCCATTTAGAGCAAGTTTACAGTTATTGGAATTTTATGGGATGAACAGGCAGTGTAACACACCGCTACAGAAAAAATATCAAAATAAAGAATACGATTAGTTGTTGTTGTAACGTGGCTTTGCCCACAGAATAAACCTCGCACCTTATTATCAACTGATGAAAAACCGCAAATCCACCTATGCCTCGAACTAAAAAAGACCTTAAGTTCAACGACTTAAGGCCTTTTTATCTGTGTCCGCGGATCTAGTTTGTTTAGTTTAGCATACGCTCTTTTGGATCAATGATCCCCAGGCTCTTTACAATTTTGAACTTACCACTGCTTGCCTGGGCAATGTACATATTCATTCGAACGTGATGCTGACCGGGCACCATTTCAGCGGCGCCACCCGGTCCCTCAGCAATCTTTGCGTGGTCTAATGCCTTGATGACATCTTCCTGTTTTAGCGAGCCAGCCTCTTTAACAGCGGCTTCCCATAGCTTTAATCCCCGGTACATCCCTGAACACGCACTGCCGGCAGTGAACCTGGCGCTGCCCGGATAGAGCTTGTTGTACTCATCGATCAACTTCTTACTAAACGGATCGCTGACATTCTGGTAGTAGTCGAGGCAACTGTACAGGCCCTCCACATGCGCAGCTGGCACTAAGTTGAAAAAGTTCTCATCGAAGTATGTGCACACTATATGTCCACCATTTTTTGAGAAACCAGCTTTGTAAAGTTGTTCGAGGAACGGCGTGAGCCCGGGAGGAACGATTGTATTAAATACCACCTCTGCACCAGTAGACATGATCTTGTGAACAGTTTTGCTATAGTCAGCGTGATCGAGAGGAAAGTATTCTTCTCCCACGATCTCGCCACCATGAGCCGTTACAACTTCACGCACTTTCCTGTTCATCGTGTGTGGCCAAATATAGTCAGCCGACGGCAGGTAAAACTTCTTTGCCCCTGTTTCCTGCATCAGCCAGGGAATGAGCGGGTCAACCTGCTGCGCTGGCACGGGCCCGGTACAAAAGATGAGCGGATCAGATTCCTCTCCCTCATATTGTTCCGGGTAAATGTACAATTTCTTGCCCTTCACCACAGCAGGGCCTTTAATAGCCTGCCTTGTGGAGCTATAAATGCCACCAAAGATCACATCTACATGATCTTGCTGTACGAGCTTTGTAGCTTTGGCTTCCGCAATACTATCTGTTGTTGCACTGTCCTCAAGGTAAAGATCTATCTGTCGCCCCAACAAACCACCCTTTGCATTGATGTCATTAATCACCATCTTAGCCACGTTTGCATCGGCGGTACCCATGAACGAGAGTGCACCCGTTTGATCGGTGATGACTCCCACCCTGATGGTTCGACCATCTGAAGTAGTTGTTTTTTTCATTGCATCCTCCTTTTTTTAATTGATTACCGGTGAATAGACTCAGGCTTAATGAACATTTCCTATAGTTACAGAAGATTTTATAGACAAAATCCGTAGGATGAAAGAGTAGAATAGTAGAATAAATATACCGAAATGGAATATCAACTCAAATTATTTCGTTACCTGGGCTACACCTGCTTTTTCCTGTCTATTAATTAAGGTGAACCAGAAGAGAACAGGTAGTGTATCATTAGCGAACAAATTTCTCCAATAAAAAAGTATAAAATTCTGATTATTAGTATCATATAATACGGCATATTTCTGGTTGCCTGGAAGGGGTGTATGTGCCTTTTAACAGATCGGATTATGCTTAAATACCAGGATACATGTTGCGAAATTTCTTAAAAATTGCTTTCCGGAACCTTACCCTACGTAAAGGCTATTCTTTGATGAATATTGCAGGGTTGGCCACCGGCATTACGTGCTGCCTGCTAATATTTGAATATGTTGCTTATGAAAGAAGCTACGATAACTTTAATAAAAACGCAGATCGTATTTTCCGGGTGCAGGATGAAGAATATCAGAATGGAAAATTGGTTGTGCCGTGCGCATCAGCAATGCCAGGGGTTGCGCCTGCTATGAAACGCGAATTCCCGGAGGTTGAGGATGCCTGCCGTTTAAGTAAAGTCGAGCTTTTATTGAGCAATGATGTTCGTAATATAAGGTTTAAGGAATCTGATGTTTATTATGCCGATCAATCGATAGTTAATATCCTTCAGCTTCCATTGGAGGAGGGAGATCCGAAAACTGTTTTATCAGAACCGGATAAGGTTATTATATCAGCTGAAGAAAAAAAGAAATATTTTGGAAATGAAAATCCATTGGGAAAAGTACTGACTGTTTATTCAAAGGGTCGTACACGCCTGCTGCAGGTAACAGGGGTCTTCAAAAATTATCCGGCAAATTCACATCTTAAGTTAAGTATTCTTATTTCGTACCCCACCTTCAGTAAAGTAATAGGTACTTATGGTAAGCCCAATGATGTGCTGGAGACCAGCTTTGGCTGGACGGACTTTTATACGTATATCCTGTTGCGTAAAGGAGTAAATCCAAAGCAGGTAGCTGCAAAGCTCCCTGCGTTCATTGACAGACACTATAACAATCTACCGGAAAACAAGAATCAGGGTGACCGTTATTCACTTAGCCTGATGCCACTGAAAAACATTCATTTATATTCCCACTATACGGAAGAAGCTGAAGCCAACGGTGATGGGCAATCAGTAAATTTTTTATTTCTAATTTCTTTTTTCATTATCGGCATTGCGTGGATAAACTATATTAATCTTGCTACAGCCCGTTCGCTAGAGCGAGCCCGGGAAGTAGGGTTAAGAAAAGTATTGGGTGCCCTTAATAGGGAATTGATAGGGCAATTTATGCTGGAAAGCCTGATGCTGAACGTGCTGGCGCTGGTGGTTGCCTGTGCTATTACCTTTGCGGTCAATCCTTTATTTGCCAGTCTTACCGGCAGGCCGTTGCCCACTTTGATATCCCTGCCCTTGAATTATCAGGCGTACTTTTTAGTATTGTTAGCTGCCGGCACCTTTCTTTCGGGAATATATCCAGCATTGGTTCTTTCCCGCTACCAGCCTGTAGCTGTGTTGAAAGGTCTTTTCAAAAATGCCGCTGGTGGCCAATGGCTACGCAAAGGGCTCATCGCGGGTCAGTTTGCCATTTCCATAATCCTTATTGCAGGAACGATGATCGTTTACCGGCAGTTGCACTATATGCAAAGCAAGGAACCCGGAGTTAACATAAATGAAACGCTTGTGATAAAAGGTGCATCGGGGACCTTAACAGATTCTGCATATCGCAATGTTTACGAAGCATTCAAAGGAGAAATGCTTAAGGTGAGCGGGATAAAAAGTATTACAGGATCTTCAGGAATAATGGGCGAAGAGATTTTGTGGTCCACAAACTGGCACAGGTTGCATGGTGGAAGTAAGCAGGTGACTAATTTATTTCACTTAGGTGTAGACAATGATTTTATAGAGAGCTATGGTTTAAAAATGGTGGCTGGTGAGCCTTTTTCCAGGGGTTTGGGAGTCGACCGGAGGAAGGTCATCCTAAATGAATCGGCAATTCGGGTCCTGGGCTTCTCTTCTCCGAAGGCTGCTATTGGGGAATTAATTTCCGGTGGCCAGAATGCTATGGATTCCCTGGAAGTGAAGGGCGTAATTGCAGATTACCATAATGAAGGCCTGCAGAAATCCATTCAACCCCTTGTGATTTTCGCCAACCGCAAAACGCGCGAATATTACTCTGTTAAAATGCAGGGGAAAAATGCCGTAGCTACGGTCGCTTCCATCAAAAAGATCTGGGACCGGTATTTCCGGGCCGATCCTTTTGATTATTTTTTTCTTGATGAATTTTTCAACAGTCAATATGCCGAGAACAAGCGCTTTGGGGAAGTGTTCGGGTTGTTTGCCATACTTGCAATCGGTATTGCCTGTTTTGGATTGTTTGGGTTATCAGCGTATAACGTTCTTCAACGTACAAAGGAGATCGGTGTGCGTAAGGTGTTAGGTGCGTCTGTCAACAGCCTGGTGCTTACATTATCCAAAGATTTCCTGGTTCTGGTGGCTTTTGCTTTTGTGATCGCAATCCCAGTAACATGGGTGGCCATGAACAGCTGGCTGCAAGACTTTGCTTACCGAACCAGTATTCCCTGGTGGATATATGCTTTTGCAGGTGTGCTTGCTGTTTTGATTGCTTTTTTAACCGTAGGCTTTCAGGCTTTAAAGGCTGCTTTAGCCAACCCCATTAATAGTTTAAGAACGGAGTAATCAGATAATTTCGAATCTTCCAAAAAAAACCAAATCCAACGACTTATCGCCCATGGAACCCATAATGCGGGTGCAGTTGTGTCAGCTGATTTTGAAATATCTATTTTCGGTTTATTTTTTGTCATGCCGGTACAGGATAGAAGAAAAAATATTCCACTTGATATTAATATCAGGAAGCGTTTCATTTTATTTTAGCCGTCATGTTTAATTACGCAAAACCCATGTTGCAGTTTATGTAGATTACTGGATTAAATATAACCAAAGTCCAAATAGGCAAAGAAGGATGACTAATTCAAAAACAAATACTTTTAAATTTTTCGTAATTGTTTTTCTTATAAAATGGTCAATTGCCAGTAGTAAAAAGATAAGGATTGAGAGAATAATAACAATATCCCAGTGATATATTGAATGGTTTCTTTTAGGAGATATTATTACCCAAAATAAGAGAATACTCAAAAGTAGACAAACTGTTCGGATTAAGGTTAGTTTGGATAAAAATGCCTTCATAGTTTGAAGTTTATTCTAGTAGTTCAATAATTCTTTCATTACGCCATTCAGCTCCAAGTGGAGCCCGTTTTTCATAAATTTGCAAAGGTGTAAATCCCTTAATTCCAAGGGCTTCATCATAATTATCAATGCTTGAATCTCCTGTAATTTTCAATGTTTCGTCTGCTCCATAGCTCAGAAGAATTGGTATATATTCAGTACTTAGGTTATTGCAAGCAATGTGAAGCGGTGTCCATCCGTTCTTATCCTGTAAGTTTATATCTAACCCAAGTTCACAGATACTCTTAAGATAATAACTATCAAATCCTCCTGCGACAGTATGATGAATTAAATTTCTGTTATTCTCATGAATAATATCATAATCAATCCCCATTGATATTAATTCATTTAGTCCTTCAGTGAATTTTCCATAAGGCAATTCTGTAATAACAAGGAAGAACAACCCATTCCAACCGTCTGCGTTCTTATAGTTTATATCTAAACCCTTTTTTACATAATATTTTAAGCACTCAATATGACAATATCTTATTAAATCAATAACTATTGAGGCATCTACATGCACCCCCCTGCCTTCCATTTTTTTTAAAATTTCAAGCAACATTTTGTCGCTTTTGCAGTACTCAATAATCATTCCCAGCATTCCACTTTCATTAACATCAGCACCGCTCTCAATATGTTCCAAAACTTTTTGAGGGAATTCGTTTGAATACCAGTATCCCTCAAGATTTTCTCTAAATGATTTCATGTTTTATGAGCGTATTAAATTTTCATACAACGAATCCGTATTTGCGATGGCAGGATATTCGAATTCCGTCACACCTATGCCGAAGTTGATTTAAGTTTTATTGTTGAAGATAACATTTGTCGTTTAATTATTAATGTCAAGCCCGACTTTCTGAATTGATTTTCAAAAAGTCGGGCCTGGTATCCTCAAAAAGAATCCAGGGAGCATGATATCTTACATCACAATCCCCATCACCTTATTACTCTTCCTACTTTCTTCCGCCATAAATGCCATGATGTGGCTTTCTATTGATTCATCGATGGTTGATGTTAATAGTTTTGGATTTTGTTGCGATACGGCCTGCACAAAATCATTGGCCAGTAACCAGTCGCCCCCGCCATGGCCGCTGTTTCTGTATTCATCCACATCTTCGGCCTTGGGGACCAGTTTGGTTTGTTTTTCGGTTCTGAAATCGGTGATCACCAGTTCATTCATATCGCCTACCATGTCGCCCATGGAGCCCATAATGCGGGTTCGGCGGCCTGCATAGGAAGTAAATGCTTCCATGGAAAAACTGGCAGTGATGTTATTTCCAAACCGAATGTTGGTTATATAATGATCGGGCTGGTCGTTATCCATGCGATAAACGCACCGGCCATAATCTGTGGTCTTTAATTTTTCCATGATCGCCTCGGGATGTTTGGTCTTATCATCGGGCAAGTCAAATACACCCAGGCGTTGTCGCTGCTCGTAGTACATTTTGATGGCTGAATACGGACAAGTGCGTTCTACTGTACAACCATCGGTGCAACGCGCTGTACTGCCTTGCGGCGCATTTTCTTTTCTGAACCATTTCAGATCACCCATGGCCGAGATCTGTTTGGCCGGTTTGTTGATGACCCATTTTATTATATCCAGATCGTGGCATGATTTGGCAAGAATGATGGGCGTTGTTGTTTTTGAATTATGCCAGTTGCCGCGTACATAAGAATGCGACATGTGCATGTGTTCGATGGGCTCCAGGTGTTGAATACTGATGACCTCGCCAACTGCGCCCTGCGCAATCAATTCTTTCATTTTTACAAAGTAGGGCGCATAGCGTAATACATGGCAAACGGCTACAATGCGACCTGTTTTCTTGGCCAGGGCCAGTATACTGCGACATTCTTTTTCCGTTGGTGCAATGGGTTTCTCCAGCAATATGTCGTACCCCATTTCAAGCGCTTTCATACATGGCGCATAATGCAGGGCATCGGGTGTGGTAATGATGATGGCATCTGCAAATTTGGGCCGTTCAAAAACGCGTTCCCAGGTGTTGAACCGGTTGGTGTCAGCGATCTTGTGTTTGGTGGCATACCGTTCGTTCCTCAGGGGAATGGGTTCTGCCACACCTACGATATCGAGCAGGGTGGGAAACTTTTCTGCAAAATTTCCATACACATTTCCGCGGCTGCCTGCTCCCAGGGTAATAGCTGTAACAGGTTTGTCTATCCGTTTGTGCAATGGATTCATGGGCACTTCGTATTCAATGGCATCATTGGCAAGACGGGCCATAGTGTTTGATCCCAACACCGTGGCGCCTACACTCAGACTTAGCTGTTTTAACAAATTTCTTCTATTCATGAATAGTATTGAATGGGTGAATGCAATCGTAAAAAAAATCGTGAAACGGCAAACGGCAAACGTGAAACCTGAAACGTTTTGCATGAGGCGTGCAGCTGTATACATGACTGCCCACTGCCGGTTTAGCTATATCGGTCATTCCGCCAGGGATAAGCCGTATTGGAATAACCTCTTTCTTCCCAGAACCCTAATTTGTTTTCTTTGAGAAATTCTATTCGGCAAATCCATTTCGATCCTTTCCATGCATAAAGCTGCGGCGTGATCATGCGTACCGGTCCGCCATGTTCTTTGGGTAATGGACTCCCTTCAACAGTATGCACCAGCAGTACATCGGGTTTCAGGGCTTCTTCCAGTGCCACATTCGTGGTGTATTCGTCGTACCCATAACAAAGGATATGGGTAGCCGTTTCTTTGGGTTGAACCAGGGCTGCAAGATCCAGCAACCGCACCCCCTTCCAGTTCATGTTTAATTTTGACCAGGTGGTAACACAATGAAAATCGGATGTATCTTCTGTTTGCGGCAATGCCATAAACTCATCCCAGTTTAATGTAACCGGGTGGTCTACTTCGCCATCGACAATTAATTGCCATGTTGATAATGGAACATCTGGTTGAGCGCCCAGGTCAAGCACCGGCCACTTACGGGTTTCCGTTTGTCCGATAGGGATTTCAGGCATACCATGGCGATTGGTTTTGCCGGAACCCATTGGCCGTTCATCTGCAACGGAAGGTGTTTGTTTTATTTTTTCTTCAAACCGGTTTTTCAGCTTCATGCGGGCCTCTACAACCCGGTTGAGTTTGTCTGATTGCTCCATGATCATGAAATTAAGACATCTGTTCGGGGAGAACAAAAAACATCCGGGAGCCGGGATGCAATCGTTTGCGCAAAAAAAGGGTGAGCCCCTGCCTGCCTTGCTTCGCTGAAGCTACGCGAAGGCGCAGTTGGCAGTGACCCACCCATACTCACTCTTAAACTAGATATTATTGTATCAATATTTTTACCGTTTCCATTTTCTGGTTATTGCCATTGGCTGACAGCCAGTAAATGCCTTTGGTTAGCTTGCTCGCCGGTATCACCACATTGCGATTGTTAACGGCATTGACGTTGGTTTGATATACGATTTGCCCGGCCGCATTCAAAAGTGTTAAACGGAAGGAACCTGTCCCTTGTATCCTTAACCGGATATCGCCACGTGCAGGGTTATTCAACACAAACAGTTTTTGCTGCTGTTCGTTTTGAATGATGGCCAGGTTACTGATCGTTTGCTTATTGTTTTTATCGGTTGTTACCACGCGATAATAAGCGGTGGATGTAACATCATTATCATCAACATCATACTGGTATCCTTCACCAGCTGAACCCATTGATTTAATGGGACCAGTGATGGCTTTAAAATCTTTGCCGTCTGTACTTCTTTCCAGCCTGTAATTGGCAATATTTATTTCCGGTCCGGTGGTCCATTGTAATTTATTCCCCCTTTGAACCTGTTTACCAGTCAATACAAAAAGAGAAGTAGGGTCTGCTTCCGCCAGATAACCAACCGATTCGCAGATCAAATTGTTTCTCACATTATCATTAACAATCGCTTCTATGGGGAAGCCAAAATACAGTACCCTGAATTGACCTTTGTAACCTACGCCTGCACCGGTACCTGTGTTATAGTTCAAAACCAATGATGAACCACCGGTGGTACCAAGCACATCGGCATAATCTACATCATAATAACCGTTGACGCCATTTCCGAATGTGCCGCTGCCTCCAGTAAAAAAACCGGTAGTGCCGTTAAAATTATAAGTACCAGCGTCATCACTCACATATACGGCCTTCAAATAGTTTTTATAAAAACTGGTATCGGCATTTACGGATGCGGTACGGCCAAGGTCCCACCCTATTTCGGCGCCGGAGATCAACAACCGGCCGCCACCATTGAGGTAGTTTTTAATGGCCGTTTTTTCGGTTGCCTCAAGTGTTTGGGGACTGGTGCTTTCTTCGCCTAAAAACCAGTCAACCGCAAAATAATTTGACAGCGCCCCGTTCCCGGAAATGATCACTTCATTTTGAATGCCATCAAATGCCACATCGCAACTGGCCAGGCCGTTGCCATGTTCCACCATATAGCTGTAGTTATTCATTTTATCGAGCACCATTCTGCGAACATTGCCCAATGCGCTGCTTTCATTTTTCAGCAACATGGCCGATGCATCGATCCGGTCGAACCCATCGACCAACAGGTATTTAACCGGATTACCGCCGGTGTTCACCGGTGTATGTGCTGCTACTACTCCTGAAGCGAAGGATTCACCACCGGCATTTACCGCTGTTATTTTAAAGAAATAGGTTTTGTCGGGGTTGCCGCTAAAGGTGTAGGTTGTGCCAGTAACATTAATAGCATCGCCAAAACCACGGCCATTCTCGCTTACGTATACGCGGTAACCAGTGGCGGGATGGCCATAAATACCGCCGCTAACAGGTGCTTTCCAGCTAACACTGATTTGCGAGTTGGTTGTATTCCTGGCGGCTACCTGTGTTGGTTCTTCGGGCAAAAAGACAACCGGCGTACCATCGCGGTAATGGAAGAACTTTACTATGCCTTTGTAGGTGGCACGGGCTGCCAACCGGCGGAATTCCGGATCTCTCATGTCGGCCGCATCACTCTCAGTATCATGAAAGGCGATCTCTATCAATGTACCGGGAATGGTGAGCAACTCCCGTAATTCACCGAAATTAGCAGTTTTAGTGCCTCTGTCGGTCCAGGTACTGCGCCAGCCCGCCCGCAGGTCGGTGATAAGTTGTTTGTGAATGCTGTCGCGTAACTGCGTACTGCCGGGTGTGATGTTCGGTTGAGAACCCGCCCCGTTATACCGGTAAGTTTCGGTGCCGGTTCCACCTCCTGCATTGGTATGAAAGGCTACAAACACCGCATTGTTTATTTCATTACCGCCTTTGCTTAATTCCCATTCTGAATAAACAGGACGAACTGTTACATCTTCACGACAAGTCGGATGCCCCTGAAATTTAGCAAACTGCCGGGCAGATTCTTCAAAACGTGGTCTACCGCTGGCCGCACCACCGTTTAAACAATCAGGGGTTTGGCCAATACCGCCACCCAAACGAACGGCATCGGCAATAATGGCTTGCGAAGCGTCGGCAGATTGATTGCTGATGGATACATTATAATCACCACCGGCAAAAAAGTAAAATTGCCCCAGGTACACCCAGGTATCGCCATGTATTTCCTGGTTCATTTTAATCGTAGTGGTACCGCCGGCATGTTTTACGATGTATTGCGCATCGGTAGCACGGTTTGTACCACTGATATAGCGTACAGAAACCCAGTACAAGCCGCTCGAACTAACAGTTGGTTTATAAATTGCTTTAGCTGTTGCGCTGGTATTGGCTGTATTGAAACGATATGTACCGCCATAACCGGCAATGCTTCCGGTGCTCCAGGTCCCGGTTTCGGTATAGGCTGGTGCGCCGTCGTCGTTGTCAACGATGATCTCCGATGTGTTCATATCGCGCTCACGAACACTCCAAACATTAGCGCCCGAATTAATGAGGTAATTCAACAGGTAATAATCTACTGTTTCTGCGGTGGTGAAATCTTCTACCAATTGGTAGGAAGTTCCGCGTTGGGTGATAAAGCCCGTTCCGGTATTATGCCAGCCGTGGCCGGGACTTAACCAAACGGTTTTGCCGTTTAATGCGCCTGCTGCAATTGGTTGTCCCGGGGTAGGAATGATACGGGCTACTGCTGCTGCCGATCCCTGTTTATCCGGAAAGGGATCATTGTTTTTTACAGCTGTATACTTTTCAACAGCCTGCACCGGTACAAAATAATCCAGCGTTTTAAATTTGCCGGATGCTTTGTCTTTTGCCAGCAATAGCACATTGCGGCTGTCTGTGTCTGTTATCAGGTGTAATAACAGCTCGTTCAATGCTTCCGATTCGGTTTCTGAAATTGATCCCCGCATAAATGATTGATCGGTGTTGAAATACACCTGCAGGTCGCCGTTGAACTTGATAATACTGTCGGCCCGCATACGAATAGACGGTTCCTGCGTAATCAATTTGTTTACATGTTGAACAATGGTGGGATCGTTTTGCGCAAAGGAGGTTACGTTATGTATAATACATAACAGAACAAGATAAAGTTTTCTCATGTGTTGGTTGGTATTTAATACAGTAAAGACTAAACGTACTAAAAAAAAGTATTCATGAAGAAAATTCTATCACGCAAAAAAACGCATGGGTTTTTATATTAGTATTAGTGGTCAATGCAAACGATTGCGCAAGAAAAGAGGGTGAGCCCCTGCCTGCTCGCAGTGACTCACCCTTACTCAATCTTAAACTAAATATTATTGTATCAGCACCTTCACCGTTTCAAGCTTTTGGTTATTCACATTGGCCGAAAGCCAGTAAACGCCTTTGCCCAAGTGATTGGCCGGAATGACTACGGTACGACTATTACTTACACTGACCGTATTTTGATATACGGTTCTTCCTTCTGCATTCATCAATGTCAATGCAACGGCGCCGGTGCCATTTATTTTTAACCGGATATCTCCATGCGCGGGGTTATTCAGCACAAACAATTTCGACGATAATTCATTTTTTATAATGGCCAGGTTACTGATCGTTTGCTTATTGTTTTTATCGGTGGTTACCACGCGATAATAGGCAGTAGTGTTAACATCGTTGTCATTAATCTCATACTGGTATCCTTCCGATGCAGAACCCATCGGGTCAATGCGACCGCCAACAGATTGATAGTTTTTACCGTCATTACTTCTTTCCAACCGGTAATATGCGGTATTGGTTTCCGGACCAGTTACCCATTGTAGATCGTTACCGTTGTGACCGTGTTTACCCGTTAATACAAAACCGCAGTTGATTTCGGGTTTCGATAAATAATCAACCGATTGACAGATCAGGTTGTTCCTGACATTGTTATCGATGATGGCTTCAATAGGGAACCCAAAATACAAAACCCGGAACTGGCCTTTATACCCTACTCCTGCGCCGGTACCGGTACCGCCGGTATAATTCAATACCAGTGCAGAACCGCCGGTGGTATCCACCACATCCGGAAAATCTACATTATACGAGCCGTTACTGCCATTTCCGAATGTGCCACTGCCGCCATTAAAAAAGCCGGTGGTTCCGTTAAAGTTGTATGTACCAGCGCCATCGCTCACATAAACAGCTTTCAAATAGTTCTTATAGAAATTGGTATCAGCGTTGGCAGATGCTGCCCGGCCAAGGTCCCACCCTATTTCAGAACCGGAGATCAACAAGCGACCGCCTTTGTCGAGGTATTTTTTTATGAGCGTCTTTTCAGTTGAATCGAGCGATTTGCCGGTTGTGCTTTCTTCCCCAACAAACCAGTCCACCGCAAAATATTTCGAGAGGTCTGCCTTGCCTGCAGCGATCACTTCATTCTGCATGCCGTCAAATGCCACATCGCAACTAGCCAGGCCATTGCCATGTTCCACCATATAACTGTAGTTGTTCATTTTATCCAGCACCATTCTACGGATATTCCCCAGGGCGCTGCTTTCAAATTTCAACAACATGGCCGATGCATCGAGCCGGTCGAAACCATCGACCAGCAGGTAAGTGACCGGTTTGTGTTTTGGCGACATGGAACCCCGTGGCGTATGTGCGGCAACAACGCCGGACGCGAAAGATTCGCCGCCGGCATTGATGGCGGTGATCTTAAAGAAATACGTTTTATCGGGTCTGCCTTTAAAAAGGTAAGTCGTGTCTGTGACGTTAATGGCGTTGTCGAAACCTCGGCCGTTCTCGCTTACATATACGCGATAACCGGTGGCTGCATTCCCATAAATACCGCCGGTAACAGGCGGCGTCCAGCTTACGCGGATCTTTGAATGGTCAGCATTCCGGGCCGCTAACAGGGTTGGTTCTTCCGGTAAAAAAATAACCGGTGCGCCATCGCGGTAATTGAAAAATTTCAGGATGCCTTTGTACATGGCACGGGCGGCCATGCGTCTGAATTCAGGTTCTTTCAGTGCGGCTGCATCACCTACATGGTCATGAAATCCTAACTCTATCAGGGTGCCGGGGATAGTACGCAATTCCCTTAATTCTCCGAGGTTGGAGGTTTTAACGCCCCGGTCGGTCCAGGTACTGCGCCAGCCTGCCCGCAGATCGGCAACGAGCTGTTTGTGTATGCTGTCGCGCAATTGCGTACTGCCGGGCGTAATGTTCGGTTGCGATGAACCCAACCCGTTATACCGGTAACTTTCGGTTCCGGTTCCGCCCCCTGCATTGGTATGAAAGGATACAAAGACGGCGTTGTTTATTTCAGTCGATACGCCTTTGCTCAATTCCCATTCTGTATAAATGGGACGAACCGTTACGTCTTCGCGGCATGGCGGATGCCCCTGGTAACGGGCAAATTGCCGGGCAGCTTCTTCAAAACGCGGTCTGCCGCTGGCGATACCGCCATTTAAACAATCAGGTGTTTGTCCAATACCGCCGCCCAAACGAATGGCATCTGCTACGACGGCCTGTGTACTGTCGGCAGATTCATTGCTGATGGTAACCTTGTATTTTCCGCCGGCAAAAAAATAAAACTGACCCAGGTATACCCAGGTATCGCCATGTATTTCCTGGTTAACGGTAAACTTTGTGGTACCACCCGCATGCGTTACGGCAAATTTTACATCGGTGGCGCGGTTGGCGCCGCTGATATAGCGTACCGATACCCAATACAAACCGCTCGTATCTACTGTAGGTTTAAAAACAGCGGTGGCGTTTCCGCAAGCGCTGGCCACATTGGTACGGTACGTGCCGCCATAGCCTGCAATGGTTCCATTAGTCCAGGTACCGGTTTCTGTATAGGCCGGTGCGCCGTCGTCGTTGTTTACAATAATCTCTTTGGGGTTCATATCGCGTTCGCGCACACTCCACACGTTGGCCCCGGCATTGATGAGGTAATTCAACAGGTAGTAATCCACTGTTTCTGCAGTTGTAAAATCCTCTACCAGTTGATTGGAATTACCGCGCTGGGTGAGAAAACCAAATCCGGTGCCGGTATTCTGCCAGCCATGCCCCGGACTTAGCCAGACGGTTTTGCCGCTTAATGCGCCAGATGGAAACGGCTGACCAGCGCCTGGAATAATGCGGGCTTGTTCCGCCCCTGTTTTTCCAGGCATATCGGGATAGGGATCGTTGTTTTTAATGACTTCATATTTTTCAATGGGTACGGCAGGTACAAAGTAGTCCAGCGTTTTCCATTCGCCGGAGGTTTGATCTTTGGCGAAGAGTAAAACGTTCCTGCTGTCAGTATCGGTGATCAGGTGTAATAACAATTCGGTCAGTACTTCTGATTCTGTTTCGGAAACCGATCCGGGTACAAAGGAGACATCGATGTTGAAATACACCTGCAGGTCGTCGTTGACCTTTATAATACTATCGGCCCGGAAATGGATCGAAGGTTCCTGGGCGATCAATTGATTTACATGATGTACAATGGTGGTATCGTTTTGTGCAAACGAAAATGAAATGTTAAAGAAAATACAAAGCAGAAGAAAGTATAATTTTCTCATGTTAGGTTGGTATTTGATACAGTAAAGGTTAAACGTACTGAAAAAATGGGTTCACCATAAAAATTCTATAGCGCAAAAAGACGCATAGCAATCATAGTTAATAAGTTCACAGTTCACAGTTCACAGTTCAGAGTTCACAGTTTACAGTTCACAGTTCAAAGTTCAGCGCTCCCGAAACTGTGAACTATAAACTATGAACTAAGAATTTTATATTAATCGTATGGAATTTATTGCGTGTTGCATCTACGTTTAAAACTACTGCCGTATGAACTCATTAACCCTCCCCGTTGTTCATCCCGCATTTCAAAAACTGAAACGCGCTGGTCGCTTTTTGCATTTATCTGCCGGTGGTTTGATCCTTGTGCATGCCTTATCGCACTTTAATCAACCGCATAGCAGTCCGGTTTATTTAGGCTGCCTGTTGTTTATGGCCGTTGATATTATTATCCTGGTAATGGCCGGAAAAAATATAGTGGCCGACCTGCCGTTGGTTAATTTATTTTTCAGGCTGGTTGAGGTTGTTTTTTTCCTGGGTATCGGCATTACATCCTGCATAGCGGAAGAGTGGTTTACGGGTTTGGGACATATTCTGATGAGCGGGGCCTATATTTACCTGTTCTGGTGCGAGAAAAAAATGCTGACCGCCGAATATGTGGCGCTGCATCACTCGGGTATTACCATTCCTGCCCTGCCCGAAAGCCGGTTTCTCATCTGGTCGAACGTCAATCACATTGAGGCTCAATACGATTCCATTACAATTACGGCTTCAGGGGATAAATTGTACCATTTTAACCTTCAAAAAAATCTTCAATTCGAAGAACTCGATCAAATTCACGAATTTTGCAGACATTATTTGAAAACAGGGTTATAGGCTTAACGCCTAAAGCTTAACGCATAACGCAAATACAGGAACAAGCGTTAAGCTTTTAGCGTTCTGCGTTAAGCGTTTAGCTGAAAAAAGGGAAATGATGTCTGTATTAAAGGAATCGCCGTATATTTTATATTCCGACGGGAAAGGAAACATTTTTGAGGATACTTCTTTGTATGCAACCGGCCGGGCAGGCTGGGATGCTTTTGAGGTACCGGTGGAGGATTGGATCGCTTTACCCGAAGGCGGTTCTTTGTATGAATTGCCTGGTCGCCGCGGTATTGGTATCGATGTTACCACCGGCCAGATGCGTTTGTGCGATAAAGGCTGGGCTGTTGCGGCATTTATTCCGCCCGCCCATACTGGTTTATACCTGGCTGCCTACGAAACATCTGCCGAGGCGCCTACCCTGCCCTTGTTCTGTTATACAGCCGTTGGCTGGCACAACGAACAGTTTTTTGTTCCGGCAGTACGCATTGAGCAGGACATTCGCCAGGAATGCGCTGGTTTTGATACAAAACGTATTGAAACGGGCGTTGACACCTTCTTAAAAGCATATCCCCATAACCGGCTGGTAAAACACCTCGCTGAAAATTGTTGTCTCACATATAACTGTCCGGCCGCCCGTAATTATTTTATGGGACGCTGGGAGTGCCCGGTTCCTTCATCACCAGCCTGTAATGCCAATTGCATCGGCTGTATTTCCTTTCAACCCCAGGAAGAAGAAATTGTTTCCACGCAAGACCGCCTGACCTTTAAACCTACGGCTGAAGAAATTGTAGAGTTTACGGTGCCCCACCTGGAAACGGCTCCTTTCCCCATTGTAAGTTTTGGACAGGGTTGTGAAGGCGAACCGCTGCTGATGTGGGAAACCATTCGCGAGTCGATCATTCAAATGCGCAGGCATACCGACAAAGGCAGTATCAATATCAATACAAACGGCTCCAAGCCGGCAGCGGTGAAAGCATTGTGCGAAGCGGGTTTAAACTCCATCAGGGTAAGCACCAATTCGGCCCGCAAGCATATTTACGAAGCCTATTACCGGCCTAATAATTACCAGTTTGAAGATATCGTTGAAAGCCTGAAAGTCATGCGCAGCTATAATGGCTGGACGAGCATCAATTATTTTGTTTTTCCGGGTATGACGGACAGTGTAGAAGAATACGAGGCTTTGCGAAAGCTGATCATAGATACGGACCTGAACATGATCCAGTGGCGTAATTTCAATATTGACCCCGATTGGTACATGGGAAAGATCAGTGCATATGAAACCGGAGAATTACTGGGTATAAAACAATTGCAGGAGTTGATCCATGAAGAATTTCCACAGGTGAAATTCGGATATTTTAATCCGTCTAAAGAACGGATAACGGGTAATTACGAAGAAGATTTCGCGCATTAGACGTAGCAATAACCGCAATAAAAAAGGGTGGGCTGTTTTTAGAACGGCTCACCCTTTTTTAAATGCCATTATCAATTACCACAAAAAAAACACCCCGGTACATTTGGGATGCTTTAATATAAAACACTCTATGATAATTGAACTGTACGTTTCTGTTCTTATTTGATCTTGCTTACCAGTGTTTGTTCAACATAGCTATGGCTTCTGTTGATGGTATACACTTCAGTAGAATTATTCTTTTTTGATTTTACTATTACTTTCAATGCTTCATCACCAAATTCTTCTGATTTCAACAAGAACTTTTTGGTAAGACCAATAGCACCTTTGAATTTATCGTTGAATAGTACATTACCATATTCGTCACGGAAAATTACGGTATACTCATCTTCGTTATCGTTCAGGTTCAATTCGAATACAGGTTGATTTTCCATGTTTCCGATGAACTTTAATTCAGTTGCTGTTGTTGGATTTTCCTTATCTCCCTCATTGGCCAGTGCAGGTGTAGAAAATGCTAATGTAAAAGCAAGAGCTACGATAGCCAGTTTCCTGTAATTCCTCGATTCCGTTTTCATAATTGGGTATTTTTTATTTGTTTGTTGCGTTTCGTAATGCAAACATAGCACGCGTTTCTCCCCTTCTAAAATCAACTCAGGCCCGTTTTTAGCATGCTAAACCACCCTAGGAAAAGTTAAAACCCGCCATGGTAGCACTTTTTGGGAAAAAGCGGTCATGATGGCCAAGCCAATTAATTGGTTCATAAGTTAGTTAGTTCATGCATTAAAACCGGCCCACCGGAAACTGGTAACCGGCACCTTTTAACCAACCCTGTTAACTTACATTTGCCTTTTAAAACAAACCAGTATGCAATTTGAAATAGAAAAAGCGCTGCCGGTGCTGGAAAGAACGCCCCAGGTGGTTGAAACACTGTTATACGGACTGGCCGATGAATGGCTGCATAGTAATGAGGGCGGCGATACCTGGACGCCATTCGATATCATCGCTCATTTGATAGTTGGCGAAAGAACCGATTGGCTTCCCCGCACCCTGATCATAGTGGGTGAAGGGAACAAAGAATTTGTACCCTTTGATATGGAGGGTCATATAAAAGAAGGCAAGGGCAAGACCATGAGCCAGTTACTGGATGAGTTTAAAGTTTTACGAAAAGAAAATCTGGCTCAGTTAAAAGCGCTTGATGTAACCGATGAAATACTTGACAGAACAGGGGTTCATCCAATGCTAGGGACTGTAACGTTGCGTCATTTATTAGCTTCCTGGGTAGTGCATGATCTTACGCATATTCACCAACTCAGCCGTGTTATGGCGAAACAATATGACGAAGCTGTAGGACCCTGGAAACAGTTTATGGGAGTGTTGGGCGGAAAGCGATAATATCACGATAAAACAACCTCATGACCATTTTTCTACTTTGTGCATTCGCTTTTCTCGCAGGATTTACCGATGCCATTGCCGGTGGTGGCGGATTAATTCAAACACCTGCCGCGCTGGTATTATTACCGCAATATCCATTGGCAACGGTACTGGGCACATTAAAGATCCCTTCCTTCAGCGGCACCAGCATTGCCACTACTCAATTTGTGCGTCGTGTACAGGTGAACTGGTTGTTGGTCGGGTTAATGGCAATCACAGCATTCATGGCCGCCTTTGCGGGTTCAACCTTATTGACCCGCGTAAATAACAGTTTCATGAAGCCCTTGCTGCTGATCATGCTGATCGTTGTAGCTATTTACACATTCACCAATAAACGGTTTGGCGATCATACCGAAAAGGATCACAGTGTAAGGCAACAGATCATATATTCTTTGTTGATCAGCCTGGTGATCGGCTTTTATGATGGGTTTATTGGTCCGGGTGCGGGCAGTTTTTTAATCTTATCCTTTGTTGGTATGTTGGGTTTTGATTTTTTAAAAGCAAGCGCCCACGCTAAGTTTGTAAACCTGGCGACAAACCTGGGGTCCATCTTGTTTTTTAGTATCAGCGGAAAGATCATTTATTCTATTGCTTTACCTATGGCGGCCTGTAATGCCCTGGGTGGCTTGCTGGGCGCTCGCCTGGCCATCTTACGGGGCAATGCTTTTATCAGGATATTCTTTTTGGTGGTTGTATGCGCTACCATTATTCGGTTTGCCTATGATGTATGGTTTAAAAGTTAATTAGTTATTGAGTACGTTAGTTGATGGGGTTCAAGAAGACGGATAAAAAATACTGTTAAAATTTCCGGCTTTACAACATCAATTGGTAATTGTTGTTCAAATAGCATTATAGTTGTATTAGTAACTAAACATTGGTAACTTAGTACAACCAATTAACCGATCATGATGCAGACGCAGGAATCAGAATCAAAGAAAAATGTACAGGCTGGCAGCTATACCGCACTGGTATGTGGTTTGATGCTGGTCATTTTCTTTTTTGTTAAATGGGGCATGCCGCCTTTACCACCACCTCCTATTGATGAAGGTATAGAAGTTAACCTCGGTAACAGCGATGCCGGAATGGGCAATGATCAGCCCTTTGAACCCGGAGAACCCGCTCCTGCCAGTCAGCAAACTGCCTATGTTCCTCCCAAAGTAGAAGTAGCTAAAGAAGATGTAAAAGATATTGAGACCGACGATAAAGATGTAGATGCTCCGGCTATTAAAAAGCCGCTGGTTACAAAACCGGAGGCCACCAAAGTGCCAGAGAAGGAAGTGGCAAAAACCAAACCACCCAAAAATCCCACACCGGTAGAAACACCGGCGCCGCCAGCACCAAGGGCAAAAGCCGTATTTAAAGGTGTAAACGGTTCGGGTACGGGTGGCAATGAAGCGACCACCTATAAAAAAGGCGGTAATGAAGGCATTGCCGGCGGAACAGGCGACCAGGGACGAGCTGGTGGTAATCCCGATTCAAAAAATTATACCGGTGGCGGAACTGGCAAGTCTGGTATTGCAATTAGAAGCGGTTTATCGGGCCGTACTTTTACAAGGATCCATGCCTACACCGACGATTTTAATGAAAATGCTTCAGTTGCCGTAGATATCAAGGTTGATCAAAACGGTAATGTGATCAGTGCTTCTTATCAGCCCAGAGGGTCTACCACATCGGAAAGCTTTTTTAAAGACAAGGCCATTGAAATTGTGCGTAAATCAAAATTGAATTCAAATCCCAACGGCCCCGAGGAGCAGACGGGTACCGTGGTGGTTAAATTTAAAGTCAGGGGATAACCCTTTCCCGACCTGTCGGGACTCAGGGCAAGTACGCTCAAAACCTATACTTACTAATCCTTTCTATATAAAGTCCGAAAGAAATTTATAGCCAATTTTCTTTCGGACTTTTCTTTTAGCTTTGTCGCCCTAATTACACCGATGACTTACGAGCAAGCGACGAACTATTTGTTTACCCGGCTGCCGATGTTCAGCCGGATTGGCGCAGCTGCCTATAAAAAGGACCTCACCAATACGTATAAACTTTGTGAATACTTAGGCAATCCACAAACAAAGTTTAAAGCCATTCATATTGCCGGCACCAATGGCAAGGGTTCCACCAGTCATATGCTGGCCGCCGTATTTCAAACGGCGGGCTATAAGACCGGTTTGTATACCTCTCCTCACCTGCGTGATTTCAGGGAACGTTTTCGGGTGAACGGGGAAATGATCGATAAACAGTTTGTCGTTGATTTTGTGCAACGCATAGAACCGGTTATTGATGAAATAGAACCCTCCTTTTTCGAGATCACCGTGGCCATGGCCTTCGAATACTTTGTACGCGAACAGGTTGATATTGCCGTAATAGAAACCGGGCTGGGTGGCCGGTTAGATTCAACAAACATTATTACCCCTGAGGTTGCCGTTATTACCAATATTGGCTGGGACCATATGAACCTGTTGGGTGATTCGTTACCGGTCATTGCTTTTGAAAAGGCTGGTATTATTAAACCCCAGGTACCGGTTATCATTGGAGAAACAGCTGCAGAAACAAAACACGTCTTTGAACAGGTGGCCAAAGAAAACAAGGCCCCGTTGTGTTTTGCCGACCAACATCGGTATGTGGCGGAATGGCAATACGAACATCATCAACTGTTGCTGCAGGTGGCTAAATCCGGTTCAGACGAACGGACCAGCTACCAGCTTGATCTGCCGGGGTTTTATCAAACCAAGAACTGTATAACCGTACTGGAGGTCATCGATCATTTGCATAAGTTGGGTTATAAGATCTCAGACGATCACGTACAACGGGCATTGCGGCAGGTGAAAAAGCTAACCGGCTTGCATGGCCGTTGGGAAGTGATACATGCCAATCCGGTAGTGGTGCTGGATGTAGGACATAACGAAGATGGGATCAGGCAGATCACCGCACAAATTGAACTAAGCGATTATCAGCATTTACATATTGTGATCGGACTGGTAAAAGATAAAGAGATTGAAAAAGTATTAGCGCTTTTACCTAAAGAAGCAACGTACTATTTTACCCGTGCACAAATACCACGTGCGCTGCCCGAAACAGAACTGGCCGCCAGGGCGCAGGCCGTCGGGTTAACGGGACATGCATATGGAGATGTAAATATGGCGTTGCAACAGGCTATGAATAGGGCCGATAAGCGTGATATGATACTTGTGTGTGGTAGTGTGTTTGTAGTGGGAGAAGTTAAGCTTTAGAATTTCAAGGCTCCCAATTTTTCCAGCGCATACATGATAGAGGTCACGTGCATGCTTTGAATGATCTGGTTATCGCGCAGTAATTGTTTTAATTCATCGATTGACGCCAGGTGAATATCGATATCTTCATTATGATCCAGCTCCTGCTCCTTTACTTTTTTGCCGCCTGTAGCCAGGTACATGTGCATCCAGTTATTGTTGGTAGAAGGGTTGGCGCAGGTTTTACCCAGGTATTCATAATGGGTAAATTCATATCCGGTTTCTTCCAGTAGTTCGCGGGCTATGGCTTCCTCATAATTTTTATCGGTATCATCAACACAGCCACCGGGAATTTCATAATTGGTCTCCCCTATTCCATGGCGATATTGTCTTTCCAGGATCACCTTTCCATCTTCCGTCAATGCGACTGCCGTAACCCAGGTAGGGAACTCATATACGTAATATGGCGAAACCATTTTTCCATCGGGCGTTTCACAGGTATCCTTACGCACCGTAAACCAGAGGTCTTTAAATAAATATTCCGACTTAAGAATTTTCCACTTCAGGTCTCTCATTGTTCTTTATATTTTGCGGTCCCGGCTCAGCCGGGAGCAATCGTCAATCGTGAAACGCGCAGCTGTATTTCATTAGCATATTAGCTAATTATCACATTGCCTCTCCCCATCCTTTTCTCTCCCTTAACGAAGTAATATGCGCTACGTGATGCCGGCCATGCCAGGCATACATGCCTAACATGTAATATAACGACATTTCTTTTTTACTGGCCGGGTGAAAAACCGTGCGGTTCCACGCTTCTGCAGGCAGGTTTAACATGGCTGAATGCCAGCGCGTGTGCAAGGCATATAACAAGGTGATGGAAATATTGATGGGCACCGCTTTTACATCGAGCAAGTCTGCCCATAATGCTTCCTCATAAGGTTTGATCGTTGGATTGGTTTCCGTTAATCCCAGTTTAAAACGGATGTAGGCATTCATATGACTATCGGCCACATGATGAACTACCTGTATTATGTTCCAGCCCCCATCGCGGTAGGGTGTGTTCAGTTGTTTTTCATCCAGGTTCTCGATGGCCGTTTCCAATAAACCAGGAAGAAACTGGATCTCCTGCAACCATTCGCGTTTTTGTCTGTCGGAAAATGGTTGAGGTTCGTATTTGCCTATGGGAAAACGTAAGTCCATATGAAAGTGTAGGTTTAATTATATGCAAAAATGACCTGCCTTTGATTAGTTAATTATTCAGCCCGTAAATCATGCCCTGTCAAATGAATAAACACATCTTCGAGGTTGGCTTTTTTTACTTCTTTTGGGCGTTCAAAACCGGTAGCTACCAGGTCGTCGATCAGTTTATCGGGCGTTGCCAGTGCAATGATTTTACCGGAATCAATGATGGCTATGCGGTCGCACAAAACCTCAGCTTCATCCATATAGTGGGTAGTAATGATAACGGTTGTGCCTTTTGCCCGGATGGATTTGATGAGGTCCCACAAATTTCGACGAGCTTGTGGATCGAGGCCGGTGGTTGGCTCATCGAGGAAAATGATCCGGGGATCGTTAATGAGCGTGGTGGCAATGGAAAAACGTTGTTTCTGGCCGCCGCTCAATTCTTTGAATTTGCTTTTTGCTTTGTCCTCCAGGTTCACCATTTTCAGCAGGTCGCGGGGATTGACAACCCGATTGTACAAACCGGCAAACAGTTCAATCAACTCAACCAGGTTTAAGCCGGGATAAAAGCCTGATGTTTGCAATTGCACACCAATGACCTGTTTAATGGAATCGGGATCTTTATCAAGATTAAAACCATTTACCCATACTTCACCGGCAGTTTTTTCGCGCAGCGTTTCAATGATCTCCAGCGTTGTTGATTTGCCGGCGCCATTCGGACCTAACAAGCCGAATATTTCGCCTTCAATAACATCGAAGCTAATTCCTTTTACCGCTTCAAACTGGCCGTAATTTTTTATGAGATCTTTTACAGAAATGATCACCTTGCTCATGTACAGTTCCTGAATTTGGAGCACAAGATAGGCTGAAAGTTTGATAATGAGGGGCCGGAAATATCATAGTAGGTAGGCCGGTTACTTGGCAAATATTTGAGTAAAGTAAAGCTGGTTCTGCATGTTCCTCGTAACGCCTATACCGGTGTATTTGAAGCCACCTTCCATATTCTGGCGATGTTCAGGACTTTTTATCCAACCACTTACAACGGCTTTGGCTGAAAGATTGCCATACGCCACATTCTCACCCACTTGCGAAACGCCCTGTACTTTTTCAATGATATACTTCATGCGAAACGACAATCCCTGGTGTCCGAAGGGAACCCGGTGCGTACCCATATCCATACTATGACGGCGTGCCTGGTATTCTATGGCTGCATTGGTTTGAAGGGGTGGCAGTTTTTTTGATTTCCGGTAATCGTTTACCAACGTGAGTACGTCCCGTTCCATACCGGGCGCCAGGTTGGCGTCAACAATGGGGGTAGAAGGCGTTACAACCACTTTCTTTTCACTGGTGGTTGGTTTGGCCGTGCTGCCCCCTTTGCTGGCCGTTTTGCTGGGTATTGTAGTTGATGTAGATGTTGACTTGGTGCTTTCACAACCAGCTATTGTTAAAAATATGCTAATGAATAATATATAAATGCTAATAAAACGACACATATCCCTTTTCATGTAATGGCTTTGATCCCTGCAATGCTAATTCTATACCAGAAAATGCACGCTGAACGCTAAAGGCTTAACGCCGAAAGCCTGAATACAGTCGAAAGCTACAAGCTTTTGTATACTGCGTTCCGCGTTTTGCATTAAGCGTTTGGCGTTTTCAGGCATTCATCCAGCTCATCCATCATACCCCTGCTGCCAATAAATAACGGACTACGCTGGTGCAGTTCGGTAGGCACTACATCCAGGATTGGTTGTTTTCCATTGGTAGCTCTGCCGCCTGCCACTTCTGCAATAAACGCAAACGGATTGCACTCGTACAACAACCGCAACTTGCCCTTTGGTTTATCGATAGTACCGGGGTACATGAAAATACCGCCTTTAATGAGGTTGCGGTGAACGTCGGCAACCATGCTGCCGATATAACGTTGCGTATACGGTCCACCGGTATCCTTGTTCTTTTTCTGACAAACGTTGATGTATTTCTGAACGGCTTGTTCGTACTGGAAGAAATTGCCATGGTTTACGGAATAGATCTTTCCGAACTCAGGGCATTTTATATTGGGATGGCTCAGGCAAAATTCACCAATGGAAGGATCGAGCGTAAAGCCGTTTACACCCCGGCGGGTGGCATACACCAGCATGGTGGAACTTCCATATACTATATATCCGGCGGCAACCTGTTTTCTTCCAGGTTGCAGAAAATCTTCTTGTTGAGCGATGGTCCCTTTTTCAGTTACACGCCGGTAAACACTGAAAATAGTTCCTATAGACACGTTCACATCAATATTACCACTACCGTCCAACGGATCGTACAGGCAAACATATTTTGAGTTCTTGCTTACGGCATCATCAAAGGCAACAAATTCATCGAGTTCTTCACTGGCAATACCGGCACAACTAATACCATGTTGCAACACGCCGGTAAACTGGTTATTGGCAAAAATATCCAGCTTTTTTACATCTTCCCCCTGTACATTGATAGATCCTGCATCGCCCAGGATGTCAACCAGTCCTGCTTTATTTACTTCTACGTTTACCCGTTTGGCAGCCAGTCCCATATCGCGTAATAAACCGCTCAGTTCACCCGTGGCATGGGGAAAATCTCTTAACTGCTGAATGGTAAACTCGTCAAGGGTTAATACATTTCTGTTGATAGTGGTCATAATCCGTTGTTTGGTTAACAGTTGTTAGCCGGCGAAGGTAGGGAAAAAGCCAGTTGAAAAGTTGACGGGGTTGACAAGTTGATAAAGGAAAAAAGCATGTTTGTATGTACCACTTTACCATATTATCTTTATCAACTTTATCACCTCTATCAACTTGTTAACTTTTCAACTAGTTAATCCGTCAACTTACCCTCCTCCTCTTCTCTCCCCCAGTTTCCTTATTTTTGCCGCCCATCAACCAGTCAACAGATTTATCAACTATGAAAGTTTTCAAATTCGGCGGAGCCAGTGTTAGCAGTACGGAAAGGATCCAGCAGGTTGCACATATATTAAAATCATACCAGGGTGAGGAATTACTGATCGTTATTTCAGCCATTGGTAAAACCACCAATGCGCTCGAAAAAGTAGTGGAGGCCTTTTATGACAATAAAAAAGAAGCGGCGCTGCAGTTGTTTGAAGCCATTAAGCAAACGCACTTAACCACGGCCAAATACCTGCTGGTTACAACGTATAACGAAGCGCTTGAGAGGTTGAGCAATTTTTTTACCGAAGTAGAATGGCTGCTGCACGATAAACCGGTACAGGGGTTCGATTATTACTACGACCAGGTGGTTTGCATTGGTGAATTGTTGTCGACTGTAATCGTAAGCGCTTATTTGAACGAAAGCGGCTTCCAAAATCATTGGGTGGATGTACGGGATATTATCAGGACCGACGATAATTTCCGCGATGCGAATATCGACTGGCGCTATACCAGCGAAAAAGTAGATAATGTGGTGTTACCACTGATCAAAGAATATAAAGTGATCATAACACAGGGATTTATCGGTTCTACCGATGAAAATGAAAGCACCACGCTGGGGCGCGAAGGCAGCGATTATACTGCGGCTGTATTTGCAAATTTGTTGAATGCAGAAGGACAGTTTATCTGGAAAGATGTGGAAGGCGTGATGAATGCCGACCCCAAATTGTTTCCCGATGCCCAATTGTTGAAAGAACTGAATTATGATGAAGTGATAGAGATGGCTTATTATGGCGCGCAGGTCATTCACCCCAAAACTATAAAACCGCTTCAGAATAAAGGCATACCCCTGTATGTGAAATGTTTTCTCGATAAAGACCTGCCCGGCACTGTTATTCATAAGAAAACCATCAAGGGATTACCCCCTATTGTTGTGCTGAAAGAAAACCAGGCGTTGATACAATTGCATTCCAAAGATTTTTCGTTCGTGGGTGAAAAGCCGGTGGCCGATCTGTATCAACTGCTGGCCGATAGTAAAATAAAGCCCAACCTCATGCAAACCGGAGCTGTTACCATACAGGTTTGTTTAGATAATCATACCGAAAAGATTGAAAAATTGGCGCTGGCCGCTTCTGATTTTTTTGAAGTGCAGGTAGAAAAAGGACTTACCCTGCTTACCATACGTCATTATAATGAAGCGGTATTACAAAAAATGATCGCCGGCCGTGCCATTGAACTGATGCAACAAACACCGGAAACGGTGCAGGTGGTGATGAAGAGCTGAACGCACAAGGCACAACGCGTAACGCTTAACGCGAAGATTGGTGTATTTTGCGTTCGGCGTTCTGCGTTTAGCGTTTGGCATTATCTCAGGTATTTCTCAAAATCCAACTTGCGGTATATCACCATATCCCGCACAAACTGCATATACAAGATGAGTTCCCGCCAGCGCATCAGCCACGATTCAACGGAGCGCCGGGTAAACAATCTCCGCAAGGGCAGCAGGTCATATTCATAGGCATTAAAAACCAGGTTCAGGGCCTCCATATATTTTTTGTGTTTGGCAGTAACTTTATAGAACACGCGTTTACCAATACACATGTGGGAGAATATCTTAAATTCAATACCGCGCAGAAAAATAAAAGCGGTGGTATGTATTTGTATAGGGTAATTAATATGATCTAAAGGTGTATCGGGCGGTAACTCCACTACCCTGCCAGTACTGATGTTTATATCGTAAATGTATTTTGTTTTATCCCCCGCTGAAAGCACATATGTAAAATGAATGCGTTTAAAATAACGCCTGATAAAAAATGGCAGGCTGGCTGAAAACAGTTCGAAGTAATCAGCTACCACATGTTTATCAATATCGGTTTGATTTTCCTGCCGGTAAAATTTCTCCAGGCTATCTGTTTGTTGCTGCAAATATTCGGCAAGCAATTGTTCGCGGTTGGTAAACCAGTCTTTATCACTGATATGAAAACCGGTTTCCGATGACCAGCTATCGCCCGATACCATTACTTTCAACACGGGTGATTGAATCTGTTGTTGTTTAAAGTATTCCTCAACCAGCAAGGGATGCTGTATGTACTTGTTAAAATGAAAAGAATCTTTATGTAAGTGGCAATGATTGCTGGCAAAGGGAATGGCATATTTAGCCTTTGTCGCTTTTGTTGTTTGTGCAAATTCCTTTATGTAACGGTCCAGGTCATCTACTGCCGCATGGGGTTCATCAACTATTTCGTACGATAAGCGTTCATTAGCCGAACTATGGCTTCTGAAAACAAAATCAATGGGATGGTGATTGCGGGTGATTTGTTTTAACGTAAGTCCCATGTGTTTTGAATCGTTCAGGTTCAACAGTTTTACGCCATCGCATTCTATTAACAGGGCGCTGTCGAGAAATACCCAGAACTGGTAGGAGGTAATGGAGAAGTCTTTATCGAGTTGTAACGGTTCACCATGTTTTAATTCAATAATATTACTATACCCGAGGTAAAACAGATCATCTTTCATGCGGGTGTAATTCCCCTTGGGAACAATGATGGGAATATCTGATCGGAATTTTTTTAATGAATCGCCGTGAAAATGATCCCAGTGTATATGTGTTAGATAAATGAAATCAGGCTGCAGGGAGTTGACAAGTGTCGGGCTAACCGGTGGATAGTTCCACCACGAGCGCCAATAACTACTGCCTACGAGCCAGGGGTCACATATGAGTGACTTGCCAGGTTTATTTTTTACCAATAAACCGGCATGGGATAAGATTTGAAATTCCATTTGCCAGAACCGTTTTAACGTTACTGAAGTTACGATTATAACAGTGAAATACAAGTGTAGTTACGGGAGTATTTTTCCGATGCGCCGCTTCTGTCAGAAATGAATGTGTACGTGATGTATTTGAATAATAAAATATTGTAATCGATCTTTTTTTCTGAACTTTTCCTTCCCAAATATGCAAAACAGGTTATTCAAGAACGAGCTGTATCTTGCGTTTTGAAAAATTCACCGCTATCAATCATTATGGAATCTACCATTGCTTTTTACGAGGAAAGAGTGCAGTTTTATAAAAACGCTTTACAACGTTTACAACCGGTTGCCACATTGGTAGCTGGGTTACGCCTGGTTTGTTTTTTTATTTTTGCCTGGGCCGGTTATAAATGGATTGTCAGCCATAGTTCCACCTGGCTGGTCATTACCCTCCTGCTTGCCGTTGCCTTTGCTGTGCTGGTACGTGTTGCCTGGCGGCTGAGCGATCGCAAGGCCCTGCTTGAAAAACTACTTTTCATTAATACCAACGAAGCGGGCGTTTTGCAATATCAGCCTAACCAGTTTAACAATGGGGCCGCCTTTATTAACAACGACAATTATTCTGATGACCTGGATATTTTTGGCGCCGGATCTCTTTTTCAATTACTCAACCGCACTACTACCTGGCATGGTACGCAGCAACTGGCCAACTGGCTGCAGCAACCTTTGCTTGCAAAGGAGGAAATTGAACAGCAACAACAGGCGGTACAAACTTTAAGTTCGCAGAAAGAATTACGGCAATTACTCACCGCCCACGGCTTGTTAAACGAAGAAAAAGAGGGCACGCTGAACGATATCTCCGGCTGGTTGCAGCAACCTGCCGTTTTGTTGAATAAGCGGTGGATACAATGGCTTCGGTGGCTGTTGCCGGCATATAGTACTATCGCTATTTTTTACTGGCTGTTAACCAACAATTATCATTGGTTAATACCGGCCGTATTTCTAAGCTGGCTGATCAACGGCCCGTTTTTCAAACAGATAAAACAACAGCATGAGCTGCTGGGTAAAAAGCAATCTATTCTTGATCAGTATGCCGCCATATTGTCCCATTTCAGCAAAGCCAATGCAGGCAATTCAGTTCAATTACAAAAAGAACAGGCCATTGCCCTGGAAGCGCATCAATCCGTTAAAAAGCTTTCCCGCCTCTCAGCCATGTTCGACCAGCGTTTAAACCTGGCGATCAGCTTTTTGGCTAACAGCTTTTTCCTGTTCGATATACAATGCCTGTGGGCGTTGGAAAAATGGAAACAGCAGCATAAGGACCGGTTTCATGAATGGAGCCGTTGCGTGGGAAGTATTGAAGCGTTGAATTCCATGGCAACCTTTGCTTTTAATTATCCTGAGTACCGGTATCCGACTGTAAATACGGATTCGATCTCTATCTCAGCTACGCAAATGGCTCACCCGCTGATCCCGGCTAAAGAGAGTGTTGCCAATGATGCCACTTTTGGTATGAACGAACAAATGGTACTGGTGACGGGCTCTAATATGTCGGGCAAGACCACCTTTTTACGCACGCTGGGGGTCAATCTTATTCTGGCGCAATGCGGTGCGCCGGTTTGTGCAGCAACATTTATTTTTACACCCATGGTCATTCGCAGTTCAATACGGGTAAGTGATTCGTTGCAGGAGCATACCTCCTATTTTATGGCCGAATTAAAACGGCTGCAACAGATCATTCATTACCTGCAACAACAAACGGCGCCGGTATTGATATTGATCGATGAAATTTTACGCGGTACCAATTCTGAAGATAAAACGCATGGGTCGGAACAGTTTATTAAAAAGCTGTTGCAGTATCGATGTTTGACCTTGTTTGCCACCCACGACCTTACCCTCAGCCGGCTGGAAGATGAGTTGCCGGGAAAAGTAAATAACTATTGTTTTGAAAGCACCATCAACAATGGCGAATTGCTGTTTGATTATAAACTGCAACGCGGCGTTGCCAAAAATAAGAATGCTTCATTTTTGATGAAGAAGATGGAGATCATTTGATCCGCTTAAAGATGCTCCCGCAATGCCAGGATAGGTTTCCCGCCGGCATAATAATATAAATAAAAGAAGCTGTCTCTTTGAAACAGCTTCTTTTATTTATAATGTATAAAACTATTTTATTACTCTATATAATAATATTTCGTCAGGGTGTTGCCACCACCTCCATTGACGAAAATACATTCTTCGGGCAACTTGTTATCATTGTAAGTGTACGTAAAATAATAAACGTTTTGTCCGGTAAACTGGCCCGCCGAAGAGCTATAGCCATAAGTATATTCTGTAACATTATTTTTACAGAAACCAGGTGCAAGGAACGAAGGGAACCCATTGATACCGTTTACAACTGTAATGGCTGCAATATTCAATGTGCTGATGGGATTCACCTTGTTGTCATAGATTAGTTTATAACCATATGTCTGGCTGTTATATGGACTCACCGTTGTATACATTTCAACCAGGTTGTTATTAGCTACCCTGAAAGAATCCCTCATTATTTGGGTGTAATAATTGTCTTTATATTCATTTTGAACAATTATTTTGTCGGGTGAATAAGAATATCTCTTTATTGAGGTCGACGTATAAGGCGGTGTTGCGGGAGTTGAGTCGCGAACTAATGAGCCGGTGGTATTGTAAGTATGATAATATTCCGTAGTAGAGGTTGAGATGTTCGACATACCTCCGAGGGTTTTGTAAGGACTTTTGTCATTTCCGCTATAGAAAAATTTCAGGCTGCGGTACTTTGCGCTTTTTATCTCACCGTTTACAGAATCACCTGTGAAAAAAGCAATTTCCACCACCCGTTTCTGATCGTCATAAATGAAATCAGTTGTGGCAATGTTTTTTGATGGAGTGGAAGTTCTCCATGATACCAGTTTTGATAACCTGGTTTTGTTTGAATTTGAATTCGAATCGCTATCTTTTTTGCAGGAAAGCATGCATGAAGCGAGTACAAGGGTACTTACAATGCGGATTGACCAGTTCATAGAGTTTAAAGGTGTTTAATTTTGCGCAAGATATAAACCGGGTTTTATCAATAAAAATCAAATTGATAATCGCGTCGAATCTGCCAATAAGCGTGTTGATTTTGCCAATAACCGTGTTACACCAATTAATATTTTAATGAGATATTCGGGCACAAACAGTATAAATCAGGTATAACCGAACTGCTGTCCAGGCATTGTTCATTTCTGTTGTGGCAGCATCTATGGCGTTCAAATCCTGCGATTTGTGAACTCGTTCAACGCTTTTTCGATAGGCACTTTTTTGTAGGCCAGGAATAAGAATGCTTCATTTTTGATGGAGAAGATGGAGATCATTTGTTAAAATGTTAATTCAATGCTATGCTAGTGAAAGTCAGGTAATACCATTTTAAAAATGATTAAATTTGGAAAAAGACATTTTATGGATATTCTCATTAAAAAAGAGTTACATGAGTTGATTGACAAATGTGATAATGAGTCAGTTCTTGAAGAAGTCAAAGCTTTACTGGAATCTGATAAAGTGGTAGACTGGTGGGATGAATTATCTGAAGTTGACAAGAACCTGGTGAAGGAGTCTGATTCGGATATGGCAAAGAAAATTATATCGGCAAGAAGTAGTTTGTAGCCCACGCGTTTACAATAAACACGATTCATTATCGAAATAAATAAAAATCCCTCCCGGCTTGCCGGGAGGGATTTTCGTCTATAATCTCCTGTCCTTATTTTACTTCTTCAAAAACGGCTCTGTTAATGGGTATATATATACTTTACCCTGCCTGCAAATGTGGTGTAATAGGTTGATGTTATTTTACAATACGCTGGTAAATTGCTTTCATTATAGGTATATTGAAAATTATCCGTAGCCGTTGATTTTTTATTAGGATCGCTGTTCTTGCTTACCCTTTGCGTCATATTGTTTTTACAGTAGCCAGGCGACAGATAAGTGCCTTTGTCAAAAGTTTGTCCGCCTTCAATAATCTTAAGGGGTGCAATATTCAGTTTAGTAAATGGATTGATCTTGTTGTCATAAGACATTTCAAAAATATCCCAACCTACTCCTGGCGGTATCGAAAATTTTCCATAAGTAATGTTGTTGTTTATAACCTGGAAAGTGTCTCTTCTATACCCAATAGGAAATATCCCGGTAACTGAGATATCATATGTTATCAGTTTGTCGGGTAAATAGATGTATGTACGGGTTTGGTAACTGGTACTACTATATTTTATTGAATCCTTTATGATCTGATTACTGTTGTTGTAATAATGTAATATGTCTGCCTTGTCGCTCCATACAAAAAGAGTCCAGCCAATTGTTCTATAGGCATTTCTTTCAGCCCCATTATAAAAGCACTGTAAACTGGTATCTGTTTTTGCGCCCGGTAATTGTACCCCGTTTGTATCGCTTTTGTAACGGATAATTGTTTTTACCCTTTTTTGGTCATCGAATACAAATTCCCGGGTATAAGCGTCAGCGCCTAAATTAACCGAATCCCAGATGATTACTTTTGTCAGCAACGTGTCTTGTGGCACGTTGTCATTGGAAGGATCAGGATCGGAATCTTTTTTACAGGAAGAAATACATAAAATAGCGAGTATGCCGTACAGGCACATCAATAAATGTTTCATGGTCTTGTTTAAAATGATGCCGAAAATGTATTATGTGATAGGTGCAAGATATTGACCTGGTTTGATCCCTGGAAAACAAACAGATAATCGTGTTGAATCAGCCAATAAGCGTGTTGATTTTGCGGATAACTGTGTAACAGGTTTAATAAAAAAGCCCTCCGCAATTAAGCAGAGGGCCTTCGTCTTTATAATCTCCTGTCCTTATTTTACTTCTTCGTACTCGGCATCGGTTACGTTTTCACCACCGTTGCCACCGTTTCCGGGTTGTTGACCGCCCTGATTGCCTCCAGCTCCTCCGGGTTGCTGACCGCCACCGGCCTGATCACCCTGGGTTGCTTTGTACATTTCTTCGCTGGCTGCCGTCCAGGCATTGTTCATTTCTGTTGTAGCAGCATCAATGGCGTTCAAATCCTGTGATTTGTGTGCTTCTTTCAACTTGTTCAGCGCATTTTCGATAGGTGCTTTTTTGTCGGCCGGGATCTTCTCACCGTATTCTTTCAATTGTTTTTCGGTTTGGAAGATCAGGCTATCGGCCTGGTTGATCTTATCGATCTTTTCCCGTTCAACCTTGTCGGAAGCTTCATTGGCTTTAGCTTCGTTCTTCATTTTTTCGATCTCTTCCTTGCTTAAGCCGCTGCCAGCTTCAATCCGGATCTTTTGTTCTTTTCCGGTGCCCTGGTCTTTGGCCGTTACATGCAGAATACCGTTGGCGTCGATGTCAAAAATCACTTCAATTTTAGGCACACCACGTGGCGCAGGCGGAATATCTGTCAGTTGGAAACGGCCGAGGCTCTTGTTCTGGTTGGCCAAAGGACGTTCGCCCTGCAGTACATGTATTTCAACACCGGGCTGGTTATCAGCAGCGGTAGAGTAGATCTCAGATTTTTTAGTTGGAATGGTCGTGTTTGCACCGATCATGGTGGTCATGGCATTGCCCAGTGTTTCAATACCCAGGCTCAGCGGTGTTACGTCGAGCAACAGTACGTCTTTTACTTCACCGGTTAATACCGCACCCTGAATAGCGGCGCCAACGGCTACCACCTCATCGGGGTTTACACTTCTGTTGGGTTTTTTTCCAAAGAACTTTTCAACCAGTTCCTGTACTTTGGGAATACGTGTACTACCACCCACCAGGATCACTTCATCAATTTCTGAAGTTTTCATGCCGGCATCGGTCAAAGCCTTTTCGCAAGGTTTCAGACAACGTTCAAATAATTTATCAGCTAATTGCTCAAACTTGCTACGAGTCAGCTTTTTAACTAAGTGTTTAGGCACTCCGTCAACGGCTGTGATATAGGGCAGGTTGATCTCTGTTTCGGTAGAAGAAGACAACTCAACCTTTGCTTTTTCTGCAGCTTCTTTCAGGCGTTGTAAGGCCATCGGGTCTTTGCGCAGGTCAACGGCTTCTTCGGTTTTAAATTCGTTGGCCAGCCAGTCCATGATCACTTTATCAAAATCGTCACCACCCAGGTGGGTATCACCATTGGTAGATTTTACTTCAAATACACCGTCACCCAGTTCCAGCACCGAAATATCGAATGTACCGCCACCAAGGTCAAACACAGCTATTTTCTGATCATGTCTGCCTTTATCGAGACCGTAGGCCAATGCTGCAGCCGTAGGTTCGTTCACGATACGGCGAACATTTAAACCGGCAATTTCACCAGCTTCTTTGGTTGCCTGGCGTTGCGCATCATTAAAATAGGCCGGAACGGTAATTACGGCTTCATTAACTTCCTGACCCAGATAATCTTCGGCCGTTTTCTTCATTTTCTGAAGGATCATGGCTGATAATTCCTGGGGTGTATATAATCGACCGTCTATGTCAATACGTACGGTATTATTGTCACCTTTTGCCACCTTATAGCTCCAGTGACTGATCTCTTCTGTCACCTCGTCAAACCGACGACCCATGAAACGCTTTACGCTCATGATGGTATTGTGCGGGTTAGTAATGGCCTGGCGTTTTGCCGGATCACCCACTTTACGTTCGCCGTTTTTCAGAAAAGCCACTACTGACGGGGTTGTACGGCGTCCCTCGTCGTTGGCAATTACCACCGGTTCATTTCCTTCCATTACTGCAACGCAGCTGTTGGTGGTACCGAGGTCAATTCCTATTATCTTTCCCATATATGCTGAATTTAATGTTCCATTATGGTTATCAATGATTATGCCGTGTGGTGGGAGGGTGAAAAAATGGCAGGTTTTAAGGCAGAATGTGCTAATGTGATAATTAGCTAATGTGCTAATAGCCGACGACTTAGTCTGGATGCCGCAAAGCTGACAGTCGTAGGTTACCGATTTCTGGGCTTGTAGCTTGACGCGTGCTTCTGGTTTTAATTAGCACATTGTCATATTAGTAAATTGGCTAATTGGTTCACTGGTCATCAGATGATCAAATTATTCCATAAGTTGTTTTATAGTAAAACTACCTTTGTAGATTATGTATGTCTGCATATCTTCATGCTGCAACACCATCTATACCTGTTGATTATGCGCAGTAGATCACCCATAACAAGCCTGATGGGCTGCGGTATAACCAAATAAACCATTAGCTGAGCCAGGAAAATTGGTCGTTTTTGAAATCCGGCATTCCCTTTGACCGTAAAGGGATTGTCTTAATAATGTCCCTTAAAAAATACTCTATGGTTTTTCAGTTCTGGGCCCTATTCGCAATTCTAACTGCATGTATCGTACTGTGCGACAGAAAATTCAACATGTTGCGCGATTTGAGTAAAGCCAGTCCCCGCCCCTACAGTTTTTCGCGGGTACAATTAGCCTGGTGGTCGGTTATTATTATTACTGCTTTTACCTCCATCATGTTGCAAACCGGTCACGCTCCCAATCTGCACTCTTCCACCCTTGTTTTGTTAGGCATCAGCGCCGGCACCACAGCCGTGGCCCGCGTAATTGACCTGGCCGACCAGCAAAATTCGCTGGTATTCCGGCACCAGGACCTTAAAACAAGTAATTTCTTCCTCGATCTTTTGTCTGATCAAAATGGGGTAAGCATTCAGCGATTCCAGGCCCTCATCTTCAATGTCGTTTTCGGCATTTGGTTCATTGCATCGGTGCTGGGTAACCTGGGCGATCCCAATTATTGCCTGAATGATTTTGCCAAAGGCGATCCCAACCTGGCACAATGCCTGCTGCATTCTACCGACTTTTTAATTCCAATTGTCTCTGAGAACAATCTGATACTGCTGGGGTTAAGTTCGGCCACCTATGCCGCTTTAAAAATTACCGAAAACAAAGGAACCGCTTCCGAATCCCTGAATGAAAAGGTGGTGGATGAAGCCTTGAACACACCTGCACAGGGTTAAACCGTAGCATATGAACATCACATCTGTTTTAAGCCCCAATTTTACCCAGGGAAGAAGGACCTACCGTCCCGAAGCCATTGTTATTCATGTAATGGATGGAACCCTGAAAGGTACCGATAGCTGGTTTCGCAGCCCGCTATCACAGGTATCGGCCCATTATGGAATTGGTAAGAGCGGCGAAGTACATCAATACGTTGAGGAAGTAGATACCGCCTGGCATGCCGGCCGCATTCACGACCCAACCTGGCAACTGATCAAAAAGACTGCCGATGGAATGTATATCAATCCCAATTATTACACACTCGGTGTAGAACACGAAGGCAATGAAATGAGCGAATGGACGGATACTATGTATGCCACCAGCGCCGGGTTGATTCGTCAACTATGTCAGCGTTGGAGCATTCCGGCTGATCGTCTGCATATTATAGGGCATCATGAAATTTATTCTTTAAAGAATTGCCCGGGTTTTAAGGTGGATTTGGATAAACTGATTGCGCTGGTCAACGGCAGTACCCAGGTGGTAAACGGACAGATCAGCAAAACCGAAAAGTTTGGCAAAGTAACCACCCTTACTCGCCTGAACCTGCGGGCTGGCCCGGGTAAAGTGTATAAAATAACGAACATGGTCAATGCCGGTATTCAGCTGGCCTATGACGGGTTTACCATGCAGGGCGAAACGGTGAATGGAAATGGAAAATGGTTTTATACCGAAGAAGGCAACTGGTTCTGGAGTGGCGGAGTGAAGTAATGTGATAATTCGATTATTCGATAATGAAATACAGCTGCACACTATGTGTGTGGCTTTTATTTTATGCCTCGTTGCCTTTATGCCTTCGCTTATTGATCAATATCAATTGCAGAAATGTCAATAGAATAAAAAAAGTTTTTACCTTGCCTCCCACGTTTTCGTATACATTTAACGGCAAGCAGTAAGCTGCCATTTTTATCTTCCTGGTTAATTCCTCCTGGTATAAGCGTTTCAAATTAGCACATTGGCACATTGGCTAATTAGCACATTAACCATCCGTATTATTACCTGAAAAAATCAGGTATTTCCCGGCCGTATCATTCAATAGAACACCTGTAATTTTATATACGTGCTTACTTTACTTTACCGAATCTGAAACCATACCTTCTGAAAATAAGCGCTGTGCTCTTTAACTTTTAATATTTATTGTCATGAAGCGTCTTATTACCTGCAGCGATGGAACCTGGAACAAACCGGGCAATATCGACCGTGGTCAACGTGTAGAAACAAACGTTGAAAAAATGTATCAGTGCATTTGTTCGTACGATACCTCTAACAGCCGGCCCATTCCTCAACTAAAATTTTACGATAAGGGTATTGGTACCGGTTATTCCGTGAAAGGCAATTTGCTCGGCGGCATTACCGGCGCCGGTATTGACAAGAACATCAAAGACATTTACACCTTCCTGATCTTAAACTACGTGCCCGGCGATGAAATATACCTGTTTGGTTTTAGCCGGGGCGCCTACACCGCCCGCAGCATTGGCGGATTGATCAGGAATTGTGGTATTCTGCGGCCCGAGTATATTGAACTGGTTGATAAAGCGTATGAATTATACCGGGAAAGGAATGAGTATACTGCCCCTGATTCTGATATGATGACAGGTTTCAGAAAACAATATTCCTGGGAAAATATAACGCCCATAAAATTTATTGGTGTGTGGGATACGGTGGGCAGCCTGGGTATTCCCCTGCCCTGGTACCGGGCGTTTAATATGAAAAGGTATCAATTCCATGATGTTACCCTCAGCAGTTCGGTAGAGCATGCTTACCAGGCATTGGCTATTGATGAAAGAAGAAAAATGTTTCAACCCGCTTTATGGGAAGTGAGCGATACTGTAAAAAATGATCCCGACCATCCACAAGAGGTGGAGCAACGGTGGTTTGCCGGTGTACATAGTAATATTGGCGGTGGCTATGCCGATTCAGGGTTAAGCGATATTGCTTTACGATGGCTGGCCGGGCAGGCAAATAAAATCGGTTTGTGTTACGATGATAAAGTATACAAACAAATTAAAGGCAATCCCTGGGGCGAATTGCGCAGTTCCTACTCGCCGTTGTACTGGTTCTGGTTACCGGTATGGCGATCAATATCCCTGAACGATGATAAGCGCCAGGTCATTGATGAAAGTGTGCTGGAACGGTACCGCGAAATATACCAATACCGGCCCCGCAACCTGCGGCAGTATTTCAAGCAGTTGGAAAAAGCAAGCATCAAACCACCCGTAAATACGCGCGAATTGTCAATGGCGAATGGGGAATAAATAATTAGCTAACTAGCTTTGCTTTCTTCCTGCAGTTTTTCTGCTTCCATCACTGCTTCTGCTTCAAGCATTGCTTCTTCTTCAGGAGTTTCTACTTTAAAAGTGAAATTCTTTTGGGTAATAAAACTAAAAGCAACGACAATTACGGTCGTGAATATTTTAGCGATGGTGGGATATAAATGGCATTGTTCTACAAATAACTTGATAAAAATATAGTTCAGCGCTATACAGCTTATTACCAATAATGAATACCGGAAAAGCTGAATTCGGCCACGCAATGTAGAACCGGGAAATACGATCGTACGGCTTAAGAAAAAACCCAACGGAAAAGTGATCGTAAAGGATACCAGGAATGCCGCGATGTATGGATTGATGGCTATCCCGATCGGGGTATGGACCATCTGCTTTTTAAATACAAAATTGTAACTGAAGGCATAAATAAAAATATCGAGCACGGTATTGCCGCCACCACAAGCTGCATACTTGAAGGTTTGCAAAGGCATTAACCGGCGAAAAAAAGGATAAAAAAAGTTTATTACTGCGTTAATCAGTTTCGTCACAATCGGTTTTTTATACGCCACAAAGGTAATTGAATATCAATAATTACCGACGCTGATCTGCGGATCGTGCATATTTTAATTGGACAGTTTGGCTGTTTTAGGCCTGCATTTTTGCCAAAAAGGAGATTTCATGATAGTTTCAGGGGGCTGGCTATTGATTCAAGTCAATAAAAATTAACAATTGTTTTAAATATCCCAAATTTGATAACAGTTTAACCCCTAAACAACTAATAAAGAGCTTTCCGCCTTCTGGTGGGAGGCTCTTTGTGTTTAGCCAAATGCTTAGTGTCTTATACTGTGTCTTATACTGAAACCTGATGTCTTATACTGACTCTACAGGGATTCTCTGGGGACTCTCTGGAGACTCTCTGGACTCTCTAGGGAGACTCATGGCTGCAAGACAATACCTAGACAATACCCAGACAATACTTAGACAATACCCAGACCATTCCCCTACTTGTCTCACCCAGCAGGCTCGCAATATTTATCAAATTATATCGTCCTAGAATAGCCATATCTGTATTTTTGCAGCCACAAAATCAAAGCATGGCAATAGTTCCCGTTATTCAGTCGGCAGTCAGCGTACAGATCAATCAATTGTACCAGGTAGATATTGACCCTTCTTCCATTACCGTAAGCGAAACCAAACCCGAATTTGAGGGTGATTATACCGTTGTGCTGTTTGCCCTGCTAAAGACCCTGAAAAAGAAGCCTGAGGAGTTAGGCAATGAGCTGGGCCAGGCCCTGGTGGTCAGCAACGCCACCCTTTTTAGCGGTTTTAATGTGATAAAAGGATTTTTAAACCTGTCGGTCAGCGACAGCTGGTGGCTGCAATTCCTGCAACAACAATATAATGAGCCCGCCTATGGCCGGCAGCCGCGCAACGGCAAACGGGTAATGATCGAATATTCTTCTCCCAACACCAATAAACCGCTTCACCTGGGCCATTTGCGGAATAATTTCCTGGGCTGGAGCGTGGCCGAGATCTATAAAGCCAACGGATATGAAGTGATAAAAACCTGTATTGCCAACGACCGGGGTATTCATATTTGCAAAAGCATGATCGCCTGGCAACTGTTCGGCAATGGCGCCACACCCGAAAGCACGGGCATAAAAGGCGATCACCTGGTGGGCGATTATTATGTACTGTTCGGAACGGAAATGAAAAAACAGTTGATTCCTATAAAGGAAAAGAAGCTGGCGGAATTAGTGGAGAAAGGAAATTCCAAAGAAAAGGCAGAAGAATTAATGAACAACAGCCCTTTGAAAGAGGAGCTGGAAAAAGAAGCCCCGATCATGAAGGCCGCCCAGCAAATGCTGGTTGACTGGGAAGCCGGTAAACCCGATGTGGTAGAACTCTGGCGCACCATGAACAGCTGGGTATACAAAGGATTTGATGTAACCTATAAACGCATTGGTAGCGACTTCGATAAAGTGTTTTATGAAAGCGAAACCTACCTGCTGGGGAAAGACCTGGTTGAAGAAGGCTTGCGTAGAAAAGTATTCTTTCAAAAAGATGATGGCAGCGTATGGGTTGATCTTACAAAAGACGGTCTCGATGAAAAGATCGTTCGTCGTCGCGATGGAACGGCTGTATATATTACCCAGGATATTGGCCTGGCCGAAGTAAAACAAAACGAATTCAATTGCGACCTGAGCGTATATGTGGTGGGCGATGAACAGAATTATCACTTCAAGGTATTGAAACTGATTTGTCAGAAAATGGGTATTCCCGGCGCTGAGGGCATTTTCCATTTGAGCTACGGCATGGTGGAATTACCTACGGGCAGAATGAAAACGCGGGAGGGTACGGTGGTAGATGCAGATGATATCCTTGATGAAATGATCCGCGAAGCAGCGCGCAAAAGGATAGAAAAAGAAAATGAGCAGAAGGAAAAAGAACAAAATAAAACAGAAGAACTCTCCCCAGAGGAATTAAAAGAACTGGATGAGATCGTTGGTACCGGTGGTGTAAAGTTCTTCCTGGTGCGTGTTGATCCTAAAAAGCGAATGATCTTTAACCCTGAAGAGTCGATAGACCTGCATGGTTTTACGGCCACTTTTGTTCAATACGCATACGCACGTACGCAATCAGTTTTCAGGAAAGAATTATATACCGGCGGTGAAATTGGCGCTGATCTGCTGCCGCTTGAAAAGCAAATGATCATTACGCTGGAAAGATATGCCGATATCATTCGCCAGGCCGGTGATGAAATGAACCCCAGTGTTATTGCTGGTTATCTGTTCAGTGTAGCCCAGCTGTACAACACTTTTTATCATCAGCATAAAATTTTGAAAGCCGAATCGCCGGTTAAAAAAGAATTGCGTTTGCAGCTAAACCAAATGACAGCCCATGTTATTAAATCGGGTATGGCATTGCTGGGGATTCGCGTGCCGGATAGAATGTAGTAAAAGGTATAAAGGTGGGTCCCTTTCAAAGGGGCTCACCTTTTAAATGGAAAAAGGTGAGCCGCTCCAAAAGAGCGACCCACCTTTTTGCTTTGTATTATTAAAATTAAATCCCCCCCGGCATCTTCTTCTCTTCTTTCAAATTCTTCAATGAAGGGTCCATTTGAATGGCTTTGTCACAAAGCTGCTGCCCCTTTTCCTTCTCTCCTTTCTTTTGGTAACTCAAACCAATCATGTACAGCGCGCTCGCGTTTTGTTTATCAATGGCCAGTATTTTGTCCCAGTAATCAATGGCATCCTGGTATTTACCGGTCTGGTAATAGGCATCTGCAATATTATACAACAGTTCCTGGTCGGCGGGTTTGCGTTGCAACACTTCCTGCATCAATGCCAGTCCTTTTTCATAATTCTTGATGTTCAGATAGGCATTGGCGAGGTTCTCTACAAAATCGTTGCTGCGGTTATATCCTTTGGCGGCGGCTCTTTCGAACCAGTAAATGGCTTTTTTGTCGTCCGGAATGGCGTAGTATACCAGGCCGGCCTCATACATCCAGTTGGCCTTGGTGCTATCGCGCTCGATGGCCTGCTCAAAACAACCAGCTGCTTTTTTATAATTGCTCATCTCAACCAGGCTGCGACCCGCAATGTATGGGGTTTCGGCCCGTTTGGGATCTTCTTTAAAAGCCTGTTCACAGTATTTCAGGCATTCGCCATAATTCCCCTGCTCGTAAAAGCTTTTTGCAATAATGTAATTGGAAGAATTGCCAACTTTGGCTTCCTGCATTTTTTTTGCGTAGGTGGCCGCGTCATTCCACTGGCGGGTATTTAACGACAGGTTGGCCAACTGTTCAAGAACCTCCGGGTTTTTGGCATCTACCGCATAGGCGGCTTTATATTTTTCCCGGGCTTCCATGTACCGCTTTTGCTCCAGGAGCGCTTGCCCCCAGCCTATTTGTACTTTGGCATCGTTGGGTGAGAAATTAGCAGCTTTGGCATAAAACTTTTCCGCCTCCCGGAAACGGCGCGCTTCTTTTTCGGCCGTCCCTTTTTGATAATAAAAAGCGCTACTGTCGGTTTGTGAGTAAGCACATGGGGAAATTAATCCCAACATTAAAATAATGTTAACGTTTTTCATAGATATCTCATTTTCTGTTGCACAAAAAGATCTTTACTTCAACACTACAGCTCCCAACGGTGGCAGGTGCACATTTATTTCATACATATTATCGTTTTTATCCAGACTAGTCGTTAATATCTCCGGATTATAAATATTGCCGGTTCCCCAATATTTTTTTGCGTCGGAATTAAAGATCTCGCGCCATTGCGATTTACCATGCGTATATACCTTCCAGTCTGTCCGCACAACAGGGGTTAAATTTAAAATGACCAGCAGATCGTTCTCGGGGTCCTTACCCTTACGGCGATACGCCACCACGCATTCGGCCGGATGGTTCAGGTCCACCCATTCAAAACCATAAATATTAAATTGATTTTCATACATCGCCGGTTCGCTGCGTAATAAATTATTCAAATCCCGCAGGCAATCTTTCAGCATTCGGTGCGGCTCATACTGCAACAAATTCCATTGCAGCTCGCTTTTATAATTCCATTCATTGGTATCGCCGAATTCGTTACCCATGAATAGGAGTTTTCCCCCGGGGTGCGTAAACATATACGTATACAGTGTGCGCAGGTTGGCAAATTTCTGCCAATTGTCACCGGGCATTTTAAAGATCATCGGGCTTTTGCCATGCACCACTTCATCATGGCTTAATGGCAATAAAAAGTTTTCGTCATAATAATACATCATGCTGAATGAAAACTTATTCTGGTAATGCCGCCGGTGAATCGGGTCCATTTTAAAATAATCCAGCGTGTCGTGCATCCAGCCCATCATCCATTTCATGCCAAAGCCCAACCCGTTCTGAAAAGTAGGGCGCGACACCCCCGGCCAATCGGTGGCCTCTTCAGCAATGGATTGCACATCATGAAAATCGCGGTATATCGTTTCGTTCAGGTCTTTAATAAAAGTCATGGCTTCAATGTTGCCATCGCCGCCGTATTCATTGGGTTCCCACTGGCCGTGGGTACGCGAATAATTTAATTTCAGCATAGAGCTCACCGCATCTACCCGAATGCCGTCGATGTGAAATTTATCGAGCCAGAAGCGGGCACTGCTGATCAAAAAAGATTTCACCTCTCCCCTTCTGTAATTGAATACATAACTGTTCCAGTCGGGGTGAAAGCCTTTGCGCATATCGGCATACTCATAGGTGTTGGCCCCGTCGAACATAAACAGGCCGTGTGCGTCGTAGGGAAAATGCGAAGGCACCCAGTCGAGAATAACCCCAATGCCTGCTTCGTGAAAAGCATCGACCAGTTCCATAAAACCCTGCGGGTTGCCAAAACGCGATGTGGGCGCAAAATACCCCGTGCCCTGGTACCCCCAACTGCCGTCGAACGGGTGTTCCATCACCGGCATAAACTCCACATGGGTAAATCCCATTTCTTTCACATAGGGAACCAGCAATTCCCGTATTTGATCGTAGGTGTTATACGATTCTTCATCATGTTTATTGGGGCGCATCCAGCTGGCCAGGTGCACCTCATAAATACTGCAGGGCGCTTCCAACGAATTGTGCCACGCCCGGGTTTGCATCCATTCATCATCGCGCCAGTTATAATCCAGGTTCCAGGTAATGGATGCGGTGTTGGGTCTTTTTTCCCAGAAATTGGCATAAGGGTCGCCTTTGTCGGTTTTGACGCCCTTAAAACCATCAATATGATATTTATATACCTCGCCTTTTTGCAGGCCGGGAATAAAACCTTCCCAGATGCCCGATTGATCGAGCCGTACAAATAAGGGATGGCTGGTGGTGTTCCAGTCATTAAAATTACCGATCACCGAAAGCTTTGTGGCATTGGGCGCCCATACGGCAAAATAATATCCTTTTTTCCCTAACACTTCAACTTCGTGTGAGCCAAACAGATCGTACAACCGGTAATGGGTACCCTGCTGAAAATTGCGAATGTCGTCTTCCGAGAGTAAAGAATAATTCCAAACTGCCTTTGTACTGTCTACAAAATGGATCTCTTCGTATTTTTTTAATGTATCCATGCCTGATCTATTTGTTTATGCCCGTTACCTGATAATATCGGGTTGCTTTAACGATAAATTAAGATAGTGATTTGCTATTTACCAATTTCATTACAGACATTCGTTCACCCAAAAAGGCGTAAAGGGAGTAAATTCTTAAACATATTAACCAGTAATATGGCTGTATGCTTTTGTCCCTTATCTATCGCTATGAAAAAAATAACTGCACTCCTTATTGTATTATTCGCCATTTCATTGTCTGTATTTTCCCAGGATGCTGCTCTTAAAGGTACAGTAATTGACACATCGGAAAAAAGAAACCTTTCCAATGCCGTCATTGGTGTATTGCGGCCTGCCGATTCGGTTTTGGTAACTTTTACCCGCAGTAATAACACCGGCCAGTTTACCTTGCAAAAATTATCCCCCGGTCAATATATTATTATGGTTACCCGCCCGGCTTATGCCGATTATTTTGACCGGGTAGAAATAACCAGTGGGGCGCCGGTTAACCTGGGCACTATTGCCATGACCCTCAAAAGTCAGTTATTACAGGAAGTGATCGTACAGCATAAATTAGGCGCCATTCGCATCAAAGGCGATACCACAGAGTATGTGGCCGATAGTTTTAAAGTGGCTGCCGGCGCTACGGTAGAAGACCTGTTGAAAAAATTACCCGGTATTCAGGTAGACAAAGATGGAAAAATAACCGCCCAGGGCGAAACGGTACAAAAAGTACTGGTTGACGGCGAGGAATTTTTTAGCGACGATCCCACCATTGCTACCCGCGGCTTAACCGCCGATGCCATAGACAAAGTGCAGACTTTTGATAAGAAAAGCGATCAGGCGGCCTTTACCGGCATTGATGATGGGGAGAAAACAAAGACCATCAACCTGCAACTGAAAGAGGATAAAAAGAAAGGTTATTTTGGAAAAATTGAATCAGGTACTGATGCAAACAAGTTCTGGAATAACAAAGTGATGGTGAATGCCTTTAAAGGAAAACGAAAATTCTCCGCCTACGGCATTATGTCGAATAGCGGTAAAACGGGGCTCGACTGGCAGGAAGGCATGAATTACGGGGGCAAAAACATGGAAATGGGCGGTGATGATACCGAGGGAACCTATATGTATGTCTCCGGAGGGGATGATGAATTTGGCGGCGGCGATTATTATGGCGAAGGATTACCCAAAGGATGGGCCGGTGGCTTACACTACTCGAATAAGTGGAACGGAGACAAAATGCACCTGAACAGCAACTACCAGTACAATAAATTGAATACGGAAGCCCAGGGCAATACATTCAGTCAGTATAAATTGCGCGATACTATTTTATATACAAATGATTATGGCAATAGCTATCGCAGCCGCAACAGGAACAGAATTGACGGATTATATGAATTCCAGATCGATTCTTTTTCATCGGTTAAAATAACGGCGCAGGGATCGCGGGGTAATAATTACAGTCATAGTAATTTGCACCAGGAATCAATGAACAACTTCGGCGATACGCTGAGCATCATTGACCGCGAAACGACCACCGACGCAGACAATAAGAACTTTAATTCTACTCTGTTGTGGAAACAGAAGTTCAGAAAAACGGGAAGGACCCTTTCCGTGTCGGCCCGGCAAAATTATACAGAGAATTTGTCGAATGGATTATTCTTTTCCGATAACAATTATTTCAAAAACGGTGTGCTCGACAGTACCAAAATACTGGATCAACAAAAGCTTACCGATAATGTTACTTCAACCATTAACTCCCGCATTTCGTACACTGAACCATTGACAAAAAGATCGTTGCTGGAATTCAATTACGGTATCGATAACAATCACCGGCAATCACACATCACCACGCTGGAGAAAAGCGCTCCGTTGGGAAAATATGAAGAAAAGATCGATTCCCTAAGCAATGAATACAGCTTTAATGTGTTCACCCAGTCGGGCGGTATCAATTACCGGTATGCCAAACCCAAGAAGATCTCGTTGTCGTTTGGCATGAATGTGTCTAATGCTGCCTATTCCCGTAAAGACCTGAAAGGAGATTCAGCTACGAATTACAGTTTTACCAATTTTTATCCCCAGGCCAACATGAGCTGGAATATGGGGTCCAAAGGGACGCTCCGGTTTAATTATAACGGAAGTACGCAAGCGCCTTCCATTGATCAGATTCAACCCATACGGGATATCACCGACCAGTTGAATATTAGGGTTGGTAATCCCGATTTGAAGCAGGCTTTCCGCCACAGCATCAATTTGACATTTCACAGTTATAAGCTGCTGTCGGAACGAAACATTTATACCAGTGTCAATTTCTCCACTACACAACATGATTTCAGTACGCTCAATATCCTCGACCTTTCTACGGGTCGTAAAATATCACAACCGGTGAATGTGGATGGCAATTACCGGGCGAACGGCAATATATACTATGGCAAGAAAGTTAAAAAATGGGGGATTCGTCTTGGGGGTGAAGGCCGGTTCAATGTAAATCATAATACCAACTTTATTGATGGCGAGAAAAACGAGAACGATAGCTATTCCTATGGCGGAGGACCCAATGTAAGTTATGACAAGGATAAGAAATGGAGTATCTGGCTCAGTACCGAATTCTATCACAACATTTCCAAAACCTCCTTGCGCAGTGACCTTGTAACCCGGTACTGGACGCAAGAGCATAATGCAGATGTAAATATCTTCCTACCCTGGAAAATGGAGTTCGGCAGTTCCTGCAGTTTTAATTTCCGGCAAAAGACCAGTGTATTTGAAAAGAATAATAATTCAATTAGATGGGATGCACGGTTAGACCGGAAATTGTTCAAGAATGATGTGGCCCGCTTGCGGTTTGAAGCCAGGGATATCCTGGACCAGAATATCGGGTTCAACCGAAATATCAACAACAACTTTATATCGGAAAGGACCTATAATACCATCAGACGGAACTTTATGCTGACGTTCATCTGGAACTTTAGCAAGAATGGAAAACCGATGGGATGGTGACGAGAAGGCAATTGCTGATTTTGGGATTGCGGGATTTTGAGATTGAAAAGAAAGCCTGCATTTAAAGAATCCAAAAATCTCAAAATCACTAAATCAGAAATTAAAAAACTTATTACATATGTATCGCATAATATTATACCTGATCCTTATCATAAGCGCCGCCCCTGCCCTGCTGGCGCAACAGCAGTTCATAACGCAGGGAAAGATAGAATACGAACGCAAAACCAACCAGCATGCTTTAATGGAAGGAGGTGTTTGGGGGGAAGCGGCTAAAAACAATATGCCCAAGTTTGTCACTTATTATTACGACCTCACTTTTAAGGGCGACCGCACGATGTTCAATACGGGCCGTGATGCCGAAGGCAAGCAAATGAAATACTGGGGTGTATTTGATTCGGAAAACACCATTCTCACCCATTTAGATAGTAACAGGTCGGTAACGCAAAGAAGCATTTATGGCGATATTTACCTGGTGACGGATTCCCTACGCAACATAGAATGGAAAATTACACCGGAGATAAGAAAGATTGCCGGGTTCGATTGCCGCAAAGCAGTTGGCCGGGTAATGGATTCTATTGTTGTGATCGCCTTTTATACCGACGAAATTGTAACCAGCGGCGGACCGGAATCTTTTAACGGTTTGCCGGGGATGATCCTTGGTTTGGCGATCCCCCGAATGCACACCACCTGGTATGCTACGAAATTACAACTGGTAGAAGTGACGGATAAAGACCTGCTCACCCCTAAAAGGGGAAAGAAAATAACCGGTGCTAGCTACCGGTCGGAAATAAAAACCATTCTTTCACAATGGGGTGAAGAAGGCCAGAAGCGGGTGTTTCAGTTTTTGTTGTAAAGGGCAAAAAGAATCTGCCATTTTATGGTGATATTTGAGTAGAAACCGGCACTTATTATTAAAGTGTTTGTATATGACTCAAACAATGGTGAAGGAAGATGTGGCAGAAGCAAGAAAAGCCCTTTTTGTACAGTTGTACCAAACGGCTTTTCCGATGGTGGCGAAATACGTTAGCCATATGGGCGGATCATTTGAAGAAGCCAAAGATGTTTTTCAGGACGCGCTGGTTATATATTATGAAAAATTGGCTACCTCAGGTGTGACGCTGCAGTACAGCGAACGATCTTATATACTCGGCATAGCCAAACACCTCTGGACAAAGAAACATAAACAAAATAGCCGGCATAGTTCCCTGGATGATTCACTAACCGGTATAGCCGTGGAAGAACATCCCCCCGCCTCTTCTACCGACAAACTCCTTGAGCTATTACATTCGTCCGGACAAAAATGTATGGAATTGCTGCAGGCGTTTTATTATGACAAATTGCCGATGCGCAAAATAGCCGGGCGGTTTGGTTTCAACAGTGAACGATCGGCCACGGTGCAGAAATACAAGTGCCTGGAAAAAGTAAGAGATACCATAAAAGAAAAATCGTTGACATATGAGGACTTCCTTGAATGACATACAGCAGATAGACGATTATCTTTTAAAAGTTGCCGGCGAAGGCGATAACGCGCTGTTTGAAGCCCGGTTGATACTGCAACCTGCCTTGCGGGAGAACCTGTTGTGGCAACAAAGAACGTATGACATGATCAGGCAATACAGCCGCCGCCAGCTAAAAGCAGAGATCGCCGCCGTGCATCAGCAACTGTTTCATGAACCGGAACATATTTCCTTTCGCCTGAAAATAATGGCCTTCTTTTCAGGCAAATAATCTTTTCATTTAATAATTATCAGGTTCTAAGGCGCTCAGCAACTGCCTTACGGCTTCTTGTGCCCTGCCCTGCTGAAAAATTCAATCAATCAATCAATAAATACTTCATTATGAATAGTACGAAAAATGAATTTCGTGATTATGCCGTGCATCACCATAACATCGGCAGTCAGTATGTTGACGGGTTTTTAGCCCGTATGGAGAACCGCTTTGTGCCTATGGCGATGACACCCTACATTACCGAAGAACGGCAGTTAAACGTAGCGCAAATGGATGTGTTTTCGCGCCTGATGATGGACCGGATCATTTTCCTGGGCGAAGCCGTCGATGATAAGATTGCCAATATTATCCAGGCGCAATTACTTTTCCTGCAATCAGCCGACGCCAGACGCGATATCCAGTTATACATTAATTCACCTGGCGGGTCGGTGTATGCCGGTCTGGGTATATATGATACCATGCAATACATTACGCCGGATGTAGCTACCATTTGTACGGGTACCGCCTTATCTATGAGCGCTGTATTGCTATGTGCAGGTACCGCGGGAAAGCGCGCCGCATTAAAACATGCGCGGGTAATGATCCATCAACCCTCGGGCGGTATACAGGGCAATGCCTCGGATATCGAGATCACCATGAATGAGATCAAAAAGCTACAGAATGAACTGTATTCCATTATCTCCAGGCACAGTGGCCAGAACTACCAGAAAGTGCATGAAGCCTCCGACCGCGATCATTGGATGAAGGCCCATGAAGCCAAAGCTTTTGGGATGATCGATGAAATTTTGGGGGAGGAAGAAGAGGTGATAAAGAAGTAAAACTGAATTGATTACGAAGCGCTGTCAGCTATTTCCTTTTCGCGTAAGCTTTTTTCCCGATCGCTATACCTGGGCCTGTCCTGCCAGTTTAATTTTGCGGGCGCAAAATTAGTATACTTAAATCGACAATCAGGATGGCAAGGCTTTTATCTATTTTCAGCTTATTGATGATTTCGGGTTTTATATCCTTTGCAAAAAATACAACAGAAGGCGGCGGATTTATCCAGGGAAAAGTAACTACTTCCGATGGCAGTCCGGCAGCCCATGTGACGGTTATTATAAAAGAGACGGCAAAAGGGGTAAGTACCAATGAAAGTGGCGAATTCCTTTTTAAGAATGTTCCAAACGGAACCTATCAGTTGGAGATATCTTTAATTGGCTTTGAAACTGTTTCAAAAACAGTAGAAGTAACCGATAACAAAACGGTTTCGGTGAACATAGCCATAAACTCTTCTTCACAAAATCTGGAAGAGGTAGTAGTAGTAACCGGTGGTAACCGCTTTGCCAAAAAAGAAAGTGATGATGTTTCCAAAATGTCATTGAAGAATATAGAAAATCCGCAGGTGTATAGTGTGGTAGGAAAGGAATTGATGAAAGAGCAATTGATCACCGATTATGTTTCCGCTTTTAAAAACATACCCGGGGCCGGCATTCCCATAATTTATAACCAGGGAAGAAGTTCCGCTACGTCAAGAGGATTTACAACCGCCAACCTGGTTCGCAATGGCGTGGGTGGTTTTATTTACACCAGCATTGACCCGGCCAACCTCGAGCGTGTTGAGATTATCAAAGGACCATCCGCCACTTTATTCGGCAGCACGCTTTCATCCTTTGGCGGCCTGTTCAACCGGGTTACCAAAAAACCGTTTGACAATTTCAAAGGAGAAGTTTCTTATTCAGGCGGTAGCTGGGACCTTAACCGCATAACATTGGATATAAACACACCACTCAACAAGGAAAAGACAGCCCTCCTGCGGTTCAATGGTGCTGTTCACAGTGAACGTAGTTTCCAGGATGCCGGGTTCACAAAAAACTTTTTACTGGCGCCCAGTTTGTTGTATAAAGTAAACGATCGGCTTACCTTGCTGCTCGATATTGAAATGAGTGGTTACAAAGCCACTTCCCCTACCCGGCTTGCTCCTAATGCAAAAGGCAACATTCACAGTGTTGAAGAACTGGCCATGCCTTATAAACTTTCCTTTGCCAACAATACCATCTTTTATACCAGCCAGCAGTTGAATGTATTCGGACAAATAAATTACAAACTATCCGAAAGCTGGACATCACAAACTGTCTTTTCACGTACCCGATCTTCTTCCGAAGGATATGTAGTTGGCTTAACCATGCCAACCGATAGTACGATCAGGCAGCAGGTTACCTCCCAGGAATATCCTTACTACGGAACAAACATTCAACAAAACTTCAAAGGCGATTTTTACATAGGCAGTATGAGGAACCGCGTAGTGATCGGCGCCGATTTTTATAGCCTGCGATCTAACCGTAATGACACCCTTAGAAATATGCCGGCGCTCAACTATAAAAAGCCAGGGGCCGCTTATAACAATTTCACAATAGAAAGAGTGTCCCCGATGTTTGCCTCAGCTAATTTCCTCAATTATACCCGTGTGCGCGATAATACTTACAGCGCCTATGTTTCTGATGTGATCAATGTAACAGACCAGTTACTGGCCATGGCCAGTTTGCGGGTAGATCACTACCGGAATATGGGCGAATATTGGCCCGCGCAGGATTCCACGGCAGGTGCATACGATCAAACGGCCTTGTCTCCTAAATTCGGATTGGTATACCAGGTAGTTAAAAACCAGGTTTCGTTGTTTGCCAATTATATGAACGGGTTTGAAAACGTAGGCAGCTCTGATGCTTATGGTAATACGTTCAAACCACAACAGGCTAACCAATGGGAAGCCGGTATCAAGCTCGATGCGCTGAACAATAAACTCAATGCCACTTTGAGCTACTATGATATTACGGTAACCAATATGCTTCGTGATGATCCGGACAATATTGGTTTTTTCTTACAGGATGGCACCCAGGCAAGCAAAGGATTTGAAGCGGAAGTAATTGCCAATCCCATTCCCGGTTTGAATATTGTGGCAGGGTATGCGTATAACAAAAGCAAATTGGAAAAATCTAATAAGAACATTGAAGGATTGCGTCCGCCTACAGCTGGTCCGGAAAGAACGATGAATGGCTGGATAAGCTATCGCTTTGTAAAGGGAAATGCAAAAGGATTAGGCATCGCCTTCGGCGGCAATTACGGCAGCGAATCTTTTCAATCGAATACGGCCGCGTATGTTTTCACCATACCCTCCTATACCGTACTGGATGCTTCGTTGTTTTATGATAAACCAGTTTACAGGATTGGGCTAAAAGTAGATAACCTTACCAATGAAAAGTACTGGTCGAACCGCCTGGCGGCACAAAACCCGACGAGACTTACGGTAAACCTTACGTTTAAATTTTAAGGCACCTACCTGTTCGTCAATGTAGTTATGGTCTTCGCCTTTGCGTTAACATTCCCAGGGCCACGGGTTGTCAGTAACAGGAACGTCAAAAACGTAATGATAACCTGGAATGGAATACAAAGAATAAATAATGAGGTTCCATATACATGGAAAAATTTTTTCATGGGGTACGAATTGTTGAATTAAATGCTGAAAAAGTAAGCAAAAACCCGCTCAGTCCGAACGGGTCTTTGGGTGTTTAACCTATCACACTAAAGCAGGATATTGGATTTAAACATACTATTACATAGGATTACAGTACATAGGCATCAATGCTTTATATTCAATATAATAACGTAAGAGCAAGCAGGTTGTAAACACTTTCAGAGTGCAAGTAGCCGATTATTTCTTATATATGAAGTAGTAATAATTGGAAATAGGCGAACCGCAAAATAATGTGGAACCTGCTTCTTCCTTCAGCTAACATTTGCTATTATTGTAATGTTTCTATGCGTAATCAATAGATATACATTATTTTAATTCTATATACCCACCCATTGAAAAAAATTTTAATTGCCGACGATCACAGTATTGTAAGAACAGGACTGTCTTTTCTTATAAGATCAGAGTATATAAGCGTACAGATAGATGAATGCAGCGATGGTGACAGTGCCTGGAAGAGGATCCAATCCACCGAATACGATCTTGTTGTTATGGATATTTCCATGCCCAACACCGACTCCGTTAGTTTGTTGAAAAACATATTCACGCTTCAGCCCCAGGTGAAAGTGCTGATCGTAAGCATGAACAGCGAAGAAATTTATGCAAAGCGGTTCCTGCAACTGGGTGTAATGGGATTTATTAATAAGGAAGCCGATGCTTTGGAATTACGTAAGGCTATTGTCAGTGTCATGAATAACAGGAAATATATGAGCGCCAAATTGCAGGAGGCCCTGGCCTGCGAAGGAAATGAAGGCCCTTCATTTGAAACCCTGTCTGCCCGCGAGCTCGAAGTGATGACACACCTGGTGGGCGGCAAAAATGTGTCGGAGATTGCCGATATATTATCCATACATATCTCTACCGTTAGCACGCATAAAGCCCGAATACTGCAAAAATTGAAAGTTAACAACGTCGTTGAACTCACCCAGGTTGTTAAGCAGTTTGATATTGCCTGATCATTTGATTTTTCTTTTATACCGGGCCGGTTCTGAAAGTCAGCGTTATTTTGTTACCGGTTTCCCCTGCGGTCGTTATATCCAGTTCTCCATGTATTTTGGCTAATAATTCCAGGATGATCTTGTACCCAAAGCCGTGGTTGTCATTATCCGTCTGATACGTCTTGCTAAGGATCTCATTGACCAGCTTTTTGTTCATGGCCTTCCCGGTATCGGTGATAATAATGCGAACGGCAGCCGCATGCTGTATGGCTTCCAGCTTTATTTCCCCATTGACCGTGTACTTACTGGCATTGTCTGCCAGGTTGCGAATGATCAGCTTTAAGATATTGGCATCTGACACCAGCGTTACCTCCGGTGGAACCAGGTTCAATACGGTATTGTTATGCATATCAGCGGCCGGCTCATACAACGAAACAATTTCCCCAACGATCTCACGAAGGATTATTTTTTCCTGGCGAATAACAAATCCTTCTTTCTGTGCATTTGTCCACACCAGAAAGTCCTGTGTAAACCCGTTCAGGTCATGGGTTGCATTTCTGAACTTCAACAACATATCGCCTAACTCCGGTGGGGATGCCCTTTGGTAATTCTCATAAATATGCACTGCCATCATATGCAGAAAGCGTAACGGTGAACGCAGATCGTGCAGGATAACGGCGATCATTTTCTCCTTTACCCGGTTGCTTGCAGAGAGCGCCTGTGTTCTTTCTGCAACTTTTTGTTCCAGCTGTTCCGCCCTTTTTATGGCGCGTGCATACCGAAACCAGAAAATAAAGAAAAGGGTACTGATAGCAACAAGCGCGATAAGAAGTAGGAACCAGATCGTCTCATACCAGTACGGCAATATGGTCCATTGCACCGTCTTATAGCTATACTGTCCATTATTCGCCGGCTTCCTGATTATAAGTGTATACCGGCCTTTGTGCAACCCTGTCAATACCAGCTTGCCGTCATTATTCATGGGGCGCCATTTGTTGTCCAGCTGCGGTATGGAATATTCGAGGTGCAGATTGGCCGGGTTGCCAAAATAAGGAGAAGCGACGACAAACACCAACGGGCCAGCATCTTGCCGTTGCTTAAAATGATCACTGATCGACACCTGTTTCTCGTCCACAGTCATGCGGTCGATAAATATGGGATGATCGGGTGGTTCAAAAGAAATACTGTCCGGATTGAATTGTATCAACCCATCCAGGGAAGGCAGGGAGAAATGACCATCCCGCATAACAATGCCGCAGGGAGTGCATCCACCATTGAATTCATTACTGGTAAACCCGGAACTCTTGTCGAAGAAATAATAAAAGACGTTTTCTTTATAGTTGGAAGCATAACGGTCCAGTTCTTTTTTTGTTACCCTGTATAATCCTTTGTTCGTGGGCAACCAGAAATTACCCCGGTTATCTTCCATAATACAATGTACGGTGGCCAGGTTGTTCCCGTGATCTATTGGCATTTTGAGGAAGCGTCCCTGATCGTACTTATAAAAGCCCCGTCCATAAGTGCCGATCCATATAGAGCCATCGCTGGCTTTAAAAATGGCCCGTACGGATGCTTTTTCCAATTGCGGCAAACGGCGAAGTGTACCTGTTACCAGGTTATAGGAGAATAAACCCGATGATGTGCCGATCCACAGATCGTTTGGGTATATTTCGCGGATCACCTGGATCTCTGCGCCCTGCATCAATGCAGGCTTATCCAGTAAAATAGTAACATCGTTTCCCTTCCGGCGGAATAATTTATTCATCGTGCAATACAGGATGTCTTTATTTCCGGCTTCGATGATCGCCATCAACCAGCCGCCGAGATATTGAACGGTAACGGGATTTCGCAGACCGGTATCTATTTTTTTTAAGGAGTCATAGTTGGAATACCAGATATAGCCATCAGATGAGCGCAGCAGGGCGGGCCGGTCGTATAAGCCCGGCGAAGGAATATTCACCCCGCTATGACGCCTGAGAATACCGGAGGAAGTGAGTATTCGCCCATCTCCTATTTCCAGCTGTGCATACAGGCTGTTGATCGCATAGTGGTCGCTGGTAAAAAAAAGCCGTTCGAATTCGTGTTTTTTAAGAATGTATAAACCACTTGTTGCTGTACCTATATATAAAGTGCGATAAACTTCATCGTATATCAGGCAGTTGATATTTTTAATGGCCGTATTGGGCGCCAGCACATCAAAATCAAGCAATCCGTTTCTGACATGTAGCAACAGGATATTTCCTTTGTAAACAAGGAAGGTGTTGCTGGTATCTCTTATGGCATTTACCGTATACTGACTTGGGTATGCCCCCGATTCAGCCTGGCTAAAAATTTCTTTGAGCTGGTCGCTGCAGTTGATGTTCTTTTGCCAACGCCCCTGCCTGTAAGTGTAGAAGCGGTTTTGCCGGTCAACATAGAAAAAAAAATCACCCACCATGAACTGGATCTTTAGCGCATGGCCATCCATTTCGGTCAGTTGATGTACATCGGCCGTATTATCATTGAGGTAGTAACAGCTGGAATCTTTTCTTACATAAGCCTGTCTTTCATTCTCCGTTACCAGGTCGCCATTGAGATCGAGTTTGTTTAACAATCCCCTGAAGGCAGTTGAATCGTGTCCCCACTTTTTATAGATGTTATCATAATAAAATATACAGTTGCTCCACCGGTTGCATTGATAGCGATTGGCAGAAAGGAGGCTGTCAGCTATTATCCGGTAATCGGCTGTTACTGTCAGGATCCGGTGATTGGCGAAACCGGGTTCCATAAGTATTTGTCCCTTCACGGCATTCACCAGAAAACACCTGTTGGTATATAAGGCGGGTGAGTTGGCCATATTATATTCCCGGAAATGCTGCCCGTCAAACCGAACCATACCCATTTCGGTAGCCAGCCACAGAAACCCGTTTGGGTCGAATGCCATATCGTTAATACTGTTCTGAGGAAGGGCGTTATCACTGTTGTAATTGATAACGCTATACCCGGGCAGACTTGTCTGTTCCTGCGCGTGCAGAAAAAGCAATAAGCAGAATGAGCATAGTATTAGGGTTCGTAAGGGGTAGGGCATTTTTTAAAGTGTTAGTCGGGAAGCGCTGTTGCCTTAATGATCATACTCGCACCCGTTAATCCTGGTGAATGCACGGTGAGTTTAATATCACCGGCATGTTGCGTACTTTTAATTACAACGAGCGCACGTCCATGCCAGGTTGTACGTTTAGTACCAATATATTGAGTTGTGTCTTTTAGATTGGCATTATCCAGGCCCGCAATCACGCCAGGGCCGTCAATACGAAACTGTAACTGATTTTCTGCATTCGGCTTCAGGTTTCCTGCTGCATCGGTTATTTCAACAGTAATGAAAGACAGGTCCTGTCTGTTGGCCGACAGCTTTGTACGGTCTGCCTTTAGTTTTATGCTGGCAGCGTTACCAGCTGTCTTCAATGCTCTTGTTTCTATTTCTTTATTATCTGCTACACCAACAGCCTGTAACAGGCCAGGCGCATATGGCAGCGTAAAACTAGCTTTAAACTGTTGGTCCTCCGTTGTAGCCTGTTCGCCAATCAATTTTTTATCCAGGTAAAGCCTCACTTTGGGATATTTTGAATACACTTCAACCTGTATATTTTTTCCTTCATGGCCCGGCCATGTCCAGCTTTCCCAGGTAGGCCAAACAGACCACATGGTCTCTTTGATCTCAAGCGGGGCCGGATTGGGTTCGCGTACGGCCAGATACAATTTTTCGTTGTTATTATACAACATGCTTCGATAGTGCGAGATGGGTTTCCGCCAGCCAATTAGATCGACATCGCCGCAGTATGCGCCATGCCAGGGATACAGGTCCCGTTCCCAATGTTCGCCGGGTGTTTCACCGGTATAGTACCAGCGGCCAATACCCGATTCACCCAGATAATCGAGGGCAGTCCAAACAAAATCCCCGATGATGTAATTATTATTTTGAACCAGTTTCCAATTGGCAAAAGCATCTCGTGGATACGATTCTGTTTGAACAATTATTCGGGATGGCACCCGGTTGTGATCTGAAGCGGCACGATGTAATTGATAATTATAACCGCCAATATCATGTGCTGCAAAAAGCGAATCGAATATTTCCCAGTCTTTATCCCAGGTTGTCATAGCTGAAGTAACGGGACGTGTTGCATCAATTTTGCGAATACACCCGGCAAGCATATTGGCGATTTCAATGGCGCGGGGTTTCTTTCTTTCCAATACTTCGTTACCGATACTCCAGATAATAATGGACGGATGATTACGATCGCGTAATACCATGGCTTCGGTATCGCGTTGCCACCAGTCTTTAAAATACAGGGCATAATCGTATTTGTTTTTTTGTTCTTCCCAACCATCGAATGATTCATCTATGACCAGCATACCCAATTGGTCGCAAGCATTTAAAAAAGCTTCGGATGGCGGGTTGTGAGAAGTTCTGATCGCATTAAAGCCTGCCTGTTTAAGCAGTTGCACCCGGCGTTCTTCGGCCCGGTCATAAGCAGCAGCGCCTAAACAACCATTGTCGTGATGCACACAGCCGCCGTTTATTTTCACCGTTTTACCATTCAGCTGAAAACCATTTTCGGGGGTGAATTTTATTGAGCGTACCCCAAAGGCTGTTTTGGTATCATCCAATAATGTCTTCCCTTTTAACACCTGTACACGGGCCTGGTATAGATGGGGCGTTTGCGGCGACCATAACATGGGTTTTTGTATGGAAATGACCTGCGCTATTTCTTTTTCACTATTTGCCGGCAGTGAAACCTGTACCAGGTTCTCCCCTGCCCTGGTGTTAGTGGTGCTCAAAACCTGCGTTTTGAGTTGTATGATTTGCGGCTGATCTGTTTCGTTCTTTACAATTGTTTTTATCTGTACGATTGCTTTTTCAGCAGACACCTCCGGTGTGGTGATGCCTACACCCCAATGAGCAATATGTATGGGGTCCGTGACAATTAACCAGGTATGTCGATAGATCCCGGAACCGCTGTACCAGCGGCAGTTTATTTGCTGAGCATTATCGACCCGAACGGAAAGTACATTTTCCTTATTGAAATTGAGGTACGGCGTAAGGTCGTACCTGAACGAAGAATAACCGTAAGGATAAACACCCAGCGATTTACCATTTAGAAAGACCTCGGAATTCATGTAAACGCCTTCAAAATAAATGGAGACGTGTTTGCCCTTCCAGGTAACAGGTGCTTTGAATGTTTTGCGGTACCAGCCCATGCCTGCCGGGAAGTAACCGCCAGCGCCGCCCATTGGGTTTTTGGAGTCTGGTTTTCCTTCTATGCTCCAGTCATGGGGCAGATCAAGATGCTGCCAGTTCTTATCGTCGAAATCGTTTTCGTTCGCCGTTGGGGCATCACCCAAATTGAATTTCCAGTTATGATCGAAAAGCTGTTTGCGTTGAATGAACGGCTGGGATTGTGCCATTGTTACCATACTCAACAGGATGAGTATGGTGGTGGTAGAATTTATTTTCATATGTTTTGCCATCCTGGGTTCATTTATAAATGTAGTAAATACATTAATGTGAACCACGCTCAATATACCATGAACGGGGATATTATATAAAAACAAAGCCGCCGGCTTTACAAACAACGTTGTAGCCGGCGGCAATATGTAGATATGTATTATTGTTTTACCTAGAAGTTGGGATCGAAATTGAAAAAGATCGGATTCGATAATGCAATCATGTTACCGCTTAATGCCATTGATTCCGGAACCTGTGGGTAAGCCGTTTGCGGGCCTTCAACGGTAATGCGGTAATAGGATCTTCCAGATGCAGCTGGTGAATCGGTAAATTCAATGAAAGACGTTTTAGCATTCGCTTTGTAGGTACCGAAGCTGCTGCCGTTCTTCACTACGTTAATGGTATAAGATGAGTCTGCTATTAATTTTCCTGATAACTGAACACGGAATTTAACGGGTTTACCAGTGGCTTTTGCATTGTCGCCCATCATCATGTCCGGCTTACCGTTCTGATCTAGGTCGGCATAAAATTCAACGCGAGGCGCAAAGGGATTGGCGCTGACGCTGACCCGGCCATTGGTGAGTGCGTCTACGACCGCCTGCGAATTACGCGAAGTGGCAAACACCCAGTTTGTAGGCGTTCCCACATATTTCGACTTACGCTGGTCACTGTTACTCGTTGCCTTGTCGGGCGAATCCGGAACGCCATGGTGCGCATCGCTCCCGCCCCTGCCGGTCAGCTTACGACCCGATGAAAGCATATCGTCCCAGATCATGATCGCATTGGCATTTTTTGACCAGAGGGCAGAATTCCAGACTTCAATAGATTCAACCATATCATAGGAATATCCGAAATTATCTTTACCGCTCGGATGGTTGGCCGACAGATGAATACCAAGACCTTTCTTAACAGCGCCTACGATAACATCACGTTGATCACGCACATCAAACAGCCGTTGGTGATCATAAGGCTTAGCTGAGAAGGCATTGCCATGGCCGCGGGTGGTTGTCCACTCGGCGCCATATAACAACAAAACAGAGTCAGATTTGAATTCGGGATCAGCCCAGGTGTTATTGGCTACGTCGCCATCCACGTGATTGTCGTGGTCGGTGATGCAGATAAAATCGATGCCCACCAATTTGCAAAAAGCAAGGACCTTGGCAACGGAATTATTTGAAGATTCCTTGCTGTGTCGAGAGTGCAGATGCAATTCCCCCTTTAACCAAACGCCATTGGTAAGGCTGGGTAAAGGCGGCAGCACGCCGATTTCGGAAGGGGTCCACGGATTTGTCCGAACTGGTTTTTCCTGTGCATAGCTGCTGATACAGCTTATTATCATCAGTAATAATACCGTATAGATTCTCCATGTTGATCCTGCATTATTCATTGTAGGCTTATTTGGGCTGCAAAATAGGAGGAATTTATATGAGATAAATTAAAATATTATTATCAAAAGCGCTTAAGGTGTTACCGCGCCATATTTCATATGGATCACCTCACATGTTTTCGTTTTTACATTTTTTGAAACCAGCACCAAAAACAGATTATCAAACTGGTTATCGGACATGGTGGGATTATTGGAAGCCGGCGGGGCACAGCCGCATTTAGTTATTAATGAACTTACTGTATTGGAATGACCTACTATAACTACTCTTTTACCCTGGCAGGTTTTCAAAACACGTCTTATGACCACATCTTCCGTGTTATAAACAATTACGGGTAATCCCAATGACTGGGCCAATACTTCCGCTGTATGTTTTGTGCGGGGCACATCGGTTGAAAATATGCTATCAATTTTCGCCTCTCCTAATACCCGCTTTAATTCACGTGCCCGCACCTGTCCTTCCGGCGACAGGTCTTCTCCGGCCTTATCGGCATGCCGCAATATAAATATTTTGGTAACCGATTGAATCTGACCAATGGCTGATATAGAGGTGCCGCTTAGCATTATCAATAATACGATCGCATTACGAATAGATCTCATTTTAAGTTTATTAAAGGAATTAAATATAATCAATACGGTCAGACAAAAGTCGGGTTAAAATACCTGTAATAATTATTACAAATAGTTTTCTACCGATCGTGCAAACACCTGTACCATTTGGCGGGACGCAAATATATGATCCCTTTCCTGGTTAAAAAGCGGGTAAGGATTTGTTTGCCCTCTTTATTTTTTACCTGGAAATGCAAATGCGGGAAAGCCGTATATCCGGTATTGCCACTTGAACCGATCAACTGTCCTTTTTGAACGGAGTCGCCTTCCTTTACATATACGCCGTCTTTTTCCAAATGCCAGTATTGGGCGATACTTCCATCGTTATGACGGATTATGATATGATTTCCTTCTGATAAGTATTCGTCTTTTAAACCGCCTTTATCACTGTCTTTTTTAACTTCAATAACCACCCCTTCCCTGGCGGCGCAGATCTGACTGCCTTTTTTCATTTTGAAATCAAGCGACAATTCATTCCGATGACTCATATGGCTATTGGCCGCCTGCGCCAAAAAGAATTTCTTTCCAGGCGAAAACGGCAGCCAGTAGATGTAACTGGTATCATTTTTAACACGGCCACCTTTCAGATCATAAATTTCATCGTCGGTTAACTGGGCCTGGGTGACGGAGGCAATGAGGGTTGAGATAAGGAGTAGTAGTATTTTCATAATGGCATTTATAGTATTAATAAACTTATACGCATACTTCTAATCCTTTTTCAAAAACTCCGTAACCTGGTTGCCGATTTCATTGATGGTTAATAATACGGCTTCTTTTTGCACGCGGTTCCTAGATTCAGCCACTTCCAACTCTTCCTTCTTTTTCGTTGCCAGAAAATCGCGGGTAACGATCGTTGAAAATGGTACCAGACCGGTCCTTACATCTATAATTACGAGTTGGGTAGTGGCATATGCCTTGACATCAGGTCTTGCAAAACCCCGGTATTTGGTATAGATATCGCTGTTGATGGAATACACCACCACAATGTCAGCCTGCATGCGAACGGCAGATTCACGTAAGGTGGTGAATGATTGCGGTGTTTTGGAGAGTAACATTTCAGGGATGGCCGTCAGCTTTGTTACCCGGGGCGATTGTTTAAATTTTGTCGTAAATGAATCGAGAAAAGCCTGCTGTGTTTTTAAATATTCTTCATCGCTCCAGTAGTTCCAGTAATATTTTTTCTGCTGACTTTCCAGTTTAATGACGGCTACCCGCAATTGCCGGGGCAAAGTATAGGTGCCATCCAGTATTTTTTGAATATTTTCTTCTGAAATGGTTGATGACTTGTCAGAGAACAGGGATTGCGTTATGGGTGGATCGTTTTCTTCTCCTGGTCCCCCCTCTGTTGACATTAATCTGGAAGAGGCACAGGAAGAAATAAAAATGACAAAGGCTAACAGTGCTGGTATATTTTTCATGTAGAAAGCGGTTTAGCCTGTAAAATATAAAAACAGGCAGGCAATTCAAAATGGTGGGGTGAAATTGCCTGGGGCAGGCTGAATATTGGTGGACGCAGGTGGGTGTCCACTGATTAAAGGAATTCATACTTATCGTTTATATTCTACCGATGGAAGCTTTAGAGGCGAAGGGTTGTTAATTACCCATTTTACCCCAAGTTCACACATCCGGGCAGTATCGCCTGATTTTCGTTTAACTTCTTTAACGATCTCTTCTGCTTCTATCAGCTCTGAAGACGAGAGTTGCACACCTTGCTTTACAAATACAAGGAAAGCATCAGCCATCTCTTTATACCCTGCATCCCAGTTTATTCCCCCGTTGCCTTCCAGTTCATTGGCAATTCGCCCTGTAATCCGGATCACCTCGCCTTGAATAGTTTCAGCTGGGCCACCTGAAGGAACCAAAAGAACCCAAAGATCCTGATGCTGTTTTTGCCAGGTTTTCTCATTCGTAGTTATTGGAGATTTGCCATCGTGCATAGCACGTTTTGCCACAGGCTCAACCTCAAATATTCCGTATAATTCTTCCAATGCATTACTTACTTCAACAACAGAATCCTTATTGAATTTGGCTCTTTGAAACTCGAACTTTTCCCCGATTTCGATAACCGATTCCTTCATTCGCGGGGTAATTTGAACGCCGGCCTTCAGGTATAGTTGGGAGATTTTGACAGTTTTGACTATATCTATATTACTACATGTTCTAAGTGCTTGTTCCAATGGTGTATAGCCGCCTGAATTTAATACGTCAATTTGTGCCCCATGTGCTAATAAAAGCGCTGTATTTTCAACATTATGCGAATCGGCAGCGGCATGCAGCGGTGTGCCGATGGAACTGCTTTTATCATTTATATTAGCTCCTAATTCTAACAAGCTTTTTATATTGCCATATATGCTTCGTGATCGATTGTGAAGCGGTGTGTTTCCCCTGATGTCCGTGGCTTGCAGATCTGCGCCTTGTTCAACTAACCATTTTGCTAATTCGTGAGGACATTTATCATATGCCAGGGCGGTTTGCTTACCAAATCCTCCACGAGCATCAGGCTCACATGTATTAAATACCTCTTTAAGTTCCTGAAGATCGCCTTTGCTCAAAAGTTCCTCAAAATCTTTGGGTAGTGTTTTCTTCTTTTTTGCCATAATTATTTAAATTGGTTAAAATGAATTTGAGTTAAAAAACAGGATCTATATGTCGTTTCTCATATTCAATTCCTCGCCCTGGTTCGTTTCTAACGTTCCCCAAAGAAATTTCAATTTTTAAGTCTGAATAAAATTGAACATTATTAAACTTGTCAATAATAACCTGGGGCACCGCTATTTCAAATAAACAATTACAAAGCGTTTCAACAAAACGGTCTGTTTGATAAATGGGAGTCCTAAGAAATGTAAATCCTGCCAATTGTTTATCTGTATACTTCGACTTATCGTCTACGGACAGATCATCAAATTCGGAGCCGCTAAATACAACGCCATCGATCTCCGTTACCAACGTGTTGAAATTATTTTCAATCTCGATTATCCGGGTTCCCAAACTATCTTTGTAAAGACCTTTATAGATTTCTGTCATCAATTCAATTTGTGGGTTCGAAACATTCTTTACCTGATAAGTAGCAGCGTTCCTTTCTTTTCGATCGTTGTGCCTGCCGATGTTTTAATTACAATGGAATACACATATACACCTGCCATGGCCGCACTGCCGCCCAGGGTTCCGTTCCAGCCGGTTTGAATATCCCTGCTCTCAAATACTTTACCACCATAACGGTTGAAGATCATCATGCGGAAAGATTGTGGCGCATCGGCAGTATGAACCCTGAACAGGTCGTTATGCCCATCGCTGTTGGGAGTAAAGGCATCGGGTACATTGTATTCTGTATTATTTCTCTGGCAGTTTACGGGCTTCAGTGAAATTTGCGCTGTCTCGGTACAGCCATTGTTATCGGTGCCTGTAACGGTATAGAGCATATCACTTTTCAGCACGGCAACAGGATTGCTGATGGTTGCATCTGATAGATTGGTTGTCGGGCTCCACTGGTATACAGAAGCGCCGGTTGCATTCAGCATAACAGAGCCGCCTGTACAAAGTTGTGCGGTTACAGGGCTGAGGCCAACCTGTGGAAGCGCGTAAACCGTTACGTTATGTGTCGTCTTATTTTGGCAGGTTCCTGTTATAGCAGTTAGCGTAACAGCATGATCGCCACCGGTGTTCCAAACCACCTGGTACGGACCGGCGCCCGAGCCGCTTACTGAGACCGGGTTACCGAAATCCCAGGTATAGCTGTCTGGGGCAGTAGTTGTGCTAATGGCACTGATCGGTGATACCGCTCCGGCACATGCGGGCGACCAATTAAATTCGGCGGCGGGGTTGGAGTTTACAGTCACCGTAACATTCGTACGGGGACTTTCGCAACCACTGGTTTGACTAACATAATATGTGATAGTTGTGGCAACAGTAGTTGAAGGTGTTGGCGCAGTAGCAGAGCCGGTTCCGCCTGTAGCGGTGGTATACCAAAGCAAACTGGCTCCTGTGGCTGTTAAGGCAACGGCAGCATCGTTCTGGCAATAAGTGGGTGAAGCGGCGGTTGGTGCAGCGGGTTGACTACCTACTGTTACCGCAATAGCCGCACGGGGACTTTCACAACCACTGGTTTGACTAACATAGTATGTGATAGTTGCGGCAACAGTAGTTGAAGGGGTTGGCGCAGTAGCAGAGCCGGTTCCACCTGTAGCCGCTGTATACCAAAGAAGGTTTGAACCCGTAGCGGTGAGGGCAACAGCAGTCCCATTTTGGCAATAATTTACGGGCGCTGTTGCAGGAGCAGCAGGTGTAGTGTTGACGGTAATTGTTACAAGCGCTCGTGCACTTTCACAACTGCCCGCCGGGGTTTGTGTTACATACCAGGTAGTGGTTCCTGCTGAGGTTGTAGATGGTACCGGCGCTGTTGAGCTGCCTGTGCCACCGGTAGCAGCCGTATACCAAAGCAGGTTGTTGCCAGTAGCGGTTAATGCAGTGGTGGTAGCGTTCTGGCAATAAACGGGTGAAGCGGCTGTTGGAGCAGCAGATGGGTTGCTAACAGTAACCATTACGGGCGTTCGCGCACTTTCACAACTGCCCGCCGGCGTTTGCGTCACATACCAGGTGGTAGTGCCTGTTGACGTAGTGGAAGGCACCGGCGCTGTTGAGCTGCCTGTGCCGCCGGTAGCAGCCGTATACCAAAGCAGGTTGCTGCCGGTAGCGGTTAAAGCCGTGGCGGTAGCATACTGACAATAAATGGGTGATGCGACGGTTGGTGCTGCCGCCGGCACGCCCGCACCGGAAGATTCATAAGCGCCGATATCCACCGCAGTTCCCTGGGGACGTGTATTACCTTCAAAATCGATGTTATAGCCAGGCCATCCCTTGTCTATAACCGGGCTGCAAGGTGTCAGATGAAAATCATTACCGGCGGCATTGACGAAGAGCGGATCAACATTAAAACAGTTACTGGGCGGTGTTACCACGTTTAGATCGCAGCGAGTGAGAGAAATATTTGGCCCCACCATTAAAGGGTCCGGATAAGGCGCCCCTGATTTCCATATGATATCGTTAACCATATTTATAATGCTGTTAAAGGAACCGGTTTGCTGATTATAGATCGCCGGAGCACCATTATTGTAAAGAGTACAGATGTCCATATTAGATATCTGGGCAAAAGCGGGGTTCTCTAAAATGCGTGCGAATACCGAACCCTGTGCGGCCGAACTGCTGTTGTTGGTAAAAATACAGTTTGTAATATTGGGATTGCCCCAACCGCCGTTCAGCGACACCGAAGCAATGGCGCCGCCTGTAACGGCTGTATTGTTATCGAACAGCATGGAACTTATTCTGTAAAAAGAGTGGCCACTGGCCCCGTCTCCATAAGCGCAAAATCCACCACCATATACGGCAAAGTTGTTTGTGATGACACAATTTGTCATATTAAAAAAGTTACTGGCGCCAGTAATGGACAACTCCAGCACCCCGCCGCCCGAATTATTCGGCTGTGGTGTGGTGCTGCCGGGGTAGCCGGCATTGGCATTGCCATCTCGAATAGTAAACCCATCAAAATACTTGTCGAACCCACGTCCTCCCTGTAGGGTAACCACATGGTACGAATTGTCGCTGACATCACCGGGTACGCCAATGTCGCCGCTGAGGATGGTGATATACGTTTTGGGGTCGCGCTGGTTAAGCGCCGTTTCTGTACCATTAAATCCACCATAAATACTAAAGGGATTTAAGGTGAAAGTGGCGGCCCTGTTGGTGGTGGTCGTTGGTTTGTAGGTGCCTTGCGCCACCCAAATTTCGTCTGCTGAACCCGCTATCGCCAGGGCTGCACTCAAATCATTATAAGCAGTTGCCCAACTGGTTCCGGCGCCGGGTGTGGCATTATTAATATTAACGTAGTAAACGACAGCAAAAGAGGAATTAGCCGGTAACAGGAATAAAAGCAGGTACAATACCGGCCGGGTACAAAATGCAAACATAGAACTTGGTTGGGTTTTCAAATCGATTATTGATCAGAACCTAAGAGCTTATACTTGTACTCTTCAACGCAATTATAAATCTTATTGATATATTAGTTGGTGGTTGTAGTTGTTTTGTAGATAGCTGTTTGGGCGGTAGCAGTGCCATTATTTGAAAGAATGGTAATGGTTAGAACCGCATCGCCTACATTGCCGTTGGCCATGTTTAATTTGCACCAACTGGCGCCTGAGGAAAGGGTAGCCTTCCAGGGCAAAGTAGAGTCATCTTTATGACGGTAGTTTATTTGTAGTATCAGGAAAATTAACTGTAGATCATTTGTAGTAGCTCTATATTCTGAATCACATGGCGCACAATTTACTTTTGCGACCTGCCAACAACCTATTTATTTAATATAATCACAAAAATTTGAACTATGGGATTACAAGAAAAAAGAGCCGTGAAAGCATTTCAGGACAACAGTTACAAAAATTTAACCAACGAGATCAATACCCTGGCCGGTTACCCTATTGAATTTGAGGTAAACTGGGAAACTCTTGCTGTTGAAGAACGAGCAGATCTGTATGAAGAAGGCTTTACCAAGGTTTATTTTACACCGTTGATTAATGCCCTAAAAGAAATTGCAGCCGACGCAATGGGCAAAGAAGCGCTGAAGGATGCCCTGAAAAAAGTGATTATTAAAAATGAAGCCGGCAATACTTACCCTCCCAGTGCATATTCATTTAATGGCGGCGTTTTAACCATTGATCATCTACCCTTCGGTAATATAGATGATATTACTGAACGGTCAACAGTGTTGGGAGAGCTTTTAATGAAGAATCTATAGAGATAAAATGAATAGATTAAATATAGCCTTAAAATCAGTTCCTGCTTGTTAATAGCAGGAACTGTTGATGTGCATACCCGGCAAACAAAAAAATCGGGCCCAGGGCTACTACAAATGATCTACATAACAGGAAAATAGAACTACTATTACCCTACAAGCGTACATTTGTAGTAGATCTATTTACTATATGAAGCAGACGATCAGTCATGTATTTTTTATTCTATTAATATCCGTGCCCTTTGCAGATATCCGGGCGCAGTTCATTACCGACTCGCTGAGCGCCAGATTATCCCAAAAGAACCTTTCGCGGGAAGACCGGGTTACCACCATGGGCTTACTGGCAAAGTCAAAATCGGTTTCTGATACCAAAAATGCCATCCGCATAGCAGAAGCCGCTTTGCCTTTAAGCAGTCAATTACCCGATGCGAAATATAAAGCGTTTGTGTATACCACCTTGGTGTTCCTGTATTATATAAATAGCGACATGCCGCTGATGCATAAGGCTTTGGACAGCGCTTTATGGTATGCCGATAAAACATCGGACAGGCCTACAAAAGGTTTTGCATGGTTTAGAAAAGCATGGGTAGAAGGTCTGGAAGGGAAATCCCATGAAGCGATAGCAACCCATCTGCAGGCGTTGAAATACCTGGAAGGAACAGGCGCCTTTAACTATGAAGCCAAGATCTATTATAATATAGCCAGCTCCTATGCCGAGTGGAATGATCTGGTGAACGAGAAAAAATATGCGCAGCTGGGTTTACAGGCTGCTATTCAAAGCGGCGATCTGGATGAACTTGCTTCGGCTTACCAGGCCATGGCAACCTACTATCATTATGCTTACGAGAAACAGCCTGCAAACAGGCCATTACTGGATTCTGCGCTGTTATACAATCTTCATGGTATTCAACTTTTTTCCAAACATGGCGACCATATCATTTTTTACAGTAACCTGGCGATTATTGCATTAAATACGGCGAACCTGTATATAACATATTTTCCTGCGAAATACAGGGACACTGCATCCACCTACCTGCAAATTGCCCAGGCTGCAGCGCTGAAAAGCCGGCAACTCACTGTTATTTCACTCTGTTATGGTTTCATGAGCGAATTTGAAATAGCAAAGGGCAATTATAAAAAAGCGGAAGAGTTGTTATTGAACGGGGTGTCGGTGCTGCATTCTTTCGAACCTAACAACTTCCGGAACAGGGCCCAATTAATAGAAGCGCTTTCAACGCTGGCCGAAAAAAAAGGCGACCCTGTAGCGGCGCTAAAATACTACAAGGAATATCATGAATTGCACCAGAAATTATACGACGCGGAAAAGCTGACTATTACCAACCGGTTAGAGGCCCAATATCAATCGGATAAAAAGGATGCGGCGTTAAAAACACTTCGTCACACGGCTGCATTGAACCAGAAACTCAATTACCTATATATATATCTGGCCTTAGCCGCTATCATTGCGCTGTTGTTCATTATTCGATTTTTTCAGGTACGGTTAAAAGCCACGCTGCATCAACAAACATTGTTGGAGAACGAAAAAGCAGCGGCATCGCTGCATGCCCGGTTGAAGGAAGAAGAAGCCATGCGTTTACTCGCAGAGCAACAGCTATTGCAGGAACGACAGGAGCGGTTGCAAAAAGAATTACTGGCCGGCAGTTTACAGGTGGAACAAAAGAACGAGCTGCTGCAGGCCCTTCAAAAAAAGATCGGGGAGAATAAGAGCGGCGAGATCGTGATAAAACAGATCAACCAGATCATCGATCAGGATAAACGAATAGATGATCAGCAGGCCTCTTACAAAGCAGATTTTGATAATATCCGGCCCGAGTTTTTTGAGCAGTTAAAGGAAAAGTCTTCCAATACCTTGTCGAGGTTAGATCTAAAACATTGTTCCTATATCTCCATCGGTTTAACCAACAAAGAAATTGCACAGCGGTTAGGCGTTGCGCCAAAAAGTATTTTAATGGCGCGTTACCGTATAAAATTAAAACTGGGGTTAGGCAAAGAGGATGACCTGGATGAATACATCGGTACATTGAAATAAAACCATTCGAGCCGTTAAACGGAGAAAATTGCCAGAGGTTGATTCACTTCTGCTGCTACCACTTTCCCATCACATATGCCTTATTGTCTCGGTTTTATCGGTATCCAAATTTCTTCTTCTGAACTTGGGTCATTGTTTTTATATTTCTTTCCCAAAACTTCAAAATGCGGGCGATCGTCCAATTCGTAGTTTGAGTTCTGTAGCCAGGTCACGAATATGTATTGGAAGATGCGACCATCAATACTTGAACCTTTGTAGTCGAAAACTGCGTAAAGTCCTCCTGTCAATGTGAAACATTCCATATCCCCTGGAACCTTGTCAAAGTCTGCGACTTCAACTGTTGCCCATTTTTCAAACTTGTTAGCGGGATTGAAATGTACAAAATGTGCAGGCTTGTAAACTTGCATAGAAATCATATCACTTGTCAGGTTGTTGGTTATTTCTTCGCCAGACCGGCAATGAGACGCAGAAGAACCCCATTCCATCTAAAAATGCTCAGCAATACACATTATTTCTGATCCTCTTTACTTTTAAAGTCCGTGATGGTCTTTCCATCATAACGATACACTCCGTACAAAGATCCAAACCAAATACTTCCATCGTTAGCTTCCAATATCCCCAAAAAATCCATTCTTCCCCCTGACTTAATTTCTGTTACAGTGGGCATTTTATTGTACAAGAACTTTGCATCATAACGTGAAAGTGCCCAAACTGGCCCATCATAAGGAGTTATGCTACCTGTAGTCCAGATGTTTCCTTTTTTATCTTCGATTATTCCAAAAGCCCCCCTCTGTGACACCTTAGTAAAGGTTCTGCCGTCATAGCGCCAAAGACCATCAACGTCACCGAACCAAATGCTTCCTTTTTTATCTTCGATTATTGACCAAATGTTCTTAAAGAGTTTACCGTCTTTGTTTTTTAAAACGGTAAATGTTTTTCCATCATAAAAACATAGCCCGTCCTCTGTGCCGATCCATAATTTGCCAGTTTTGTCTTCCATGATAGCCCTAACAGCATTATGGGGCAGTCCGTCTTTTGTTGTAAAATTCCGAAAAGATTTCCCATCGTAACGGCTTGCTCCACTTCCGGTACCGAACCAAATAACGCCGGTTTTATCTTCATAAATTTTATGAACCAGATTACTGGCAAGTCCCTCCCAGGTTGTGAAATGTTGGAAGGTTTTGCCATTGTAATTATAAACTCCGGAATCAGTAGAGGCAAACCAATGGTTTCCGCGACGATCTTCCAGTACATCCCAGTATCTGCGCGAACCTATTTTACTTGTGATATTGGTAAACAGTTTTCCATCGTATCGGAAAACACCACCCCATGATGCAGCAAACAAAATGTTTCCGTTTCTATCCTGCTTTACATTCCGAACCATTCTAAGAGGTCCGTAGGAAGTGACTGTGTCTTTGATACTGTAATTGATATTATCTTTATGTGGTTCAATTTGCGTTTGTCCACAGGCAGTGTGAAAAACAGACATTAAGAACAAAGTATAGATGAGTACGTATTTCATAATTTATTTACTCAGCAACCGCCTTTTCGGGGGACACGTTTAAAAATTACTTTACTATCTCGTTCTACATATTCGCCCGATACTATTGGATATGAATACTTAGGCGCGTGCGATACGCTATGGCTTCTTATAATTATTTTGTCGTTCACTTTCAGGCTATGCAATTGCTCAAGTTGAGACTTTTCCGGCTCAAATTTTACAATATAATCGACACCATCAATCCTGGCCATCACACCGAAACCTAATCTTGATCCTGGCGGAAGAGAAAGAGAGGTTACAACAGCCTCCATATTGGTAAAAGCACTTATGTGCTTCCTTATTTTAGCAGCACCGGCAAGCACTTTTATACCTTCGGGGGACGCTGCCCATTTTTTGTACTTTATACCATCAGGGGTAGCCTCCCATTTTTTCAATTCGGCATTCCTTTCAGCGGCAGAGAGTGGCTTTGGGGTCGATTTTTTAGAAGTTTCATTTTTGATTTCGCTATTAGCAAATACTAGTCCGCTTACCACAACCAGCGGTAAGATCAGCGCATAAATAACTTTTTTCATATTTTTTGTAGGTTTAATTAACATAGATCTATCTCCTGATAAATCGGATCAGTTTAAGGCATTTCTTTTATTTTTCGTATCCTATTAAAGTTTGATACAGCGAAACTACTTTGATCCTTTCAGCTTGAAGGGTCAGGATTGTAAATTAAAATGTAAACATTGTAAATTATTGTAAAAGCACCCTGGACCTTAGAAACTCGTTGCTTAAGATCATCACGGACTGCAAAAAAGGTTGCTGCTTGATGAGATGGACGATGAAAGGATTGCGACGCAACGATGTAAGGGCTTATAGGATCTTTTGTATTAATTGGGCGGCGTTTATTTGCATTCAGTAAGCTATTTAAAACAAAAACCAACCTTTCTCCTCTCGAGTTCAGGCGGTCTTTTAACTAAGCCCCCCCGGCTACCGGTAGCGCGAAGTTATTTGTCTTCATAAGTGTATGTGTAAGTGGCCCCTAACTCATACTCAATATCATCCAAATCAATAACAAATTCCTTTTGCCCGCCGTATGTGTTGTACCTTTTGGTCCAATTATTTACCTCGGGCCCGAAACCTAAATGAATGTTTGACTGTTTGATAATTTTAATATTGTTGCTATCTACTATTTTTTGTGCATACTCTTTAGCTGAGCTCAGCGCCCTGGCAAATAACTTTTCTTTTGCTCTTTCAAGTGTAGTGTCGTAAAATCTTGGAGTAACAACCAGTGACATCAGGTTTTCCTTGTTGATCTCTTTGAAAAGGTAATTAATGCTATCGCGGTTTGCAAGGTTAAATTGATACGTAACCTGAAACAACAACCCACCCCAATAATGAGCCCTTTGACCAGATCTTCCGCTATTTTTCTCAGCTATAGACATTTTTTTAAATGGACCGCTAAAGCCAAGTTTGTTAAGTTCTGATATAAGATTTTTTGAAACTGTATCTAATGGAACATACACTGATTTACTTTTTTTGCCTTTACCTTCGTACTTCACATATTCAGCAACTCCAATATCGATAATGAAATAGTCAGGCCTGAGCATTGTATCATAAGCAACTCTATGGGTTAAAGTTTTTTCTGTCTTATCTTGAGAAAAAACTGCCTGAAAGCTCAGTAGCATCAGAACCAAGGCCAGAATTAATTTCATATGATTGGTTAAGAGGTTTAGTAAGTTATTATTACACTAACTATAAGTTCTGGCAAAGTTATTTGTCGTCATAGAAATATGTGTACGTTGCACTGAACGTATATTTATTATCGTTCAGGTCAATTACAATTCCTTTTTTTTCTCCGAAATAATTGTATTCTATATTGGAGTCATTAGGCAGTAAACCGATAGTAAAAACGTCGAGTGACTGGTTGATAATTTTAAGATTGTTGCTGTCTGCTACTTTTTGTGCGTAATCTTTAGCAGCGCTCAGCCCTTTGGCAAATAACTTTTCTTTTACTCTTTCGAGCGCGTTTTCGTCATACTTCGGTTTAACATTCAGTGATATCAGGTATTCTTTTTTGAGCCCCTTGAAAAGAAGCTCAATACTATCCCGGCTTGTAAGGTTAAATTGAAACGCAGCCTGAAACAACACTTTGCCGTCAAAATAAACCTTTTCACCACTTGAACTGCCAGTCCTTTCAGCTATGGATTTTTTAAATGGTCCTTTGAAACCAAGTCCGTTAAGTTCTGCTATAAGATTTTTTGAAAGTGTGTCCAATGGAAGAAGCACTGCTTTCATTTTTCTGCCTCTACCTTCGTACTTCGCATATTCAGCAACAACAATCTCAATATTGAAATAGTCGGGACTAACTATTGTATCATACTGCATAAACCAGGTCAGCCTTTTTTCTGCATATCGTTGAGAAAAAACGGCCTGAAAACCCAGCAGCATCAGGAACAGTGTCAGAATTGTTTTCATATTGGTTTTAAGAGATTTGCCCTGTGTTGGTAACAGGTTATATTTCGATTGCAATAAAGTATCTCTGCCGCCATATTGCCAAATCAATATTAGCTAATTATTTTAATAATTTCCAGATATCCAACTTTGACTTTTATCAATATGCGAAAACAATTTAGTGAGCGATTATACGAAATGTACCGGTTGGTATTTTTATTTCCGACGTTACCTGGTGTTTTCTGGTCATTTCAGGGCTGCAACGACCCAAACCCGGTTGCAATGCCCCATGGCAGTGCTGCAACGACCCATTTCAGGTCTGTGGCGGAGCAAAAAAAACATTGCAATGGTCCATGGCAGCCAGGAACCGGGGTAGTGTCAGCTTGCATCGACGAAAATCCAGCCAGACACGCTCCGTTGCAGCGAAACAACGAGACAGGGCTGTTTTGCAATAGGACGGAGTGGATAAGCCATGCATGCTGTTTGCATGGTGATGGGCCATTGTCGGGAGCCTGTGTAGTTTTGGTACCGGCATATCAGGAAGTTTTCATGATTGTCCCCTACTCTTTTTGCCTATTCAGACCTCTCGCTAAGCGAGTGATTATCATGTCAATAAATCTTGTATATTTTTACAGGGGCCTGCCGGGGAATATTCGAATCTTTTATTGAACGTAAACGTTAAAATGGAGAATCACCTTCGTTTATTTCATCAAATTTTAGTAATCTCGGACCGTGAAGATCGTTAGGTTGTCATTCCCACAGTTAAGGCATTTCACTGGCTCTGATTAGTTGCGAAGCTGTGACTGATGTGGCGAAGCTGTGGGTTGCTGAATTAAAAATTTATTCAAACGGAACAAAAAAGCATGACAATAAAACGAATAATAATAATAAGCCTTCTGACTTTAACAGGGATGGTTTTGGCTTTAATATTAAACTTTTTTTTCCTTGAGCGAATACTAATTCCTGACCCTTGTTATTATCATTCACACGACAGCAACAAAATATTTGATATTTTTTATAGCCTACCTGCAAGTGAAGGAGGACACCCGTTTCCGACAAATTTCAATTTCATTATTACTTTGACAATGGGCGCCATATTCGGACTGACATTTTCAATATATAAACTAAAACAACGGGATAGAAAAAAGAACATTTTAATAGATAGTGGCTCCAATGTTACAGTCAATTAAATGCCAATCAGGCTTCATCATGGGACAGGAAATAGAAAGAAAATATTTAGTAGACCATAATAAGTGGCAACAAATTGAAAAGCCAACCGGGCAACTTTACAGGCAAGGCTATTTATTGACAGATCCAACCAAAACAATTAGGGTGAGACAAACACCACAAAAAGGATTTTTGACAATAAAGGGTCTTTCAATTGGTGCGACACGACCCGAATACGAATATGAAATCCCAATTGACGAAGCAAAAGAATTGTTAGATAATTTTTCAATTTCTGAACTGTCAAAAGTCAGGTACAAAATAATTGTTGACAATAAAATTTGGGAAGTCGACGAATTTTTAGGGGACAACAGTGGCCTCATTGTGGCAGAAATTGAATTGACAAGCGAAGACGAAAATTTTAGCATACCTGCATGGGTTGACAGGGAAGTTACAGGGCAAGAAAAGTATTACAACTCAAATTTGACAATTGAGCCTTACAAAAATTGGGGATCAAAATAATCAGCGTTTCAGAAAGAAATATTACTAAAAAGGATACATTAAAACCCCGCGTTTGCTATAAATTAATCTTGTAACAAAGAGCAGATGGAAATAACAATTCTTGCTTTTTTTCACATTCTTTTAGTCAATTCTATTTTTATTGTTATTGACTACTTTGTTTTGAAACATTTTGCTAATACAAATGTCTCCTTTCTAATTGTCGCAATTGCTGGACTGACCTCTTTGTTTTTAGGGGTTTATGTGACAACTTATTTGATTGAATACTATTTTCATGACCAATGGTTTGGATTTAGAAATGGAGTTGTTAAGAAATCACTCTTTTTAACAGGTTTATTAATTCTCACTATTTGCAATATTATAATTGAATTGCCTTTCTACATTTTAGCAACAAAAAACAAAAAGTTTGGGCCGGCGTTGAAGAGTGCTATCATTTCAAATTTTGCGACCAATATACCAGTAGGACTATTGTATTTCGCAGGAGACGTTTTTTACTCGCATCCTGACTAACCGGAAGTCAACAGTTACCTTTGTGCTATAGATAGCGGGGCCGGGCGACAGAAGTTTTCCCTGTTGGTGAAGCACACGGTTGGCGGTTAGGCCGGCTGACAGACCCTTTTGGTTTACATTGGGAAATTGGTCGTCAGCTTTAATAATATTGTTTTCAGGCAGCGTGTTTAAGTACTTTCATGGACACCGATCAATAATTAGCTTAACTCTGAAACATAAGTACAACTCTCACAAATGACAACAGACACATTTAAAGTAACAATACATATGGTTTCAAGTCTTGATGGCATGATTGCCAAAAAAGACAATAGCGTTTCGTGGTTCGAGACAGCTGACAACTACGAAAAAGGAGTTGCAGAACAAGATGCGGAGGGATTTCTAAAAACAATAGACTGTTATGTAATGGGGGCACGAACGTACGAACATGCCCTGGAACTTTCAAGATCTTACGGTTGGCCTTATGGAGATGTGCCAACTGTTGTAGTAACTCACAGAAATTTGCCCATAGAGCGGCCGAATATTGAATTGTATTCGGGTGACCTAAACATACTTGTGAATGAACTACTAAAACCAAAATACAAAACTGTATGGGTTGTAGGTGGAGCAATGCTTGCCAAAGACTTCATTCGTCTAAAATTAGCGGATGAAATAAGGCAGACAATTTTACCGATTATTTTGGGTGATGGATTGCCGTTTTTTGACCAAATAGGACTGGAACAAACATTGCATCTCAAAGACGTGACTGCCTACAAAAACGGAATGGTGGAACTATGTTACGAGATAAGAAAATAATATAATAATATAATAAGACTTCTAACAATTGGCACTATGAATCTTGACGACTTTAAAAATTGGGGGCAATTATCTTTTATTATATTTCTTTCTCTGTTCCTGATAAGTTGTGGCTCAGGCAATAATAAATCTGTATGGGAACACGTAGCAATTGACGCCAATATTTCAAATACACCCATCTATGCTCAACTTGACAAACAGAAAGAATTATTTTCAGCTTTTGAAAAGCAGGATTCTTTAACAAGAAGGACAAGCGATGTAGGATATTCGAGAGATAAGAAGATAAACGTTGGGGAATTTAATAATTTAAAAATGAATAATTGCCGAGCCTACTTTCGTCAATCTGATACTTTGTTTATCAATATTGGAATTGGAACTGGTTTTGGCGGACAAGGATTTATAATTAAGTATAAAGGCGAAAGATTTTATACAGAAACGTATTTTGCAACTGATTTGATTGATCCTGATATGCCTGATCCGATATATAAAATAGTATACCAAAAGTTGATATTGGATAAACCGGCTTACAAATATGGAGACAGTTTGTATGGATACATAGACTTTAAATCAATTGAAACTTCTAATGGCAATAACACAACAGAACATTGGGGCAAAGGTTATTTCAGGACAAGAGTAACGAAACTATAACTGAACACAACAAACGACTTAAAAAGAATAACTAGAAATACGTTGACAATGTTAGATTTTTATATTATAAAAGACGACCAATCCAAGCCCGGTTACCCTGAACAGGCAGGGCTGGTGTTTGTTGGAGGACTTGACGACAACACATTTGACAATTTGCAAAACAAAGGAATTATTGACAGCCGATTTGACTATTACTCAGACTTCAGGTTAGGGACTGACCTTATTAAACAAATTCGGCAGAATATTTTACAAAAGCAATTACAAGCTGATGATGATGTAAAAATGTTAATTCAATTATTTGACGCTGCAGAGATGCGCCAAAGTGGACTTATTGCGTATGGAGACTAGAATGATAACTATAAATGTGTAATGAAAATAATGAACTACATAAGATTATTACTTGCATTGGTTTTATCCTGTACTTCAGCTTTTGGACAAAACAATTACGTCAATCCAAGGGGCACTTTTCAATATGTTGGCAAGATTATTATAAAGAATGAGGACGCCTATGGATACTCCGGTACAATCCAGGTTAAGACAATATCAAAAAATAAAATTGTAATGACATTCTATATTTGCAAAGGCGCTATGAGTTACAATTCTGGTTCTTTTATTGATACTTTAGTTTATAAAAATAACATAGCAATTCATAAAGAAGAAGACTGCATAACCACTTTTGCCTTTACTACCAGAGGTATTAATGTCAAGGAAGCCAGTAGTGGAGGAAATTGTTGGGGAGGAGGAGTCATTGCACACGGACATTTTAGAAGAGAATCATCAAAACAGCCTGTATTGGTTGACCCATTATCAGGTAAGAAATTAAAATAAGGCAAACCTATGGTAAAGATATCATCAATTTTGACAATCTGGCTTTTAGCCTGTTTGACTTCGTACAGCCAGACAAAATCGAATCATAAGACCATTATTAAAACTTTGGACTTTGCTTACCTGGAAGGTTGTGAAACAGGCAAAGGTGCCTGTAAACCAGTTGAGATATTAAGACTAACCAAACAGGACAGTATTCTGTTGGTTTTTCCAAGTGGAGGGACTGAGTCTCATGTTTATTTACGCTCGGCAACGGATAAGAGAATTGAGTTACACGATTGGAGAAAAGCTGGACAAGGGGAACCTACATTATACTTAACAAAACTTGACGATGGAGAATACACTGCAGGTATTGCTAGTTGTGGTCTTGGTGGCAGTTGTATGATTAGACTTAAAACTAAAGTTGAATGAAAAATCAGGGCTATTTTTGAATTTTATCCTGCTCTTTCTCGATAATTCCCCTTAACTGTTCTTCACTTGGCAAATTGATGAGGTATTTTGAAACAAATACTTTTTGTGATAAACCCGAAGTCGCATATTTTACTAAAGTTTCATTTTTCCCTGCACAAAGTATAATACCTATAGGAGGATTGTCATTTGCATGCGTTTCATTTTCTTTATAATAATTCAGATAAACATTCATTTGGCCGGCATCGGAATGAGTAAACTCTCCAAGCTTCAAATCTTCAAGAAGAATATGGGATTTTAAAATCCGGTGGTAAAAAACAAGATCAATCCTGTAATGGGTATTGTCAAAGGTTATGCGCTTTTGCCTGGCTTCGAAGCAAAAACCCCTTCCCAATTCCAGCAAAAAGCTTTGTAAATGATTTATGATAGCTTCTTCCAGGTCTGTTTCCTGATAGGTTGGCTTTTCCTCCAAACCTAAAAATTCAAGAACATACGGATTACGAAAGATATCATCTGGGTTCATTTCTGTACCACGGTGATGGTTGTCTAAAACAGATTGTTTGTCTGAACTTAAACCTGTGCGTTCAAATAACATACTGTTCATTGATCTTTGAAGTTCCCGAACAGACCAATTATTTTTAATTGTCTCAGTTTCATAAAAACTTCGTTTGAGGGGATAGTCTATTTTAAGCAGTTCAATAAAATGAGTGAAACTAAGTCTATTTAATAGCAGATTATAATCTGTTTGATGTTTGGCTTTTTCCTGAATTTCAGATTTTGCAATCACTGATTGCAAAATTCCAAAAGGTTGAAAATCAGATAAATATAATTTTGCGGACGGTGTTTGCAAAATTTCGGGATAAGCGAGGTAAAAGTCTTTACATATGTACAAATGTCGTTCCCCAAATGATTTTAGGCCCACTCCTTTTAGTGATCGGGAGATCTCCTTTAAATGATGTTGTCTATATTGGGCCCTGTCCTCTCCTTTTGGCTCATATCTCACAACACCGCTGTCTTCGTATGGATAACAATCCGCGCTGAACGAATATATCCCAACTGTATATCTTAACTTCAACTTCAGTATGCAGCGCTTGAATATGCAACAACTGCTGACATTTTAAATTTCTTCAAAATGAAAAAGACAGCATTCATAATTGTAGGAATTATAGCGACATTTTGCTTTGGGTTCTCCTTCCAGACAATCATTACAAAACAAACCAACAATAACAGTAAACTAAAAGTAGAAAATAATATGAAATTAGGAGCATTTTCAGTAAGTCTTAATGTCAAGGACATTAACGCTTCAAAACAATTTTATGAAAACCTTGGATTTACAGTTTTTGCAGGGAGCATGGAAAAAAAATATCTCATAATGAAAAATGAGAATGCTCTAATCGGTCTATTCCAGGGAATGTTTCAAGGTAACATTTTAACTTTCAATCCGGGTTGGGACGAAAATGCCAAAAACATTGAAAAGTTTGACGATGTTAGAGAAATTCAGAGACAACTAAAGAGTAAAGGAATTAAATTAACAACTGAAGCTGATGAGAAAACTTCCGGACCGGCAGGTATTATGACAACTGACCCCGATGGAAATGTTATCCTGATTGATCAACATCGTTAATTTATAATGATGGCTACAAAGGCTGAAAAAACATATGTATTTATTCCTGGAGGGTGGCACGGTGGATGGTCGTTTGACCCAATTACTACAAGGTTAGAAGAGTTTAAGAAGAAATGTTTTTCATTAACCCTGCCTGGACTAGAAATAGAGCCTGTTGAACAAAATAGAATAATAAATCTGGATACACATATCCAATTCGTAATTGACTTTTTAATACAGGAGAATCTTTCCGATATAATATTATGTGGTCACAGTTACGGAGGAATGGTTATTGCCGGAGTTGCAGATAGAATTCCGGAAAGAATATATGCACTTGTTTATATTGATGCTTATATCCCTCAACATGGAGATTCTTGTTTTAGCCTTACCAGTGATGAATATCGACAGCTTTTTGTAACCGGAGCAGGCAATGACGGTTACACAGTCGCAGTTCCACCAGGATTAGAAGACCGAAGAAGGCCGCATCCCCTGGCCACATTTATGCAATGTTTACACCTGAATGGAAATTATAAACGAATTCATAATTGTACATTCATTTATCTCAGCGGATGGGACCGCACTCCTTTTACCCGTCAATATGAGAATCTGAAAAATTCTCAAAACTGGCATATTGAAACAATTAATTGTGGCCATAATGTAATGAAAGAACGCCCTGACAGATTAACAGAAATATTATTGGGACTGGAAGAATGATTATTCCGTTTTCAAACTCTTCACGGGATTGGCTAGCGCCGCTTTTATTGCCTGGAAACTGACCGTGATCATTGCAATTGCAATGGCTGTAATGCCCGCCATAACAAATACAAACGGACTAATTGTAATTCTGTAATCATATTGCTGTAGCCAATTCCGCAAATAATAGAAAGCGACAGGTGATGCAACAATACAGCTTATCATTACGAGGACAATAAATTCTTTTGAAAGCAATAACCAGACCTCTGATACAGATGCCCCAAGCACTTTGCGTATGCCAATTTCTTTTTTTCGCTGCTCTGCCATGTATGCTGCAAGTCCAAATAGTCCGAGACAGGAAATAAAAACGGCGAGTGCTGAAAACAATCCTGCCAGTTTACCGATGAGTATTTCTAAGTTAAATTTTGCGGCATAGTTTTCATCCACAAAATGATATTCGAAAGGTGTATCTGGCCTGTACTTATCAAATATCTGCTTAAGCTTTGCAAGCGCAGTCTGCGTGCTTACCGTAGGTGATAAACGACACGTTAAAGTGAACATCCAATCCGGCTGATAAACGAACATCATTGGTTCGGCTTTAGCAAAGGGACTTGTTAAAGCATCGTTTACCACACCAATTACCCGTAGCCGATGCGGAGCATTGGATAATGACCAGGTAATGATCTGGTTAATGGGCTCTTTAAATCGCATGCGTTTTACCGCCGCTTCATTTAGTATTACACTGAGCGAATCCGCACCGAAATTACCAGTGAAATTTCTTCCTCCCTTTATTTGCATCCCCACAGTCTTAAAGTAATCTGGGTCGGATACACTGTTCATTGCCAGGGTCAATGGTTCATTGGGCTGTCTGCCCTGCCAATCATCAATGTTGTTGTGCGAATAAATTGCAGTGATGGGACTCAGCGATTTCGCCATACTGCTCACAACGCCGGTTTGCAACACCTCCTGCTTCAGGGCGGCATAATACCAGTTGTGTCCATTTGTTACCAGCAGCCGGTTGGGATCATAGCCTCTCGGCCGGCTCTTTGCATGTTGTATCTGCTGGTAAACAATGATGGTACTTATTATCAGTGCTATGGAGCAACTGAACTGCAGCACCACCAGCCCCTTTCTTGGCAATGTAGCCGATTTACCCGCTTGCACAGCTCCCTTTAAAACCTTTCCGGGCTGGAAAGAAGAGAGGTAAAACGCCGGCTTGCTACCTGCCAGCAAACCGGTTAGAAGCACATAGCCTGACATGATAAGCCAAAAGATGCCTTTTGAATAGGGAATGCCAATATGGGTAGCAGCCAAGGAATTGAATGCTGGCAAAACCATTTGAACAATGACTAATGACAGAACAAAAGCAAAACTGGTGAGCAAAGTGGATTCAACGAGGAACTGCGCGATCAGTCCGCTTCGCGAAGAACCAATAACTTTTCGAACGCCCACTTCCCTTGCTCTTTTTTCTGAACGTGCAGTAGCAAGATTTATGAAATTGATGCAGGCAATGAGCAGCACAAGAATGCCAATAATGCTGAACATCCTTATATAATCAATGAGTCCCCCGGTAGCCACCCCGTTTTTGTAATCGGTGTACAGGTGCCAGTCTTTTAAAGGCTGCAGTATCACCTCTTGCTGAAATGTTGTATATATTTCAGGTGCATATTTTTTTACAAGCATTCTTGATTTGGACGCTGCCTGTTCGTAACCGGCATTGGGCTGAAGTGAAACGTATAATATAAAAAAGTTATGGCCCCAGTTGGTTGTCGCCGCTTTTACCCACCCCCCGGATGTAAAGGCACTGAATGCTGTAATATAATCGAACTGGAAACTGGAATTGCGGGGAAGGTCTTTTATTACAGCTGTTACTATCCGGTCTTCAAAGTTATCGATGCGAATAGGTTTGTTGATGGGATCTGCATCGCCAAATAAGGCTTTTGCCGTAGATTGGGTGAGCACGATGGAATAAGGGTCTTTCAATGCTGTAGCTGCATTGCCTTTCAGCACAGGGAATTGAAATATTTTCAGAAAGTCGTCGCCACTTATCATTCCAGAGAGACGCAATTTTTTATCGCCCAGCCCCAGGGTATTCGCTACGGGACCAAAAGCCGGCGCCGCTCCCGCAATTTCCGGAATGTCGTTTTTCAGCGCATTTGCCAGTGGCAGGCATACTTCGCTTTGTGTACTGATCTCTCCCTTATTGTGATAGTTAAATCTTACCTGGTAGGCCTGCTGATAGCCGGGAAGAAACCGATCGTAAGAAGACTGGTCATATACCCAAAGGCCGATCAACAAAGCAACAGCCATCCCTGTTGCCAGGCCAAGAATATTTAATACACTATATGCTTTGTTGTGCAGAAGACTTCGCCAGGCAGTTTTAATATAATTGCTGAACATAAATGCAGGGATCATTCCGATAACGGGTTTTCATAAAGTTCCTAAGAAAATGCCATCTTTTGACGTGGCTGCTAATCAGGTTGTTGCAAATTTATGAAAAGCGGAAATGTACGGTTTCGATACAACGATTGTTCGTTTGCGTGACTATCGCAACTCCCCCACCAACACCGTCTTCCCCGCTACTTTTATCTTGCTGGTGATATCCAGCTGCGAGCCATCTATTACATTCCTGGCTTTGGTGAAGTTTTTTGTCCTTTCTGCAAACCGGGTCATATCAATTTCTTTTTCATTATCTGTAGGGTTCATGACACACAGGACCGTTTGTTGGGCATTGTACCGGAAATATACATACACGCCGTCTTCGGGTACATACTGCATTAGTTTGCCGCTGGTGAGCGCTGGGGCTGTTTTGCGGTAACTGGCCAGCGTTCTTACGTAGTTGTATACATCGTTCTCGGCTGGTGTTCGCCCGCCGGGTTCAAACTTGTTGGCGCCATCGCCGGACCAGCCGCCGGGAAAATCCAGGCGCACCTTTCCATCCGGATCGGCAAAGTTCTTCATCATTATTTCTGTTCCATAATACAGTTGCGGTATGCCGCGGAAGGTTAGCAACCAGGCCATGCCCATTTTTAACTTGGCAATGTCCTCCCCCACTATACTGAAGAAACGGCTCATATCGTGGTTATCTAAAAAGATCACATTCTTCGTGGGATCGCCATATACAAAATCATTGGTGGTTGTTAAATACAACCGGTTCGCCCCTTCCGTCCAGCCAAAGGCTTGCGTTAATGCCGGTACTATTCCATATAAATTCAATTGAAAATCGGTTACACCAGGTAGATTGCTTTTGTAAGGTATGTTGTATTTATTGCGGGCAAAGAAACTCTGGTTGGGTATACCATGTACCCAGGTTTCACCAAACAAATGTAATTGCGGGTATTCGTCCAGCAACGCCTTGTTGCAGCGGTTCATAAATTCCAGGTCATTATAGGCATAGGTGTCTATGCGCCAGCCATCGAGCCCAAATTCTTCCGTACACCAGATGGCATGTTGTATGAGGAAGTTGGCAAAATACGGATTGCCCTGGTTAATGTCGGGCATGGAAGGCACAAACCAACCGTCACTCATTCTTTTTTTATCAATGGCCGAAGCATACGGGTCCATCAGCACCTGGTCTTTGTACGTAGTGTTCGTATATACAGGCCACCAGTGAAACCATGAACTATCCGGCAGATCCCTGAATAAAAAATGTTCAATACCTACATGGTTGTATACCGCGTCTTGGATGATCTTCATACCGCGCTTGTGCAGACTGTCAATTAATGTGTGATAAGCACTGGCGCCACCAAGCCGTGGGTCAATGGTATAATGATCGGTAAACGCATAGCCGTGTTCGGTGCGTTCGGGCATATCGTTGAGGAGGACCGGGTTCAGCCAAAGCGCTGTTACGCCCAATTGTTGCAGGTAATCAAGATGGTTTTGTATGCCTTTAAAATCACCGCCATGGCGTTTGAAATAATCCGACCGGTCGAGGCTCTGGTCTTTTAGTCCGGTTATACGGTCATTGCTCGCATCGCCATTGCTGAAGCGGTCGGGCATAATGAGGTAAATAAGGTCAGCTGCGGTGACGCCTTTGATGCGGGTTTTACCATTCTGCGTGCTGCGTGGTTTTAATTCAAATTCAAAAAAACGCTGGGATGTAGTGGCATAACCATTATATATGATCCGTTTGAATGTAATGGGGCCGGGCTTCGCCAGTTTACCGATCTCCAATGTAAGCAACAGGTAATTCGGATTTTTTACCGTATCGGTTCTGATTAGGTTTACTCCTGCGTAAGGGTTCATGCGGATTACCTCATCACGGATATCCTTGCCATGCAACAGCAGTTGGATCCTGGTATTCTTCATGCCCGTCCACCAATGAGTGGGATATACCGTCGGTTTATCGGTCGGGTAAATCTGCGGTTTATTCTGTGCTGCAACAAATAAAAACGATAAGGGAAATACACAACCCAAAATGAAATTCTTACAGCAAGTCCTCATATTTTTTTTCTTTTATAATTAACGCGCATACAATACCTGCTATAATCAAAAGCGTCCCTCCTATTTGTACGGCGAGTAAACGGTCATTATGCAGAAAGTTTTCCATTATTTTTCCAAAGAAGATCGATGCGATAATTTCCGGAAGCACAATAAAGAAATTAAATATACCCATATAGATGCCAATCTTGTTGGCGGGCAAATGGCCGGCCAGCATGGAATACGGCATTGACAATATAGATGCCCAGGCAATGCCCACCATGCTCATAGATACATATAACATATAGGGTTCACTGATATATTTCACCGTAAATAAGCCAATACCGCCAATGAGCAGACAAAAAGTATGGGTCATTTTCTTGCCCAGCTTGGCTACCCAGAACGACAGCGTGAGGGCAAACAAAAAAGTAACCAGGTTTAAAATGGATGAGGTAGCATTGGCATATTCAATGCCACGGGTATATGTTTCGTTGGAGGTAACGGGATCGCCTTTAAAAATATCCCGCGCTACGCCGGTTGTATAATAAAACCACATGAGGAACAAACCTGGCCAGGTAAGGAACTGTACCAGCGCCAGCTTTTTCATTTGCGTGGGCATGGTAACCACCGAATTAGTGATTTCTTTAATGGCTCCACTAATACCGCTCCCATGTTGCGCATCTAATTGTTGTCGCCAGTTGGCATCGGTTGGCGGATATTCTTTACTGCGGAACACCGTGTATAACACCGCGCCCAAAAACATAATACCACCAATGTAAAACGACCACATGATGTTTTGCGGAATGCCGCCACCTGTTGTTTCGCGTGAGACGCCAAACCAGTTTACCAGCAAGCCGGGTAAAAAGCCGGCAATAAAAGCGGCGGCGCCAATAAACATGCTTTGCATGGCATAGCCAAAAGGCCGTTGCCGTTCGTTCAGGTTATCGGCTACAAATGCGCGAAAGGGTTCCATACTAACATTGATGCACGAGTCCAGGATCCACAACGTACCCGCTGCCATCCAGATAGCCGATGCATTGGGCATGATGAACAAGGCAATAGAACTGAGTATAGCGCCGATCAAAAAATAAGGTCTCCGCCGGCCCCACGTGGGGTGCCAGGTGCGGTCGCTGAGATAGCCGATAATGGGTTGTACAAGCAATCCGGTCATGGGAGCCGCCAGCCACAGTCCGGGAATTTGTTCAGGCGTTGCGCCGAGGTATTCGTAAATGGCGCTCATATTGTTCATCTGTAACGACCAGCCAAACTGTATTCCAAAGAAGCCGAAACACATATTCCATATTTGCCAGAAATTGAAATGGGGCTTTGACTGAATGGCTTTTTCAGTATCCAATACTATTGGGGATGGTTCCATATGCAATCGCTTTGAGGGTAAATTAGCTATGGAAAGATACGGAAAAGCTGCATTCCTTTCCGTACACCGACCGTATCAAAACCGGACAGTTTAAAGAACCCGGGTAATTATAGATTATTGATTATAACGGTTATAGTTTCCGGCACTTCGTTGGCGCATCAATTAAGGAACCGGTAAACGGTGTATAGTAGAGTAATACGGGGCATTGACAGTCGCATTTCGCGCAGGACCTGGAATCTTAAAACATATAACATGTTCAAAAGCTACATAAAGTTTGCCTGGCGTAACCTGTTAAAACATCGTCAGGTCACCATTTTGAATCTGCTGGGCCTAAGCACTGGTTTGGCCTGTGCCTTACTCATTTACCTGTGGGTACAGGATGAATTGATTATTGACACATTTCATGAAAAGGACAGCCAGCTGTACCAGGTGATCAAAACGTCGCCTAACGGCGATGGTACGGTTGATACGCATGAAACCACACCCTGTTTACTGGCGCAGTCCATGGCTAATGAAATTCCCGGAGTGGAATATGCCGTACCGGTCGTTGTAATGGATGATTATGGCGAGAACAAAGGCATTGTTACTGCCGGGAATAAATACGTGAAAGCAAGCGCTCAATTTGCCGGAAAGGATTATTTTAATGTCTTCTCCTACCACCTGCTACATGGTGATAAAAACAAAGTACTTAGTGAAAAATTCGGGGTTTTACTGTCGGATAAACTCGCGCTGAAATTATTTAATACAACCGAAAATGTTGTTGGAAAAACACTAACCTGGGACCAGGGCGATAAACTGACCGGCGCGTATATAGTTACTGGTGTTTTTGAAGCACCGCCCTCCAATGCCTCCACGCAATTTGACTGCATATTTAGTTTTGAGCATTATTACGACACTTTTAAAGATGATAATGGTCTGGATAAATGGTATAGCAATAATCCGCATACTTATGTAATTGTGAAGCAGGGCACCAATGTAGAAGATCTTAACAGGAAGATCAAAGGTTACAGCAAACTGAAATACAAACAGGCGCATGGTGCGGAAGGATTGAAATGGGAAGGCGACATTTTCCTGCAACGCTATTCCAGCAAGCACCTGTATAATCATTATGAGAACGGCGTTATTGCTGGTGGACGAATAGAATATGTAAGGCTGTTTTCGATCATCGCTATTTTTATAGTATTGATCGCCTGTATCAATTTTATGAACCTGTCCACCGCCAGGGCTACAGCGCGATATAAAGAAGTGGGTATAAAAAAAGTTAGCGGCGCCAGTCGCCGGTCATTGATTTTTCAATACCTGGGCGAATCTGTTCTGCTAAGCATTTTTTCGCTGTTCATTGCCATCATAATGCTCTCTATGTTGCTGCCTTCGTTCAATGCCCTTACGGGTAAGCAACTTCATCTTTCATTCAACCCACAACTCATACTGGCTACGATAGGTATTACCCTATTCACCGGAATTATTGCAGGTAGTTATCCCGCTTTTTATCTCTCCGGTTTTAAACCGGTTACCATATTAAAAGGGCAGTTGAAAACCTCAGCCGGTGAACTGTGGGCAAGAAAAGGGTTGGTGGTTTTTCAATTTGCGTTATCTGCCCTGTTCATTATTTCGGTATTGGTGGTACACAAACAAATGAAACTGATACAAACCAAAAACCTGGGTTATAATAAAGACAATATCATTCGTTTTGCCAATGAGGGTAAGCTGCGCAACGGTCTGGGTCCTTTTCTCGCAGAAGTAAAAAAAATACCTGGTGTTGTAAATGCTTCTGCCATGAATGGCGATTTTACCGGTAATCACAGTGGCGGTGGCGGTATAAATTGGGAAGGAAAACAGAAACAGATTGAATTTGATGGTGTAGATGTGAATTATGATCTGTTTGAAACACTGGGATTACAAATGGCGGAAGGCCGTGCCTTCTCCCGGCAATTTGGCTCAGATAGTAACAGCGTTATATTTAACCAGGCAGCCATTGCCGCTATGGGCCTTGTAAACCCGGTTGGAAAAACCGTCACCATGTGGGGGCGCAAAAAGCAGATTGTTGGTGTGGTTACAAACTTTCACTTCGAATCCTTATATAAAAATGTAGGTCCTTTCTTTATGAGGTATTCCGATGAGAATGAAAACGTGATCGTAAAAATAAAAGCCGGTGCCGAAAGATCAACCATAACCCGGTTGAAGGAGCTCTATGCCAAATTTAACCTGGGACTTGCCCTGGAATATAATTTCCTGGATGAAGATTACCAGAAATTATACGCGGCGGAACAAAGAGTAGCGGTGCTGTCCGGTTATTTTGCTTCACTGGCAATCATTATTTCCTGTTTGGGTTTGTTTGGACTGGTCACTTTTACTGCCAGGAAACGACAAAAAGAAATTGGCATTCGCAAAGTAGTTGGCGCCTCTGTTCAGCATATCGTGTTGTTGTTATCAAAGGATTTTTTGAAGCTGGTGCTACTGGCCATTCTGATCGCTTTCCCAGTGGCCTGGTGGGTGTTGAACCAATGGCTGCTCAACTTTGCGTTTCGTATATCTATAAGTGCTGGTTTGTTTGTGTTGGCGGCAGCAGCCGTGTTGGTATTAACGATCCTTACGATCAGTGTACAATCGATCAAAACGGCATTGGCCAACCCGGTCGGAGCGTTAAAAAGTGAATAATTTTGTATGATGTAAAACGTATGTCATGTTTACAAACTATTTCAAAATTGCCTGGCGCAACCTGATCAAAAACAAATTGCATTCGACTATCAATATTATTGGGTTGGCAACCGGTATGGCTGTTGCCTTACTGGTTGGTTTATGGATCTGGGATGAAATTTCCTTTGACAGCTATTTCCGCAATCATAAGCGGTTGGCGCAGGTAATGGCTAATCAAACCAATGATGGAGAAACCTATACAGGAAAAACAGTGGCCATGCCACTGGGCGATGCTTTACGAACAAAATATGCAAAGGATTTCAAGCATGTATCGCTTACCTCGTACGGCGGAGAGTATTTATTAACGGCAGGCGACAAAAGAATTGCCCGGAAAGGAATGTGGGTGCAGCCCGGTTTTATCCAAATGTTTACGTTGACCATGTTGCGTGGTAGTCACAATGCCCTGAACGATCCTTCTTCCGTATTGCTTTCACAGTCGCTGGCCAAAGCCATTTTTGCTGAAGCGGACCCACTGAATAAAGTGATCCGGGTAGATAATAAATTCGATTTGAAAGTAGCCGGTGTGTATGAAGACCTGCCTCATAACACGTCTTTTTATAATGTTCAATTATTCCTGCCCTGGGAACATCCCGAAAATGGGTTGAACAGGCAAAAATCCTGGGATAACCACTGCGGTCAGTTGTTTGTTCAATTGAATGACCAGGCTGATTTTGAAAAAACAACTGCAAAGATCAAACAGGTACCAACACCGTTTATAAAAGCATATAAAGAGGAGATCATGCTGCATCCGGTTGACAAATTGCACCTGTTCACCGAATTTACAAATGCAAAAGCCGTTGGCGGCCCTATAGAGTTTGTCTGGTTGTTTGGTATCATCGGTGTGTTTGTGCTGCTGCTTGCCTGTATCAATTTTATGAACCTTTCCACGGCCAGAAGTTCTACGCGTGCCCGGGAAGTAGGTATTCGGAAAACAATAGGTTCCTTACGCGGACAACTGATTGGGCAATTCCTGAGCGAATCCCTGGTGGTTTCATTCCTCGCTTTATTGCTGGCCATGTTGTTGGTTCAATTATCCCTTCCATTCTTCAATGGCCTGGCAGATAAACAAATTCACACCATGTGGAATAATGGGGTGTTCTGGATGCTGGTAATAGGGTTCACTTTATTTACAGGATTGATTGCGGGCAGTTATCCTGCCTTTTATTTATCTGGTTTCAAACCTATAAAAGTATTGAAAGGGGTTATTCAGGCGGGGCGGTTTGCATCCTTGCCGCGTAAAGTGCTGGTGGTGGTGCAATTTTCGGTTTCGGTAACATTGATCATAGGCACTATCATTGTTTTTCGCCAGATAGAACATGCCAAAGACAGGCCTGTAGGGTACAACCGGGATGGACTGATCGCTGTTAACATGAATACGCCTCAATTACGGGAACATTACGATGCTATTAATAATGACCTGATGTTAACAGGTGTTGTTGAGCATATGGCCCAGTCGAGTCATTCTGCCACTTACTTTCCCAATAATAATAGCTTAGACTGGCGGGGTAAAGACCCGGGCCAGGTCATTTTTTTCAGACGCATTGGCGTGTCACCCGATTTTGGTAAAACCATCGGCTGGCGGATAAAAGAAGGGCGTGATTTTTTGAACAATAACAAAGCAGATTCCGCATCGGTTTTACTAAATGAAACCGGGGCTAAAATTACCGGTCTCAAGAATGTGGTAGGCGAGATCATCAAATATAACGGTAAAGATTACAGAGTAGCCGGTGTGGTACAGGATATGGTTACCCAGTCGCCTTATGAACCTGTGCCGCCTGCGTTTTTTTTCCTGGATGATTACCTGGGTGTTATTACCATCCGGATAAAACCCAATACACCCATCCATACGGCATTGGCGAAAATGGAACCGGTCTTTAAAAGGTATAATGCCGGAAATCCGTTTGAATTCAAATTTGTAGATGAGGAGTATGCTAAAAAATTTTCGAATGAAATGCGCATTGGGAATCTTGCTACGTTCTTTGCGATTCTGGCCATCTTCATTTCGTGCCTGGGCTTATTCGGACTGGCTTCTTTTGTAACAGAACAACGCACCAAAGAAATTGGTGTTCGCAAAGTGCTGGGCGCTTCTGTGTTTAATTTGTGGCGGTTGTTATCGAAGGAATTTGTGGTACTGGTTACTATCGCTTTATTTATTTCAATACCTGTTGCTTATTATTTTATGCACAACTGGTTGCAGAATTATCAATACCGGGCCGAAATTTCGTGGTGGATCTTTGCAGTGGCTGGTATCAGTGCATTGTTGGTAACCCTGCTCACCGTAAGTTATCAATCGATCAAATCGGCGTTAATGAACCCGGTAAAAAGTTTACGTAGCGAATAAGGCACATGAGAGGAATATACAGCTATCAGTAAAAAGCCCGGCCTGTTGTGTGGCCGGGCTTTGTTTATTTAGGTGGGTCGCTCTTAGAGAGCGGCTCACCTTGAATTCATTCATCTATATCAAAAAAGGTGAGCCCCCTTTGGGAAGGGGACCCACCTAAATTATATCACAAATCCATCAGGTAAAATAGAACCTTTTTTCACAACGACAATACCGTCTTTAATGGTGTACAGCGAATGATCGGTATTCTCCAGGTGATTGCTGCCGTTGATACGTACATCGTTTCCGATGCGGCAGTTCTTGTCTACAATGGCATTGCGAATGTAGCAGCGCTCGCCTATTCCCAGTTTTGGCAAGCCTCTTTCAACGGAGTGCTGCATTTCTTCAATGGTTTCAAAATAATCGGAACCCATGATATAGCTGCTCACAACCGTTGTTCCATGCCCAATGCGGCTTCGAATGCCGATCACACTGTTCTCGATGCGGCTGGCATTGATGATGCTGCCTTCGGCAATGATGGTCTTTTCGAGCGTGGTGCCACTGATCTTTGCAGGCGGCAACATGCGGGCGCGGGTGTATACAGCGTTGCTGTTGTCGAATAAATTGAAAGGTGGAATATCTGATGTAAGCGCCAGGTTGGCTTCAAAAAATGAGTATATATTTCCGATGTCGGTCCAGTACCCATCGTACTCATAGCTCATGATCTTGTGCACACCGATCGATTTTGGCAGAATTTCCTTACCAAAATCGGTGGCGCTTTTATGTTCTTCGGTTAACTGGTCGAAGATGATCTTGCGATTGAAGATATAAATACCCATGGAAGCCAGGTATACCCTGCCCTTCTTTTGCATTTCAGGACTGGTTTCACTTTTCCAGTCGGGCAACAGTTCCTGCTTGGGTTTTTCAATAAACGAAGTAATGTGGCCGTCGGCATCGGCTTTCAGAATACCAAAGTCAGATGCTTCCTTGGCATCCACCGGAATGGTGGCTACAGAAATGGCAGCTCCGCTTTCGTGGTGTCTTCTGATCATTTCCTGGAAATCCATCTGGTACAACTGATCGCCTGAAAGAATGAGCACGTATTCAAAATCGTGCTGGCTCAGGTGTCGTAACGATTTGCGCACGGCATCGGCTGTTCCCTGGTACCACGATGGATTATCGGGGGTTTGCTCTGCCGCCAGGATGTCAACAAACGCACTGCTGAAAATGCTGAAATGATACGTGTTTTTGATGTGCTTGTTCAACGAAGCCGAATTGAACTGCGTTAACACGAACATTCGGTTAATACCGGAGTTGATACAGTTTGAAATGGGAATGTCTACTAAACGATATTTTCCGGCAATAGGTACTGCGGGTTTCGAACGGCTGGCGGTCAGGGGATAAAGTCGTGTACCGGCTCCTCCACCCAGGATGACAGCAATCACTTGTTTGCTCATTGGTAAATTTTTATAGTCCGATTGTCTGGAGTTTCTTGCTTCCTTTCTAAAGTTATATAATAATTATAATAATCCTTCGTATACTTCGATATACTGTTTTACACTACTCTCCCAACTAAAATCAAGGTTCATCATACGCTTCCGAATGGTATGCAATTTTTCTTTGTTGTGGTATGTTTGGGTGGCCCGCCATACGGCATGGGTAATATCAGCTACACTGGCCTGGTTATAACAAATGCCATAGCCGTTTACATCGCCATAATCAATAACAGTATCTTTTAAACCGCCGGTGCGGCGTACCATAGGTACGGTCCCGTACCGCATCGAATACATCTGGTTCAGGCCACAGGGTTCTACACGCGAAGGCATTAACAAAAAATCGAGCCCGGCGTACATCATGTGGCTTAACCCTTCGTTGTAACCGATAAATATGTTATAATCGAATTGCGATAATGGTTTTAGTGCTGATAAACCGGCTTCTACTTCGGGGAAGCCACTACCCAATACGAGGAAATTCATTCTTCTGCCCAGAAAGTAAAACGAATCGCTGATAGACTGGGGTAACAGATCGGCCCCTTTTTCACCTACCAAACGACCGATAAAACCGATAAGGGGTTTGTCGAAATCGAGATTGAACTGGTCGCACAGCAGCATTTTATTTTTTGCTTTTCCGGCTTCCAGATCGTCTACAGAAAAATGGTGCTGTAAATAGGTATCGTTCTGCGGGTCCCATACCTTGTCGTCGATGCCATTCAGGATACCCACGCATTTTCCTTTTTCATACTCGAACAGGGCTTCCAGGCCATTGCTCATGTATTTCAGCTCCTGCAGGTAACTGGGGCTAACGGTAGTCACTTTATCGGCGCATTTTACGGCGCTGGCCAGCGGGTTGATGGCATTGTTCCAGTCGAGCATGCCCCATTTCCACATATCCCATTGCGGAATAAGTATGCTGCGGCTCCACGCCATGTAGCCCTGGTATTGTGCATTGTGAATGGTAAGTACTGTTTTTGTTTGCGCCAGCTTCCTGTATTTCTGGCAATGCTTTACCATAAATGGTATCAGCCCGGTATGATGATCGTGCACATGAATGATATCCGGAAGCTTGCTCCATGAATTCAGCCAGTCGCACACACTGATCTGAAAAGCGGTAAAACGTTCGTTGTCGTCGTTGTAGCCGTACACTTTTTCGCGATCGAGTAAACCGTTCACATCAACCAGGTACAATTCAAAACCCAGTTTATCGGTCTTTTCCTTGATCACAGTAAACTCAAACCACCAGTTGCCCATGTTGGTGTATCCTTTATGCACCACGTCCCACTCATTGGCGTATAAAAATTTGGTGCGGTACATAGGCATAACCACCCGGGCCGTATGGCCCAGTGCATTCATATACTTCGGTAAGGCCCCTACTACATCTCCCAACCCACCTGCCTTAGCTACAGGGTAACATTCCGCGCTGACATGTAAAATCTCCATTCTTGATCTTCAGGTTATAATAATAAAGAGGAAATGTGTGTTCAATATAGGACAGATTTTGATTTTATGATGCAGTTGTAAAAAAAATGATTACAAAAGGGGCTGCGTATGACACGAATAAGCGCGTAGCACTGGTTCCGGCCATTAAAAATTTTATGCCCGCATGTTGCTAAAGAGGTAATTTGCCAAACGTAATAAAAAAAAGTATCTGTAGGTATCTGTGGGCGCCTTTGCTATCTGTGGCGAAAATCTTATTACTTTTAAAAATCTTTTGACTAAAACCACCCCATTCAATGAGCCAACAAACTAAATGGTCACAATTTTCAGTGTTAATCTCGGTTTTCTTTTTCTGGGGATTTGTTGCCGCCAGTAACGATATCCTGATCCCGGTTTTTCGGGAGAAATTACATCTGGAGGCCTGGCAGGGACAGATGATCTCATTTGCATTCTATGTAGCCTATACGGTTGGTTCTTTAATTTATTTCCTGATTAGTAAGGCCACCGGTGGCGATATTTTAAATAAGTTGGGTTATAAGAACGGTATTGCCCTGGGTTTGGTTATTTCTGCCCTGGGAACCCTGTTGTTTTACCCCGCTGCTGAATCTGAGTCGTTTGGGATCATGATCACCGGTTTATTCGTTGTGGGGCTTGGGTTTTCGCTGCAGCAAACGGCAGCCAACCCGCTGGCGATCGTAATGGGCGATCCCAAAACAGGGGCTCAGCGTTTAAGCATGGCAGGCGGTATCAATAACTTCGGTACTACCCTGGGACCTGTAATTGTAAGTCTGGCCATTTTTGGTTCTGTTACCGGTAATGTGGCTAAAGTGGCTGATATCGGTGCGGTAAAAACACCTTACCTGATCTTAGGCGCCGCTTTTTTACTGGTGGCTGTCATATTTAAGTTTTCTCCCATTCCCAATAGAATTGACCATGTCGATGAAACCAGCAAAGTGGCCAGTCCAACAGATATTGCGCCTATGGCGCCTGGAGCAAAAAAAGGAGCGCTGAATTACTCCCAGCTTTGGCTGGGGATGATCGGCATTTTTATATATGTAGGGGTTGAAGTGGCTACAGCCAGTAACCTGCCCCAGTTTATGACGGAGCACCTGAAAGGGGAAGATGGAAAACCTTTTCCTACCGAAGGAATTGCGCCTTTTGTGTCGTTGTACTGGGCCAGTTTAATGATGGGCCGCTGGACCGCTTCTATCGGGGCATTCAATCTCAGTGCCGGCGTTAAATCAGTTTTGCGCTTTATTATGCCATATCTGGCTTTTGGTGTTTTTCTGCTTATTAACATTATTGCCAATCACGATATCACGCCTTTTTATGTATATGGGTTCGTTATCATAGCCCTGATCATTGGCGACCTGTTGAGCCGCGGTAACCCGGCCCGTCAGTTGCTGATCTTCTCTATTTGCGGTATGCTCAGTCTTATTATCGGTATGCTGGCAGATGGCATGGTAAGCGTATATGCCTTTACGAGCGTAGGGCTGTTCTGTTCTACCCTGTGGCCCTGCATTTTTACGCTGGCTATTGCAGGTTTGGGACGGCACACCAATCAGGGAGCTACTTTCCTGGTTATGATGATCATGGGTGGAGCATTCATCAGTTTGTTACAGGGCTGGCTGGCCGGCGACAACGTGATCGGTATTCAGGCTTCTTTCATTGTGGGCGTATTTTGTTTTGCCTACCTGGCCTTCTATGCCATCCGCGCCAAGATCATATTAAAAAGACAAGGCATTGATTATGATAAACTAGAGAGCGGCGGAGGTCATTAATAAGCAAATAGGTGGTATCTTCACGCCGCAAAAAATGGCCCGCCTCGGCGGACTGTTTATGACTGAAACTAAAGAAACTGAATCATAGCAATGAGACAACAAGAGTATGCCATCGGAATTGATATCGGCGGCACGAACACGGTTTTTGGAATTGTAGATCACCGGGGAGATATTTCGTACCGGGGGGCCATTTCTACCCGCAAACATAAAGCGGTGGCGGATTATATTGATGAACTGGCCGGCGCCCTGGCTCCGGCGATCGATCAAATTGGCGGCATCGGTGCCATCCGCGGCATTGGTATCGGCGCTCCTAATGGAAACTATTACAAAGGCACTATTGAATATGCTCCTAATTTACCATGGAAAGGGCTCATTCCATTGCAGCAGCTAATGAACGATAAATTCGGCGTTCCCTGCTCGCTCACCAACGATGCCAATGCAGCGGCCGTGGGCGAAATGATGTATGGCGTGGCCCGGGGCCTTCGCGATTTTATTGTGATCACCCTGGGGACCGGTGTAGGCAGCGGTATTGTGGCAAACGGGCAACTGGTGTACGGGCATGATGGTTTTGCCGGCGAACTGGGTCATACGACCATTATTCCCGGCGGCCGTTTACATAAGGGAACCGGTTTGCGTGGTTCCCTGGAATCCTATGCTTCGGCCACCGGTGTTACCCGCACCGCCCTCGAATTCCTGGAGCGGGACCCGCAACACGGTAGCCTGCTGCGCAATTATCCCACCGAGGAAATTGACTCCCGCATCGTATACGAATGCGCCATGCAGGGCGATGAGATCGCCAAGGAAGTGTATCAGTATACCGGCGAGGTATTAGGACTGGCACTGGCCAATTTTGTAATGTTCTCTTCGCCGGAAGCCATCATTTTATTCGGCGGTATGACCAAGGCCGGCGATTTGATCCTGACCCCCACCCGCGAGCATATGGAAAAGAACCTGCTCCCGATCTTCCAGAACAAAGTGAAACTGTTGTTCTCTGAATTGCGCGAAGCAGATGCCGCGATTCTCGGCGCCAGCGCGCTGGTTTGGGAAGCGAAAACGGATAAAGTCGTTTAAGAATAATGTGATAATTCGATAATGTGATATTGAATACAGAAATACAAAAGGACCAAAGTTGATAATATCGACTTTGGTCCTTTTCTTATATCAAATCTTCGTATTTCTGTTTTTTCGTACTTCCTACTTCTTACCTCTGCATTCACTTCCTCATTCTCTGATTTTCATTCCTCATTTCCTCTTCTTCTTAGCTTCCTTCTGCTTCACAATAAACACACTCGCCACCGGTCTTTGTGTTCCCGCGTCTGCCGGTTGAATCGTTTCTTTTCCATTGATCAGCATACAACTGCTACCGCCGCCATCGAGGTTCATTGCCTCAACGCACCCCAGGTCAACCAGTATGCGGGCCACTTCCTCAAGCGTGGCGCCTTCGGCAATACCAGGCGAACGGCCTTGTATAACCAGTATAACCAACCGGTGATTGCGGGTGTACCCGATCGCTGTGCGGGGATGCCGGTCGTCTTTTTCAAAAGCGTATAACTGTTCTTCTTTATTGGTAATAAAAACAGCGCCTTCCTGCACCAGCACGGGACCCCCGCCAATGGCGGTATACATCTTCCACCAGTTCCATTGTTCAATGGTGTGCAGGTCGGTAAATGAAGGATCGGGATTGCTGCCTTTGGCAATGATGGGATGGGTTTGAAAAGCATAAGGCCATCGTTTGGCCGTATCGGTGAACACCCAGGCTACATCGGCCATTCGTTTTTGGGTAATACCAAAAGCACTGCGAGTGGCATAATAGAAAGAATCGCTGAACAGGCTTTTCAGGGCGGGAATATTATACGCTACCATTTTACCGTTGCGTATAATCACATTCAGGTTTTGCTGGGTTTGAAAAGAAAAATACCCGCCATTTACTACGATATACGGTTTTCCCTCCTGGTTATAAAACTCCGAAGGAGTATAACTATTCCCCGCTCCCGTTTGGGTAGTAAAGTCGAGTCGCCTGTTTTTCAACCGCACTTCTGCGCACCAGGCTTTGAATGGACGGCCGTTTAATGAATCGGAAGTTTTAAAAACACGGATGGAAGCGGGCAGGCTGTCGAACTCGTTGTTCGCTTTTATCCATTTGAGTTGGCTAAAACCCAGCGTAGGTAATAGCCAAAGCACCGTTAATAATATTGAATATCGAATTTTCAATTTCCAATGTTGAAGTTAAGCAAAGACCTGTCAGATACGCTTTATAACTTTGCCAACTTATATGGCCGATGCGTATCTGACAGGTCTGTTCCGCGTATCAATATTCATTATTGGATCAACATTTCTTTCTGCTTCAACCATTGTTCTTTCCCGTAACCTGGTATTACGTGGCGTTCGCTATGGTAAGAAGAACGCACCAACGGTCCGCTTTCTACATAGTCCAACCCCATGTTGTAACCGGCTTCGCGGTATTCGGCAAATTCATCGGGATGTACAAACCGGATCACGGGTAAATGCTTGCGGGTGGGTTGTAGATACTGGCCTATGGTAATAACATCTACGCCGCTGTTGGCCAGGTCCTGTATGGTTTGTAACACTTCTTCCCTGCTTTCTCCCAACCCAAGCATGATACCGCTTTTGGTGCGCATGCCGCCCTGTTTCAATATCTTCAGCACTTCCATGCTGCGGCGGTATTTGGCCTGAATACGAACCTGCCGGGTGAGGCGTTCAACCGTTTCAATATTATGGGATACTACTTCTGGGGCGGCTTCAATAATGCGTTGTACATCTTCGGCCTTACCCTTGAAATCAGGTATCAGGGTTTCGAGTGTAGTATCGGGATTTAATGCTTTTACGGCTTTTATGGTATTGTGCCAGATGATGCTGCCGCCGTCTTTCAGTTCGTCGCGGTCAACAGAAGTCAATACGGCGTGCTTTACTTTCATCAGGTGAATGGCTTCTGCCACACGTTGTGGTTCGTCCCAGTCAACCGCTTCGGGCCGGCCGGTGGCCACTGCACAAAAACCGCAACTGCGGGTACACACATTGCCGAGGATCATAAAGGTAGCGGTTCCTTCGCCCCAGCATTCGCCCATATTCGGGCAATTGCCGCTTTCACAAATGGTGTGTAATTTATGGGTATCAACCAGGTCGCGTACATGCCGGTAATTTTCGCCGGTGGGTAACTTTACGCGCAGCCAGTTGGGCTTTTTTACAACAGAAGTTGATTCGTTTACACTACTGATAACGGGTAATTCCTGCATATTTCTTTAATATTCTGATTAAACCTTTGGGGTGTTCCTTAACCAGGTAATATAACATCCCAAAATCCAAAAGGTTGCTGACGCTAATTATAACAAATTGATATATAACAAGCTATTGGAAAAGCGTGTCTTAAACGCCTACAAAAATAACATAAAATGGGTTAATGGTTGGTTTTTAGTTATCCCGTAACAGTGTATAAATCAAGCAGAAACCCGGTTACAGGGATCATGTTCAGGTTACAGGAAAACTGGCCCGGGAACTGGCAACCAGTAACAAAGAAGGTGAGCCGCTCTTTTAAGAGAGACCCACCTTTAATATCTTGATGCCTCGTTGCCTTTTTCTACGATTTTCGTCGTCCCAGCAAGAGTGATATATACGCGTTGAAGAAAAAGTTCTTTTCGGGGTTATAGGCCATCTGGGCTATTTTCTGAACATAATATTCTGCATTCAGTCCTACCTCAATGGCAGATACGGTTTCATTGAACCGGCCATAGTCAAAACGAAGGGCGCCTTTGGCATGCAGGCCATATTTAGGCTGCACCTTATTCCATCCTACGGTAAAACCCGAACCACCCTGTTCTGTGAAACTGCTGTCCGTAATTTCGGGATAGGTTTTGCGATACCGTTGCTGGGCATTGTCGATGACATCAACAAAATAGGGTTTTTGTAAGCCAATGCTTACCCCGCCGGTGTACACGGCCATCACCGCTACCCCGTTCTTATTGCCTTTACCGCCAATAATGCGTTGCTGGCCGGCACTGAGTTTTACCTGGTAAAAATTATTGAGTTTGCCGAAAATGACGCTGTTGAAATTAAAGCCGTTCAGCAGGGATGTGCGCTTTTCTTTTTTATGCTTTTTTTCATTTATCTCCAGCTGAAAAATGTTGGCCACCCGGGCGCTTTTAAACCGCCCTATTTCATAGGAAAGCCCATAGCCGTCGGTATTTAATTTTATTCCGAAAGTGCTTTGCTTGCTAAAAATAATTTCCCCTTCTTCCTCCTGCTTCAGCAGGCTATTGATCCTTTCTTTTTTAGCGATCTGTCTGTCTTTTTTTGCTGTTGGCGATTTGGGAGTTGGATTGTCCTGCGCCCATAAAGTGGATGCAAGTGTACCAGCCAAAAGGAACAAAACAATTTTCTTCACTGGCTATGATTTGATTATTAAACGTAAATTTAAGGTAAAAATATACATAATGACCTCAACAGTAGTTTACGAAGGAAATCTAAGAACGGTTTGTACACATTTAAAATCCGGATCCGTTATTGAAACCGATGCGCCGCTCGATAACCAGGGCCTGGCTGAACGTTTTTCGCCTACTGATATGGTGGCAACAGCCCTTGGGACCTGCATGCTAACGATCATGGGCATTAAAGCGCGCGATATGAATGTTGATATCAAAGGCATAAAAATAGAGGTAGAAAAGATCATGAAGGCCGATCCGCGCCGTATTGGTGGTATAAATTTAACATTTCATTTTCCCGATACATTGCAGGTAGATGAAAAACAAAAGACCATTCTGGAACGGGCGGCCAATACCTGCCCCGTTATGTACAGCATTCATCCCGATATTGAAGTGAACGTTGTTTTTAATTGGAAACCTGAAATGATTGTTGGGTAACTATTATAATTGTCTGTAATAAGATCAGGGTGGTACGGTTCGAAACCGTGCTACCCTTTTTTATCTTATGTAAACAACCTTTTAAACTCGAAATGCTTCTACTAGACATTAAATTACTATCAGATATGAAAAAATGGTCATCGCTTCTTTTCTTATGTACGCTTGTTATTGCCACTCATGCCGCTATTCGCCTTCCCGCAGTTATCAGCAGTAACATGGTGCTGCAGCAACAATCAACCGTAAAATTATGGGGCTGGGCCGGTCCTGGTGAAAAGATCGCTATTACTACTTCCTGGAATAACAAGACCGATTCTTTGAAAGCTACCCATAACGCCAATTGGCAAATATCCGTTCAAACACCTGCTGCCGGTGGGCCATACACTATAACCATTTGGGGCAGCAATACCCCCTCGCCCATTGTGCTGGAAAACGTGCTGATCGGTGAAGTATGGGTTTGCTCGGGCCAGTCGAATATGGAATGGAACTATTACAACAAACTGCCCGATATCGCGGCCGAATTACCTACCTGTTATAATAAGAATATCCGTTTTTTTCATATACCAAAAACCACGGCTGTTTACCCGCAGGACGATTGCGCCGCCAAATGGACCGTCTGCGATTCTAACACGCTTAAATTCTTTAGCGCGGTAGGGTATTTCTTTGGGAAGAAACTGAACCAGGACCTCAGTGTGCCTATTGGTTTGATCAATTCAAGCTGGGGTGGTACACCGGCCGAAGTTTGGACCCCCGAGGAGCTGGTGAATAACAATGCAGAGTTAAAAGGCGCCGCCGCGAAACAACAAGAACAAAATAATCCCCGCTGGCCTGTTATGCCCGGCTATACTTATAATGCCATGATTGCGCCCATCACCAATTACGGAATTGCCGGCTCTATCTGGTACCAGGGCGAAAGCAATACAGGAACTTCTGCCACATATGGTAAATTATTTACTACTATGATCGATGGCTGGCGCAAAGCCTGGAATAAAGAATTTCCTTTTTATTATGTGCAGATAGCACCTTATAAATATGGTAGTCCGCTCATCGGCGCTTTGTTACGCGAACAGCAAACGAAGGCCATGGCGCATTCGCAAACAGGCATGGTAGTTATTACCGACCTGGTAGCCGATACCAATAACATTCACCCAACCAATAAGCGTGATGTAGGCGCCCGCCTGGCCAACTGGGCCCTGCACGATACGTATAAAAAAGAAGGTGTGGTTTATAAAAGCCCGGTGTATAAAAGTATGGAAGTAAAGAAGGGTAAAGTGTATATTACGTTTGATAATGCGCCCACCGGTTTAATGGCAAAAGGAAAAACGATCACCGAGGTATATGTGGCTGGTAGCGATCAGCAGTTTTATGCTGCTGAAGCAAAAATTGAGAATAACCAACTGGTGGTTTCGAATAAACTAGTGAAGGAACCGGTAGCGGTACGATATGCTTTTACCAATACCGCCATCGGCAATTTATTTGGAAAAGAAGGATTGCCGGTAAATCCGTTCCGGACGGACAACTGGTAAAATAGTTTACGGTTTATAGTTAGTTGCCGGATTTTGAAAAGTCTTCACAATCCGGCAACTTTTTTATTTCGGGAAGGTTGCCAGAAATTCGAAATTTCGAATGGCGAAGCAACCAGAAACTATAAACCACAAACTAATAAATTCTTCCCCTACCCTCAGCAGTATCAACCAATTTCTGCGCTAATACATCATCAAACGCTTCTGCTTTGTTGGCCAACACCAGTCTGAGCAGATCGTGTATCGTAATAATACCCATAAACTGGTTGTTATCGAGCGCTACCAGGTAGCGGGCTTTGCTCCTTGCCATCAGGGTCATGCAATGCTCCACCGTATCCTGGGGACCAACTGCCGGCAGGTCGGCGGTCATTACTTCCTGTACATGGGCCTCCCTGCTGCTGCGGCCTTTTAAAACTACATTACGACTGTAATCACGTTCGGAAAAAACACCTTTGTAGGCATCCCCTTCCATCACGATCAGGTAACTCAAATTTACCTGGTCAAGCAGGTGCAGGGCGTCAATGACCAATACATCGGGCTTGATGATATTCTCCGGACGCGGTTTACTGGCAATAAGATCGTCTACCGTTCTCATGAAATATACATTTGTTTAAAGTTCGTATTTTATTGTATACGAAAAATGATTAAAATCATATATCGGTTGATATATTGGCGATAAATTTATTACATATTATTATTGATCTTTCATGAACTGTCCTGCCCAGGTAAAAAAAAGCCCCCGCATTAGCGGAGGACGGGACGAATGGTTAACGGGGCACGAGTGGCCGGAATCGCCTATTTTCGCACCAGTTAAAAAAGAAAAATACCATGAACCTCCAGGAACAATTTGAACAAGCCGTTAGCCGTAGCAAATCATTAACCGAAAAACCGGGGAATGACATCCTGTTGCAATTGTACTCCCTGTACAAACAAGCCACCGAGGGCGATGTGAATGTGGAGCCCCCTGCCAATGCTTTTGATTTTGTGGGCAAAGCCAAATACAATGCCTGGGAAAGTTTGAAAGGAAAGTCGAAAGAGAACGCGATGCAGGAATATGTTGATCTGGTCTCAAAGTTGAAATAAGTTATTCAGTTATTAAGTTCATAGTTCACTATGAACGGTGAACTATGAACTGTTAACTATAAACTGTGAACTATGAACTACAAACTGTGAAAAGTATTTTTTTATACCAGGTTTGGTTGTACAAACCCAAACTGTTCTACATAATGGCTGCCTTTACCGCCCTCACGGTGTTCGGTAATTTATTGGGCGATGAGGTGACGCCTTTTTTTGTATGGGGCATGTATTCTGAAAAAGAAAAGCCTGTACAACAGTATGAAATTTTAAAAACAACCATTAACGACAGCATAACGCTAAATATATATGACTACCATACCACCGATACCCGTTTTTACCTGGGTACTCCGCTGGCCTATTATAAAAGAATAAAAGACAACAATAACCAGGACCCTACTGTCTCCTTTCTACAATCAAAGCTGCATCAGCATTATGACCAGATCCGGTTCCTGGAACCATCGTTGTTCAATACCGGACCACAACAACAGGCTTTTTTGGACTGGTATGCGCGGTACCTGCAACAGGTGACCATCCTGCCCGTCCATTCCCTGCGCATTGAGGCAATAAAAACACATTATTCCGATCGAAATTTAATAGTGGACTCCGTTCATTTGTTCGCAACATGGAAAAAGCCGTAACCAATATTATTTTTTATACCCCCCGGCTAAGAAAGCGCATAGCCCGGATTGTTTTTACCTTGTTGCTGGGTTCGCTGGTATGGTCGTTTTTTTCCAACACCTTATTACACCAGTTACAACGGCCTGCCATCAAATTCCCGTACGTTGATACTACCTACTGGGTCATGCATTATTTGCAGCTTCCCGAAATAATAACCGCCCATTTCTGGATCGCCTGTCTGTTCGATACCGCGCTTTTTGCGTCCTGCATTTTGTCGTTAATATATCCCGATAAACGAGGCTATAGCTGGTCGTTTATTATCCTGTACTTTGTTTATTTTATCACCTTTAATACGTTTGGCGCCCATCACACCAACCATAAGATCGGTTTTTTGTTAATAGCGATTCCCTTTGCTGTTGCCGACTACAAATCATTTAATTTTTTATGGCAGGGCCTTCGTTACTTTTTGTTGTTTGCCTATGCTGATGCTTTTTTGTGGAAGTTTTTTCGATTGGCCTGGCTGCATGCCGACCAGGGATTGCTTATATTGAAAAAGAACGTAGCTGCTTATTTATACTTTGAACCCAATACCCTGCAGGCTGATCTATACCGCTGGTTGTTGCAACACCCCGCCTGGGCAAATGGCGGGTACATCGCAGGAATGATCATGGAAGGGTTATTTATCGTCGGTTTTTTTACCAGGAAATTCGACAGGTACCTGTTTGCGCTGTCGATACTTTTACCAACAGGTTTTTTGTTACTGGCAGATGCTAATTTTTTTGAGTTCCTGATCTTGAGTCTTACCCTGATCAATTTTCATAAGCTGTTTGTTCGAGTTCAGTAAGTGCTTTCTTCAGAAAGTGGCCCTGGCTTAATTGTATAGCCAGTGGGCGGGTATTGTCAACCATTTTTTGGTAATCTGAGTCGCTTATATCATTGATGATCTTGTCAATATCTGATAACTGGTCAATCGTGCAGCCAATACCGTATTGCTTTACCAGTATAGCGCTGGCCGACGTGGCCGGTACGATAACGGGAATACCCGCCATAATAAACAGCGACAATTTATGGGGCGTTATAATAGTAAGATACTTGCCATAATTACCTGCAAAGCTGTCGATGTCTGGTCCATACCAAACCAGCCCGAATGAGCCCTGTAAAAGATGCACGAGGTCATATGGAGGAAACACCCCCTTAAAGGTGGCGTTTGCAGGAACGGTATTTATGTGAGGATAACCAGCTCCATATACTGAAAATGATAGCTGTGTTAATTGTCCCAGCTTTTGTATAAATGTCATTTTACTTAGGTCGCCGGCAACAATGACGCGGGTATCTTTCGACCGGTGTTCATGTACCGGTGTGGTCAAAAAATCGAAGAACTGCAACTGAGCAATGGCAGCCTTCGGTACCAGGGGCTGTAACCAGGCCTGCATCCGTTCGTTGTGAACGATAAAAAAACGGAACCGGCGAAACGCTTTTATTTCTTTTTTAAGAAGCTTTTTGTTCCCGCTACGCATGCCATCAATATCCAGGATAAAACAAATTATTGACACCCCTTTTATCCGCAATAAGGTTATTAACAGTTGATGGATATTTGCATATAACGGAAATTGAAAAATGACCAGATCGCAGGATTTGATCCTGAAAAAAAGTTTGATCAAATAACGCAATCTTTTCCATTTCGAATCAGTTGTAAAATCATAAGTGCCGGGGAATTCAATAGCCTGGTACCCTTTGGCTATAAATATCTTTTCTGCATCTACATTACCAATGCCGCCATGAAATACTTCCCGGTGTAAATGTTCTTTTATAAAATATTTTTTGGCAGTTGGCATAATACAAATATATATTAACGCGTGTTTGCAGTAGCATTCTTCAATGTGGCTATAGCTATCGAATAAAAATGTTTTACCAGTTTATTTTTCATCACCAGTAGTTGTATGATAAAGTAAACCGGCACACAGATGGCTACGGTTGTCAGGATTATTAAAACAGGCGATGTCAAATACATTTTCAGCAGCCATATTACCGGGATAAAAAACAAAGAGGAAAATATCGATTGTAAAAAGGTAACAGGTTCGAATATTTGCATGCCCGGGAAATGTTTTTTTACAAACCAATAACCCAGTACCAGTACGATTGCTTCACCAAACATGATGGCATAACAGGCGCCCCGGGCGTGCCAATAATAAGACAGGCACAGCATCAACAGGATATAAACACTACTGCCGATGATCAGCCCGTATAGTTGAAGCTTTTCTTTGCCATGCGCCATTAATATTTGTTTATTCAGGAACAGGCTGTATGTCTTTATCAGCGGTAGCAATGCCAGAATTTGAATATTAAACGATACCTGGAAAAAACTGCCGGCCAGGAATGCTTTTACCAACGGTTCAGCCAACAGAAAAATACCAATCGATGCAGGAATGGTGGTGATAAAAACAAGTTGAACGGAACGTAAAATGGTTTGCTGTAATTCTTTGTCTTTTTCCTGGTATAACAAAGTAGTGGTGCGGGGATATAAAACCAGGAACATATCCGTAAAAAGGGTCACTCCCACCCTGATCATTTTTATGGACATGGAATAAATGCCTACCACTGCCGCCGTGCTTACAATGCCCAGCAGTACATTATCGAGCCAAACCATAATGCTATATACAATACTGATCAAATATGTGGTTAAGGTATGCTTTACATGACGCCTCCATTGAATGTGCTTAAGGGTAAGCGGTAATTGTTTAAAAACATTGATGAGGTTCAAAAGCTGGTTAATAATAGCAGCTGCTGTTATAATACCATAATAGATATAATAATCGGCAGGTTCCTTTACAAGAATGAAAATAGAAATAAGGCCCAGCAACCGGCTGATAAAGGACCTGATGGTGATATACCTGAATTTTTCAAGTCCCCAGAAATACCATTCACAGGCAAAGGCGTTCACCAGCAGGAACGATATAGAAAAAAAGACCAGCCTTATGTCCTGGATCTTATGCCAGAGAATATAAACCGTAATACCGTAAAAGATGAGGGTAATGGCCGATGTTATGCAATGCAATACCACCAGTTCAGACACCACATTGCGCAATTGATCTTTATTGTGTTTAACCTGGGCTATTTCGCGTATCCCATATACTACAATGCCGAATTCGGCAATGGTAACAAAGCAATAGCTCAACGAATCAATGAAGCTTACTTTTCCAATGCCTTCAGGGGTTAATATCCTTGAAATATAAGGTATTGAAATAAGTGGCATCAGCACCTGGCTACACGATAGCAGGAAATTGTAGACTAAATTTTTTTTTAAGTTTGCCAAATTGAATTATAACAAAGTTTCTTTGATGTATGTGTGCCGTATCAAAAAGGATCATAGACAAAAATACTGGTATCGCGCAATGGAACTAATTGTTCCTGAAAGTACTGATTCAATACGATCCGGAATGTATTTACCGGCGTTAAGGAATCGTACAGCGACTGATAATTTTTGTCGTAAAAATAAATAGCATGTAAGTTCTCAAAGGTCTGGGGGATCTTTTCTTTGGTCCCATAATCCCGGTACCCATGATCGCCTTCCACCACGATTATTTTGTTTAAGGTATCTCTTTTAAAGATGGCATTGATCGCTGATTTTAAAAGCTGCCGGGTATAGATCAGTTGATTCAGGTATGCTTTTTTTTCGTTGGAAGGAGCATGTATGCTATCCCGGACAAACGTTCCATCCTGATGAAAAATATAAGGGCCGTGCGGTGTCATCAAATGACAATAAACAAATTTAGGTTTTGTAGAAGGATAGGCCGCTGCGGTTTTAAGACCATTTAATTTATCGTACACGTAATCGTTCGAATATTTTGTCAACCATTTATTGATTGTTTTTGGCGATAGGCGGCGGTTTGTAAAATTCCATAGAATATCCCGTTGTATTCTTCCCCACAACGTTTGATCACTCAACATTTTCCCTTTCAGCTCATCAAAATATTCAGCACCCTGAACGGGATGATCATTTAAATTGAAGATGGAATAATTGAAGATATTATACCCCTTTTTTTCTAAATAAGGCACCAATCGGTTAGCGCCAACGGTTGTAACGCCTCTCAACCTGTCCCGGGCAGTCATTTCCCGGGCTGTTACTTCATCTTTCAGGAAAGAAAAATTAAGGGTGGAAGCGATGGAATAAGGGGTAACCGGATAATTGCTTTTAGATCTCGTAACAATATAAAATCCCTTCCCGGTTAAAAAGCTGTCCAGCCCCGCATTATCATAATTAAACTCTTTCTTTAAACAGGAAGAACTGGTAAAAGCATCCAGTACAATAAAATAAATGGATGGAGATGCCCGGGTTGAATCATATGTATGATTCAACTTTCTATCGAATTGGGTATCGGCAAATAAGATGTTATTATTAGCTTCTTTGGAAAATACATTAAAACCAAGATGAAACAGCTCCCAAAGGCACAATACCAGCACGGTAATAAACAGGTACTTGTTAATGGGTAATAATTCTTTGGCCGACTTTTTTAAAAAAATGAAGGCGCTTATTATTACAGCCAGTAAAAAAGGCAGCCAAAAACGGTATGTTTTAAAAAGAGCAGGCACAGATAGTTTCTTTACAACATCGTGCATGGCCCCGTCGAATAAAAGAATAACTATAAGCAGGGCGGTAAATAGCACTGCCTTTGCGGCTTTATTAAAAAAATAGATAGCAGCCAGGGACATAACCAACGTAACAAGCAGGTAATAAAATGCAAACCATGCAGCAACCGGAAACGGGATAAGTCCAAAATTGGCATTACTTTCATGCAACACAAAATATAAAACGATCAGGAACGGGTAGCAAAAAATGGGAGAAAAGGATAGTTTTTGAAGCAATGGAAAAAATTTCCTGGTGATGGTATTGTTCACAGTTGGTTTTATGGTGTATTTTGAATGAACGATATCATTTTTTTGCCAAATTTAGCCTTTCCTTATAATAATCGATATGAAAACAGGCATTTTTGAAATGGAGCATTTTGAAGGGTCTTATCCGGTCATCCGGTTGTTTGATATGCCTGACAACCAACTGGTCATTTTTACCGATGCCAGCACCTATGAACGGTTTGCCGATCTGTTTAAACAGAACATAGACCGGTTTCAATGGGAGATCCTTGATAATACCGGTACCAAATGGCGGTTTTTCCGGCAATTATATAAAGCGGCGAAAAAGCATCAGCTGGATATTTTTTACCTGAATACCATCAGTAATAACCATGTGTTTTATGCATGGGTGATCGGGTTATTACGTATTGCCCGGGTTGTAATAACCGTACATGATATAAACTGTATGTTTAAATCCCGCCTGTCGTTCCGGGTGCGGCCCCTCATTCATCACATTGGGAAAAAAGCCCTGATAAAACGTGTAAAAGAATTTAACGTGGTATCCGACACCATGATGGGTTATTTACATGAAACCACGCAGGGGCAAAAACAGATCCATAACATACCCGGAGCTGTTTTTGAACGTGAGCAATTTTCATTGACCATTGGCGGGTATATTCACCTGGTAGTACCGGGTTCGCTTGATAAAAAGCGGCGGGATTATCAGCAGGTATTTGCATTGTTGAGTGCGGCGGAAGCGCGCCAGTTGCGGTTGCATATTACTTTGTTGGGCGGGTATAATGATGAATATGGCGAAGCTGTTATTCAACAGGCGACTGCCCTGAAAACCGTGCATACAAAAATTACGGTATACGATACCAATCTTGTTCACCAGGACGAATTTGACGAACAGTTGGATTATGCCCATTTTATTTTCATTCCTTCCGTGATCAATACGGCCATTTGTTTTAATATTCCCGAAACGTATGGCCTTACCAAATCATCGGGTAATATGTTCGACGTGATCAAGCATGCCCGGCCTTTTATTGCCCCTCAACAGTTGCTTATTCCGCCTATGCTGGAGAGTAGTTGTTTCCGGTATACTTCCATCGATCACCTGGCCGGTTTTTTACACGGTCTTTTTCAAAACAAAGGTGATTACCAGCACTGGCAACAAAAAGCCCTGGCCAATTCAAAAGAATATACCATTGCCAAAGTGCGGGCAAGAAATCCTACGCTTTTTGCAGTGAAGTGATGGCGGTGTGTTGCAGAAAGGCGGCATATACTTCTTCCACCGAAACAGAGTCAATAACGGCTTGTGAAAAATGGGTCTTGTAAAATGCCTGGTTTAACTGCGGACTGATGATCTTTCGCAATGTGCCGTAATCATAAATTTCGGCCGGACTGGTGCAGTTGAAAATAGCAATGGATGGAATGTGATAGGCCATGGCCACGTGCATGGCCAGCGTATCGCCGGAAATCAAAAACGCACAGCGGGCAATATCATCTAAATATTCAGAAATGTTATTCCGCTGTTCCAGCAGCCTGCACGTATATCCCAGTTGTTGTAGTTTATTGATCAATGCCGGGTAACCACTCCAGCCTTTATTGGGCCAGCGCGCTCCTACCCTTGTTTCAATGCCTATCAGGCGTTGATCGGCTCTTATTTCTTTATTTCTATAAATGCAATAAGGCTCCCCATTAAAAGAAAGCCCGAACATATTCAGTAATAATTGTTGAAATGTGAGGGTGTTTTGTTTTTTCACTTCGTTGGCGGCAACTGCGCCCAGGGTAGAAACCAGGCTCATATTGTACCATCCCGCTGCATCGCTGGTATAAACGAGCCGTTTGTTTTCTAAATAAATACCGGTAATTTTTTTGGTAGGTATTTTTGAGGCGAGCAACGCACAGGTTACATCTTCTTCGAGGGAAATGGTATGGTCAAATATTTCATGCTCCAGTGTCGCCTGCGCATGTTCCAGTGCTACCACCCGGTGCAGATTTGGATGCCGGGTGGGTAAAATTGGTTCATACCTGCTGTCGATTACCCAGGTTATGGAACCTTGCAGGGCATTTAATAAAACAGTTGTACGAACGACGTCACCGGCTGCACCGGTTTTTATTAGCAGTATTTTTGTCATTATATGAACTCAAAAGTACACTTCCGGTCTTATAAGTGCATGCATAGATGACAAAAAATTAGGAATAATGCTGAACGCCAAACGCTGAACGCGGAACGCAAAACCTGAAATTGAATTAGCGTTAAGCGTTCGGCATTAAGCGTTTTGCGTGGTACTATCTGCTCGCAGTAGCCATCGATATATTGAGTTGTGTGAGTTCCTGCTGGGGAATAACTTCTTCCATTTTTCTGAAAACGATCTCATCCTCAAAATGGCTATGCTGATCCACCAGTTTAATGAAGGCTTTATATAAATAATAATCCTCATCGTTCCGGTTTAACCGCTCAGCCAGCAAACGAATGGTATCGTGTTCCCGCTTTAATACAGTCATGTAATTGTAGCTGAATTGATGCTTCTGCAAAAAAGGAAATAATATCGCCTCTTCTGCATCCACATGCTTTTGCAGCTCATTTTTCCAGAATTGAATAATACGTTGGCGGATGGCTGATTTATCGCGTTGCAGTTGGATGTCTCGCATTAATTCACGGCACTTAAGTCTGTCTTCTTTATGCTGCCATGATAATATTTGTAAAGCTTTCGAATGTTCCATATAACAATTCCTCCCGCTCAACGAAAACAATAATCACTCCATAACGCGGGAATGGGGAAAAGTCAGGGATTTTTTTAACAAGGCATTTGCAATAGCCCATAGAAAACATAAGTAAGAAGTAGGATGTAAGAAGTAAGAAAAGTACTTCTTACCCCTTACCTCCCTACCTCGTAAACATATTACCAGAAATGTTCCTATTTTAAACTACTAATGATCGTAATAAACTCGGCTGCATTCAATGATGCACCGCCAACCAGTCCGCCATCAACATCGGGACAGGAAAACAATTCTTTGGCATTATTGGCTTTTACACTGCCGCCGTACAGGATAGAAATTTCGTTGGCAGTAGCGGCGCCGTATTGTTTAGCCAATACGCTGCGCAAATATGCATGTATTTCCTGCGCCTGCTCAGAGCTAGCGGTTTTTCCGGTACCAATGGCCCAAATGGGTTCGTAGGCAATTACGATGCGTTTGATATCTTTTTCCGATAAATGAAAAAGCGATTCTTTTAACTGGGTCTCTACATAACTGTTCTGTGTACCGGCTTCGCGGATGTTCAACGGTTCACCGCAGCAAAATATTGGGGTGATGTCGTGTTGCAGGCAAAGGTCCAGCTTCTCAGCCAGCATTTTGTTCGATTCCTGGAAGTATTCACGGCGCTCGCTGTGTCCCAACACACAAAATTGAATGCCTATTGACTGAAGTATTTCTGCTGAAATTTCACCGGTATAAGCGCCGGATTTTTTATTATAGCAATTCTGAGCGGCTACAAAGTAGTTGTTCTCATCTTCTGTCTCACTTTTGGCCATGATCAAATAGGGAAACGGAACGGCAAAAATGGTTTGCTGATGATCTTTTAATGTAATGTTGGCTGAAAGGATCTCATCCAGTAACTGTTCGCCCTGTTGGTAGGTACAATTCATCTTCCAGTTAGCCGCAGCAATTTGTTTGCGCATAAGTAGTCGTCTTTTTTTAGTTGTGAAGGCTTATTATGATTGCCCAAAAATATGTTTCAATTGATTGATTTCTTCTTCTGAAAGCACCTGATTTTTTAATTTTTTCCAGTTGCTGATGTCTGACAGGGCTTTTTCAAATTCGTACAGGCCCAGGCCCTTGTTGCCCCAGGTAAAACTGGGAACGAATTTAGGGGGCATGCCTTCCCCGAAAATATTGGCACATACGCCCACCACCGTACCCGTATTGAATGAGGTGTTGATGGCGCTGCGCGAATAATCGCCCATCAGTAAGCCACATTTTATGCCGGCACGCATGTATTCCCGCGTATGATAATGCCATACGTTCACCTCGCTGGCTGTGTTTTTAATGTTTGAGTTGGATGTGCCTGCCCCCAGGTTACACCATTCGCCAATCACCGAGTCGCCCAGGTAGCCGTCATGCGCTTTGTTGGAGTAACCGAACAGGATGGAGTTCTTGACCTCGCCCCCGGCCATGCTATACGGACCAATGGTGGTGGCGCCGTATATTTTGGCGCCCATTTTAACCACCGCTCCTTCGCCCAGGCTAAAAGGCCCCCTGATGAGGGCACCTTCCATTATTTCGGCATTGGCGCCAATATAAATGGGACCGGTGGAGGCATTCAGCATACAATGATGTAAAACCGCCCCTGGTTCTATAAAAATGCTGTTGGAATTGATCACCTGAACGCTTTCGGGTATTGGGGTAGAAAACCGTTTATGGGTAATCAGCTGGTAATCTTCCCGCAAGGCCCAGTCGTTCCATTGAAAGATATGCCATGGATATTGCAGGATCTTTACCGAACTGTAGTCGGGTTTGTTGGTGGGTTCCCCGGCACTATCAAAAATAGATCTGATAAAGGACGTAGTTGGAATGATATTGGCGGCAAAAACAATGGCATCGTTGGGCGGCACTTCTTCTTTTCCTAAAACGGTCACTTTTGCCTGTAAAAGCCGTTCCCATTTTTCGCGTATGGTGAGAATGCCGATGCGGATATCGGCCACAGAGCGGGTTTGTGTAAAAGGGAATAAATGATCTGAAACTTCTTTATCAGAAAGGAAGACCCGTTTGTTCATACGTCAGCTTTTTGTCGGATGCAAATGTCGGGAGTCAAACTTAAGGCATAAAATGTTTATTCCGGGAGTTGGTAGCCTGCAGCGGTATGAAATGGTATAAAACAAAAATCCCCTTCCTTAGACAAGGAAAGGGAAAGTATAGCCATGAAAAACAAAAATGTTTGTATTGAAATTACGCTTTTTATTTTTTCTTTTCGTAACGTTTCTTGAATTTATCAATTCTACCCGCTGTATCTACCATGATGTTTTGTCCGGTAAAGAAGGGGTGAGATGTATTAGAAATTTCTAATTTAATCAGCGGGTATTCTTTACCATCTTCCCATTTCAATGTTTCTTTTGAAGGTGAAGATGAACGGCTGAGGAAGGTAACCCCGTTACTCATATCTTTAAATACCACGAACCGATAATTATCGGGATGAATTCCCTTTTTCATAACTCTTTAATTTTTAGACTGTACACCGATTTTGCGGTGATAGCTGTTAATGTGTTTATTGAACTGGTTTTATCAGCAAAGCCGCAAAATTAGCTCTCCTACATAATTCCGCCAAATTAAATTTTATTCCTGACTTTTTTAAAAATTTATAAAAGAAAAAAGGAAAATTAATAAACCGGCAGGTAAAAATAAATTCTTTTAGCAAGAAATTAAAAAAAGAAAGCACCGGATCCATTTTATACCTGCTACGAGCACGTATAACCTGTTTACCCAATGCTTTCCGCTAATCGCATTCAACCATTTTACTAGTCTCCCGCGACTTTCTATACCTAAGTTACTTATTATCTCTTTGCTGTTCCAAATTTCACCAGGCCAGGTTATTCACCTGTTTTGCACCTGGTTATCCACACCCCCATCCCCCCTAAAGGGGGAGCATCTACCAGTTACCGATTAACTGGTTTGCTTTCAGCTGTATTTGTATTCGCTTACAGCTTAAAGCTTAGGGCTTGTAGCTTAGCTTCTCATGTTTTCGTACTGAAGTGGTATTCCCAGTGCTGCATTTTTGCAAAGCTGTATCACTTCCTGCAGGTCATCGATCTTTTTACCGGTTACCCGAACCATATCATCATTGATTGCGGCTTGTACTTTTAACCCGGCGTCTTTGATCAGTTTCACGATCTTCTTGGCATCTTCCTGTTTAAGCCCATTTCTAACGCTCACTTCCTGTTTCACCAGCTTGCCGCTTGGGTAAGCTTCCTTAGACAGGTCAAATGCTTCCGGGGCAATGTTTTGTTTGTGCGCCCGGTTGATCAAAACATCTATCAACTGGCCCATTTTCATGTTATCGTCGGTTTCGATGTTGATCTTGAACTCTTTTTTGTCGAGGTTGATAACAACATGCGAACCTTTAAAGTCGAACCGATTGGTGATCTCTTTAGTGGTTACATTCACTGCATTGTCCAGTGCCTGTGCATCCACTTTGCTAACAATGTCAAACGAAGGCATAGCGTAAGTTTAAAGTGCTGAAAGCACGAATGTAAGCAAAAGTTGAAAAGTTGACAGGGCTTACCCTAAAATTGGGGTTAATGAGTTGATAAGTTGAAAAGATGATAAAGTTGACAGGGGCTTTATACCGGTCCTGGATAAGCCAGGAGTACCCGGTAACCGGCAACAAAATGGCCCGCCCAGAAAACTGGAGCGGGCTTGTGTGTTGCACATGAAACGAAAAGAACAATTTGATAATTATTTATTGTTGTTGCCCTCCTGCCCTGTTCTGCTCTTCTGTAGCCCCGGTGGTACGGCGCCGGGCCTGGGCCACCGATGTTTTGCCGAACCGGTAACTGAACGTAGCCGTAATATTTCGATTATCCCACCGGTTATGCACCTTCACATCTATATCGCTGTACAGGGTATGGCCTCTGAATTGCTGCCAGTGAAAAGGATCGCGGACATTCAACCGCCAGGTCCCCTTCCCTTTTAAGACCGTTTTTTGTACCCCCAGGTTTAAAAAGTACACCGGGGCTGCAATGGTTAATTGTTCTATGGTCTTACCCCGGTAAAAACCGCTGATCTCCCCACTCCACCCTTTTTTGAAACTGAACGTATTACTAACGTTCACCAGGGCCGACGTATAATTGATATCAATAGGATCATTTTTACCCGTGAATGAATTGAAATAAACCCCTTCGTACCGGTTGTTGAATATATTTACAAACAGGTTCACATTCCAGTTCTTTACCGGAGAAAAGGGGGCATTAACAGCAAGGCCGATATTCTTGAACCGGGCTACATTATCGGTGGTAAGGAACGTGATCTTTTTTTCGGTGTTCTGCTTTAATATCTGCGATATAACATCGTCTGTTATGGTATAATTGATGGTTGTTGTGAACCGCCCTTTCAGGGTATGCCTGAATTCAATATTGTTGGCATATTGCGGTAACAGGTAAGGATTGCCCTGGCGGTATGTGAGTGAATCAAGGAACCAGATGAACGGGTTCAGGTCCTGGTAATTGGGGCGTTCAATACGCCGGCCATAGGATACCGTGAATGCGTGATTTTTGTTTGCTTCATAATTCACGTACATCGTTGGAAACAGGCTGGTGTAATTCCGTGTAAAAGGAGAATCGAGGGTAACCTGTTGCCCCTTTGCGATGGTATTTTCTATACGTAGTCCCGCCTGTGCGCTCCATTTCTTCCATTTTTTATTCAGACTGACATAGCCGGCATTGATGTTTTCTTTATAAATAAAATGATTGGAACGGTCATCGGGTTTCCAGGTACCGTTATCATTCCGTAGATATTTTACTTCGTTGTCATTCTTTACATAGCTTACTTTGAAACCGGCATCGAAGCGGAGGTTGTTTTTAAGCGGATGCACATAATCGCCTTTGGCCGAATAAATATTTATGAGGCTGGGTATATCTCCGTTTAAGGTGAGGCTGCCCAATGTATTGCCCCCAAAATTATCATAGATGTTGGTGAGCAGGGTTGTTTTGGAGTTATTGGTGTAACCGATATAGTCAAGATCTGCGGTTAACTCACGTCCTGTTGAATCGAACGTGTGTTTGTAATTGATGTTGGCAGAGTAATTATAAAAATTATTCTTGTTAGTGGTGTTCGATTCCAGTACCGATTCTATACTGCCATCGGGCCGGCTGATAGACTGCACACTGGTTGGTTGAGGACGGCCAAAGAATCCGAATCCGTTCAGTACTATACCGATGACATTCTTTTTATCGGCGTAATAATCAAAACCTGCTTTTAACGTATAATTGTTATTGCGAAAATTAAGATCAGTGTGTGAGAAGGAAGACCCATTCAGCGAACCATCTTTTTCATAAAAGCGGCGCGTAATATCCAGGAAACCTTTTCCCTCACGGTAGTTTTGATTCAGGTTCCCAAAAAGATTCCATTTTCCTTTCCGGTAATTAAGATTTACGCTGCTGTTGGTACGAAGGGGAAGCACCCAGGAATCATAACGTTTGAAAAAGCCGACTGTACCCCCAAGTGTAACACTGCCGTTAAGGCCTTCGGTTAAACTTTTTTTGGTTTTGATGTTGATGATGCCCGAATTACCGCTGGCGTCATAACGGGCCGGTGGATTGGTCATGATCTCAATTTGGTCAAGTGCCGAAGCAGGCAGGTTTTTAAGTACGTTGGCCAGGTCGGCTGGTGATAAATAAGTTGGTTTGCCATCCAGCATCACCCGTACACCCTGTTTTCCTTTTAAACTGATCTCACCTTCATTGCTTACAGTAACACCAGGAGATTTTTCCAATACTTCGAGGGCAGATGCGCCGGCATTGGTTGGCGCAGCTTCTACATTCACGACCATTCTATCGATCTTATTTTCTATTAATGGCCTTTTACCGGTAACTGTTACCTGGCCCAATGTTTTGGCAACGGCTTTTTGCAATTGAAAGGATGGTAATTTATAAGGTGATGCGTTGGAAAGTGTAAAACGTTTGCTGCTGGTTTTTGTATAGCCGACCGCCGTAACGATCACAAAATATTCTCCTTCTGCTATGTATTCAAATTCAAAAAGCCCGTGCTTATCTGATATGGCAACTTTAACCAGGGATGAGTCTTTTGCCCGTTGCAGCGATGCGGTGGCCGATTCTACCGCCTGGGAATTGGCATCAGTGATAACACCATTTATTTTACCCGACTTGTTTTGTGCCGTAACAACAATTGAAAGAAAACACAATATGCCCGTTAACCATGTAGATTTATTATTCATGTGTGATCGTTGAAGGGTTCTAACGGCAGCAAACTCTTGTGTAAGGTCCGATCAATTGGGGGAATTAAAAAATGATTAATGATAAATCAGCTCTAATCACATACAGGGGGGCTATATTCGGTATCAATACACCAACGGAAAAAATTCAGGAAGAGAGGCGCAGGTATAGAACAGTTGATCAGGATTAATATAGTGTAGCGAATCATCCACAATATTTGCGCAGACTTTGTACCTGTAAAAAAGTAGAGGCCCCATAGAAATGGGGCCTCGTTAACCAAAACTAACTGCTTATGAGAAAAACTGTATGACTGCTATTTATGAAGAAAGTTTATTTGCTTAATTATTTGTGCGTTACATATAAGAAATTCCACATCCTACCAGGTAAACAAGTGCTATTGCTATTAGTATTATCTTTCTCATTGTCCATTCTGTTTTATTTATGGCCGCTTTATTATAAGACGCTCAAACGGTAAAAAGGTTTCACCAACCACTGTTAAAAAAATCTAAATACTTTTTTTGTTATTTCGTTTCCTTCAAACAGCTACTACTACCTATTCAGAAACTATGCCACGCTTATCTTTCGTTTTCTTAAAATGCTTTTTTTCTTCGATTATCTTTTCTCTTCTTATTATTTCCTTCCTTATGACGTCTACTGCTTTCAATAGTTTAACGAATATACTGGCTGTATTTGTTAACTACCTGTTATCATATACGAACTGGACTGCTGAATAGATTTGCTGGCTAATTTCCCGTATTAACGCGGTTTTGTTCGTCGCTGGCGCCGCCTTTTTTACGTTGGCCGTTGGTGCTTTTTATTGGTTTTCCAAAACGGTAGGTAAACGTAACGTTAGCAACCCGGGTATCACGTCTGTTTTCGAACCTGGCTTCGGTTTGTTTGAAGTTGATATAGCCATGTGGTTTCTGGGTGTATAATATATCCCGCACGTTCAGTTTAACAGTTCCTTTTCCTTTTAACACCTGCTTTGATACACCTGCTGCCATTTGTCCCATAGGCTGTAACAGGATCTGTCCTTCTACCCCTTTGCTCCGGTACCAGCCACTCAATTCGGCGCCCCAGCCCTTTTTGAAATTCATTTGGTTGTTCAGGTTTAACTGTAACGTACCGGCTTCCACTTTCAGGTCCTCGCCATATAATTTACCGGAATAGCGGGTGTAGTTATAGTTGGTATACAACATACTGGTAAGCCATTTGGCAACCGGGATCTGCGCATTTACCGCTATGCCGGCATTTTCGCGGCGGCCGATATTGCCACGCCGTACAATAGTGGCATAACCCGACTGGTCGAATGTTTCGTTGAACAGGTCTTTGGTACGGCTGTAATTGAGCGTGGTTGTTAACCAGCCTTTATAAATATGGGTTAATTCAACGTTGTTTGAATATTGGGGTTTTAAATACGGGTTGCCTGCTTCGTAAGTATACTTATCAATGAAGAACATAAACGGGTTCAGGCTTTGGTAACCGGGCCTATCGATGCGGCGGCCATACGACAAACCAAACTGGTTGTTCTTATCGGCGGCATAACTGATATATACAGTCGGGAACCAGCTATTGTAGGAACGTTTAAAGGTTGAGTCGCCTTTTTGCGGGTTGCCATACTGATGCCCTTTATAGCTCGTATTCTCATAACGCAAACCGGTTTGCAAGCCCCATTTTTTCGTGAGTTGTTTGTTAAGGCTTACATAAGCGGCATTGATATTTTCGTTGTAATCGAAGTGATTTGTTTTTTCATAATCCGTCATCCACTCGTCGTTATAATACTGATAGTAATCGGCTTTATTTACGGTTTCAACATAACTTGATTTCCAGCCTGCTTCTATCCGGCCATTCTTTTTCAGGGGATGGGTATAATCCATTTTTGCCGAATAAATGTTCACGGTCACGGGAAGTACGCCCCGTAATTGTTCTTCATACCTTTTTATCCAGTTAGGTTCAAAGGTTGTATTGATAAAATGCTGGTTGTTCGTGTTGTCATATACGATATAATCCACGTCGGCTGTTAACTCACGGCCGGTAGAATCAAACTGATGACGCATGTTCAGGTTTACGCTGGCATTCTTCCAGGTTCCTTTGATGTTTGAGCTGGCGGTGGCAATGGAATCAACGGCGTAATTCGGATTTTCCAGGTAACTGGTATTTGAGTTGATGCTGCTTTCGGGATTATAAAAACCGCTTAATACAATGCCCAGGGTTGTTTTATTGGTTAAGAAGTAATCCATGCCCATTTTCAGGTTATTGCTCATATTGCGCCTTTTCATAAATGCAACCTGTTCAAAAATGGCGTTGGTTTCCTCATTGTCATCTTTATACCGGCGAAAGATGGTTAGTTCCTGAAAGTTATTGTTGCGGTTGAAGCTGTAACTGCTGAAGAGATTGACCTTTCCATCGCGGTAATTCAAACTGATGCTTTCATTGGTTTTAAAATAAACACCCTGCCCTGCACCGGCGCTTATGTTTCCATTAAAGCCTTTAACCTTGTTCTTTTTTGTTTTGATGTTGATGATGCCGGCATTGCCCGATGCATCGTATTTAGCCGGTGGGTTGGTCATTATTTCAATTTGCTCCAGTTGTGAAGCCTGCATGCCTTTTAACATATTGGCCAGGTCGGCGCCACTCAAATAAGCCGGACGGCCATCGATCAGCACCACGACGTTCTGTTTGCCTTTCAAACTGATGTTGCCATCTTTATCAACCTGAACACCGGGCGATTTTTCCAGGGCTTCCAGGGCATTGGCGCCTGTATTGCTGATGAATGCATCCACATTTACCACCATACGGTCGATCTTTTGCTCAACCAGGGGTTTGCGGGCGCTTACGGTTACTGATTTCAAATTATTCGACCGGGGGCTTAACACGATGGCGGTTAATTCCTTAATAATACTATCCGGTGGTACAGATACGGTGAAGGGGGAAGAATACTGCTTTTCATACCCAACGGCCGATACGACGACCAGGTACCTGCCCTGTAACGGGTTGTCGAAGGAATAGCGGCCGTCCTGGTCCGATACCGACACTTTTACCACACTTGAATCTTTGGCCTTTAAAAGGGTTATGGTGGCGGCAGATAAAGCTGTTTGGTTGGTGGCGCTTACTTTTCCGGTAAGCTTTATTGCAGTTCTGTTTTGAGCCCTGCCTATAAAAGATACTGTCAACAGTATGATTATAAACAATTTGGGAAGCGTTCTCATGTTACTTTTTATTGGTTGTTAATACTCTGCTTAGTTGATTACAGTCCAAAGGTAGGTACTATGCAATGTAAAGTACCTTATTTAGTGCTGAATGGTTCTTTTTGCTGATATCCGGATGTAAATAATGCAGATAGGACGATTCACCCGGCGGCAGGTTACAGTATGAGGGGTGTTTGGGATAAAAGGAAGGATGGGCGGTTAAGCGGGGAAGAAAGAATAATGTGCTAATGCGATAATTAGCTAATATGATAATGGAAATACAGATACGAGGATGTTAATTGGATAATTGGTTCCGGGTGCTAACTGTAAGGAAATGGCCAGGGGGTTGTCTGAATATTGTCTGGGAGTTGTCTAAGAGTTGTCTGAGAGTTGTCTGGCGGAGTACAGTCCCCTGAGAATACCTGTAGGGTCTGCAGACAATAGGTAGACCATAAAGCTACCAGTTTAGTACAATCCCGATACTAAGACAGTACTATAACACTACCATCTCGTCAGCAAAAGTCAATTCTGTATCACTCAAAGGACCTTTAATGACAGAAAACATCAATTCTTTATCATTAAAATGGCTTTCAATGACGAAAAACATCAGGATTATATCATTAAAATGACTTTCAATAACGAAAAACGTCAATTCTTTATCATTCAAATGGCTTTTAGTGATAAAAAACATAAATTCTGTATCATTCGAATGACTTTAAATGATAAAAAACGTCAACTTTTCATCATTCAAAAGACTTTCAATGACACGAAACGTCCTTCTTTTAATGAAAATTCCTTTATTCTTTAACAGGAATAGCAGCCGCGTACTTTTTCTTCATATAAAAGTATAATGAAGCGCCACCGATCACCAGCAAAACGGCGATGATCTCGGCCTGGGTGGGATGGAAACCTAAAATGGAATATTTGGTGTTAACGCGTATCTGTTCCACAAAAAAGCGTTCTATACCATTTACTATAAGGTACACGCCAAATATAGTACCCGGAACTTTCAGCTTTTTGCGTATTGACCATAAGAACAGGAACAGAAAAAAGCTGATGATCGTTTCGTAGAACGGTGTTGGGAAAACCGGGATGGGCAATTGATTACAGAACTGTTCTTCTTTACAGCCCGGAATGGGCGCTCCTTCATTAACTACGTTATGCGGATATGAATAAGCAAATAACCAGTTGGGCAACCAACCGGGTGCTTTTACACTGGCATGCGGTATTTCGCCAACATTATTAACCTGGAACGTGCGTAAGTAAAAATTGCTGTGGTTTTGCAGCGTGCTTTGAAAACGGGCTGTATCTACCAGTTCTACTTTTGATACCGGACCGGGCACCGTTACATAAGCACTGTTTAAAATGCCCCAGTCGCCATCGCCCGACACCTGACAGCCAATGCGGCCAAGCGCATAAGCAAGCATAAGCGTAGGCGCCATGGTATCGCATAAATGGCGGAAATCAATTTTATGTTTACGGGAATAAAAATAGATAGCAATGGCGGCGCAGATCAATCCACCGTAAAAGGTAAGTCCGCTGAACGACAATAAGGCCTCTAGCGGGTGCTGCCAGAAATCCTGCCAGTTTTCGAGGTTATGAAAGATCTTGGCGCCCAAAAAACCAAACAGAGCGGCATAAATCACTATATCACCTACCCTGTCGTGCGGCCAGATGCGAATGGTGCGTTCTTCCGGTTTATCCAATTTTTGCTTGTGCTTTTCCCACCATTTTAAACCGGCAAACAGCGCACCCAGGGCTAAACCAACAGGCCAGCTTCCTTCTGAAGAAAATATGAATTCCTGCGGGTCGGCTGAAGCTTCGCTGCCCGATATAAATAAACCAATGATCTTATAGCCCAATAAAAAGCCCAGACAAAAATTCAGCAGCAATTCTCCGGCACTGGCTTGCTTTCCTACCACCATCTTCACATCCTGACCCGTTAATAAACCCGTTCTTTCCTTGCGTTTTAATTCCAGCGTTAAAACATAGGCGGAAATCAGAAATGACAACGCTACAAAAAACCCAAAGGAATTAATAAAACGAAGTCCAGACGGCGCACTACCAAAAATATCCTTAAATGCGTAATATAGGTTTGGATACATGTATCAGGAATAGATTTTATCTACCAATTATTTAAATAAAGGTGCAATGATAAGAAAACAAACGAAGATTCTTGAAATGGATTGCACGGTTTATCAATTAGCAATGGGCAAAGCCCAAAATGCAGCCTTCTTTGCCGATTGCCAATTGCCAATTGCCCTGAGCAGAGCAGGGTTGCCCATTGAAATAAAAAACCCTCCCAGGAATGAGAGGGTTCATCACTATGAACAAAGCTGAATTAATCAGCTAAGAAATTTTAACAATATTCTTCAAATGCTGCTATGAGGTTGTGAGCGATCAATTGAGCAGGTCTTCCTTCGATCATATGTCTTTCGATGAAGTGAACCAGCTGACCATCTTTAAACAGGGCAATGGCCGGTGAAGATGGTGGATAAGGCATTAAATGCTCCCGTAACTTCTTTACAGCATCAACATCATAACCTGCGAAGCTGGTAGTTAAATGATCGGGCTTTTTAGGCGAATTGGTTACCGCCATTAACACACCAGGTCTTGCCGAACCTGCCGAACAACCACATACCGAATTGATCATTATAAGTGTTGTTCCCTGTGATTTAATTTGATTATCAACATCTTCTGGGGTTAACAGCTCCTGGAAGCCATTGTCTGTCAACTCCTCTTTCATTGGGAGTACTATTTCTGTTGGATACATTCTACTATTTTTTAATTGAAACGCAAAACTACGTAAAAAGTTTATTTCTAATCCAGATCGGAATTTATGTCAGGTTAAAATGCGCTATACTGCTATTCTGTCTGTCTGGACGACTTGTTTTCTGTCAATTATGACCGGTTTTTGGCCATTTTTTGCACTGGTACACTGTTTGAAATTTACTTCCCCGAATATCAAATTCTAAAAACAATAAAAATTATAATTATGACAGTCAGACTCCACCATCCCGCTCGCAAATCATTCGATTCTGTAGTTGATGATTTCTTTAATACGATTCCAGGTTTATGGAATGAAGGATACAGCGGCATTAATCTGGCGCCGGTTAACATTTTTGAAACTTCTGAAGGATACCAGCTGGAGGTAAGCGTTCCGGGCATCAATAAAGAAGATATTAAAGTGAATGTTGAAAAAGGCCTGCTGACGATCAGCTACGATAAGAAGGAAGAAAGCAAACCGGAAGAATACAAGACCGTTCGCCGCGAATTCAGCCATCGTGGGTTTAAACGTAGTTTTACAGTAGCTGACCAGGTAAATACAGAGGCTATCCAGGCTAAATACGAAAATGGTATTTTAAAGCTGTTTCTGCCTAAAAAAGACCAGGTGAAGGACAATCCTAAACAGGTTGTAGTTCAGTAATTAGCAAAAGAAATATTAAATTTTTAGTTTCATAAGCAGTTGGTTTTGGTTAAGATGACCATCTCGCAAACGCGGGATGGTTTTTTTTATGTTTTGTCCTAACTTCGGCCCCCATGATAGAACTTACCTTCTGTATCCGAAAGACGTTGGGATTGATCGTACTATGTGTATTTTCAAGCGTATGGTCTATTGCTCAGGATCGGCAGCCGGGAGATAGTGTAATTCACGGCCGTAAGCATCTTGACACTTTTCCATTCCTGGTTGATTCGGCTGAAACCGAGTTAAGGATCAAGAACATCAATCCTTATTTTACTTTACACGTTGACTCTTCCCTGTATTATAAACTGGAGATTAATAAAGACCAGTCGAAATATTACTGGTTCCTGCGCAATCCACCCATCGGTTTACGTATTAATAAGGACAATGGGCTGTTAACGTTTAAAGCTGAAAAATCATTTTTCCTGTCGGGCAAACTGAAATATGATTACCAGTACCGGGTGAGTGTGGGCGTGCAGAACCTGGAAAAGGCCAGTGATCATATGGATACTTCGTTTTATATCACCTTCTATAATACCGATATCATTCAATCGAAGGTAAAACCTACCATCGGGTCAACCGTGGTGATCGATGAAGGCGATACGGTAGCGTTCAAAGTGTTATGTGAAAATGGGAATTTTCCTATTGAGACGATTACCTTTTTTTCCAATTTGCCAGTGAAGGGCGCCAGTTTGGTAAAGAAATGCGATGATGATTTTATCTGGTCGCCTGCATTTGATTTTGTAAAAGAATCTGATCCCGGCAAGGAACGGACCGTTATCCTGAGCTTTGTGGGCAACAATAAATTTATGGTTCGCGATACGGCCCAGGTTAAAATTGTGGTGAAAGATGCTCTGAATTATCCGTTGACCGTGGAGGATTTTAAATTAACGGTGAATGTTATCAACAGCTACATATTGCGTTTAAAATATACCTTCCTTCAATTGGATAAAAATGTGAAAAAATCCAAATCAACCCGTACTACTTTTGATATTACCGGTTCTACCACTGCATTAACCGGAAGTATTTTGTCTTCATCCAAAGGTGCTAATGAACAAAATGTTGGAAAGGTGCTGCCCAGTGTGGGCGTTTCGCTGGTTCCGGTAAAGGAGGCTGTTGCCCCGCAAAAAGTTACAGAAATGAACCAGGCTTCCCAAGTGAGAACGGCGATAAAACGGCTTGAATATATGGTAAGCGATAATGCCCTGGTTGGGGAACGCGACCCTGACATCGCTCGTAAAACCAATAAGCTGAAAGAAGAATTAAAACAAATGCAGGTTCAAATGGTGGATATTCCCATTGATATCACCGGAGATATGAGTGAAAAGGAGCTGAATCAGTATTTTAACAGTCCAAAGGTTAATAAGAAGTATAGAACCAAAAAATAATTCGATCATAAAATGCAACAAGGGAAAAGGCCAGTGGTAAAATCACTGGCCTTTTCTCTTGAATGAAGTTATTTGTCACAATTCTTTCGTCGTGTATCTATTATGTACTGAATCTTCCATTCTCCGTCAAGACACACCAGTTGGAAGGAATTAACACCACAGTGCCTGAACTTTCCTTTGTAATAAAACTGGTAGGGCGTCCATGCCATGGCCAGTGGGCCATCGATGCGGATGATCCCAAACTCAATACGCTCATCTGCCTGCCCCGGTTTCTGCTGACTGGTCGCTTTCACAAAGTCGGCATACTTCTCCGTTTTGATATACACCCTGCCCTTTTTGTCGGTGGCGATGGTTTGTAAAATGGGCGCGTCGCCAAATGCCGATTTTAATAAGGCGGTATCGGCATTTTTCATACCCTCAAACAACCGGTTAATGACTGCTTTCACAGAATCTTCGGTTGTTTGCGCCTGTACAGTGCAGGCGATGGTCATTCCTATGGTTAATAAAATCGCAAATCGTTTCATGTGGTAAGTTGTACGCCCGCTAAACTAATATCCTAATATCTTCAACATACTTTGAGCCGTTTGCTCTTTTGCATAAACCCAGTCCACCAGTTTGCCGTTTTTATCGTGCCCCACAATAACGTGTTTGGGTGATGGAATAAGACAGTGTTTTATTCCGCCATACCCACTGATCTGGTCCTGGTAAGCGCCGGTATGGAAAAATCCTACATACAGGGGCTCGCCATTGTTGATCTTGGGGAGGAACACCTCATTGATGTGTTCTTCCGAGTCGTAATAGTCGTGGCTGTCGCAGGTAATGCCGCCCAATACCACACGCTGGTATTCCTGGTCCCACTTATTTACCGGCATCATCAAAAACTTTTCACCAATGCCCCAGGTATCGGGTAAGGTAGTGATGAAGGAAGAGTCGATCATGTACCAGATCTCCCGGTCGTTCTGCACTTTTTGCCCGATAACGCTATAAATATGCGCCATGCTTTCGCCCACCGTATAGCTACCGAATTCGGTAAAAATGTGCGGCATGGGCACATTGTTCTTTTTGCAGGCTTTTTTGATATTACCTACAATTTCATTGATCATGAACTGGTAGTCGTATTCAAAACCCAGGGAGTGTTTAATGGGGAAGCCACCACCAATATTGATAGAGTCCAGCTCGGGACAGATCTTTTTAAGCTGGCAATACAGGTTAATCACTTTATTCAGCTCGCTCCAGTAATAGATATCGTCCTTGATCCCTTTGTTCAGGAAAATATGCAGCATTTTTAACTGGAAGCGATCTTCATTGCCTTCAATTTTATCAACGTAAAACTCCAGTACATCCCTTGCCCTGAAACCCAGGCGGGAAGTATAGAATGGGAAGGTAGGCTCTTCTTCTGCGGCTACCCGGATGCCTAATTTGAATGGGCCCTTCACCGACTTTTTATAATGTTGCAGTTCATCCCTGTTATCCAGGATGGGGATCACATTCTTGAAACCGGTATTCAGCAAGTTGGCAATACGGCTGGTATACGATTTTTGCTTGTATCCGTTACAGATGATATATGTGTCTTTATTGATCTTTTTACGAGCATATAGCTTTTTGATGATCTCGATATCGTATGCGTAGGAGGTTTCGAGATGAATGTCGTGCTTAAGCGCCTCTTCCACTACAAACGAAAAGTGGGAACTTTTTGTACAGTAACAATAATTGTATTCACCCTCATACTTATGCTTTTTTATGGCAGTGGCAAACATCTTTTGTGCCTTTTTGATCTGCATACCAATCTTGGGCAGGTAAGTTAGCTTCATGGGCGTGCCATACTTGGCGATAAGCGCTTTCAGATCGAGCCCGTTAAAATGAAGGTAACTGTCTTTTACATCGAACCCTTCCTGTGGAAAATTAAAGGTTTGTTGCACCAGGTCGGCGTACGAGTTGTTCATGTACTGGTTCACGTTGCTGATAGTAGTGAATTTAAATGGTCAGTAAAAAAATACCCAAACTAAAAAAAGTATTGCAAAAGTAATCGTTTGCACAATTTTTCAAATAAAAATAAATATCCGGATTAAAATTGTCAATAAGGTGTTGATGTTACCCTCAAAAAAAGAGCCCCGCGCTCTTTAGAACGCGGGGCCCGGTATATCGTTTTGCATTTGCTGCAAACCTTATTTTACAGAAGCGATCAGCTGTTTGAAAGTTTCCGGCTCATTCATTGCCAGCTCAGCCAGGATCTTACGATCGAGGCCAATGCCTTTCACGGCCAGCTTATGCATGAATTCGGAATACGTTAAACCTTCAGCGCGTACTGCCGCGTTGATACGAACAATCCACAGCGCACGGTATTCTCTCTTCTTCAGTTTGCGGCCTACATATTTATATTGCAGACCTTTTTCCATTACGTTTTTCGCAACGGTGTATACATTTTTACGTTTGCCGTAATAACCTTTGGCGGCTTTCAGGATCCGCTTGCGGCGCGCCCGGCTAGCTACAGCATTTACTGAACGTGGCATATCTTAATAATTTGAAAATTTGAAAATTGATTAAAAAGGAAAGACTACTTCAGTCTGAGCAGGCGTTTTACAAAATCCACATTGGATTTATGTACCGTACCATCAATTCCGAGCTTGCGCTTACGGCGATTAGACTTTTTTGTAAGAATGTGACGTTTGAAAGACTTCTGGTGTGTGATCTTTCCGGTTCCAGTTACCTTAAATCTTTTTTTGGCGCTGGAGTTCGTTTTAACCTTTGGCATTATTATATACCTTTTGCGGTGATACCCTGCTGGCGCTCCCGAACTGACGGGAAACTTTTTGGGCCATGTGGGCAATGTTTGTTTTATGGGTTTAACCAGTAAAACGTAAAATGGAGCGCAAAGGTAGGGAAAATAAATGAAAATAATGAAATCAAAACTATATTAAATGTAAGTATTTATAAATAAATAATTGAATTGAAAATATTGAGAGTCAGAATATTGTCGATTTGATTTGAGCTTTCTCTTGCCTCCGCTCAGTGCTTGCCCTCCTTTAGGGGCTAGGAATAATAAAAAAGCATCCCGGTCACCCGGAATGCTCGTTGAAAATATTTCAATCTTATAAATAACCCTTAGGACTCTTTTGGCTTCTTTTGCTTGCCTTTGGGCGAAATGATCATCAGCATGCGTTTGCCTTCGAGCTTGGGCAACCCTTCGGGTTGGCCTACTTCTGCCAGGCGTTCAGCAAATTTTAATAATACCAACTCGCCTCGTTCCTTGAACATAATGGCCCGGCCCTTAAACTGCACATACGCCTTTACTTTATTGCCTTCTTTCAGAAAGCTTTCAGCATGGCGTGCTTTAAAGTCAAAATCATGGTCATCTGTACCAGGTGTAAAACGGATCTCTTTTACTTCGGCCGTTTTACTTTTGGCCTTCATCTCTTTTTCCTTCTTCTTCTTCTCGTACAGGAATTTATTATAATCGATGATCTTACATACGGGCGGGTCAGCTTGTGGTGAAATTTCTACCAGGTCAAGCTGTTGGTCCTGCGCCATGCGCAATGCATCCTGGATTGAATATACGCCTACTTCAATATTCTCACCAACCAAACGTACCTGCGGTACGCGTATCATGTTATTGGTGCGATGTTCCTGTTGTTGTTCTTTTCTGAATCGTGGATTGAAATTACCTCTCGGTTGTCTCGGTGGAAATGCCATTTAAATCTTTTAATTAAACAATTTTTTGAGTGCTTGGTAACCAGCTTTACATACTGGGTTACCGGTTTTGAATGTTGATTTTGTTTTCAAAAATATGTTACGGATATGAAAGCAAATCATAAAACGGAGCAAAAATCGCGCTAAGTTCTTATTCTAAGATATGAAATCTATATGAACTCACCAGCACAATATTATTCTCCTCTGCGTTCTTTGATCTCCGCTTTTGTTTCATTGATGAACTCCTCTACCCCTTTTGTTCCTGCGTCACCCTTACCCTGCCGGCGGATCGCCACTTTATTTTCATTCATCTCTTTTTCTCCAACTACCAGCATATAAGGCACTTTCATCAATTCGGTATCCCGGATCTTTTTGCCTATTTTCTCGTTCCGGTCATCCACTTCGGCACGAATATCCGCATTTTTCAGGGATTCTAAAACACTATTTGCGTAAGGCAAAAACTTGTCGCTGATGGGTAAAACTTTGACCTGAACCGGGGCCAGCCATACCGGGAATTTGCCGGCATAATGTTCCAGCAAAAAGCCGATAAACCGCTCATGGGTGCCTAATGGCGCCCGGTGAATGATCAACGGGGTGTCGGTCGAATTTTCTTTAGTGGTGTATTCCAGTTTGAACCGGCGGCCCTGGGCAAAGTCAACCTGGTTGGTTGCCAGGGTAAATTCCCGGCCGATCACGCTCCAGATCTGTACGTCGATCTTGGGGCCGTAAAAAGCCGCTTCATCCTGTATCTCTACATAAGGGATATTCGATTCTATCAATACCTGGCGAACCATTTCCTCGGTTTCCTTCCATAATTCCGGTTCGTTCACGTATTTCTGCCCCAGTTTGGAAGGTTCGTGTAATGATAGTCGCATCACGTATTTGTCAATACCGAATATCTTGAAGTATTTCTGGTACATTTCATTCACTGCCCTGAACTCATTGGCAAACTGTTCGCGGGTGCAATAGATATGCGCATCGTTCATATGTAAACAACGTACACGCATCAGTCCAAACAACTCGCCGCTTTGTTCGTATCGATAACAGGTACCATACTCCGCCAGTCGCAGCGGCAGGTCTTTATAGCTCCTGAGTTCGGCTCCGAATATTTTATGGTGGTGCGGACAGTTCATGGCTTTTAGATAGTACTTGGTACCATCCAGCTCCATGGGCGGAAACATACTGTCCTGGTAATAAGGCAGGTGTCCGCTGGTGAGGTACATGCTTTCCTTGGCAATATGGGGCGTAACCACCCGTTTATAGCCTCCGGCCGTTTCGGTTTCCTTAGCCAGTTTTTCCAGTTCTTCAATAATGACGGTTCCGTTGGGCATCCATAAAGGCAGGCCCGGACCCACATCATCGTCCATGGTAAATATTCCTAATTCCTTGCCCAGTTTGCGGTGATCCCGCTTCTTTGCTTCTTCCAGCAATTGCAGGTATTCGTCCAGCTCTTTCTGGGAAGGAAAAGTAACCCCGTATACCCGGGTAAGCTGTTTATTATTGCTATCGCCTTTCCAGTAAGCACCGGCAATACTGGTGAGTTTGATGGCTTTTATGGGCGCCGTTGTGGGAATATGCGGACCACGGCACAAGTCAGTAAAATGGCCCTGGGTATAAAAAGTGATCTCCCCGTCGGTGAGGTTGCTCAGCAGGTCCAGTTTATACTCATCGCCTTTTTCGGTAAAATACTGAATGGCTTCGGCCTTGGGCATTGCTTTACGCACATAGCTGTTGTTCTGTTTGGCCAGCTCGTTCATTTTCTTTTCCAGCGTGGTCAGTTCTTCTTCGGTCAGTTTGTGGTCGCCGAGGTCCATGTCGTAATAAAAACCCGCCTGGGACTCAAGCGCCGGACCAACCCAGAATTTCACCCCGGGAAACAAACTTTCAACAGCTTCTGCCATTAAGTGCGCAGAAGAATGCCAGAAGGTTAATTTACCATCTTTGTCGTCCCAGGTTAATAAATTTAGGGCTGCATCTGTAGTAATGGGTCGCGTGGCGTCCCATACCTGTCCGTTTACTTTCGCTGCCAATACTTTTCGGGCCAATCCTTCACTGATTGACTTCGCTATTTCCAAACCTGTGGTTCCTTCGTTGTACTCCCGTACATTTCCATCCGGGAAAGTAATTTTTATCATTTTATCACTACCTTTTTTTGTTACCGGAAATTCAGCCCTGAATCGACGTTCTATTTCCGGAAGAACGGCAAATTTAACGAACAATTTGCAGACCACCATTTACGATATGTGTCGTAAAAAACTAATTATTAAGTAATTTGCTGGTTGATGTACGTAGTTTCAGAACCAGATCATTATGATGAGTCCCATTCAGGCGGACTTCAGGTTAAGGAAAAATAATATTTCAGATGAAATCAGTTTTACTTTTTGTGTTTTTGGGCATTGGCTTTTGTGTACAGGCGCAGGATATTACAGGCATCTGGCGGGGTAATTTCAAAAGAACGCCTATTGCCGCCAATGGCCACCTGATGGAATTACTGGGTGGCGACGAGCGTTATAAGTTTGAAGTACAATTAGATCAGAAGAATAAAGATTTTAAAGGTGTTACCTATTCCTACCTCACCACGGTGTTTTATGGGAAGGCCACCTGCCAGGGAACTGTAAACCCCAAAACCAAAGGGGTGATACTGGAAGAACTGAAAATCGTTGATGTGCGCATGGCCGGTGGTAGCGACGCCTGTGTAATGATGTTATGGTTAAAATATTCCAAAGAGAACGGCGAAGAATTTTTGGAGGGTACCTACAGCAGCATGAATACAAAGGATTCTACCAACTGCGGTAAAGGCACTGTCTTTTTACGTAAGGTTACCACTTCCGATTTTTACGAAGAACCATTCCTGGTAAAACGCAAAAATAAAAAGCCACAAATAGCAGCGAATAAGCCGGTGATCAAAAAAGTTGATTCTGTTGCAAAGAAGAATCCGATCGTAAAAACAACACCTAAAACAACCCCTAAGGCGATACCTAAAACAACGCCCAGGCCTGCTGTCATTACCAAAAAGCCCGTGACTACCACGCCGCCAAAACCTACCAACAAGAACACGGTTACCAAGTTGCCTGAGACAAAACCCAATGTAAAAATTGTACCTGTTGATACAGCGAAAAAGGCTGAGGTGAAGATGAATACGATCCCGCTTTCTTCTCTCCCCACGCCCAAAGTGCTGGCCAGTCGCGAAAATGAACTGGTAAAAACGATCACCACCGGCGCCACTGAAGTGGAAATAAATATTTATGATAATGGTACGGTTGACAATGATACCATCTCGGTATATCTCGATAAAAAGTTGGTGCTTTCCCGGAAACGGCTGACTGAAAAAGCAATTACACTCAAAGTAAATCTCGACGAGTCTGCCAACTATCATGAACTGGTGATGGTGGCCGAGAACCTGGGTGAAATTCCGCCCAATACTTCCCTGATGGTGGTAAAAGCCGGTAAGCAACAATATGAAGTTCGGATTACCTCTACTGAACAGAAAAATGCTGTTGTGGTGTTTAAGTACCAGAAGTAATTTCTGATTTTGAAATTTAGTGATTTCGGGATTTCAAATCACAAAATCTAAAAATCACAAAATCCGAAATATACTGTGTTTACACAAACGGTACCTGCCGTTGTGATTTTAGTTGGTAATTTCCATTAAAGAAAAAGGCATGCGTTTTTTGCTATTGCCGGTATTGCTTGGGTTAACAATTGTTACCCATGCTCAATTACTGACGGGTGTATGGGGCGGAATACGAACTCAAAATGCGGGCGGTTGTTTTCCCGAATATTCAACGGAGTTGCATATCATTTATATGCAAAACAACGCGTTCATGGGTAATGTCTACAGCTTTGATAACAACAAGTACACAAAAATAAATTTTACCGGAAGGTATAATCCGCTTACCAAACGCATGGTAATTATTGAAAATGCCGTGCTTCAATATAATGTTCCCGACAGTTGTATCCCCTGTATAAAAACATACGACCTTACTTTTTCCAAAAATGGCAAGTCCGACCTATTGATGGGCGAATGGCGTGGGCATGAAATGGGTAATAACAACCATTGCCAGCCGGGAAAAATTTCCTTATCAAGGCTCGCGAAATCCAGTTTTCCGGTTGATGTATATCAGAACGATACCCTGGCCAAATTGCAGCAGGATATGAAATTGCAGAACCGGCAAAAAGACATTGTACAGGCCATTGCCATAGATACCGCTTTTATAAAAATTGAGTTGTACGATAATGCCGAGATCGATGATGACACGGTATCTGTTTTCCTGAATAATACCTTGTTGTTATATAAAAAACGGCTGACGGGTAAACCGCTTGTTCTCGATGTAAATGTATTTCCCGATACTGAATATGAACTGATGATGTATGCCGAAAACCTGGGCCGCATTCCACCCAACACTTCCCTGATGGTTATAACAGCCGGGCGAAAACGGTACCAGTTGCACCTGTCCTCCAGTGAACAGAAGAGTGCAGTGGTTCGGTTTAAGTATGAACGGCCTAAGTAAAAAGCAGAGAGCTGAAGTGCCTGTATTTGTATTCCATTATCATATTATCACATTATTTCCTGGGTATCTTCTCATTGCGTTGCGCCGCCTGGTACACAAAACCGGCAATAATAACAGCTGCCTGTTTCAAGTCCGCGCCCTGCAAATGATCGTATGAATCCATATTGCTGTGATGCGTACGGGTATCATATTCTATATCGTCCTGTATGAACTGAAAGGCAGGTAATCCAATAGCGTCAAAAGACAGGTGATCGGTGCCGCCTGTTCGTTGCAGGGTAATGGTGGTAGCGCCCAGGTCTTTAAAAGGCTGCAGCCATTGGGTGAATATGGGTTGTACTGCGGTATTGCCCTGCAAATACAGCCCCCTGATCTTCCCCGTACCATTATCAAGATTGAAATAAACCGATACTTTATCGCCTGCTGCATTATACCGTTGTGTAGACGAATCTGTGAAATGCTGGCGCACATAGTTTTTTGAACCTATGAGGCCCTGCTCTTCCCCACCCCATAAGGCAATTCGAATGGTGCGCTTTGGTTGAATGTTCAATGTTTTAAGAATACGCACCACTTCCAGCATCACTGCACAACCGGCGGCATTATCGGTAGCACCCACTGATGCATGCCACGAATCGAGATGCGCCCCGATCATCACCAGCTCCTGTTTCAATTTCGGATCGGTACCTTTTATTTCGCCTATTACATTATATCCCTGCAGATCGTTGGTATGGAATTGTGTTTTTACATCTACTTCCAGTTTTACCGGAATGCGGTGCTGCAGCATTCGTTGCAGCATCATATAATCTTCATATGCCAGCATCAGGTCGGGAAAGTTTTCAGCGGCATTGGCTGCCCAGGGGCCGCCGCCCTGCACAAATAAAGTACCATCGCGGCCACGCGGGTTCGTACTTAAAATGGCCACCGCTCCTTCTTCCCGTACAAATTGTTTGAGTTTACTGTAAGTAAGGGCGCCTGGTCGCACAGCACCCGATCGTTCGTTCCGGTTGGCTGAGGGGGAATATCCTTTACCTGGCATGGTGGGTCCATCTACCTTATTCGGTTGACTGACCTGATTATCGCCTTTCCAATCCGACATTTCTTTTAATTCCTCATCACTGTACCGGGAAGCGTCGGCTACGTATGCCGGTTCCAGCGAGTCAATGCGGGGCATCAAAATCACTTTGCCCTGTAACTTGCCTTTGTACATGTCAAGCTGTTTGGCATCGCCTGCCGGTAGCAATATAATATCGGCCAGTTGCAAGCCGTTGGTGCCCGAGGTCCAGCTTTTAGGGATCGCAATAATTGGTTTGTAATAAGGCGCGGCCATGGCCACATAGCAACGCTTCAATTCCCAGCCTTTCCCCCACTCTCCCCATGCTTCCAGCCGGGCATTGTTCAATCCCCATTCACTGAGTTTATTTTTTGTGTATTGAGCGGCTCTGCGAAAACCAGGTGAATTATTTAAACGCGGACCACTTACTTCTGTGAGGTAAAAGGCAAGATCCATTACCTGTGAATTATTGAAACCTTCCCGCCGGATCTTTTGCATCATGATCGTATCCGGTTCATCGTGCTGAGCCATTACAAATGCGGGCGGTATACAGGCCAATGCTACAAGGATGAGTTTTTTCATGGGCGTATTATTACATGGAGTCGGCGGGCTGGTAATGCCATTTTCGTGCCGACCGGTATGCCATGCGTAAACGCGCGTCGGTCGTAACATCGCATTGCTTTGAATTAAAACGGGTTATCAAATTCCCATTGTTTATAAATAGCTATCTTTAATGTTGAATTCAGAATAACGCTAATATTTTGTAGAAAATGAGTTTAAGGCATTTTAAACCGGCTCACTGGTTGTATAACCTGCTTCATTACAAACAACTTTTGCATAATAGAAAAGCGTATAAGAAATACAATCTCCATAAATCCCTGATCGCTTCTGTTTCCAGCAAAGATTTTCCCGATAAAGAATCACGCGCCTGGCTCGATGTGGGCGATTCGGCTGTGCTGGCGCCGCAAAAAGAGGGCTTTCAGCAATTCACGCCTACCATACAACAAAAGATCGCAGCATGGAGCGCCAAAGGATATATGATATTGGAAAACCATTTTTCGCCAGCCACCTGCGATGCCATCAATGAAGAGATCAACAAGCTGATGAAAAAGGGGACCCTGCAATTTAAATGGGGCAACAAGCTGATGTTTGCCAATAAAAGATCGGCGCTTATTCGGGAGGCAACGAAGGAGAAAGTGATCAGCCAACTGCTCAACTTTTTGTTGGATAAAGAAATGGTCCCTTTTCAAACCATCAACTTTTTAAATGGGAGCGGACAAAGAGCGCATTCCGACAGTGTTCATATGACCACTTATCCGCTCGGCTACCTGACAGCCATCTGGATTGCGCTGGAAGATGTACACCCCGATAGCGGCCCTCTCTTCTATTACCCCGGCAGCCATAAATTACCGTACCTGCTCAATAACGACTGGAATGCAAACAGTTCGTTTTTGTCGCTTGGGAAACACGATTATCCCGATTATGAAGACATGGTTGAGGAACTGTTGCAAAAGAACAATTTTCCCCGGGAGGAATTGATCGCAAAAAAAGGTGATGTGTTGATATGGCATGCAAACCTTGTGCATGGCGGCGCTCCTATTCGCAATCCGGCGCTTACCCGTAAAAGTATGGTAGTGCATTATTATGCCAGCGATGTGATCAAATACCACGAAATAACCGAGCGGCCTTCATTAATGTCATAATATCTAACTGATCAGAACTTGAAATTCCAGGTTACGGCCGGAATGATTGGGAACAGCGATACCTGTTGTGTTTTCATGGTTAATGTACCATCGTACGGACTACCATCCTGGCTGAAGTAAATAAAATACGGGTTCAGGCGGCTGTACATATTATATATACTGAAAACCCAGCTCTTCTGCCATCTTTGATTGGGTTTTGTACGGGGCGTAAGTGTGGCCGATATATCCATGCGATGATAAGGCGCCAGGCGGTACTGGTTTATTTTGCTGTATTCCTGCGTAAGCACACCGCCGATCACATAAAAACGCTCGGGTAAGGAAACGGCATTGCCGCTGCCATAAACAAAAACGGCCGAGAGTTTCCACTTTTTATTCAGCTGGTAGGTGCCCACCACCGACAGATCGTGCCGGCGATCGTATTTACTAGGGAACTTGACACCCTCATTCAACGTATCAAACTGGCGCCAGGTCCAGGATAAAGTATAACCGATCCATCCGGTCAGTTTTCCCTTTGTTTTATTAATAAACAATTCCGTACCGTAGCTCCAGCCCTTTCCAAAAACAAAATCTTCTTCAGGGTCTTTTAACGAAGGCGTATACCCTTCCCGGTATTCGATCTGGTTATCCATCCTTTTATAATAGAACTCCAAAGAGGTTTCAAACATATTATTGCTGAAATTCTTAAAGAGCCCGGCTGCATATTGCCAGCTTAATTGGGGTTTTACCCGGTAGGTACTGGGTACCCACAAATCGGTTGGCAATGTAGAACCGGCATTACTTACCAGATGAATATATTGAATATTACGGGTGACGGCCGCTTTAAAAGAGGTTTCGTCATTGAATGCAAACCGCACCGTAAACCGGGGTTCAAATCCATCATACGTTTTTACCGGTTTATTTCTTCCGTACGAAATGCTATCGGTTTTATTGCCATTCAAATCGTTGGCAAAAATGGTATAAGGCCCCAGTTGTACAAAACGGCTATAGCGCATACCTGCGTTTATTTTTATGCGCTTCCCTATCTCCCAGTCGTCCTGCAGGTAAATACCTGTTTCACCGGCGTATTTGCTCATTTCATTGTTGGGGTAGAAACGGGTATCGCCCTGGTTGCCGCTTAAAATATTAGGTGTGAAGGTGTGATACGTATACGTGGCACCGAAACGCAGTTTATGCTGCGGCGAGGCATAGAAATCAAAATCGGTTTTAGCGCTCCAGTCGTGAATGCCGGATGATAATTTGATATTGAAATCATTTTGCATGGCCCCAAACGAAAAAGCATAATCATTATACACCACCGTGGTATTGGCAAATAATTTCCGGTTGAATACATGGTTCCAGCGTAAAGTGGCAGTTGTATTTCCCCAGGGAATATCTGCCTTGAAAGCCCGGTGTGAATTGCGATAGGTAAAAACATCCCTTCCAAAATAACCGCTCAGGTACAGGCGGTCTTTATCTGAAAAAGTATAGTTCACTTTGGCATTAAAGTCATAGAAGTAATACCCTGATCCGTAAAAATCACTTTTAGAAGAAATAAACGGTTTGGTTAACAGATCGATGTAAGTGCGCCGGCCGGAAAGGATAAAAGAAGACTTATTTTTTTTGATGGGTCCCTGTACCGATAACCGCGATGCGATGGCGCCTATACCGCCCTCTGCTTCGAATTTGTTCAGGTTTCCCTCTTTCATGGCTACATCCAGCACAGAAGAAAGGCGGCCGCCGTATTGCGCCGACATGCCTCCTTTTACCAGGGAGATATTTTTGATGGCATCTGAATTAAAGATCGAGAAAAAGCCGAACAGGTGACCCGTGTTGTATACGATGGCGTCATCGAGCAAGATCAGGTTCTGATCGGGACCGCCGCCGCGTACATACATCCCGGTATTTCCTTCACCGGCGTTGCGAACTCCCGGCAGCAACTGCAGGGTTTTCAAAAGATCTGTTTCTCCCAGCAATACCGGTACCGATTTTACCTGGTTGATCGTCAGGTCTATCTTTCCCATCTGGGCATTGGTCACGTTTCCATCCCGTTTTCGTACCGCCGCGGAAACGATCACTTCCTGTAAAACGGGTTTGTTAGATAAATAGAAATTTTTTTCTATGTTCTTATCGAGGGCGAGATCCAACTGCTGCTCCTGGTACCCGGTAAAAGAGATCATTACAGCATAGGTACCACGCGGTAAAGTGATAGAATAGAATCCAAACTGATTGCTCACAATGCCTTTACCATGGCCGTTTACAGAAACGGTAGCGCCTATGAGCGTTTCGCCCGAGAGGGAGTCTCTCACATATCCGCTTAAAGTAAATTTATCCTGTGCGCTTGCGCACAGGACACTACACACCCCAAACACTATCGCAACTAATCTCATCATGGGCAGAAGTTTCCTTTATCGTAACAGGCTGCCCGCCATCAGTCAGCCTGATTACTTTGAGTAATCCAGCGAATCCTCAACACTACCGCAATTCAGCATTGCACTACCGAAGTAGGGATTCTTTATTTCCCGCTCATAGCTTATCCAATAGGCGCCTTTATTGTCAAAAGCCATAGGGCAAAATTGCCAGTATAATTTTTGACCTGTATATCGCACGGTGCGGGTCAGGTTCCACATATTATCCGCTATTTCTTCAAATTCTTTACGTTGAACTTTTATATCTTTTTCTGCTGCCAGGGCCTGTGCCACACCGGCAATGGTACTGCTGAAAGAGGCGGCGGTTTCTTTGATACTTCCGGTACTGTCGCCCTTTATTTCATTTACTTTCAGGCTATCGGCTGCCGTACGCAACACCTGGGCGGCTGCTGATGCTTTTTGGGCGTCACTGGCTACCAGGGTATTTTTCAGATCGTTGTAGGCATTGAGTAATTGGGTGAACGACTGGTTAAATACATCGGTATTTTGGGAAGCTGATATAGGCTGTTGTTTGACATCCACCGCATTTTCTGCCTCATCAGTCGATTTTTGGTCGCTTTTACAAAAAAAAGGCCGGGTAACTAAAACAATAGCGGCAAGCGCAACAACTACGATTAACGTTTTTTTCATCCTGTTAAATTTATTATACGTTCCGGACCGGAAGCCAGGCAATTTGCACAGAAATAATCTTGCCGGTTTTCGGGTCGCTGGTCTTTAGGGAGTGTTTTTACCAGCCAAAGATAAAAGATTAACCTAACATTACTGGCTCATAAACAAGTGATTTGCCAATAATTACCGCCTGAAAATTTAATATCTGGTTAGTTTTCCGGATAACTTCCTTAACGGCCCGATTTGTTATATTTTTGCAGCCTATTTTGATATATAAAATTTATGCTGGCAGGATTAACGAACGTAACTTTTGAATTTGGAGCCCGGGCTATTATTGAGGATGCCACCTGGCATATTCAACCCAATGAACGTATTGGCTTAATTGGCTATAACGGAACCGGAAAATCTACTTTATTAAAACTATTAGTGGGTCAGTATCAGGTATCTGCGGGAACCGTAGAACGCAGCCGGGGTACTTCCATTGGCTATTTGCACCAGGATCTGCTGAGTTTTGACACCCACGATTCTATTTTACAAGTGGCGCTCGGGGCATTTGAGCGGGTAGTGCAACTGGAAAAGGAAATTGAAGAGCTGGGTAAGGAGCTGGAAAATTCCGCAACCAGCGGCATAAGCGCGGCTGAGACCGATGTCTTATTGCATAAATATTCCGACAAATTACACGAGATGGACACCCTCGACGGGTATAATATCCATCACAAAACGGAAGAAGTATTGCAGGGGCTTGGTTTTTCCAACGCCGATCTGCAACGGCCCTATCGCGAATACAGCGGGGGCTGGCGTATGCGGGTGCTGTTGGCCAAAATGATCCTGCAACAGCCCGATCTGTTGTTGCTTGATGAGCCTACCAACCACCTTGACCTGCCATCTATTGAATGGCTGGAAAAATACCTGATCCATTACCAGGGCTCCGTGGTGATCGTAAGCCACGATAAATATTTCCTCGACCGCATGGTAACCAAGATCGTGGAAGTGTACCAGCGACAACTGCATGTTTACAACGGCAATTACTCATGGTATGAAACAGAGAAAGTGCAGCGGGTTGAACTGCAGCAACGGGCATTTGAAAACCAGCAGGACTATATTCGCCAGCAGGAGCGCTTTATAGAACGCTTCAAGGCAAAAGCCTCCAAAGCGGCCGCCGCTCAAAGCGCCATGAAACGGTTGGAAAAGATGGACCGGGTTGAAGACGTGGGCATAGAACGCCCAAGTCTGCGCATCAATTTCCAGGTAGATAAAACGCCCGGGAAAGTGCTTTGCGAATTAAAACATATTACCAAGAAGTTCGGCGATATTGAAATTGTCAAAGACACCCATGCGGAAATAAACCGCGGCGATAAAATAGCCCTGATCGGCGCCAACGGAAAGGGAAAGTCGACGGTGTTACGCATTATTGCCGGCGCTGAATCCTTTACTGGTGAACGTAAGTGGGGCCACAATGTAGAAGAAAGCTTTTACGCCCAACACCAGTTGGAAGCCCTGGATATAAATAATACCATTCTCGATGAAATGAAAACGGCGGGTGGCCAGAAAACCGACCAGGAACTGCGCACCCTGTTGGGCTGTTTTTTATTCAGCGGTGATGATATAGATAAAAAGATCAAGGTATTGAGCGGTGGAGAAAAAGCCCGCGTTGCCCTGGCAAAAACCATCATCAGCAAAGCCAATTTTCTAATGCTCGATGAGCCTACCAACCACCTGGATATTCATTCGGTAGAACTTTTGATCGAGGCTTTGAATAAATATGAAGGCAGCCTGATACTGGTAAGCCACGACCGTTATTTTGTATCGAAAGTGGCCAATACCATTTGGGAGATCGATGATCATAAGATCAAATCATTTGCCGGTGGTTTTGAAGAATGGGGTGAATGGAAAGAAAGACAAAAACAGCGGGTAGAAGCCATACAGAAAGAGGAAGCTAAAAATCAGAAGGCAGAAGTAAAAAATCAGAAGCAGGAAGTGGCAGCTCCTAAAGCAGAGCCGGTAGTGGAAAAGAAAACACCGGTGCAGGAGATTAAAGGTCCTATCAATAAGGACCTGAAAAAGGAATTGCAGAAACAACAAAAGGCTTTTCAGCAGTTGGAAGAAAGGATTGCGCAGCTGAACAAACAGAAAACGACGCTGGAAGGCATGTTAACCGCGCCTGAGATCTATTCAGACCGGAGCAAATTCGTGCAAACGGAAACAGATTATAAAAAAGTGGGTGATGAATTGAAGCGATTGAACAAAGAATACGAAGAAGTGTTTGAGAAGATTATGGAGCTGGAATCTAAAGCATAAAGTAAGAAGCAGGAAGTAAGAAGATCGTGTATTGTCACACCTCTTGCTTCCTGTTTCCTACTTCCCGTTTTCCCCCCTTAAAAAACCATCCCATGAATATCACCATCCGCAAAGGAATTGAGGCCGATTATCCGGCGATCATTGACCTGATCAACGAATTTGCACTTTTTCAAAAAACACCGGAAAGGGTAACCAATACGGTGGAACAAATGCGAGCCGACAACAATTTGTTCCAATGTTTTGTTGCAGTAGATGACAGGAACAGGATCGTTGGTTATGCCGCCTGGTTTTTTGCATATTTCTCCTGGACAGGCAAAGCGCTTTATCTCGACGATCTGTATGTAGTAGAATCAGCCCGGGGGCTGGCCATAGGCACCCGGTTGTTGCAAACAGTTATCGACCATGCCGCAACAACCAATTGTGTAAAGGTGCGCTGGCAGGTATCTAACTGGAATAAAACAGCCATTGCATTCTACAGGAAAATGGGCGCCCAGATAGACGATGTTGAAATGAACTGCCATTTTGAACTGCATTAATACAAAAATTACAAGAACCAATATCCAAGATCCAAAAAATAAAAAACCAAATTTGGATATTGATATTTAGGATTTTTTTGGTTCTTGAGATTTGAAATTTGTGATTTTTTTGTGGATTTAACAGTTAATATTCAGGAACGAAACAACTATTTTGAACAAAGAAATGTCCAACGTTCAAATAAATCGCATACCCGTAATCAATTTTGGGGTCTAAAGATGGTTATATTCAAAGGTTGCAAACCTGCCCTGGTTTGTTTGTTTTTACTGGTTCAATCTGCTGCGGCCCAGCCACCGGCCATGCGCCCTAAAATAGGCGTAACCCTGAGCGGCGGCGGCGCCAAAGGACTGGCGCATATCGGTATCCTGAAAGCTATTGATAGCGCCGGGCTGAATGTAGATTATATAACCGGCACAAGTATGGGCAGCATCATGGGTAGTTTGTATGCCATTGGTTATTCTGCAGACAGTATTGAGAAAATTGTTCGCAAGATCGATTGGGACCTGCTGTTAAGCAATCAATCTTCGCTGCGCAGCATTTTCATGGAAGAAAAGGATGAGTATTCAAAATATGTGGTGGAGCTGCCCTGGCAAAGCAACAATTTCCGCCTGCCCAGCGGCTTGTTACAGGGGCAGGAGCTGTGGTTGAAGTTTTCAGAATTGTATTTCCCCGTATACCAGCAAAAAGATTTTTCCAAATTCAGTATACCCTTTCGTTGTATTGGAACAGATGTTGGAAATGGAGAAGCGATCGTCATGAAAGAAGGGGAAATTATTTCTGCCATTCGTTCCAGCATGGCCATCCCCTCGGTATTTACGGCGGTTGATTTTAACGGTAAGCGCATGGTGGATGGCGGTGTTGTACGTAATTTCCCGGTACGCGATGTAAAAGAAATGGGCGCCGATTTTGTTATTGGAAGCCATGTGGCCAGTGGCCTGCTGCCTTCAGAAAAAGTACGCAATGCACTTCAGATCCTGTTGCAGATCGCTTTTTTCAGGGAAGCCGAAGACGCCAAAACCGAAGTGCCCCAGTGTGATATTTACATTCCGTTTAAAATGGAAAAGTATAACATGGGCAGTTTTGGTGATGGACATGCCATCCTTGACATAGGGATTGAAGAAGGACGTAAATTATATCCGCAGTTTAAACGACTGGCCGATTCATTGAACGCCATATATGGTCCGGCTGAACCAAAGAGAAACCGGTTACCAGTGGTGAATTCGGCTACTATATCTTCGGTTGAAGTACATGGTGTAGAAAGAACTTCTATCGGATTTTTTTTACATACCATGGACCTGGAATTGAATAAAACCTATACGGCACATAAGCTGAGTAACATGGTACGCCAGGCTTATGGTACCCGTTATTACAGCCGCATTATCTATTCCCTGATGCCCCTGCCCGATGGCACCTGTAAGATCGTATTTGATGTAACCGAGAACCCGTTTACATTTGCCAAACTGGGCATACATTACAACCGGTTTACCGGGGTGGGCATCATTGCCAATATAACGGCCAGGAATTTTTTTATAACCAATTCACGCAGCCTGGTGACCGTTAATATCGGAGAAAGCTTCCGCATTCGCGGCGAACACCTGCAATACGTTGGCCGGTTGAAAAACTTCGCGCTGGTAGCAGAGACGCAGTTCGACCGTTTCGATGTAACTACCTATGATCAGTATAAACAGGATGGATTATATAAACAGACCTTTTTTAAAATGGGTGAACGGTTTCAATATTCCCCTACACGTAGTTTTTCCATTGGTACCGGTCACCGGTTCGAATGGGTGAATTATACGCCCAAGATCTCAAAAGGAGTAGAATTTAAAGGCAGTAACAATTACAATACACTATATGCCTTTATAGCCCATAATTCCCTTGATCGCAGCATTCTTCCACGTAAAGGCGTAAAAGTATATGGCGAGGCCGGACGGGTATTTACTCAACATCCTAAAGTCAGTTTTCAATCGAATGGAGAGCCGTTCCCTGATCCTGATTCACCGGCGATCAGCACCTATCCCTATTTTCGAACAACGCTGGATGTGGAAAGTTATATTCCGTTTAGCCGGCGGGCTTCCTTTATATTAGGCGGCCAGGGAGGCATAAATTTTAACTACAGCCGGAATGTAATGAATGAGTTTGCCATTGGTGGATTAACCAGGGTTTTCCGTAACCAGATAACTTTTGCCGGTTTGCAGGAAGGCACCCTGTACACCCCTTCTGTTGCCACGTTACAGGGCGGGTTGCGTGTACAATTTTTTACCAATAGCTATTTGACCGGTAAGGCCAATATCATGTTCACCAATTTTATCAGTAAAAGCGCGTTCTTTCAAAACCCCGATTTCCTGTCAGGTTATTCTCTGACTTACACGTATAACTTTGCATTAGGCCCACTGGAAGTAAGTACCATGTACTGTGACCAAACGAATAAGCTGCACTGGTATTTTAATTTGGGTATCCCCTTCTGATAACACCAACTCACTCCCCGTTCCCTTCATGCGCTTTGATAAAATCGCTTACCAGGTAACTGATCAGTTTTCCGGTAGTGTCATTGGTGCGGCCATCGGTTAAGCGGGTGGCGCCTTCGCAAATATGCAAATAGGCAACCTGGCTTTCACGGCCGGCGAGCGTTACATACTGGCGGGCATGTAATGGCGATATGCCTGATGGTGTTATGGCGCTGGAGAGTGTGTTCTCAATGCAATCCAAATCCAGTTCAATGCCGGTATAATTTTCTTCGGTGAAACTGGTGGCATGGGCTACCGACTGAATAAAATTCCTCTTTTCCAGAATGAAAATATCTTCATAGGTAATGAAATCCAGAAAGGGATTGTTTACAATATCGAGCCATACATTTTGTGGCAGGTAATTTTCGTGCAGTCCAACCACGCAATACTTTTGTAAGTATCCATCTTCTTCAGCATACCGGAACCCGTTGCCACTGTGCCGGCCTTCTGCCGGCCTGAAATCGGCATGTGCATCGAGGTTGATACAATTTATTTGAGCCAGTTGTAAAACCCCTGCTTTGTGCAAGCCTTTGGCGGCGCCTTTTATCAGCGGGTAAGCATTATTGTGTCCACCACCAATAACAATAGGTATTTTGTTGTGGGTGGTCAATATCTTGGTGAGTTCCTCCACTTCATCATCGATCGCAATAACAGCATGCCGGTAGGCATCTATTTTCTCTTCATATCCATAGGCGTTTTGTTCTATCAGGTCATTGGCATCTTTGAAATTAAATTGACCTAACAGGATTATTTCTTCCCCATTCAAAAAGTCATTGCTTTGGAGGTTTAAAAAAGCCGATAGAAATGGTGTCCAGGCCGAATCGGCGCCGCCGGTGCCATGATTGGCGCGAATGCCAATGTCTTCCGGAATACCAAATATCACATACCGGGCGGTAGATTGTTTCAGTTCGGTTTCCCAATTCGTTTTATCAGTCAGCACATGTACGCTTTCACCTAATTTGGTTTCGAACCGTCGCATTCTTGTAAGGTTCAGAACATCGTGTTTATTGTAAAATTTGAAATGCTTCATATAGCTGCTTTTAATTTAGACTATAGTAAATAGGTAATGATTTTTTTAACTTGTCAACTTATTAACTTTTCAACTCTTAAACTCTTCTTCTCGGTCTGATAAAATCAAGCGGATGACGGCTGAAATATTTCCAGAGGATCCGTAAAAAGCCGGGATAATCCTTCAACCGGATACCTCGGGAACGTACTGCTACTGTAAAGGCCAGGAAAAAGCTCACCAGAAAATTCAGGAACCCGATACCTAAAACACCCGCAACAACATTCCCCAGGTACCGGTAGTTAATATGCTCCCATCCTATCCCATACGCCCCTAAAGAGGTGTTGGCAGCCGAAATGGTGATATGCCTGATATCGAAAGGTATACCAAAAATCTTTCCCAGGATGCCGGCCATGCCCAGGAAAAAACCCAGGGCGATATTTCCGGCCAGGCTGCCCCCATACTCATTCAGATAAGCGGCTATTTTCTGGAGCCGGTTTTGCGGCAGCGACAGGCGTAAAACAGGATGCTCGATAAGCCGTTTGTCGATGCGTCCGTAATTTATTTTGTTTTGTACATAACCGGCAATAATACCGCTGAAAAAAAGAAAGAAACCGGTATTACAGGCGTATAATAGGGAAAGACTTTGCCAGGGATGCTGATCCTTTAGCATCTGGATGGCCTTTTCACCGGCTACCAGCGGATGCCCGGTGGCCCAATCATATAACCAGGCTAGCAGATAGGTGCCGGGAAACACGACGATCAGGTTACCAATAAAGGAAGCGATCTGGCTGCGGCTAACCTTTGAGACTGTCACCGCCAGGTTGTATAAATTAGGTGGTTCATCGCTCTTACGCGCATCTAACGAACTGGCGACAGCGCTTGCCGTAAATGCAGGCTGCTTGGTTGCAAGTGTTGATTTGGTTTCTTCAATGGTTACAAATCCCAGGCTATAATTTATACTGTAAACAAAGCCATGCCAGAAGGGCGCCAGGGGCAGCAGTCCCGACAGGGTTTTAATAATGGCTACAAAACAAATGATCAACCCGCCCCACATGGCGCTCCCGATCATTTGAAAGTATTCCAGTGGTGAGGATGTAATGTATTTGTTCCCTTTCTTTCCTTTATGTTCTGCAATCTGGTAGGCCAGGTAGCCTGTAGTTTGTGATAAAAATTCCCTGATACTGTTCTTCCGGTTCTCATTCCGTACAACCGTAATAAACAGGTTGGCAAAACGGGCCAGGTTGATCTTTTCATCGGCATCTGCAATATCCAGTAACAGGCTCATCCGGTTCAATTTCTGTTCTATCTGGAACAGGATAAATGTCTGGGAAAGACTGGTCCCTTTTTCGGCCGTTTCATTGCGGATGTGTTGTACCAGCTCGGCGCATTCAGCCAATACGGTCCCTAATTTTTTTGCCAGTTCCCGTACGGTTTCTGGCTGCTGATTATCACGAAGCACCAGTTCTTTTATCTCATATATCAGATATTGCTGTACGGCAAAGGGATTATTAGGCGGTTGCCATGGCGCAGGTATATTCCGGGTAACTTCATTTTCGTAACCCAGCTGTGATACGCGGGCACTTAGAATTTGTAAGGAAAGAATAACCTGCTTTATAATAACCGGTTCATTACCTGACAGGGAAAAGCCGATCAATTCGAAAAAATGGATCCATTTATCCCGGCCAATCTGTTCTACCCATTCGTAATCATTTCCTTTAAAGAAGATGCGGTTTAACAGGTACAGAAAATCGTTGGGATCCTGGGCGGCAGGTAAAAATTTATGTTTTAAGCGGGAATACAATTCACGACCGGCGCCACGCGAAATGGTGATACCGCTTTCCGTCAACATGGGCACCAGGTTGCTGTTGATCAATTGTGCCAGAATAGCGGCCCGCAGGTTGCTCAATACCGAAGGATGCTGGTGTACAAATTGTATCGTTTCTGCAAACTTCTTATTGGCATTTTCATCCGCCAGCCGGCGGACCGATAAGCGCGGACGGATCATGGCCATAAAAGCAACCAGGTAGTTCAGGGCTTCTTCCCGGTCCTTGATGGAAACAGTGCGGCCTTTTTCCAGAAAGTCTTTAACCAGGTTAACTTTTTTTCTTTTTCTGAACAACTTCATACGCTTGTTAATTATAATCGGCAAACGTCAATCGTTGGAAACGACCTGTCAGGTCTTCGCCCTAATTCACAAACTCTCCTTTGATCATCACATTTTCAATCAAATTCGATCCAAACGCATATGGCAGATATGCCAGGGAAGGTACTGGTTTTGTAATGATCAGGTTGGCTTTTTTACCGGTTGAAATACTACCCAGTTCGTTGGCGCACTCCATGGCCCAGGCGCCATTGAGGGTGGCCGCATTGATCGCTTCTTCGGGCAGCATTTTCATTTGGATACAGCTCATATTAACAACCAGGTTCATATTACCGCTGGGCGAAGAACCGGGATTGAAATCGGAGGCCAGCGCAATGGCGCAACCTGCATCTATCAACGCACGCGCTGGTTGAAACGCCATTCTTAAAAAGAACGCAGCCGTGGGCAACAACGTTCCAATGGTGGAAGAACCGGCTAATGCCCGGATGGCCGCTTCATCCATTGTTTCCAGGTGATCGACGCTTACTGCACCTAACGCAACACCGGCTTGTACACCGCCCGACAAATTAAGTTGGTTGGCGTGAATTTTTGGTTTTAATCCATATTGCATGCCTGCCTGGCAGATCATGGTTGTTTCGGCCGGAGAAAAGAAACCCGTTTCACAAAAAACATCAATATAATCGGCCAGTTGTTCGCGGCCAATAACGGGTAACATTTCCTGTATTATAAGATCAATATATGCCTGGTGATTGTCTTTATACTCCATCGGATACGTATGTGCGCCCAGGAATGTGGCCCTGATGGTAACATTCGATCTTTCGCGCAACCTTTTTATTACCCGCAACATTTTCAATTCACCCGGTACGGTTAATCCGTACCCGCTTTTGATCTCAATAGCGCCTGTACCCAGTCTGCTCAATTCCTCCAGGCGTTTCCAGGCCAGGTTGAACAGTTCATCTTCAGAAGCTTCATTTAATACACGGGCTGAGTTCAGGATACCCCCACCCTTCGCCGCAATCTCGGCATAGCTAAGTCCCTTTATTTTATCAATGAATTCGGTTTCCCTGCTTGCGGCAAATACCAGGTGTGTATGGCTATCGCACCAGGCGGGCAGCACCAATTTACCAGTAGCGTCTATTGTGGTAGCGGGTAATGAACGGTTGGCTGAAGCCAACTGCTCCATGGGGCCGTATTCAACGATGGTATTATCTTCAATCAATAAATATGCGTTGTTTATACATGGAAGTTCGGCTAGTTCTTTTCCCCGCAGCACGGGCCAATGTTCCCGCACATTAACGAGTTGTTTGATATTGGTGATGAGTGATGCGGCCATGGAGTGAAGATAGTGTAATTTGAAAATTTGGAAATGAATAAAGAAGAAATGCTTTTTTGAATTTTCGCCTCCGATAATGGTAAATAAAGAAGCCCGAAAGTAAGTACACGATTCGTGCGCTTCTTCCGGGCTCTCTCCGTTGGACAATGGCTTACTATAATTTATGTTCCTGCATATTGTTTGTTAATAACGGGGAACATGAGTTTTTTCAATAATTGCAATACTTTTTGTTGTGAGAAAACAGTGTATTGGGCTGCCGTTGGTCCATTGCTCACTTTAATACTGTACGCCCGTTCTCCCAGCGCTTTAAACATATCTTCATCAGTGGTATCATCACCCATACATAATACAAAATCCGGTTGCATGTCATTGACTATTTTCAGGGACATAATGCCCTTATCAAATCCCGACATGCGCACTTCCACTACCTTGTTTCCATCCACTACCTGTAACATGGTGTTTTGCAGGAGCTGTGTTAAATTATTGATCAACTCCCTTGACCGGGTAAAGCCCAGGTCAGGATGCGTATTGCGATAATGCCAGGCCAGCGTATTGGTTTTTTCTTCTATAAATGAACCTACACAATGGGTCACGAACATTTGCATAATTGGACGGATCTCGTTTTTCCATTGATCGGGAATTGAAACCACTTGTTGCCATTGATCATTCTTTGGCTTGAAACTGGCCCCATGTTCTGCTACCAGCATTAAAGGCAGATCACCCAGCCATTTCTCCAGGGTTTCAGCTTCACGTCCACTAATGATCACCACATTGTTTTTGGGATCAGCAGATAAACTTGTTAATAAAGCTCTCAGCTCTTCATTGGGTTTAGCCTCTACCGGTAGCCGGGCATAAGGCACCAGGGTGCCATCGTAATCGAGCAACAGGCAACGGCTTTTTGCCATATGGTAATGCAGATGAATTTGCGCAATGATGCGGTCGTCGAGCAATTTTGATTGTTGCTTTTGCTGTTCCAGTTTTACATTCGATAACTGATCGAGAAAATCACTCACCCATTTTATAACATCGTAATCCGATAAACGCTGTTGCATCAATACCATGCGGTGTTCCTGTTCTTCCGGCGGCATGGTCAATGCCCTGTTTATGGCATTGGATACTTCAATAATATCTGTAGGATTTACCAGCAGCGCTTCATTGAGCTCATTGGCAGCGCCGGCCAGTTCGCTTAAGATCAATACGCCTCTACGTGCCGAACTACTGGCAACATATTCTTTGGCCACCAGGTTCATGCCGTCGCGTAATGGGGTGATCAAAGCCACATCGGCTGCTTTATACAACGCGGCCAGTTCATTAAACGGAAGATGGGTGTATCGATATATAATAGGTTGCCAGGTAATGGTAGAAATTTTACCATTAATGGTCCCTATCATTTGTTCAATTTGTTGTTTACGTTCGGTGTAGGCCTGAATATCATCACGCGAAGGCACAATGTTTAAAATAAACACCACATTTTCTCGCCATTCGGGATATTGTTCCAGGAAACGATCAAAAGCATTCAGGCGATCCATCAACCCTTTGGTGTAATCGAGCCGGTCAACGGAAAAAATGATCTTCTTTCCTGCGAAATTATTTCTAATCTCATTATAATACTGTTTTGTTTCCGGATCGTTACAGGCCGTATTGAATTTTTTATAATCAATGCTGATCGGGAACAAGTCGGCTTTTATCAGGCGGTCCTGGTATTGAATATTGTGAAAATTACTATCAACACCAAGGATCATTTTTACCGACTGTAAAAAGTGTTGCGCATAATCGTGCGTGTGAAAGCCTACCAGGTCGCTGCCAAGTACACCTTTTAATAAGGACGTTTTCCATTCTGCCGGCAGCATTCGGAATAACTCATATGATGGAAATGGTATATGTAAAAAGAAGCCAATGGAAATGCCCGGATTATCTGCCCGTAACATTTCGGGTAGCAACATCAATTGATAATCGTGTACCCATACGGTGTCGTCGGGCTTTAAAAGCGGGATTAATTTATCGGTAAAGTACCTGTTGACCTTTACATATGCATCAAAATAAAGTGCTTGATATTGAACCAGGCTTGGAAAATAATGGAATAAAGGCCATAGAACGGAATTGGAAAACCCGTTATAATAATCTTTATATAAAAGCTTATTGAGGAACAATGGAATAACGTCGAAATCACGACCGGATAATTGTTCCGATACAATGCTCCATTCTTTTTGGGGAAAATCTGCTACACCTACCCAAATTTTTTCTGTAAATCCTCTGTTTTTTGAACTATCGCTTTCGAAATAACTTTTTATCGCAGATACAAGTCCGCCTGAACTTTGGCGTAGCGAAAGTTGATCTCCTTCATGATCAATAGAAAAAGGTAGCCTGTTTGATATAATAATCAATCGTCCCATAGAATATTCAGTAAACCAAGTTAATAATAAAGCCTTAACAGGAAAATTGGCACCAGGCTTGTTCTTGGTGATTGATTATTAATGAAATTATAGTGCCAATAGCGGGTACAAAGGGTGAGAATGTGATTAAAAAGAAAGGAGAAACGTATTAGATGAGAATCGTATAAAAAGAAAGGGAGACAAAGAGGATTCTCTTTATCTCCCTAAATGTTGTATGTTCTTTTGCTTTATTTAAAGTTCAGTTTCATTCTCTGGCGGAAAAACTCTCTTACAACACCTCTTTGGTTGTAAGGGTTGGTCACCAGGAAAAATAAGTACAGGGGCTCGGTGAGCTCAGCTACTTTTAAAGTTTTTTCTTTTACAGGAAAATAGATCTGTTCAACTGTTCTTGTAGCAGTGGCCGTATTGGCATCAACTGTTTTGATATCCCTGTCGAACCGGTATTCGTTGGTGGCTTTATTATAAAACCAGAACGACCAGTTGTCAGAGTTAATAGCCATTTGCTTGTTGGTGTTGAAGTTCTCTTCCTTCACAATTTTGTAGGGAATGTCTTGCAGGTCGGGTAAGGGGGCTTTATCACCGGTTTTGTAAACCGCATCGGTGAAATCGGCGAAGACAAAAACGCCATCACAGTTATTAACGTCAAATGTGAATTCGACTGTAAAAGGGGCTTTCTTTAAATCATACTCTCCGTTAACGGGGGTTACAGGGGCTCCGTTTTGAAGGATCTTAAAGGCTGCTTTAGCTAGGTTAGCCTGGGAAAATGCAGTGCTGGCGATTAAAGCAAAAAAGAACAAGGAAATGGTTGTTTTCATAATTCGGATTTTTCATACATGTTTCTCTTCATACCTGCTACAACGTACAGATTACAAAGATATTTTGTCATCGTATAAATACCATTTTTTCCGGGCGGGGTCGGTGGTATCCGCAACAAAATAAAAAAATATATTTATTTATGAAACCGTTTTTTTAAATCAAGGTCAAATTTTATTGAAGTTTCTTTTGCGACGTCGTATCCCGCATCTGCATGTCGTATAACTCCCATACCCGGATCATTCCGCAAAACACGACTTAAACGCAATGCGGCTTCTTCTGTTCCATCGGCAACGATCACCATTCCGGCATGAATGCTGTAGCCCATTCCTACCCCACCACCATGATGCAAACTTACCCAGCTGGCGCCGCCTGCTGTATTTACCAGTGCATTTAATATGGGCCAGTCGGCGACTGCATCACTGCCATCGAGCATGGATTCTGTTTCCCGGTTGGGCGAAGCCACCGAACCTGTATCGAGGTGATCGCGCCCAATGACAATGGGAGCTTTTACTTTTCCTGATCGTACCAACTCATTAAATGCCAACCCTGCTTTTTCTCTTTCGCCCTGTCCCAGCCAGCAAATACGAGCGGGCAATCCCTGGAAAGCAATTTTTTCTTTAGCCAGTTTCAACCAGCGTTGCAATGAGTTGTTTTCCGGGAAGAGGTTGCTGATGATCTCATCCGTTACTGCTATATCCTGCGGATCGCCGCTTAATGCAGCCCAACGGAATGGCCCCTTGCCTTCGCAGAACAGCGGACGAATATAGGCGGGTACAAAACCCGGGAAGTCAAAAGCATTTTTCAATCCTTTTTCCTGCGCTCTTGCGCGTATATTATTGCCATAATCAAAGGTGATGGCGCCTTTTTGTTGCAATTCCAGCATCAATTGCACATGGCGGTACATGGAATTGTACGCATAGGCTGTATACTGATCGGGGTTTTTCTCACGTAATATTTTGGCCTGCTCGTGGGAAATTTCATGCGGCCAGTAACCGATCAGGGGATCGTGCGCCGAAGTTTGATCGGTTAATGTATCGGGAATAATATTTCTTTCAATTAAACGTTGCAGCAGGTGAACGGCATTGCATACTACGCCAATGGAAAGTGTTTCGCCGTTTTGTTTGGCTTCTACAGCCCGGTCGATCGCGGCATCAATACCTGTCATTTTTACATCAAGGTATTTTGTTTCTATGCGTTTGTCAACACGCCACTCTTCTACTTCTGCAATCAACGCCACGCCATCATTCATGGTAATGGCCAGTGGTTGCGCGCCACCCATGCCGCCTAAACCGGCTGTTACATTCAATGTGCCTTTGAGCGAACCACCAAAATGTTTACTGGCAGCTGCGGCATACGTTTCATACGTGCCCTGTACAATACCCTGGCTGCCGATATAGATCCAGGAACCGGCGGTCATTTGTCCGTACATCATCAAACCTTTTCTTTCCAGTTCATCAAAGTGTTGCCAGTTGGCCCATTTGGGAACCAATTGTGAGTTGGAGATCAGTACGCGGGGCGCATTGGAATGCGTTTGCAGAATACCAACGGGTTTGCCGCTTTGTATCAGCAGGGTTTCATTATCATTCAGGTCTTTTAAAGATTGAATGATCATATCCAACGCTTCAAAATTACGTGCTGCTTTTCCACGGCCGCCATATACGATCAGGTCATCGGGGCGTTCTGCCACCGCAGGATCAAGGTTGTTTAACAGCATCCGCAATGCAGCTTCCTGTACCCAACCCTTGCAGGTCAATTGTGAACCGGTTGGGGTTTTGTATTTTTTGATGTCGTATTGTGAAGTGGTTGAATTACTCATACTATTCTTTTATATTTGGCAGCCATCTTGCCATTCGTTTTTTAAATTCTTCATGGCTGATTGTTTTCCCCTCATCAGCTTCTTTTATTGCCTGTTCTAACCTTTTCTCTTGTTCTTCAGTAAGATCATCTTCAAAATCGTCTTCATCTTCATTGGTATCTTCATCCATGGTTGTAACCATATAGGCTATAACATCTTTATTCAACACATTCAATATATGCTCATCCTCAATACCATCAATCAACTCATGGAGTTTCTTTTTTAACTTCTCCTTGTTATTTTTGTCCTTGTTTTCCATATACAAGTGTTTTTTATAGTTACAAAACTTCAATCGTATGGATTTCGCTTGGGGTTTTGCTTCGAATTGAGCAGATTAACTACAATTATTGTTTCTTTATGAATACGATAATATATAATGTTATATTTTCCCAATATAGTCTTTCGGATTTCAGGTTTCTTTTTTGAAGGTCTTCCGAAATGAGAATGTTGTTGAATTATATCAAGCCTGAGGAGTAGTTTATCATAAAATGCATCTGCTACCGAAAATCCCCATTCACTTGCAATGTATTCATATGTTTTGGCCACTTTTATTTGGAATCTCTTGTTGATTTTAATTTTGTGCGCCATTCTTCCATATTTTTTTTGAACTCCTCATATGAAATGGTTTCTCCCCTATCTGCTTCGGCAATTGACTCATCTAAATCCTTAAGTTGCTCTTCAGTAAGATCATCTTCAACATCGTGGGCCGCTTGTGTTTGATTTTCTATAACATATGGCACAATGTCTTCATTGAGTACACTAAGCGTGTGCTCATCCTCAATACCGTCAATCAACTCATGGAGTTTCTTTTTTAACTCCTCCTTGTTATTTTTGTCCTTGTTTTCCATATTCCAGCGTTTCATTAAAGTTACCAAAAACTTTGTTTTTACACCCCAAACGCCTCAAACCCTTTATTTAAATTGATCTTTTTCAATCCGGCTAATTCGTTACAATGTTCTACAAACGAAAAATCACTGACGATGCGTTTTATTTTATCAATATCATCAGCAAATATTCTGTCCTCTTCTGCAAAGCTTACAAACTGGCGCACATAATCATGGGCCGATTCCAGGATCTCACTACTTTTCAATGGCCGTCTGAATTCGATGGCCTGACAGGCGCTTAATAATTCTATAGCCAAAATGAATTCCAGGTTATCCAGTACCTGGTTCAGCTTGCGACCGCTGATGCTGCCCATGCTTACATGATCTTCCTGCCCCAATGATGTTGGAATACTATCGGCACTCGCCGGAAAACACAGTGTTTTATTTTCGGTGACCAATGCAGCGGTTGTATATTGGGGTATCATAAAGCCGCTGTTCAATCCTACATTTTTCATCAGCAACATGGGCAAGCCCCATTTTCCTTCGAGCAGCAAATAACAACGTCTGTCTGATATGTTGCCAGCTTCTGCTGCCGCTACACAGGCATAATCGAGTGGCAATGCCAGTGGTTGTCCGTGAAAATTGCCGCCGCTGATCGTATCCTCTGCGCTAAGGATGATCGGATTGTCGGTTACTGAATTCAGTTCAATTTCGGTGAGTTCTTTCAGGTGGAGCCACGCATTGCGGCTGGCGCCATGTACCTGTGGCATACAGCGCAAACTGTACGGGTCCTGTACCCGGCCACAGTCAACATGGCTTTGCATGATATCGCTTTGGTGCAGTAATAATCGCAGTCGCTGTGCTACCAGTTCACTTCCTGCAAATGGCCGTAACCGGTGCAGGCGTTCATCAAATGGCGCTTTGGTGCCGGTCAATGCTTCCAGGCTCATTGCGCCGATGATGTCTGCGGCTTCCAGGCAATAATGCATACGCTGTACCGCTTTCACGGAAAATGACAATATGAATTGCGTACCATTTATTAGCGCCAAACCTTCTTTGGGTCCCAGTTGAATAGATGTCAGTCCAAATTGCTGCAGTATTTGGGTCGCCTTGTATCTTACTCCTTTATAGAATACTTCTCCCAATCCTATCAATGGCAAAAACAAGTGAGCCAATGGCGCCAGATCGCCCGATGCGCCTACGCTTCCTTTTTCGGGTACTACCGGAATTACATCCTGCTCAATATGCCAGATGATACGTTGTAACGTGGTTAGCTGAACGCCTGAATAACCGCGGGCCAATGCATGCACCTTGGTTATGAGCATCAGTTTGGCAATTTCAACATCGATGGGATTGCCAACGCCTACACTATGGCTTTGCAATATCTTATGTTGCAAAATGCGGGTATCTTCTTCCGAAACGGGTTTGTTGGCCAGCACACCAAAACCGGTATTGATGCCGTATACGGTTATATTTCTTTCTACGATCTGTTGTACATGCTGCTGGCTTTTTTGAATGTTGGCAATGGCGGCTTCATTCAAAACGCCTTTTTGCCGTCCACCGGCAATGGCTATTGCACTTCCAATCGTTAACTGATCGATGCCGTAAAAAAAATCCTGTTGCATAATAATTACTTATTGTACCTGATGCAAAATGGCTTGCACCCGGTTAAATACAGATTCGTTTTGTAAACCCTGTTCAATTTCTCCAATGGCGGTTAAAATGGTTTTACTGTGTCGTCCTTCCTGCGTCAATGCTTCCATGGCTTGTTGCAAAGCATCCCACACCGGCTGTACCTGCTGTTGTAATTTTTTGCCTTTGGTGGTAAAGGCCACCACTTTTTTGCGGGCGTCGTCATTGGCTGTAGTGGTTTTGATAAGTCCTTTTTGTTGCAGGCTGCTTACGAGCTGACTAACCGCCGAATGTGAAATACCCAGCTCATCGGAAATGTCTTTTATAGAAACCGTTTCCTGCCGCGACAGAATATAAAACACCGGGAACCAGGCTGCGTCGAATGATAACTGGTGCGATGCGTATATTTTATTTACATCGGCCAGAAATGCTTCGCTCAGCCGCCGTAACCGGCTCCCGAAAACAAGAAAACCCAGTGATTCGTAAAAGCTCATAATTGTATAAGTACTTATACAAATGTACAATAAGTGGAAATAATTCAAAATATAAATTAGCAAGCGTCTTATTTAAAACCAGCTAATACATTTTTGTTGTAATTTTCAAGCTTCGTCAAACACCCGTATTTAGCAATCTTTAATGTGTTTAAAATAATCAGAAACAATATCTTTAAACCAAGATCCAAACGAACGGTTCCTAAAATAATTTAACCTGCAAATATGAAAGCTGCATTGCGCGCCCAACTTTCTGTAATGATGTTCCTCGAGTTTTTTATCTGGGGTTCCTGGTATACTTCGATCGGTGTTTATATGAGTAACCACGATATGGCTAGTTTAACCCATTGGCCATATACAGTGAACCCGGTTGCCGCTATTATTGCCCCGTTCTTTGTGGGGTTGATTGCGGATCGTTTTTTTGCTACCCAAAAAGTGTTAGGTACGCTGCATATTCTGGGAGCGGTATTTATGTTCCTCACTCCTTCTGCCACCGGAAACCCGCTTTTATTCATATTATTATTATTGGCCTATAATTTATGTTACATGCCAACCATGAGCCTGGCCAATACCATTTGTTTTCATAAAATGACCGACCAGGAAAAGGAATTTCCATTAATACGTGTTTTTGGCACCATTGGCTGGATCGTTGCCGGTTTGATCATCAGTTTTGTATTGGGCAAATTTGTTGCTGAGAGCGCAAAACCCGAAGAAACAGCTATGCCATTGTATATGACGGCGGCAGCCAGTTTGCTGCTGGGTATTTATAGTTTCTTCTTACCCAATACGCCGCCACCTGCTGCCGGCAGAAAAATCTCGGCCAGCAGTATCATCGGCGTTGATGCATTTAAACAACTGGCAAGCCCTTCCTTTTTTATTTTCCTCATCAGCTCATTCCTGATCTGTATTCCACTGGCTGCCTATTATAATTTTACCCAGATCTTTCTGGAAGGAATAAAGTTTGAAAAAATTGCGGCTACGCAAACATTGGGACAGGTTTCTGAAACGCTGTTTATGGTGCTGATGCCTTTCTTTTTCTTAAGACTGGGCGTTAAATGGATGTTGGCGGCCGGTATGCTGGCCTGGGTGTTACGTTATGTGATGTTTGCATTGGGCGCACCTGACCAGGTAACATGGATGATCCTTTCCGGTATTGCCCTGCATGGCATCTGCTACGACTTTTTCTTTGTAACCGGACAGATTTACGTTGATAAAAAAGCCAATCCGCTCATCCGGGCACAGGCACAAGGCCTCATCGTGTTTGTAACCTATGGCATAGGTATGCTCGTAGGCGCTCAAACAGCGGGCATGGTGTACAATAAATTCCTGGGATCTGCCACATCGCTTACTTTGCAGCAATGGCAAAGCTTCTGGTGGCTGCCTGCCGGATTTGCCGCAGCTGTATTGCTCTTCTTTATAGTTACATTTAAGGAGAAAAAGACACTCCTTGGGAAGTAGGAAGAATGGAGAATTAAAGACCCACAAACTATAAACTACAAACCATAAACTATTTATATGGCACGTATCGCTATGCTCGGTTCGGGTTTTATTGGCCGGTTTTATGCCGATTCATTACAAGGCTATAGAAGTCGTGACAAAATTGTAAGCATTTATTCGCGCCGTGAAGAAAGCGCCCGCAAATTTGGGGAAGACTACAAGGTGCAGCATGTTACCACTGTTATGGAGGAAGCCATTGCGCATCCCGATGTAGATATTGTTTGTATTGCGTTGCCCAATAACCTGCACGAAGCGGCGGTGATGCTTTGCTGTTTGCATAAAAAAGCCGTGATGACCACCAAACCGCTGGGTCGCAACGGCGAGGAAGCAAAGCGTATGTTGCAGGCCGTTGAACAGGCAGGCATCTTCAATGGCTATCTCGAAGACCTCGTGTATACGCCCAAATTTATCAAAGCCCTGGAAAGCGTAAAGAATGGCGCCCTGGGTCGTATTTTATGGGCCAAATCGCGGGAAACCCACCCTGGCCCGCATAGTGATTGGTTCTGGGATATAGAACAGGCCGGCGGTGGTTGTATCCTCGACCTGGGCTGTCATTGCGTTGAAATAACCCGCAGTTATATTGGAAAAGATATAAAACCGGTAGAAGTGATGTGCTGGGCCGATACCCAGGTTAAACCCATCGATGCCGAAGATCATGCAATAGGACTGGTGAAATACGAGAACGGCGCCATTGGGCAGTTTGAAGTGAGCTGGACTTTCCGCGGCGGGCTCGATCTGCGCGATGAGGTCATGGGATCGGAAGGTACCATCTGGATCAACAGCTTTTTGCGTACCGGTTTCGATATGTTTACCACCGGCAAGGGAGCCGATTATGTAGCTGAAAAAGCCGAGAGCAATACAGGCTGGCTATTTCCGGTAGGTGATGAACTGAATGAACTGGGTTATAATCACATGTTCATGGATATGTTCAATGCCCTGGAAGCGGACAAGGAACCTAAAGAAACCTTTTACGACGGTTATGTAGTGAACTGCATCCTGGACGCGGCCTACCGCTCGGCTAAAAGCAAGCTGTGGGAACCGGTAAAACTCGACATCTGGCGTGGTAAAACCGGTGTTACCAAAGACGCCCATCTCACCGAGTATGATGCCGATCATTACCTGGTGAAGGAAGAAGTAACGCACTATGGCGCCAAAAAAGTGATCCTCAAGAATAAAACAACAGGCAAAATCAGCGAGAAAGTACTGGAATAGAAGCTCAGGAATAAACCCCGGAATTTTCTTCCGGGAAGTAGTGATTTCCGCTATTTTTGCGGCTCAATAACTCTAAACCCACCAAAATGAAAAGGCAATTTGTAGCAATAGTTTTAATTTTTACCGTAGGGCTCCTGGCAAACGCCTTTCAGGGAAATGCCCAAAATAAAATAGGATATATCAGCTTGCAGGAATTGATCGCTGCCATGCCGGAATATAAAACGGCCGCTGCCGATATGCAGGAATATCAGAAAGCCCTGGTTCAGCAAGGCAATGATTTGCAGGAAGAGTTTATTGCCAAGTCGAACGTGGCTAAAAGTGCTGATACTATTAAATGGACTGCGGCGATGAAAGAAATTAAGCGGAAAGAATTGAATGAACTATACGTGAAATGGACCAATTTCGTTAACCAGGAGGCCCAGCAATTAATGAATAAGCACGAACAGGACCTGCTGGCCCCCATCCAGGAAAAAGCGGTAAAAACTTCACAGGCGGTAGCCAAAGAAAACGGGTATTCTTATATTCTGCCTAAAGAACAATTGATCTCTTTTCCGGCAGCCGACGATATTTTACTGCTCGTGTTCAAAAAATTGAATATTACACCACCTGCACCGGCGGACGCTGGAGGTAAGAAATAAGAAGCAGGTAGTAAGAAATACGAATTTTGAGATAAAGAAAAAGGAACAAAGCAGATATTTCATCCGCTTTGTTCCTTTTGTATTTTGTATTCTGTATTTCCGCCTTCAGTCCTCACTTCAGCCCCATATCCTGTATAATGCCCTGAATGCGTTTATCGAGGTCCCCATGTACCTGGGTAGAATCGAATTCTGCAGCACGTTGAAGGGTTGTATTTACACTAAAGTAGAATTTGATCTTAGGCTCCGTACCACTGGGGCGGGCAGAGATCTTGCTGCCATCGGCCAGTATAAATTGCAGCACGTTGGAAATCGGCAATTTGATATCCCACTCCTCGCCTGTTTGCAGGTTCTTTCCTTTGCGCAATTCATAGTCGAGCAGGTGTACAACCGGTGAACCATTAATGGTTACAGGCGGATTGTTGCGATAGCCATCCATCATGTCGGCAATTTCTTTCTGTCCGTTCATGCCTTTTTTAGTGATGGAGATCAAATGCTCTTTATAATAACCGTATTGCACATACAGATCGATCAGTTTCTCAAACAGGGATTTGCCTTTGTCTTTTTCGTAGGCAGCCATTTCACACAGAAGCGCAACTGCCGAAACAGCATCTTTATCGCGCAGCCTGTTACCAATCATCAAACCATAGCTTTCTTCACCACCAACAATATAATTCTCGGTGGCTTCCTTTTCCTTGATCAGTTCAGCGATCCATTTAAAACCGGTCAATACATTATAACATTTTACATGGTTGTCCGCAGCAATGCGGTCGATCATATCCGTTGTTACAATGGTCTTTACCACAAAATCGTTCTTTTGGGCAATGCCTTTGGCTTTGCGGGCTTCAATGATATAATTGAAGGCCAGTACGGCCGTTTGATTTCCGTTCATCAACATCCAGTTGCCCTGTTTATCTTTAATGGCAATACCCACCCGGTCGGCATCGGGGTCGGTTCCCAATAAAATATCAGCATCCAGTTCCTTGGCTTTCTTCAGACCGATGCTCATGGCTTCGCTTTCTTCCGGATTCGGATATACAACTGTGGGAAAATTACCATCGGGTTTAGCCTGTTCATCTACAATATGTACATTGTTGAAACCGAACCGTTGCAATACCTCAGGCACCAGGGTGATGCCGGTACCGTGAATTGGTGTATATACGATCTTAAGATCTTGTTGCCGGGCTATCACTTCAGGATACACGCTCAGGCTTTTAACCATGTCGATATACGCAGCGTCTAATTCCTTCCCAATGATCGAAATGTTGGCTTCGCCCCCACTCCATTTAACCTCATCGACCGAAGCAATTTTTTCTACTTCTTTTATTACGTTTTTGTCGTGTGGCGGTACCAGCTGCCCGCCATCGTTCCAGTATGCTTTGTAGCCGTTATATTCTTTGGGATTATGAGAAGCGGTACACACAACACCACCCTGGCAGCCAAGCTGCCGGATGGTAAAGCTTAGTTCGGGGGTTGGACGTAATGCTTCAAATAAAAATACTTTGATACCGTTGGCCGCCATTACATTGGCTGTGATCTCTGCAAACTGGCGGCTGTTGTTACGGCTATCGTGTGCAATGGCAATACGGATAATGCCACCCGGGTAGGTCTGTATCAGGTAATTGGCAAAGCCTTGCGTGCACATTCCCACCGTATATTTATTAATGCGGTTGGTTCCTATGCCCATAATTCCACGTAAACCACCGGTACCAAATTCAAGGTTCCGGTAAAAAGCATCGGCCAGCTCGGTTGGGTTCTCCTTTTCAAGCCTGGCGATTTCCTGTTTGGCGGCATCGTCGTATTTTCCGTCTTTCCAAACTTGTACGCGCTGCATAATTGCATCATCCATAGTGCTCGATTTGATGTTAAGTATTGAAGGTTTGAAGTTATATAATTTTATGATTACCCGATTCGTTTATTGGCAGAACCGTACATTTGTGGGATCAGGTGAAACGAAAAGTAAAAAGCCCGCCACGGTAAGGTTAGTATTGAGATTCCCTGTATCATGATATTGAATTAACACAAATAGTTATTGTGGCATATACCATTCAAAAAACATACCTCCCCCTTTTCAAAATAGCGTTGATTTTCGGATTGCAGTTTATTGGCATTCGTTCTAATATGTACGGCCAGGATAGTAGCCGTGCGGTTTGGAGCCGTGGCAAGGATAACAACCATCACACCGGTAACCGCGTTTGGCTGGTTACCGGCGGGCATGTGGCCTTGTGGACGGCCTCCTACATTGCTTTAAACAAAGCCTGGTATGCTGATTACCCCAGAAGTGATTTTCATTTTTATAATGATAATGGCGAATGGAACCAGATGGATAAGGCTGGCCATAGCTGGACCACCTACCAGGTGAGCAGGTTATCGGCCGGTTTGTGGAAATGGTCGGGCCTCAGCGATCGTAAAAGTGTTTGGCTGGGCGGTATCAGCGGACTGGCCTATCAAAGTATTATTGAAATACAGGATGGTTTTAGCAAAGAATGGGGCTTCAGTTGGGGCGATATGGCTGCCAATACCCTGGGCGCCGCCGGTTTTGTTGCCCAGCAACTGGGTTGGAAAGAACAGCGCATTTCAATTAAACTGAGCTATTGGCCCTATGATTATAATTCGCCGGAATTGAAGATCCGCCGTAATCAGCTTTTCGGTACAAGTCTGCCCGAGCGCTTGCTGAAGGATTACAATTCACAAACCTACTGGCTCAGCGCCAACGTACATGCCTTTTTGCCAAATTCTACCTGGCCTGCCTGGTTAAATATGGCCGTGGGGTATAAAAGCGATGGCATGTTTGGCGGTTATGAAAATAAGTGGATCACTAAAGAAGGCACTCCCATTTCACGATACGACATACCCCGGGTACGCCATTTTTTATTGTCGCCCGATATTGATCTTACCAAAATAAAAACCAATAAGAAATGGTTGCGCACCCTATTCTCCCTGGCAAATATGGTGAAGATACCGGCGCCGGCGCTTGCGCTCAGTTCAAAAGGCAAGTGGAAAGCGTATGCGTTGTATTATTGAAGACGTGAAACGGCAGACGGCAGACGTGAAACGAAATACAGCACCCATCAACCACCAGTTATACTTATTCCAAATAAGCGCCTGTTACAACATCTCCTTCTACTTCAACAAAAATATGTTCCTGCAGCGTAGTGGCTACAGATAATCCAACATAATCGGTATTTACGGGATATGCTTTATGCGTACGTTCTACCAGGGCCAGCGTCTGGATCTTTTTGGGCAGGTAGGCCAGAAACGGCTTTATTGCGTATAAAATGGTTTTGCCACTGTTAGCTACATCATCAATTACAATGATCACTTTATCGGTAAAATCCGTTTCTCCGCTCAGTTTGATGTCATGAGGTGCTTTTTTATCGAGGGAAATATCGATATTCCAAATAGATATGGAGGGGTTTATTGTTAGTAACAGTTTCTCTATATTGCGGGCAATCACACTGCCATTTTCACGAATTCCCGCGAGGATGAGGTGTTTTTCGTCGAGGTTGTTCTCGATGATCTCATAAGCTATCCGTTGTAATTTCCGGGCTACTGTTTCCTGATCGAGAATATAATTACGCGCCATGCCGATTTTTGGCTCAAATCTATTCACCATTCACGACATTAGCAAATCAGCAAATTAACTATCTTAGCTCTATGTCATATATACCTCAGATACTATTTATCATCATTTCGGCAGTGGCCGTTTGGTTGTTTAGTAAAAAGATAATGACTATACGCCGTAATATCCTATTGGGCCGTGATGCGTCATTTAATGATAGAAAAGACGAACGGTTTAAGAATGTATTGCTATTGGCGTTCGGACAAAAAAAGATGTTCCGGAATCCCCTGGTGGCCGTGATGCACTTTTTTATCTATGCCGGTTTTGTCATCATCAATATTGAAGTGCTGGAAATTGTAGTTGATGGCATATTCGGTACACATCGTATTTTTGCGCAATTCGGCGGAGCCATATACCCATACCTGATCAACGCTTTTGAGTTCCTGGCCATAACCGTATTACTGGGGTGCGTTATTTTCCTGATAAGAAGAAATGTTGTAAAGGTAAAACGACTGGCCAGTCCTGACCTGAACGGATGGCCGCGCAGCGATGCCAATTATATCCTCATTACCGAAATCGTGCTGATGACCCTGTTCATTACCATGAATGCCACCGATACCCTGCTACAAGAGCGAGGTTATGGCCATTATGGCGAGCAAACCACCGGAAGTTTTTTCTTTTCTGCTTTGCTGCATCCTGTATTGGGCGGGTTAAGCAATAGTGCACTGATGGGTATTGAACGCTCCTGCTGGTGGCTGCACATTGTAGGCATCTTTGCTTTTTTGAATTATCTCCCCTACTCCAAACACCTGCATATATTACTGGCTTTTCCCAATGCTTATTATACAAGGTTGCAGCCAATGGGCAAAATGAACAACATGCCTTCCATTCAAAACGAAGTGTTGTATGCCATGCAACCGGAAATGGCTCCGGCCAATGCCATCCCGCCAGATAAATTTGGCGCCAAAGATGTGACAGACTTAACCTGGCGCAATGTACTCGATGCCTACTCCTGTACCGAATGTGGCCGGTGCAGTGCGGCTTGTCCGGCTACCATTACCGGTAAAAAGTTATCGCCCCGCAAGATCATGATGGCTACCCGCGACCGTGCGGAAGACATTGGTAAGAATATTGACCAGAACGGAGAATTTAAGGACGATGGTAAAACCCTCCTGCACGATTATATTTCGGTAGAAGAATTACGCGCTTGCACCACCTGCAACAGTTGTGTACAGGAGTGCCCGGTCAGTATCAGTCCGCTGGAAATAATACTCGAACTGCGCCGCTCACTGATCATGGAAGAAAGCAGTGCCCCCCAGGAGTGGAATGTCATGTTCAGCAACGTAGAGAATAATTTTGCCCCCTGGAAGTTCAGTCCTGACGATAGAGATAAATGGATAAGCGAAATGAGCTAATTCACGAGGCTCGAAATGAAAAACGCGCTACGCAAAAGCTGCATAGCGCGTTTTTTATTATCAAATTATCACATTAATTCAACGCTATATTATACGTTGTTCCACCAATCGTAACTGTGGCTTTGTTATCGCAACCACTGCTGCCATAATCCAGCGAACGGGTTAATCTACCGGTAGGCGTTACGTCTAATTTACCACTTTCAAACCAGTAACAACTCATTTTACGAACCAACGCTTGTGTAATGGTAATGGTGTAGCTATCGCCTGAAGCAATGGTGCCGCTGGCAGAGCCAGTAATGGAATAGGTATCATCGAGGATGTTTAACGGCGTGTTGGCGCCATCAACCCATTCGCGATTACGGGTAGATACCCAGGTAATAGTACCGCCATTGCTGGCTTTTACAATGGAACCGTTCACTTCAATTTTATACACCAGGTGATTGGCTGTATTCAACCCCATATTGGTGGTCTTATGCGTTCCTTTGATCTGGTTATCGTTTACGAAGTAGTTATCGTAAGTAATAGTAACCACGGTACCTGCGTCGCGGTATTTACCGGTCCAGGTAGCAAGGATCTTACCACGGCGGTAGCGGTTATCGCCACACAAACAGTTGGTGGTGCCGAAATTGATAGTCACCGAACGGGGGCTGTTTACAGTATCAATAGTTACGATAGTACAACCGCCCAGTACGTTTTCCAGTCTGGCTACATCCTGGTTGGTAGCTGTTCTGAAAGAAAAGCTGGTGCCTACACTAACTGATGCATCCACCATGTTATTGGCATCGTTGTAATTCGATTCTGCCAGGGAATTCTCCTGTGCAGGGGTTGTATCGCTGTCTTCTTTTTTTGAATCCTTTTTACAGGCTGTAAACGTGAATGTTATTAAGCAACAGGCTATTAAGCCCAGGAGAATGGATTGTTTTTTTTGCATGGGGTTTGTTTTAAGTCCGGTGTCAGACCGGATACCGGGTACGAGGTTTAAAACGTATAACGGATTTTTTTGGTGTATTTGGTGGAGGAAAATTGATTATTAAGTATAAACGATTGATTTTTAATAGATATGTGTTTCCGATGCTAAGATTATGAAGTAAGAAATAAGAAGTAAGATGTACGAAATACAGGATTTTCCTACTTCTGACTTCCTACTTCTGACCTCTTCTTACAATCCGCCAGGCCATAATAATCGCGGTAACGGCAAAAACGCCGCCTATGATCCAGCTGATAAGGCCCTGGTTCCCGTTGAGCCGGTTAACGATCAGTTGCCCGCCGAAAATGAATATTGAGTTGCCAAGGAACGTGCCAATGCCAATACCGGCGATATACGTGTTATAATGATCGTTGCGGGGTTGCAGTATTTTTTTGGTGAATAAGACGGTGCTCCAGCCAAACCAGAATGGGATCTGGGCCGGGTTAATGGCGCTCATGGCCGCGCCCAGCCAAAAACGGTGTATGGTATGGGAAAGAATGACGTTCTTTTGCGCATGCGGACTGGTCGCCGCAATAAAGCTTGATATCGCCAGTGCCGCTATGATCAGTACCGTAAACCATTCGAGCCAGCGGAACAATCTTTGTTGTCTTTGCACCCAATCCATAGCCACCAGGCTTATACGTACATAGATGATCTCTACCAGTAAAGCCCCCAATGAAAAATACAGGGCCGGACGAATTCCATCACTAACGGAGATCTGCATGGCCGCAACGTTCAGCGTTCCCAGTGGCAAAGTACCGAGAAAACTGATGAACATACCAGTGAAGAAAATACGTAAATACAAAATATGCTAATTTGCTGATGTGATAATGTGCCCTCACTCCGTCATCGCCGCCAGTTTCTGCGACCACTCCTTATCTTCCCTGAGCATGGCCATGCCTTCAGAAAAGCTAAGATACCGATGCCCTGCTTTATGATTCATGCGACTGATGCGGTTGAGTATGATCCAATGACGAATGATCTCTTTCCAGGCAAAAAATATAGAGTGCTTCGGGTCATAAATATGTGTGGGTTCGGCCCCTGCCCCATTCACTTCAATGATAGAAAAATTACAGCCTTCTTTCAGCGCTTCCCAGGTATCGAAACGAATATCGAGCCGGCCGAAATAAAAATCCGGTATCTGTTGGCAGATGGTATCGATGACGTTGGTCAATGCTTCATCTACCAGGTGGCTGACATCGAGAAATTTTGAACCCCGGGCATGATTGCCAAACGGCGATACGATCCTTTTTTCGCCTTGTGGCAATACCTGGTTCAACCCATCGCCATGTATCTTTTGCAGGCTCTTCAGATACATCAACGCCCGTTTATCCTGTTGCAATAATTGCAGCATGGAATGCTTCCCATCGCCTGTCACCGATAAAAACTCTTTGCCTACAATGCCGGTGATCCTGCCTTTTGATTCGTTCGGATAGCGTATATAAAAAATACCCGCTTCGTTTTTCCAGGGAACAAATTCCTGGATGTGAAAATCAACAAAAGCGTTATGGGTATAATCGATCACGTCCTTTTCGTCGCGTAATACTTTTACGCCCCGGCCACGGCCGCCTACATTGGGCTTGCCAATAAGCGGAAACTGTAAACCAGCCCGTTGCAGCTCTCGCAGTACGATCTTCCCGTTGGCTGGTAGGGAAAAGAAAGCCGTTGCCGGATGATATTGCGGTGGAATAATAGAAATAATGTCTTTTTTGCTTTCACATAAAAAACCGCCATTCTTAATAGACGGGTTGGAGGCAGCAAAGAAAAAGAACGACCGGGCCCGAAGGGCTAACCATAGCCATACCGGGTAAATACACAGGTATACAGTTGCAAAACTCCAGTATTCCCAGTTAAATAATTTTATAAAAAACGGTCGGTGCAGGATGCGTTGTATGCTGTTCATTATTGACCTGCCATTGATTTTTCGACTTTTAAATTTTGCGTGAAAGCAGCGTTGTTTTTGAGATCCAGGTAACGCATTTGCGTCATTTCATCGGTTAGCGCCAGTAATGTAACGCTTACGGTAAATACCTGCCCGTCGCGGTTCATGCGTAGGTCATTATGGGTATCGCCGTCACCGGTAAACTGGTGAAAGTGCAGTATATCTTCAGGTGAAGGTTGCCCCGTCCCGGCGGATTGCTTCAGCCATTTTTTAAACCAGTTCTTTCTTTTCTCAGCCACCGCTTCATCGTATAGAGTAGCCGATGACCAAATGTGCGGTTGCGTTACAGACAGCCGGGTCGTGTGTTTCTGCTGTCCGTCCCAACGGCATTCAAACAACTCACCCAAACTCCACATGATGGCTGTGAAAGGTTCAATTTCGTTAAATGGCATTGATCTAAAACCCATAACCGGGTTTGGCGTATTAAGCAGATCAAGCAAGATCAATCCCCGGCTTTTACGGTATGGCGGTTGTGGGGTATGCCGGATAAAACCCCCGTTTAAAAATACGATCGCGTTGCCGTTTTCATGCGCAGCTATCCAGGTACCACCGGCATCGCCGTCTTTCGGAAAAAGCAGGTTGCCCGATGTACATGGATATACAGCGGGTGCCAATGCATTGGAACGCCAATGCTTTTCATCACGGTTGGATGTAATATATATCTTATCCCCTACAGGAATAAAGGTTACTGTGCACATTGTTTACGGTACTTAACGGTAGACGACGCTACGCCAAAATCTTCTGGTAATTGAATGGTTGAAATTTCAGTAAGGCCTACCCGAATCAGGGCCATGTGGTGGATCGTATGCTCAAGGTTATACGCCACCTCACGGTAATAATTTGTTTCAATGGCAATGGACTCGTTCACGTGTTCGTCGTAGCAGGCTTCCAGGGTAAGCGTTTTATTCGGTTTGTTCAGGCCCCGGTGAATTTCAAGCAACAAGCGACTGGCCAGCTCTTTATCGGATTCGATCAATGTGTCGCGTTTACGTTTTTCATAATTGACAATCCCCGATTCATACCCATTTTCAAGGCATTGAAATAACTCAATAATGTGTCGCACATGCTGGCCGATCGTGTTATTCAACAGGGTTTGACACGACTGGCTGTATTGTGGTGGCGACAACTGGCCGAGCGAGCCAGACAATTGTACAAATATTGTGTTTACAGCTTGTTGTAATTGCATTGGTCGGTTTTGTTCCTAAAAATAATATTATTTTTCAATTAAGAATTTGCGATTTCTAATTTTACCGTGTATCCGAAACCTATACCTTTCGGGCCATCACTTTTAACATCACCGTTAGATTATCACTCACAGTACTACCACCCCCTACTTTAAAATCCCGTCGGTTCAGCTTAAATTCCCCATTAAATAAATAACCATTTTGAACAGGTTGCACAGTAAAAGGAAATGAAATATCCTTTGTTATTCCTTTCATGGTCAGCTTACCGGAAACAAATAATGTTCCGTTCTTGTTTGTACTGCTCACTTTTACAGATACGAACCTGATCTGTGGATAGTTTTTGACATCGAAATAATCTGCACCACGCAGGTGATCATCACGCATATCTACGCCGGTATTCACCGTTTTGGCCTCAATATGCACATCAAAATTGCAGCCATCCGGCTTATCAGGTGTGAACGTTATATTGCCCGCCAGGCCGCTAAAGGAGCCGGTTGTATTAAATCCCAGGTTTTTTATTTTGAATTTAATTTCTGAAGCACTGCCAACAGGAGTCAGGGCCTGTGCACACAAGCTGATGGTAGCAACAAACAGGGTAAAGATCGATGCAATTACATACTTCATATAAAACTCATTTTATGTAATGTAAACCCTGTGGAGCAAATTATTTGTTAAATATTTTAACAAAAAGCGGGGAAAACATTACACAATTTCTGATTTAGCGATTTTGTGATTTGGAGATTTGCCTTCAATTTCAAACTTCTACGTGCGCTCTAAATCCCAAAATTTCAAAATCTCAAAATTGGTATTTGTTGCCGGTATTTAATAAACAGGATCAGGCAGCACACAAAAGTGATCGATGCATAAATAAATAATACGGCATCGCCATCGAAAACAATGCCCAGTTTGGTAAGATGAAAGAACAGGGCGCCGCCCATTAAACCCATTCCCAGCGCAGCTCCCCACCCAGTGGTTCGGGGATACAATATCAGGATGGAAGCGATCAGCTCCATGACGCCGGTACCAATGCGTCCCCAGGGCTCCATGCCCAGTTGTGTAAACAACGCCACCGACTGCGGATGGCCGGTGAACTTAAAATACAGGGTTTGAATCATGATGACGGCGGCCACTAACCGCAAGACCCATATGAAGATGTTACTTTTCATAAATTATACGTTAAGGGTTAATTAGTTTTTTAGTTCTTAGTTCAAAGTTCATAGTTGTTTTATTGATCGATCTTCCCCCAATTGACATTCGCCTTATTCATCAGGTCCGTTTCGTCTTTATTCCAGTCTGTAAGGGTATTGTTGAAGAATTTGTTATAGAACAGGTACAATTTGCCATTGGTGATCTTGAATGTTTTCGGGTCTATGGGGACTTTCTCTCCCTTACTACCCATGGCATAAGCGCACCAGCCGCCGTATTGCGGCTCATATTGGGCGGGGTCCTTTTTAAACGCTTCTTTATTGGCGGCTGAGGAAAAATTGTAGGTAGCGCCCTGGTGAAATACGGCGAGGTCTTTACTGCCTTTTACCGCTGCATTTTGTTTAAAATACGCTACCGGATCATATCCCTGTATGGCCAGGTTCTTTTCCAGGTTGAAATGTTTTGTACGTTGGTTTGCTTCCTGGGCATGGCTGAAGCTCACCTGCATCAATAGCAGGGCAACAGCAGTAAGGAGATGCTTCATGAATTTTTTTTGAAGTAAAACAATTAATTACTCCCCAAAACTAGATAGACGGATACTGGTAATTTGTCGGCTATACGACAGGGTCGTGGTTTTGTATTTTTTTAACATCGGGAAAACAGATCTCATTGCGATTGTAAGTGATCAGGCCTTCGCTCGCCAGTTCATTGATAAGGGTGGTAACAGTTTGCCGGCTCGATCCTATCAGGTTGGCAATGTCCTCATGCGTCAAATAATTGGGAATGCAGGTGGTATTGGATGAAGGGACGGTTTGTTTTTGCGCCAGTTGCCACAAAAAGTTTATGAGGCGGGTCTTTACATCTTTGTTCAGCAGGTTGAGCAGCCTGTTTTCGATATGCCTGAGCTTGGCGCCTACCTGTTTGCTGTATTTTAACGCCAGGGCCGGCTTTTTTTGCAACAGCTTCTGGAAATCTTCGATGGAAAAGGCGCAAAGGCTAACCCCGTTTTTATAAGCCTGGGCAAACTCGCCATTCATACTGTTCTTTTCAAGGGTAATTTGCCCGAACAGCTCGCCTTTTTGTATGATCTCCCTAATGATCTCCCGGCCGCTATCGTCAATATAGCCAATGCGTATATAGCCTTCTTTTACGAAATACAGCTTGTTGTGATGAAAAGCTTCAAAGTAAATATAATCGCCTTTACGCGCTTCGATAAAATTGTGCACGATGTTCAGCTCATCATACTCTTCATCGGTTAAATGCGCCCATAGATCGTAATTGCGTATTAAAAGCCATTTTTGATCAGCTGACATGGATCAAATTTAGCTAATTTGATGATGTGATAATTGAAACCCGAACCTCGGGGCATAAAAAAAGGACGAGTGACCGTCCTGAATGCATTAGCTCCTTATCGAATTATCACATTAGTTTTCGCTGGGTCTCCTTCCTAATTCTTTAATCAATTTGTAATGCGAGGCAATGGCCTTCTGCATGGTAGGAAACTCGTTATAAGGGATGTTATACTGGCGACATGTTTGTTTTACGATGCGATTGATGGCCGGATAGTGCACATGGCTGATCCGGGGGAACAGGTGGTGTTCTACCTGGTAGTTCAACCCACCTACAAACCAGGAGATAAATTTATTACGGGGAGCGAAATTGGCGGTAGTCTTTACCTGGTGTATAGCCCACTCGTTTTCAATTTTCATGGGTTCAACCTGGTCGGCATGTACAAATTCGGTATGTTCTACCACGTGCGCCAGCTGAAATACCACGGCCAGGGTTAAACCCAGCGTAAGATTCAGGGCAACAAAACCGAATAACCACGGCATCCAACCCAATTTCATAATAGGAAAAACCACAAACAGCACCACATACAAAGCTTTGCTCATCCAAAAGATCACATGTTCCTTAAAATCCATCTTTGTCATGGGGGTGGTATGTACTTTCGAACTGAAATATTTGGTAAAGTCCATCACAAAGAACCAGGCCAGCGAAGTAAATGAATATAGTAGAAAACCATATATATGCTGATACCGGTGTGGCGGCAACCATTTTTGGGTAGCACACTGACGCATCAGGGGACTTAATGCGATATCATCATCTACCCCATCGATGTTGGTATAAGTATGGTGAACGATATTATGTTTGAATTTCCAGATATAGGTATTGCCACCCATTAAATTTGAACTGAGGGCCATCACCGTGTTCACCCAGCCGCGGCTTGAGTAACTTCCATGGCAGGCGTCGTGCATAACATTAAACCCGATACTCGCCAGGGTGAATCCCAACAGACAGCAAAGCAGGATCGACAAAACGACAGGCATCGGTAAAAAAAGCAGCAATGAGTATGTGAGTACTGCCAATGGCGCCAGGATAGCCGTTTTTGAGTACAGGTTCCAGTTGCCGGTTTTCTTTAATTGCTGTGCAGCAAAATACTGGTCAACGGACGATTTTAATGTATTGAAAAAGCTCTTGTCTTTATTATTAAAGGTTACTTTAGGCATAATTGTTCCAAAAATTGTTTTAGTATCAACTTCAACTGCTAATAAAATGCTGCTACCAGTAGAGCCTATATTGACGGAGGGAGTTAAATACGTCTGATTTGCGTCGCAAAGGTAAAGAAAGAAATGTTAATGAACCCCCATTTAATGAATGATTTCAGTATGATAATTGTCATACGAATGTCGGTGAACGGCGGGAGGAGAAACGGTAATAACCGCTACGGAAACTTGCATTTTTTATGCAGGGTTGATCATATGACGGAAGCGAAAAATACATGCAAAACTGGTTTTAACAGCATAGAATTATTATCATACCTGTTGAGCAAACTCTATGCCATGAAGGATATTGGATTAAATCACAAATTTCAAATCACAAGAACCAAAAAAAAACTCAAATCTCAAATCCCAATTTAAGGCTTGTATTGGGCCCCTGGCTCTTATTTTTGGTTCCTGGAATTTGTATTTTGGTGCTTGGTTTTAGTTATTTGGTTCTTGTTATTTGTATTTTGGAATTTTGTCTTACAACACCAGTTGTTCATGCAGGCGGATAAGCGCAGCCTGTGGGTTGCTACAGAAGCCGGGATGCACGCGCGAAGTTTGTAAAATAGTACTGCGTTGTGCGGTTAACCAACGGAAACGCGAAGGCATATCGAGTTGCGCAATGGGGCCGCCGTCTTTTGTTCCTTTACAGATCTTTTCAAAAGCCTGCAGGTAGGTCTGTATCTCCGGGATATCCGCTTTTTCATCCATGGCCCTGAGGCGGGGTTCATTCACTGTATGCATCGTTTGTAAAAATTTTTGCTCCTTACAATACAGAATGATGCCTACGTTGCAAAACTCTTCCCGTTCTACTTTTGGCACAATACGAATAACGGCGTACTCAAATAAGTATTTTTCCTGCATGTTGGGCTTCTTTTACAAATATGGGTGACGATGCAACTCGTGTTATTAAAAATTCGGTGTACACCTGTCGGCGTTCTGCTACGGATGCTTCGGTAACATCGGTTGCCAGCCATTCATCAGGTACCAGGTCAACAATGGCGCGAATACGTTCATCGGTCAATATTGACCGGTATTCGGCATCCACTTCAGAGAGCGCGGTAGCCTGTGGCAGTAATACATGATCTTTTATTTGTGAAAAGGGTTTTTGTGCCGCTTCTTTCCAGTTTTGCCAGGAATGATGAAAATATAAAGTAGCGCCATGATCGATCAACCAAAGTTCTTTATGCCAGATCAGCATATTCGTATTGCGGGGCGTTCGGTCAACGTTCATCAGCAAACAATCGAGCCATACAATTTGCGAAGCCAGGCGGGCATCGATGGTGGTAACTACAGGGTCATACGTAATGGCGCCCGATAAATAATGCAACGCCAGGTTCAGGCCAACACTTGCCTTTAGCAGGTCCTGTATTTCCTCATCGGGTTCGGTACGGCCAAAGGCGGTATCTAAACTGGCTAACACTATTTCGGGTACTTTTAACCCTAGGGTACGGGCTATTTCTCCTCCTATTAGTTCGGCAATGAGCGCTTTTACCCCCTGCCCTGCCCCGCGGAATTTCAGTACATACATAAAGCCATCATCTGCTTCCGCAATAGCAGGTAGTGAACCGCCCTCACGCAAAGGCGTTACATATCGGGTTACGTTCACTGTTCTTATTTCCGGATGGTTTTCTGACATAAAAAATGGGGCTAAAAATAGCCTAAATTCAGCAATTGTGTGATTTTATAAATTGCAAAAAAATGTCCCGTCTCATCCCGGCTGAGCCGGGACGGAACGGGACGTTTCTGTTATAATTGGGAGTTAGTTATTTTTTAAAATTCGACCACTCTTCGTAATACTCATTATTTTGATAAACTTCTCTGTAATAGAGTTGGAAATCGTTGTCTGAAATGGAATTAATGATAGAAGTATCACCATCAATTACCAGTTTATTGTTGTCGACTATTGTATAGTTGGAAGTGTCTTTGTCTGCGGTGATAGCTGACGAAGCTATAACAGTACCGTCGGTTTTGAATTCAGCATAAAATAACCCCGTTCCATACGAAGAAGAGTCATAGTGGTTGGCATTATTATAATAGTCATTCCACTTAGCGCTAACCATACTCCATTTTCCAATTAAACGGTCCTGCGTTGATTTGTCTTTATCTTTTTTACAAGAGTATACAACAAGGGATAAGGCCAGCAGGGATACGATTGTGCTTTTTTTCATCGATCGGTTTGTTTTACGGTTTATTTAATTTGTATGTTATGCTTTTTTGTTTTTCACATGGCAAATGTGTTTCGAAAAAGCACACGTATAAGCAATTCTGTGTAATTGGGAAGGTAATTATCCATTAATGTCAGATGGAACTTCGCGAACCGTATGGAGTTGGTAATGCACTGACGTAGCAGTGAAAGGAATGATAATGAGGGATTGAGTTTTGGTTTTCATGGGCTTATTGATATTTGGATTAAATGAATACGTAACACCTGAATTACCAGGCAGAATGCAAAAGTAAAAAAAGATCCTGGTAATTGCAATAGCTGGGGAAAAGCTGACTTTTTTCATTGTAAAGCCTGATAATGATCAGGTTAATCGACTTGCCGGTGTTGTAATCTTGTATCCTCAATACAAGCTATTATGACAGCAGGGAAATTTTGTACAGCGGCAGAGGCCGTACAGGTAATTCAATCGAACCAACGGGTGTTTTTACATGGGAGCGCCGCTACCCCATACCATTTGATAAAAGCCCTGCAGCAACGCTATACCGAATTACAAAATGTAGAACTGGTAAGCATTACCACATTGGGTGATATTGATTTTGGAAAGCGGGAATACAGGAACAGCTTTTTCTTTAATTCTTTATTCGTATCTGCGAACGTACGCAGCGTGGCCAACAGCGAACAGGGCGATTATGTGCCTGTGTTCTTAAGCGAAATACCGCAATTGTTTAAACGAAATATTCTCCCCATCGATGTAGCATTAATACAGGTATCGCCACCCGACCGGCATGGCTTCTGTACCCTCGGTACTTCCGTTGATATTGCCCGCGCTGCCGTGGATACCGCCAAAATAATCATCGCCCAGGTAAATCCGCAAATGCCGCGTACCCATGGCGATGGGTTTATTCATATTGATAAAATTGATCTGCTGGTTGAATATGAAAGCGCTTTGCCGGAAGTAGATTATTCTTCCAAAATAAACGGTGCGGTTGAACAGATTGGTAAAAACGTGGCTTCCTTAATTGAAGATGGCGCTACCCTGCAAATGGGCATTGGCAATATTCCCGACCAGGTGTTGAAGAACCTGACCGGTCATAAGAACCTGGGTATTCATACCGAAATGTTGTCTGATGGCGTGATCCCTTTGATTGAACAGGGCATCATAAACAACAGTTGTAAAAAAGTGAATATCGGCAGATCGGTAACCGGCTTTATGGCAGGAACACGCAAGCTGTATGATTTTGTAAACGACAATCCCGCTATTCGCGTAATGGCCATTGAATATGTAAACGATACCAGCGTCATACGCAAGAACCCCAAAGCAACCGCTATCAACAGCGCTATTGAGCTTGACCTGACCGGACAAATATGCGCCGATTCCATCGGTACTTATCAGTATTCCGGCATTGGCGGACAAATGGATTTTATGCGCGGCGCTTCTTTATCGGAAAACGGAAAAGCGATCATTGCCTTGCCATCTACCACCTCTAAAGGAATGTCACGCATAGTACCGTTCCTGAAGGAAGGTGCGGGCGTTGTTACCACGCGGGGGCATGTGCATTGGGTGGTTACCGAGTATGGTATCACCGATTTGTTTGGAAAGAATTTAAAGCAGCGGGCCAAAGCGCTGATCGACCTGGCGCATCCTGATCATCGCGAACAGCTTGACCGGGCCATGCATGACCGATTTTATAAAGGAGCGGAATGCTGTGGCGATTGTAAAGGCAAAAAAACAAGTTGCAGCAGGCTTCAGGTTGACATGCATGCCGAAAAGTAAAAGCAGAAAGCAAAAAGCCAGGCCCCAGGCCAGATAAAGAGGGCTGGTTGAACTGAACAACATTGCTCGCCTTCATAAAGCCCTTAGCGTCGCGGTAATGCCATAACAAATCCAACTAAATGAAGAATGAGAATAGCCATGACCATATTAACAATTATTTTGTCGTTTGTGACATTAATTGTTTTATGGATTTTTGGTAACAGGCTGATGCTTCCATATAATTCAGAAGGTGTCCAGGCTCGTTGCATGCTGTATGACTGTTATCTCCTCTCCTATATTATAATTATAAGTGCGATAATTTTTTCTGCATTAAGCGCTTATTGCCTGCAAACAGGTCAAGTATATATATGCCGCTACAGGGAATGTTATACAAGGGGCTGTCAGCCCCCCGGATTTCGGTAAATTCGTACACCTGACTGTCCGTTTTCGTACACTTTATGAATTATTCTGATTGTAAAACCCGCTCTGGTAAAGGGTTACAGGATTGGCATACCCATTGAACCGGGTCTGTAGGTGGTTCGAAGTGTGTTCGGGAAGAACTGGCATGTACAACTAAAAACATCTTTTATGTTCAGGAGTTATTTCACCATTGCTGTAAGACAAATGATGAAACAGAAAATGTATGCTGTTATAAAAGTTGGCGGGTTTGCATTGAGTATTGCGGCCTGTTTGCTGATCGCATTGTACATTAAAGATGAATTGAGTTATGATAAAAACTGGTCGAATGCAGATCGTATTTATAGAATAATAGGTGAATTTAACAACAATGGTAAAATTGAAACCGGCAATTCATGGCCGGCGCCTATGGTAAAAGTATTACGTGAAGATTTTCCTGAAGTGGAAAAGGCAGGGCGTTTTCTGGATGCGCCGAGTTTTTATGGAGCAGGCAGTAACCAGGTAAGAAAAAGTGATGAAACGCAAAATACCTTCGAACAGGGGTTCAGTTATGCAGACCAGGATATGCTCGATATATTACGGGTGCCCATGGTTTATGGCGACAGGGCGCATGCCTTGAGCGAACCTAAGACAATAGTTATTTCAAAGAGTAAGGCCGATAAATATTTTCCCAATCAAAACCCGGTTGGAAAAATGATGGTCCTTAATAATAATGTAAAAGACCCTTACAAAATCGGGGGTGTAATGCAGGATCTTCCAGCCACTTCACATATTCATTACGATTTTTTGTTGACCATGACAGGTCACGAGCTTTGGAATGGTGAACAAACAACATGGATGGCGAGTAATTATTCTACGTATGTTTTGTTGAAACCGGGTGCTGATGCGGCTGCCTTTCAAAGCAAGTTGAAAAATATTCTCACAAACTATTTTGTGCCGGCATTAAAACAGAACGGAGAAAAGCTTGCTGATGAAATTGCACAGAAGGCAAAAGTGCTTATACAGCCAGTAACAGCTATACATCTCTATTCCGCGCACATTGACGATGATCTTGAAAAAAGTGATATAAAATTTGTATGGCTGTTTGGCGCCGTTGCCATTTTTATTCTTGTAATTGCCTGTATCAATTTCATTAATTTGTATACCGCCAAATCGGCCAACCGTGCCAAAGAAGTTGGGTTGAGAAAAGTAGTGGGGTCGCTTCGCGTCAACCTGATAAAACAATTTCTTACAGAATCTGTGTTGTATAGCGTATTGTCGTTTGTGCTGGGCCTGTTGATCGCTGTGTTGTTGCTTCCGTATTTTAATACGCTTGCAGCAAAACATTTAAGCATTCCCTGGACTGCATGGTGGTTGCTTCCTGTAATGCTCCTTGCTGCCTTTGTTATCGGTATAGCTGCCGGTTTATATCCTTCTTTTTATTTGTCTTCTTTCAAGCCCATTCATGTTTTGAAAGGGCAAGTGAGCAGGGGAACAAAAAATTCAATTTTGCGAAACGGCCTGGTCGTATTTCAATTCACCACTTCCATCGTTCTCATCATTGGCACCATTGTTATTTACACGCAAACGAAATTTATACTTAATAAAAAAGTTGGTTTCGACAAAGACCAGGTGTTGCTTGTACAGGGAACCAATACACTCGAAAAAAACAGACAGTCTTTTAAAAATGAATTGCTAAAATTGTCCGCCATAAAAAGTGTTTCGATTGGAGATTATTTGCCAATTTCCAACAGTAAACGCGATGGTAATACTTTCTACAACGAAGGAAAGTCAAAAGAAGAAATGGGGATATTTACTCAGAAGTGGCCGGTAGATCATGATTACCTGAAAACGATGGGTATGCGCATTGTTCATGGAAGATATTTTTCCAAAGATATGGCTTCTGATTCTGCGGCAGCGGTTATCAATAAAACGATGGCTGCAAAACTGGGTTTGAAAGACCCTGTTGGAGCGCGCATACAAAATGGCTGGCAGCATTTTACCGTTATAGGTGTCATGGACGACTTCAATTTTGAAACCATGCGGCAGGACATAGAACCAATTTGTTTTGTGCTGGGTAATTATAACTCTTCCATTATTTCAGTAAAGATGAGTGGCGCCGATGCAAAGGATGTTATCAAGTATGTATCCAACGTATGGAAAAGCTTTTCACCCAATCAACCCTTTCGTTATACATTCCTTGATGAAAGTTTTGCCAACATGTATGCTGATGTTCAAAGAACAGGACGGATCTTCACCAGTTTTGCGATACTTGCCATCATTATTGCCTGTCTTGGCTTGTTTGCACTTTCTGCATTCATGGGTGAACAACGCAATAAAGAGATTGGTATACGTAAAGTACTTGGTGCAAGCATAAGCGGTATTACAGCCATGCTCTCCAAAGATTTTGTAAAACTCGTTATTATATCCATCGTTATTGCTACACCTATTGCATATTGGGCTATGACAAAATGGTTGCAGGATTTTGCATACCGCATTGATATTACCTGGTGGATGATCGTTGCAGCAGGCATCACCGCCATTCTAATTGCATTGATAACAATAAGTTTTCAATCAATCAAGGCCGCCATGGCCAATCCGGTGAAGAGCCTGAGATCGGAATAATCCGGTTTTGACGCTGGTTTATGATTGCTCTATCGCAATGATGGTATCGGGGCCTTCAATGGTGATGCCCTCTGTTGAAATAGCATTCCCGTTTTTCATTCTGGTGAATTTTACCGGAGTGTTCGTGCCCAATACTTTCACCTGTTTTATTTTAAGCTTTGCATCGGGCAACAAAATGGTATTGGCTTCCGGTGTATTGAACAGATGCAGATAGATCCATTTTCCTTTCTGTGTAGTTAACCCCCATGTTTGTGGTGGAAGCGGTCCACCCCGGGTGCCATAAATGCTTTCGCCATACTGTTGCAGCCACTTCCCTGCCCCGGCCAGCGTATCGGCAAACTCTGATTGTATCAAACCAGTGGGCATGGGCCCTACATTCAGCAACAGGTTGGCATCGCGACCGGCAGCGCCCACCAGCAATTGCACCACCTGCTTCACCGATTTGAAATTGCGATCGGTGATATTGTAACCCCAGGCCCCGTTGGTTGTTTCGCAGGTTTCGAGCGGCATGGCATCGGATGGTTTTTGAAAACTTAGTCCCGACTTATTCTCACCTGGCAAATCCCTTTCAAACATTTGAAAATCTTCCCCGGCCAGCGGCGATAAATGATGGTTATTGCCGATCATGCATTGCGGCTGCAGCTTATGAATGAGCGTATATATTTCGTCATACTTCCAGTCAATGCGCGAATTGCGGTCTGCATGGCCTTCGGGATTGGTCTGGTCCCAATGCCCATCGAACCAGATGCACATAATATCGCCATAATTCGTCAACAGTTCGGTGAGCTGGTTCTTCATGAATTGCAGGTACGATGCGTAATCGCTTTTTCCGGTTCTACCCGTACCCTGTCCGGTGCGACCGGTTTCCCTGGGATAATCATTACGATACCAATCGAGCAGGGAATAATACAATCCCAGCCTGATGCCTTGTTTTTTGCATTCTTCCGACAACAATTTCAATACGTCTTTACCGTAAGGCGTGTTGGTGATCTTCCAATCAGACTGTTTGGTATCCCAGTTGGAAAAACCATCGTGGTGCCGGGTTATGAAAACTATGTATTTCATGCCGGCATTTTTTGCGGTTGCCACCCATTGCGCTGCATTAAAATCAGCTGGGTTAAAAGCATGCAACAAGCGGGTATAATCAACCACTTTTATGTTGCGGTTATTCATCACCCATTCGCCATCGGCCAGCATGCTCGACAACCCCCAATGTATGAACATGCCATATTTATCGGCCTGAAACTGATGCCGGGCCTGCACATTTTGCGCGGCTGGTTTATAACTGCCCGTGTCGGGTTGCGCAAACAGGCAACTGATAATAATAAAAAGGCCGGCAATCATTACAATGAGATGTTTCATGGTATGAAAATACGGTTTCCGATGGAAATTCAAACAAGCTTTAGCGTCAATTCGTTAAGCCCTCTTAACATTAGCCAGCAGCCAGGGGGAGGCACCAGTTTGAACAATTTTACCATACATTTGGTTATACAGGAGGCTGCACGCTACACGCCACACGCTTCAAGCCAAAGGCATAGGGTTCTCTGTATTACGTGGAGCTTGCAGCGTGAAGCGTGCAGCTTGTATTTTTAATAAACAATTATGGAAATAGGAATTAGCACATTTGTAGAATTGACGCCTGATCCGGTGTCGGGTAAGTGCATTTCGCAGCACCAACGTATGCGCGATCTGATAGAAGAAGTAGAACTGATGGACCAGGTAGGACTGGATGTATTTGCCGTAGGCGAACATCACCGGCCGGATTTTATTGCCTCCTCGCCTGCTGTTATACTGGCCGCGGCTGCTGCCAGAACAAAAAACATCAAACTTTCCAGTGCCGTAACTGTATTAAGCTCCGCCGATCCGGTACGGGTGTTCCAGGACTTTGCCACTGTTGATTTGTTAAGCGATGGCCGGGCCGAGATCATGGCCGGTCGCGGTTCTTTTATTGAATCGTTCCCGCTGTTTGGCTACGACCTGAAGGATTATGATGATCTATTTGCCGAAAAACTCGATCTGCTTATGCAGATCAATAAAAATGAAAAGGTGAACTGGAAAGGCAAATTTCGCTCCCCCATTCAAAACCAGGGCGTATATCCCCGGCCATATCACCCTGAATTGCCTATATGGATAGCCGTGGGTGGAACGCCACAGTCGGTGATGCGGGCCGCTTTGAATGGATTACCGCTGGCCATGGCGATCATCGGCGGCAGTCCGGAACACTTTGTGCAACTGGCCGATCTATACAGGGATACTTATAAGAAAGCCGGTCACGATGAGAAAAAGCTGCAAATAGGCGTGCACTCACACGGTTATATAGCCGATACTTCGCAACAGGCGGCCGATGAATTTTATCCTTCTTATCAACATGTAATGACGCAATTGGGTAAGGAACGTGGCTGGCAACCAATGACACGGCCACAGTTTGAAACCATGCGTACCAAACGCGGTGCGCTGTTGGTGGGTAGTGCACAGGAAGTCACTGAAAAGATTTTGTATGAACAGGAGCTGCTTGGATTGACCCGCTTTTTATTGCACATCAGTGTAGGCACCATGCCGCACAGCAAGGTGATGCATGCCATTGAATTGCTGGGTACCAAAGTGGCGCCGGAGGTGAGGAAGCACTTGAAGAAATGAAAAATATAATTTCCGATTTTGAGATGTAGAGATTTCGTGATTTTACTAAGTTCAACATGTTTCTACATCTCAAAATCCCGAAATCAGCAATTTCAAATTGCCCATATGAAATCATCCCGGTTCATTGGTTTATTTCTGGTTGTTCTAATTACCCAGGCATGTGCTGGCAATAATGACACAACTAAGCAGAAGAACAGTATTTCAAAAGATACAGTTATTGTAGCATCTCCTGCCCTGCCCGATTCCTTCACGGCAGGAAAAGTGATCGATACGGTAGTCTGTTCCGCAGATGCCACTCAGTCGTATTCATTATTCATACCTGTAATTGGAAATAAAAAGGCATTGCCGGTGATCTATTTTTTTGATCCACATGCGAGCGGTTCTTTACCATTGTATAAATACCAGTCATTGGCTAATGCCTATGGTTTTATCCTTATTGGCAGTAACAACTCAAAGAATGGGAACAACTGGCAGCAAACAGAAACCATTTGGCAGACTTTATTTGATGATACGAAAAAGCGGCTTAACATGGATCCGCAACGGATATATACAGCCGGGTTTTCAGGGGGCGCTAAAGTAGCCGGTTATGTAGCTTTGCAGCATCCCGACATAAAGGGCGTTATTGCTAACGGGGCCGGTTTGCCCGATGGCGCACCGGCTGATAATTATAATTTCAGCTTTACAGCCCTGGCCGGGGAAGGCGATATGAATATGACCGAACTGGTGGCTATCAATGCGGCATTTGATAAAACATCTACCCGGCACCGGATCATTTTATTCAATGGAAAACATGAGTGGGCGCCGGTAAAAACGATGAACATTGTTTTTACCGGTTTGCAGTTCGATGCTATGGTTAACAACCTGCTGCCGATGAATGATACATTGATAAATGCCTATGTAAACCAAAGCAGGAACGCCGTTGTAACTTATACAAAAGCAAACAATTTGGTGAAAGTAGCTGCGGAATGCTCTCTTAGTTTCAACCTGCTGCAAGGGCTCACGAATGAGGTCAACTGGTTTAAAGATAAGGCGGCATCACTCACTAACAATGTAACCTATAAACAACAATTGCAGGCACAGCAACAGTTGCTGGAAACAGAGCAGCAGCTGAAAGCGCAATATATGCAGCAGTTTCAGCAGGGCGATATGAATTACTGGACAAAAACCATCAACGACCTGCAGGCAAAAGCCAAAGCGCCCATTACTACAGGGGCGATGTACCAGCGATTGCTGGCTTATTTATCCCTGGCTTTCTATTCATACAGTAATCAGTTGATAAAAAACAATGAAAACGAAACCGCCCGATATTTTGTGACGTTGTATAAAATGGCCGATGCCACCAACAGCGAAGCCTGGTATTTTTCGGCTCTCTTACAGGCACGTAAAAATGAAGTAGCAGTTGCAGAAAGTGATCTGCAAAAAGCCGTGTTATGCGGGTTTACCGATAAAAGCCGCATGAGACAACAGCCTGAATTTAAGCAAGTGCATATTGATTATGTAAAGATTGAGAAGGGAATGCATTGAATTCTTATAAATATCAACCCCCCACCGCAGGGTGAGGGGTGATAGGTTCGACTATGGGACTTCTAAAAGACATATTCCTGGGTTCAGGCTATACTACCCATATCTTTTTGTCCCAGGTATATGACCCTTCATGTTCAGCTTCCACATTAATATAGTTTTCGGCAATATCAGTTAACATCTGATCAGTATCCATTTCTTCTGCCAGTGTTTTGTCCAGGATATCTGCAGCCCTGCCCAGGCCCATGGTTAAGGCCAGCGCCACCAATCCACCATAGGATGCAATTTCATAATGCTCTATCTTCTGTGCGGCAATGATCAAAGCGGCATCGCGGGTCATCGTATTTTCTTCTGTTTCGCGGATAATCGTCTTGCACTCTTTAATTATGCCATCCATGGCTTCACACCTTTTACCTTCCGGTCTTTGGCCGATCATGTTAAATATCTTTTCCAGCCGTTTCACATGCCGTCGGGTTTGTTGTGTGTGCTCTTCTATGGCATCTTCCAGTTCTTCTGTAGTGGCAGCGCTTTTTAATTCGGGCAATGCTTTTAACACTTCCTGCTCTGCATAGTACATGTCTTTTAGCTGATCGCTGAAAAACTTTTGCAGGTAAGTGGCAGATTCTTCTGAACCTTGCTGACTGCCGCCTTTTTTCTTGGTTTCAGCATCTGGTCCATGCCCGTTTTTTTTACCTGTTTCTGTTACCGAGCCCATATATAATAAATTTTGCGTGATTTAAAAATTGTGAAAGGAAGGGACAGCGCGACAACACGCTATCCCTTTATATAAAACACTGTCCTATAAAAATCTGGTTGTTTTATCTGGAACTGCTTTTGCTTTTACCTGAGCGACTTCTCCGGCTGCCTGATCCACTTTGAGAACGGTTGCCGGAAGTGGAGCGGCTACTGCTTCTGTTACCAGAGGAACGGCCCTGATTAGCGTTGCTTCGGCGACCATAGCTACCCATACCACCATCTTCTCCTGACATGGCAAAGCCACGCTGGGAAGTGCCTGCATTGCTTCTGCCGGAACGGCCCATACCCCTGTTCTGTGAAGAAGATCCATAAGAACCATAGTCTGATTCATACTGCGAAGAACGGCCTGTTTGGCCCTGCCTTCCCATATCATAACGCTGATCGTCCCAGTTCTGGCCACCCAGGCGATGTTCCTGTTCGTTCGACATACTGCCAAATCCCATGCGATGTTGTTGTTCGTTGGACATGCTGCCAAATCCACGGCGCGAACGTCCCTGCATATTTATTTGCCGGTTGTCATCTTCGTCTTCATCATATTCATCTTCTTCCTCTCCATACCGGCCCTGCATACCATAATCGTCATCGTCTTCATCAAAATCTTCGTCATAATCTTCTTCCTGCCCTCCCTGGTAACGTCCCTGCATGCGGGATTCATTCTCATCTTCATTATATCCGCCTCTGCCATAGTTCCTGTCTGAACCATACTCACTTTCATATTGCTGTCCATATCCGCCATATTCCTGTTGTCCATATCCACGTTGCTGGCCATATCCTTCGTGTTGACCCCATCCACCTTGTTGACCTCCGTAACCTTGCTGTCCATATTCACGCTGTTGACCATATCCTTCGTGTTGGCCCCATCCGCCTTGTTGACCTCCATATCCCTGTCCGCCTTGTTGCCCCCATCCACCTTGCTGACCTCCGTAACCTTGTTGTCCATATCCACGCTGTTGACCATATCCTTCGTGTTGTCCCCATCCTCCTTGCTGTCCGCCATATCCCTGTCCGCTGGATCCTCCGTAACCTCCGTATCCTTGTTGACCATATCCGCCATAACCCTGACCACCTTGTTGTGCACCATAACCTTGCCCACGTTGCTGCCCACCATATCCTTGTCCACCCTGCTGACCTCCATATCCCTGGTTACCATATCCCCCACCTTGTTGTCCATAACCACCGTAGCCTCCCTGGTTGCTCCAGTTGCCACGGTTTCCTTCATTGTATTGACGGCCGGAATTTTGCCTGCCCTGGCGATCTCTTCTCATAATTAAAAGTGTTTAATCGTTAGAAAATTGATGTACCATATACTGCAATTTTAATGCTCACTGTATTGATTTTTTTATTGTTCTAAACACTGATGTTGTTTTATGCCTGTGTTGTTTTTACATAACGTATGTCATTATACGTTATAGTATATAAAATGTCAGTAGCTGACATTCTTTTTAAACTGATAACAATAAAAAGTCTTACTAAAATTATAGCAGAAGTAAAATAAACACTAGATGAGCTGGGAAATGAATTATTAGTACACTAAAGCTATTTACAATTAATTAAAGAAAAAATATATACCCCACAATTTTTTTGTTGACCCCTGGTGCTGACTAATTTCCACAATATGTACCAGTTCTGATTTTCGTCAGGGGTAATGGCATTGGCACGTTATTTTTAGGTATATATCAAATGTTTCTCAAGGGGGGTGGTTTAAGTAGAACATGTACGTTCTGGAAACAGGATAAAAACATGAAAAACTAAACCTGAGAATATACTCCAACCACCTGATCCGGATAATGCCGGCGGAGGGACATGAGAGACTCAAGAGGACTCCGGTACATCCGGAGTCTTTTTTTTATGCATACTTTATTGTAAGCGGGATCATGGGTTATGGGCTACCCTTTCCAGCTCCCGGCCCTGGTATACATCATACAGATTTAAATGATCCATATGAACATAGCCAATGTGGCAGCCACAGGTGACATTGGTGCAAACCCTTGGTTGTAGTATGTTGGCCAGATCATCCTGATAAAGATTGCCCAACTTCTCTTTTATAAAATGGCAACGGTAAATATTGCCATCACCGTCTACACTTATTACTGAATGCCCGGTACGGCAGGCTTTCCCCTCGCTTTCGTGATGGATCATATTATAGGTAACCAAAGGATCAATGCTAATAAGCCGTTCCCGTTCATTCTCGTCGTAGTAATTCGCCTGTTTCTTTAATGCGTTCACCCATAAATATCTTTCTTTGGGCAAAAGATTCCGCATGGTTTCTATTTCCTCAATGGTTTCTTTGAACCCAACGATGCCCACACTGTACATGACCTCCATAGCATCGAGTTGCCGGCATTTGTGCAGAAAGGCTTCCCGGGTTACCTGTCCGGGATGATAGGTGCTCCACAATGCAATTTTATCTTTATTGGCTTTTTGCAACCAGCCAAGCGGGCAGCTCAGGTTTGTTTGTATGGCCACCTTTTGAACATGACTGCAATGACTTAATTCCACCAATGCCTGCTGGTAATATTTGCGAATGAGGGCTTCGCCCCAGGGTGTGAAGAATAATTTAAACTGTATCGTTTTTTGTTGCCGGATATATTCCACAAACCGGTCTACCTGTTGTGCATCGGTTGCCAGTGTTGCCCTGGTATCTTTTCGTTTGGCAAACGGACAATACGGACAGTCGTAATTACAACTCGATAATACACCTCGGTATAGTATAGAAAGGTTCATTGTAATTCGAATTCAGTGATCAATTGCTTTATATGCCCGGAATAAAGGCTGGGGCCAATGGCATCGGAATAATCGAGTCCGGCGCCGGTAAGGAAGAGCATTTCGTTTTGCAATGTAGCCATGTCTGCAGCGATCAGTTCCTGTAACAAGGGATATTCCTGCAACGCATTGTTATTAAATAATGCGTTGTATCTGTTCAGGTCTAAACCGCTTCCGTGTAAAACAGATTTGATCACAAACCGCCGCTGTTGTTCTTCTTTATTGAGTACAATGCCATAATCTACCTCGTTGAATTGTGGTTTGGCAATATACTTCTCAATTATAGATCGAATGTTTTGCCGGGCCACCGCATATTCAGAAGAATAATGTACCGACCGGGTATACGACCTGGCGCCTGCCCCCAACCCGATCATACCATCTTCCTGGCAGGTATAGCTGCGGGCAGGTTGTTTGTGATCAATTCCTTCTTTTTGGAACATTCTCATGGATACCTGCCGGTAACCAGCGGATTGTAGTAACTGCTTTGCTTCCCGGTAAAATTCAAACCGGTTATCATCCTGTTGCTTGTTGACTCTGGTAATGCCGGTAAGCGGTCTTACATACAATGGATAAATGAACACTTCCTGTACGCCATACCGGATTACCTCCTGCACCGAATGCAGCCACGAGGTTAACGTTTGTCCATAGGCGCCATAGATGAGATCGATATTGATGATGGAAAAAGGAAATTGTTTCAACAGATCGAGCGCCGCATATACTTCTGTATTTTTTTGTGGCCTGCCCAGCGCTTTTACTTCGCTTTCGTGAAAACTCTGAACGCCCATACTAACCCTGTCCACCCCCTGTTCTGCCAGCAGCGCCAGTTTTTCGCGGCTAACGGTGGCGGGTGACAATTCAAAAGAAGCCGGAATGGTTTCTGGTTGGCAGCCCAGCTGCCGTATAATGGTAAATAATTGTTCCAGTTGATGTGGGTTGAGGAACGTAGGCGTTCCACCTCCTACGGCCAATTGGCCAAATGCCTGGGGAAGGAGCTGCTCTTTGATGGCTGCTGCTTCCCGGGCCAGTGTTTTCAGGTACGCATCAACCATGTTCTCCTGCGGATTGGCTATTGTAAACAGGTTACAAAAACCACAACGCATTTCACAGAACGGCAGGTGTACATATAAGAAGAGCGCATCTTTTTTTTCTTCCTCCCAAAGCAATGGCAACGCCAGGTTATTCAGCCGGCGATAACTGTGTTTGTGCGGGTATGAATAGGCATACCCTTCGTATATATTCTCAAAAAGGGTTTTAACCATTGTTTGTTTTTTTCAGTATAAATGTAGCCATCGGTACGTCCCATACAGTAGTATGCCCTACGCGATGACCATAATAGTTATCTTCTCCATACGCCGTGCCGTGATCGGAGCAAAAAATACAAAACGTATCGCGATCCTTTTGACGGAAGGCTTCCAGCAAAATGGGCAACTGGCTGTCTACATATTCCAATGCTGCTCCATGCGATTGCAGCGTGTCGGTTTGCGCCCCGGGCTGGTAAAAATAGTTGGGTTGATGAACAGCCGACACATTGATGAACATAAAGAGTTGCTCCTGTTGGGCAGTCGTCACCAGTTCGGCGGCCTTTTCAAATTGGTTGCGGGCACTGTCCCGGTCTGTAACGCCATAGGAAGGTTGCCAGTAGCTTTCGCTAAAAAAGGATGGCAATATGCGCCCGAGTGCCGTTTGTTTATTAAAGAAGCCTACACCGCCAATGCAAATGGTTCTGAAACCCAGCCCGGCAAATCCGCTTACGATATCGGCGGTTTCGAAAACCTGGGTATTGGTTCCAGTTGTTTCGCTGCCTGCAAACCGGGCTGCAAACAGCCGGGGCGCTTTCGCAAATGCAGCTGGCGTTGGTAAAAAGCCGGCAAAAAAAGCATGGTGCGCTGCATAGGTGAAATTGCCCGGTGAATGGCATTTCTGCCAGCCGGTTGCACAAACCTGTTGAAAATTAGGAGTTCGGGCCTCACTGAATAAACCAGCAGCCACATCGTAGCGTAAACTATCGAGCGTAACAAAGAGTACATGCATACCCTTCACTACTTCATTCATATTAACTGTTTGGTCCATTTGACTGTCTCCGTTATGTTCGTGATGACCATGTTGGGTTGTATATCTTCTAGCCCTTCCCTGCCATGCGACACCCAGCAGGTAAACAAGCCGCATGCTGCGGCGCCCTGTATATCATGAATAAGGCTATCTCCTATTACCAGGGTGCTGCCCGGATCTAATTGCAGCTTCTGCATGATCTTTTGAAAGAATAGCGGATCGGGTTTTTCACAATCCATTTCACCGGATATAAAGATCGCTTGGGATTGAAAGAATGACTCCAGCGCTGCCTGCCGGAGTTTGGCCCGCTGGATATTGCTACCGCCGTTTGTTGCCAGTACGAGTTGATAATGGTTATTGAGGGAATGTAATACGGTGTTTACTTCTATATTGGGTTGTATTCTTTGAACAATCATTACCTGCAACACCTTCAGGAAAGCCTTGGGTGTCAATTTTCCGAATTCTCCTTTACCATACGTATGCAAAAACCAGGAACAGAATTCCGTTCTTCCGGTATATCCCCAATTGTCGTATTGCATGATATCTTCTATCGCTGTTTGTCTTTCCGGTTCAGCATATACACTCTTTAACAAGCCCTGCAGGCCAAGCCGCAGAGCCCCATTCCTGTCAATAAGCGTATTGTCCAGGTCAAAGATGAGTGTATGGATAGATCCGTTCAGCATATTGCTTTTTGTTCCTGTTTGTTGACCATGGCTTTGATCTGTGCTTCGTAACAGGTTTCTCCTTCGTCGAGCAAACCCGGCAGCAGATCGCCAAATGCATTTATTTCAAGCACCACCGTTTTTCGCAGGTTGGCCGTCAACAAAATATCGATGCCCATGTACAGGGATGCCGGAAAACAGGCGGCTGCTTTTTCTGCCAGTTGTTTTATTTCGTTTAGTTTGCTGGCCCCCACGCACGCAATAAATTCATTCATATCGCCCCGCCGGTTGCCCAGGTGTAAATTCGTAATGATATGACTGCTTGTTCTGATTACGGTGTGACGGGCCTTTCCTGCAATGGTCAACACCCGCACATCGAAGAACCGGCCGTTGAGCGTTGCCTTGGGTAGCCATTCTTCTGCAAACACATTTTCCGGTATCATACGGTTAATGAGCCTGGCTATTTCCAACTCACTCGTATAGGTGCGAACGTTCAATGAATTATACAGGTGCAAGCCGCTTGTTGTTGTAATCATTTCAGCGGAGGTAATGGCCTGCACCCGGTCGCCTGCCTTGCGAAAGGCAATGACCCCTGATGCGGAAGACGCATGGGCCGGTTTGATAAATACTTTTTGCAGGCCGTGCTGCTGCATCTTTTGAACCAGGTCATCGTAACCGGTGAAAGCTGGCAACCTGAATGGCACCGGAATCCCCTGTTGTTGTAACAACGCCTGACATTGGGGTTTATTGAATTGAAGCTGGATGTCTGCAGGGGCATTCATAACCCGCAGGGATGGTTGTTCGCTGATGACATCACGAAACTCCTGCAACCAGCCACAGTAACCCGAATACCAGGCTTGCATATCTTTTATGGCGCCATAATCATCCGGTTTTGTCGTGTCGCCCCCACCCCGAACGACCAGCATTTTCCTTACTGCATCATTTTCGCCTGGCGAATCTATTTTTACAATACCCGTTGATGGAAATACCGGGGGCTCAGGGCCACTCAGCCAACCGGCATAGGAGATCACCGTGGGCATATCATATCCCAACTGTTGAACGGTTTCACAAAAAGTGATAACCCGCCTGTTTTCCGGATTGCCAACGACGATAAACTGCATGTAATATTATTCAGCCACCTCTATATACCGGTCATCATCTTCGCTCTCCTGTTTGTCGTCGAGGTTAATGGAAATGCCCAGTTTTTTCAGCTGCTCCATCATGCCTTCCGACAGAAAATGATATCTCAGGTTCAGGTGTTCCAACTTGCGGATACCTTCACTGTTCAGCAGGGCGGTGGCTCCTTCATCAGTCAGCGTGCCTTTGGAAAGATCCAGCACTTTCAGTTGTTTTAGTACCGGCGCCTGTGCCACAGCTATCGCTATTTTATCCTGCAGCTCGCTATCCATGAGCCCAAGGTGGGTCAGCTTTGGAAAAAGTTTACCGGAAAGTATGGGTGAAAAGTCTTCAATGCGGGAAGAAAAGCCATAATTGTCAGAACCAAGCCATAGCTCCAGTTTTTCCAGGTTGGGTAAACGGGCAGCGTTCACCTGGTTGATTACAGTGGGTGGCAATCCGCCGCTTTCTAAAATGAGGGTTTTCAGTTGATCGTGATGCAGATCGCTGAACGATAAACCTTCGCCACCTCTGATCTGCAAATGTTCGAGGGTGGGAAATACTTTCAAGATGGGCGTAATGTCGGTTTGATTGATCCAGGAGATCTCGCATTCTTCATACGTGATATCGCCAATGAACAACGCTTTCAGCCCTTGGAAATGTTCTTTTAATGCTACCAGCTTATCAATGACCTCAAAGCTGGATTCGGAAGATTCCAAATTGAACTGACCAATGATCAGTTCTTTTACCTGAGCTGCCTGGGGATCGCGTACAAACGCTTCGAGCAGGTCACTGATGGTGACACCTTCATCGTCATAGTCGACACGCAGCCGGTAAACAAATTTTTCAGGATCGATTGTAGTGGGAGGCAAATAATCTTGTACTGGTTTGTTGAGAAAGGTTTGTACATGTTCCGAAACCATAAGGATATGTTTTTTTGTAAATGTAAGGGTTTTGCAGTTTGAACTGCAAAACCCTTGTGCACGAGAAATTAATTTTTAGTGAACAAATATTTATCTCAATTTTTAGCTGATCTTTTCTGCTTTATAGCCTGCTTCCTGCAGGGATTGGATCACTTCTGCTTCCATTCCTTTATCGGCTGCCTGAACGGTTAATACTTTTTCCGGCGCCTGAAGATCTACTTCCCAATTAGCCGCCCCTACTGTTTTGTTTAAAAACGGGGTCACGGTGGCAATACAGCCACTGCATTTAATATTTGTCTTGAATTTTAATGTTTCCATATTCCTGTATTTATAATTTGATTGTTCTTAATCTTAAACTATTGGTTACAACCGAAACGGAACTTAACGCCATGGCTGCACCGGCAATCATAGGATTCAACAGGAACCCGTTGAATGCATATAGAACACCTGCCGCCAGGGGAATACCGATAAGGTTATAAATAAAAGCCCAGAACAGGTTTTGACGAATGGTACGTACCGTTTTCCGGGAAAGGACCAGTGCTTTGGGTATCGATTGCAGGTCAGATGTTATGAGCGTCATTTTTGCAACGTCCATGGCTATGTCGGATCCCTTACCCATGGCGATACTGACATCAGCCTGGGCCAGCGCGTGGGAGTCGTTTATGCCATCCCCTACCATGGCTACCACTTTATGTTGTTGTTGCAATTGTTTAACAAAACCGGCTTTTTCGGCAGGCTGCATTCCGGCAGCGAAATGGGTAATGCCGGTTGCTGCTGCAACAGCTGCGGCGGTTTGCTCATTATCGCCGGTGAGCATGTATACTTCAATGCCCATGTTCATTAATTGCCGGACTGCTTTTGACGACGTTGGTTTTATTTTATCGGCAATTGCTATAATGGCCAATACCTCCTGTTGATTGGCAAAATAAATAACGGTATTAGCCTGTTGTTGCAACAGAGTTGCCAGCTGCAATAATTCATGATCGATGCGTATGTGATTTTCATCAATGAGTTGTTTATTGCCGACAAAGTACCTATCGGCACCAGATGCACCGGTGACACCCCGGGCTGTAATACTCTCAAAGTTGGTCACCTGCCCGGCTGTGATCTGTTCTTTTTTAAGATGATTTATAACGGCTTCGGCCAATGGATGTTCAGATTGTATTTCAAGGCTGTACAGGATCTGTTTCAATGCTGTGCTGTTTTTGGCACCGGTCAGCCAGCTCATTTGGGAAACGAGGGGTTTACCTTCGGTAATGGTCCCGGTTTTATCTAAAATGATCGCATTGACCCTGTAAGCCAGTTCCAGGCTTTCCGCATCTTTGATGAGGATATTATTCTCTGCTCCTTTACCGATACCCACCATAATGGCTGTTGGTGTTGCCAGGCCCAACGCACAGGGGCAGGCAATCACCAGTACCGTCACCGAAGTGAGCAGTGCATTGGTGAATGCGTTATCACCACCTGCCAGTAGCCAAACCACGAAGGTGAGCAGCGAAATACCAATTACGACCGGTACAAATATGCCGGCTATTTTATCTACGAGTTTTTGTACCGGGGCTTTACTGCCCTGCGCTTCCTGCACCATTTTAATGATCTGGGCCAGCATGGTGTCATTGCCAACCTTCTGTGCCCGGAATTGAAAACTGCCTTTTTGATTGACCGTACCGGCAAATACTTTGCTGTCGTTTTGTTTTTGTACAGGCACCGGTTCGCCGGTGATCATGCTTTCATCAACATAGGAAGAACCGGCCGTTACCATGCCATCGACCGGGATCTTTTCGCCGGGTCGCACCAGGATGATATGGCCGGGCAATACTTCCGAAACAGGCATTTCCTGTTCTTTCCCATCTACCAGTACACGCACCGTTTTAGGTTGTAGTCCCATCAGTTTTTTAATGGCCGAGGAGGTATTGGATTTTGCTTTTTCTTCCAACAGTTTACCTAATGAAATGAATGCGATGATAACGGAAGCCGCTTCAAAATAAACATGGGGATGAATGCCGCGGGCATGCCAGAAGCCGGGATTGAGCGTATTGAAAGCGCTGAATAGAAAAGCAATGCCGGTACTAAGGGCTACCAGCGTATCCATGTTGGCCTTGCCGTGCCGGGCCTGCTTCCAGGCATTTATAAAGAAAGAACGGCCGAACCAACCTATAACGGGAAGGGTCAGTGCCATGGAGATATAGTTCCCATACGCCATATCCATAAAGAACATGCCGATAAAAACAACGGGAACCGATAAAATGGAAGCCCAGATGGTTCTTTGTTGCAGAGCTTTGTAATGATCTTTTTGTGCTGCTTGTTTTATTTCGTCGCTGTTGGCTTCATCAATGACGAGGTCATAGCCGATGGAGCGAACTGTTTTTTGAAGATCAGCGGTAGTGGCAATAGCTGGGTCATACTCAACCCAGGCGCTTTGATTGGCAAAATTCACGCCTGCGTCCAATACACCGGGCGCCGATTTGAGCATAGACTCAACGCTTATTGCACAGGCGGCGCAGGTCATTTCCAACACCGGAAACGTTTTCTTTACTGTTTTTTTGTGAACTATATTTCTTTGTTCTTTATCGATGGTTTTCGTTGACATATAGAGATCCTTTTCACAAAGGTCCTATGATGCTGATGATCCATTGTTATATTATTCAGTGGAGGATGTATATAATTTAAGGCTTTGCTACAGTGCTGCTTATACCTTATCCAGCGGCTTGCGGATGTTCTCTTTTAATTCACGGAATTGGGTAGGTGTTAAACCGGTCTCTTTTTTAAACTGCTGGGAAAGGTGTTGAACACTGCTATAGTCCATTTGTTCGGCAATTTCGCTCAGGCTTAATTCTTTATAAGTAAGCAGTTCTTTTACTTTTTCAATACGTTGCCGGATGGTATATTTTTCAATGGTGACGCCCTCCATGGAGGAAAACAGGTTGGATAAAAAAGGATAATCCAGCTGTAATTTTTCTTCGAGGATGGCGGACATTTTTTTATTGCGGCTGTCTTCGTTCCTATGGATCAGGGAGATAATGATATTTTTTATTTTTTCAACCAACCTGTCTTTTTTGTCGTCGAGCAATTCAAAACCAATGGCCGTGAGGTTTTTGTTTAACAGTTCCAATTGTTCCTGCGAAGGTTCAATATTGAGTTCAACTTCACCTAAATTAACATTGTTATAAGAGATGCCTGTATTTTCCAACTGCTGCTTTATGGCCAGAATGCAGCGGTCACACACCATATTTTTTATATACAATTGCATGATGCAAAGATACGATCTTAACGGTATTAGGTGATAAACCTAATGCAGTAGTCAAACAAAACAGATTTTCCATCAGAATTGAGAAACGGTTAGCAGTAATGTATCTGATGTGCTTACGCCAGTGAAAATGCCATGCCCGTTTTTGATATTCGTAAGATCAGCAACAAGGTTTTTAGAATTGTTGTTGGGTTCATTGAATAATATCGCACATTCAGGCAATATTTTGTGCAGGATCACTTCGTGTTTCCCAAGCCGAAAGAAGTTTTCATAAGTGGGAATCGACACTTTATTTTCTAGTGTAGGGGCTGTATATATATTATGATCCCGCAGTGTGTGATTATTCATAAGAACCAGAGGGGCACCTGTTTCCACGTTTTTTATAATCACCATGTGATATTCCACATCAGGGTTATCCCATGTTAATTCCAGCAGATCAGGTGATACCCTACTTCCCCATGACATGTATTTAACTGTTTGCGATGAACAGGTAAAACCGGTTGGCCGGGTGGGTACAATTGTAAAAGCGCTTACCTCTGCTCCGTTGTAACCAAAATATAATCTGCAGGTATCTCTTTCTTTGATAACCATGTCGGGATTGGCGTATATTCCTTTTCCCATATAGGACAGCGTGTAAGGAACCTGGTTTTTATCGATCTTCACTTTTAAATCATCCAGGGGCATCAGGGTGTATATAGCACCGGCGCTAATTTCCTGCGTGATCTTTATGGAAACGCCTTTGCCGGGTGATATATAACCTTCCACTATTGCCTGGGGAACAGGATACCGTTCATATACTGTGATAATGCTTTTCATGGTGTTTCTTTCGGGTGATTTATAATTAGAAGGATGAACCGTTAATTAGGACTATTCCGAAGAAAAATTATTTCCCGGGATGACATATTACCTGCCCGGGCAACAACACATACCCTGATATTTTTGACCAGTGGCACGTATAATGGCATTTAAAGTTTAGCCTCCATTTTTGATGGGGCATATTTACCTTAAAATAAACTGTATATTCAACAACATTGCAGTCAGATATAGGTCAAACAGTGCCGGAAATTTCTTGATTCAGGTCATTTTTTCAATTTCTACCCCGTAATCAATTGTAACAAAAACACTTAAAGTGAAATTTTTGAATGAAAGTTGTTTGCGGCTTCAAACAATCTTTTTAAAAGACTTCACATTAGTTTAATTACTTATTATATTTGAATGCTCAATGAGATTCCCAGAACTTCCTGAAAGTGGCCCCGTTTTAATCCTGTATCTTATGTGAAAATCCTATATCTGTGAAAAGGCTCCAAATGTTTGTTTGTGCAAATAATTAGACCCAGAACCCCATATGTATGGGGTTTTTTTATTGAGCGCTCTTCTTAATACAATCTTACTTCAGTTTTTATCAAGCGCCGCCAGCGCTGCCTCCAACGTTTTCTTTTCTGACGGGGAAGTTGTCAGTGTAATGGCTTTGTTATAATGAGATCTGGCTTTATCAATGTCAAGGTCTGCATATAAATAGCCCAGTAAGGCATGATAATAATTAATGTCGACCAGGTTCAATTTTTTTGTTTCTTTTATTGCCTGCTTGTTCCCAAAAACTTTTCCAATGGCAAATGCCCTGTTTAAAGCAGTCAGAGGAGAATATTCCGTAATGATTAGCTGATTGTATAGCTGTAATATATGCTCCCATTTATTATTGCCGGTAGGTGTGGTATGCCAGTAAGCAATGGCGGCTTCAAGATGGTATTTAGAGGCCTCGTTTCCTGAACAGGCATTCACTAAGTAATAATTCCCTTTTTCGATCAGATCTTTGCTCCACAGGTTTTTATCCTGCTGTTCAAACAGGATTGCATCTCCCGCATCATTCACTCTGGCATCGAGCCGCGAACTTTGAAAGCACATCAATGCAAGCAGGGCGTTAACCTGTGTTGTATTGGTCAGCCGGTTTTCGGTTAACACCAATGTAATCCGGATGGCTTCTGAACAAAGTTCTTTTCTAATGATGTGATCTTCGGTTTTGGAAAAATACCCTTCATTAAACAAAAGGTATAAAACCCTCAAAACAGCATCGAGCCTTGAGGGTGAAGTATCAACGGGGAGAGAAAGCGTATTTTTAAATTCCCCGGTACGAAGATGCGCCCGGGCTCTCAGCAACCGCTTTTTTATTGTTTCTGTTTTGGAAAGGAACGCATTGGCAATTTCTTCTACGCTAAACCCACACAGTATTTGAAGTGCTAAACAGATCTGTGCTTCTACTGAGTTTACAGGATGGCAAACAGCAAAGATCATGGCCAGTTGACTATCGGCAATTATTTGCTGCGTGAAATCAAATTCCTGTTCAACCTGTAGTTCATTAGTCCCAATTGTTATGGGAATGGTCCCTTTAATTTTAGCTTCAAAAAGATTATGTCGCTTGAGATAGTCTTTGGTTTTATTCTTTGCAACAGTGTACAGCCAGGCTGTCGGATTTTCAGGTATGCCTTTAATGCCCCACACTTCAGTTGCTTTTAAAAACGTTTCGCTGACAATATCCTCGGCAATTTCAATGCCCTGTAAACCAAAAAGACGGCAAAGTACTGCCGTCATTTTGGAATATTCCAACCTGAATAAATGTGGTAATAATTCTGTATAGGTAATGGTCGTTTCTCCCATTCGTGCTAATTATGTTCACCGGGTGTTAATATCGCTCTTACTTCTACGCTGCCACCCATTTTGAGGATTGGATTTTCCTTTGCCAGGTCTATGGCTTCTTCAATGGTTGCCGTTTTTACAACAACGTACCCCCTGATAAATTCCTTGATCTCTGTAAACGGACCATCCGTAACGATATTGCCGGATTTCACGGTTTTGGCAATACCCATTGACAGCCTGTTTCCTTTATCGGCCAGTTTGTTCTGGGCGGCAATACCGGCCAGCCAATTCATCCGTTCCTGTATTTGTTCCGGTGATGGATTGTCAGGTGCCGGATCATTATTCCTGAAAATCAACATAAACTCTTTCATTATCTATAGTTTTCATTATTTGAGTTATAACGATTGAATGATTCGTATGAGGACAAAAAAACAGGAAATAATTCACACCAGTTCGGCAAGTACCTTTTTATCAAAACCCTGTAATTCATCGATCCGGTTTTCCCTGATCTTTTGAACCCAATGCGCATCTGCCAGGATGGTTCTGCCAACAGCCACCAGGTCGAATTCGTTATTATCCATTCTGCGAACCAGTTCTTCAAGGGAGGCCGGTTCTGCATTTTCACCCCTGTATAAGGTTGTTACATCTTTATCAAGGCCAACAGAACCAACGGTAATAGTTGCTTTTCCTGTTAATTTTTTAACCCAACCGGCCAGGTTCAGCTCAGCGCCTTCAAATTCCGGTTTCCAGAAACGACGGGTTGAACAATGGAAAATGTCAATACCCGCATCTGCCAGCGGCGTTAACCAGGCTTCGAGTTCCTGTGGCGTTTTTGCCAGTTTACTTTCGTAATCAGAAAACCGCCATTGCGATATGCGCATGCTCAATGCAAAGTCATCGCCGACCTGTTTACGTATTTCCTTAATCACTTCTACGGCAAACCGGCTTCGTTCAACCAATGTTTTACCTCCATAAATATCCGTGCGCATGTTGGTGTCGTTCCAAAAGAACTGATCTATCAGATAACCGTGTGCGCCCTGGATCTCTATACTGCTAAATCCCATCTTCCTGGCAATAGCAGCTGCACGGCCAAACGCCGCAATGGTATCCGCAATAGCCGTTTCCGTCATTGCAATACCATTACCAATACCAGAAGGTCCTTCAAAAGGCGCAGGTGGCAAAAAGCCCGATTCGTGATTTTGCTGGATGCCTGCATGCCACAATTGCGGCGCCATTTGTGCGCCGGCCTGCAAAACGCCGTCAAGCACTTTTTGCCAGCCTGCCAATGACGCTTCACCGTAAAACGCAGGCACGTTGGGATTCTGCGCTGCCGCGGGTCGATCGATCACTGTTCCTTCTGAAATGATCCATCCAACTTCACCTTCAGCCCTTCTTTTGTAGTAACTGGCAACATGGTTTGTAGGAACGCCACCCGGTGAAAACGACCGGGTCATAGGCGACATCACGAACCGGTTTCTTATGTGCAATGATTTAAGGCGGAACGGCTTGAATAAAGTGTCAGTATTCATGCTTTTTATAGAATAACGATTGACTGTTCAGGGTGGGGACAACATTGTACATCTAATTGGGGGATCGTGAAAACACTTACATTCATTGATGGGGATATCAACAAAAAAAAGTCCCGCCTGGGCAGGACTTTTTATATTGGTAATTTTTTGTTTTAATTATTCTCCCCTCCTACGCTTTTTTCGGTTTGCCCAGGTGTACTTTATAATCGGCGGGGGTACCGGTGATGGTCAGGTTCATGAAGCGAACTTTCTTATCCTTATCCCGGAACTCTATGGCATCTACCTGGTCGGGATCCACTTCTTCCTTCTTTTTATTAAAGAGCATCCGGAAACCTACCTGTGTAACCATCTTCAGGGGAATACGTACATAGTATGACATTTGCATATCGAGCGACTGGGTGCCGGAGAATTCCAGAAAGCCCAGGGATGAATTAATGGTCATTGCAGGAATGTTCAGGGTATTGTTCTCAAACGATAGCAGATTGCGCAACGTATCAAATCGTACCATCTTCAGGTTTTTGTCCTTGAAGTAGGTCGACATCGCTTCCATGGGCGTAAAATTCATCAATGTACCATTGTATATGTTTATATCCAGTTGCGCCTTCGTTTGGTCAAGCATCGGCGTTAGGTCGGGATGCACCCGCATATACCCTTTCATTTGCCCGGTTAACCGACCCTTTAAATTTTTATTGATGACATAGTCCTGGCCAAAGTAATCCAGCTTCAACATCATTTTCTCTATGTCTACATTATCTACTTTGATGCGGCTTCTCAGGTATATCTTTTCCGGATTATTACCATTAAAGTGTGCACGGGCATCGATCTTTCCTCCGGCCATTTCCATATGAAGCGTATCCAGGTACAGGTGATGATTTTCCAGCATCCGCACATTGGTAGATACGTTTTTTATCCATAACCGCCGGTACTTTATTTTGCCCACATTTACCGTTGCATTAAAATTAAGGAACGGTACTTCGAAAATATTAAATGCTTTGGCATGTACCGAGGTGGAGGCGGTACGAACGTGTGGCATGGTCGTCCCTTGTGAATCGGCCACATTTGGCGCTTCTTCTGTCTTTGCAATAAATTTGTAATTGGTCAGCTGGTCAACGTCCAGGAAGTTCGATGTAAACCTCAGGTAGTTTTCTTTTACTTTTCTGGCGCTATCTTTCCCGGTGTACAAACGCATGTTGAGATCAAAATCACTACGGCCAATTTTTCCACGCAGGGTATCGATCTTTATAAAATTATCTGTGTTGAATTTTACAACGCCTTTAATACTGTCTAATTGAATGGCGTGTTTTGTCAGCTGGCCTGAGATGTTGGCTATTTTAACGTTGGCAAATTTGAAAACAGAATCGTACCGCAACATGGTTTTGGAACGCAGCCACAGATTGGTGGCTACTTCATCATGATAATCTTTCGGCACCATTTTCTTGCTACGGCGGCTCAGCAGGTCTTTCATGGCCAGGCGTTGCGATTTCAGGTCGAATGCTATTTCTGTTCTTCCCCTTTTTACCTTATCGAACCACAGTGCATAGTTATTTACGCGGCCGCTGAACAGGATATCAGAGCTGTCGATATGGCCGCCAAAGTTTTTCAACCGCAGCATGGTATCGGCGATCGTCAGTTCTGCACCAAAATCATGAAATGTATGCGGGTATCTTTTAAATGAAGCATTGAGGTGTTCCAGTTTCATCACCCCTTTGGGCAACGGGTTGGGATTCAACAATTCTTTCACGGAAGTTTCCAGTGACAGACCTATTGTAAATCCATATATTTCTTCTTTTCCTTTGCGGTTTTTGGCAGTATCGATATTAAACAGTTCGCGCATGACCATTTTACGGCTGCGGGCATTCATTTTGGCTACAACCGGTTTCGTTTGCGCATGAAAGATGGCAGGTAGATCGCTCAACGATCCATCTACATAAAAGTCAGATTGCCCAATATTGCATACCAGCGAATCGAGGCGTACAAAGCCATTTTTCATATTCGCATGGAGATTCAGATGCTCTACGTTATACGGATAGTTGGGTATGCGGAATGTAAGATTGCGTACAGTGAGTTCGCTTTGTATACCTTCTGTGAGCTTTCCCATCGATTGTTCAGGTGTACTGATGTCGACCAGTTCTTTAAAATTCATTTTAAGGCTGATCTGACCACTGAGGCGTTGCAGATCCTGTATACCAAGGAAGGCGCCGATAAACTCCAACTCCAACTTTGAATTTACCTGCATGAGAATTTTAGGATTCTCAAAATTGCGCATAACGAAATTGCCGTCGAAAACACCTGTGCCCGGTTTGGCATGCATGCCCAACAAACGTAGCTCGGAAGTTTTCAGGCTCTGTCCGTCTCCGTTGGTATAAAAGCCTTTAAAGGTGAGTGAATCCAGTTTTTTATTAGATTGGGAATTGTGCAGCCAGGCATTGGCACAGCCGAAGGATACGTCAATACGGGGCATTTGCCCGTTGGCAAGACTGCCTTTAACCGATCCTTCAAAGTTCACGTGACCGTCATAGCGAAAATGCTTCAATTGTTTGGCAACCGATTCCGGAACAAATGCAAACAACTGTTGCAGATCCGGTCTGTCACCGGCGAATTTGATATCAATCGCATTATTATTCTTTTGCAGACTGGCTGTACCGGTGACATTGAAAACAGCATCCTCCACTTTCAATTTTCCTGTAGTTATTTTGAGCAATGCGGTACTTTTCTCATAGGAAAGCGCAAAATCCGTCTCCAGGCGTTTTTCCCGGAACAGGGTTGTATTGCCAGGGCTTGTATAGTCAATCGTCATTTTACCGGTAAGACCGGCATTCAGTTTCAGGCTGTCATTTTCGAGTGCAGATTGTATCCTTTCAATCTTAGAAATTATCTGGCGGCCGCTTTGTTTGTCAAGAAAAGAAACCGTCATGCCTTTTAATACAACCTTTTTTATATCCAGTTTCAGGTCAGCCTCGCCTGTATCGGCGGTAGCAGATGTATTAGAGCTGATTTTGCTGGCTTCTACAATATTCAATTGACCGTTGCTCTCTTCTACCAGGTCAAGGTGTCCGTTCTTCATAAAGATCACCTTCACCTTATAGTTTTGCTTCAGGATATCGGGCAGGCTGAAACCGGCAAAAAGCTTTTCTGCGGAAAACAGGGGTTTGGCTGCTGTACTTTTAGTGGCATAAAAGCGAACATTGTTCAGTCGCACGGAGATATATGGAAAATTTTGAAATAGAGAGATATTACTGCCCTGGACGGAGATGGTGCCAGGTAATTTTTTGTTTAACTCTTTTAGGGCGAGGTTAACAAGCCGCTGTTGCTGGGTAACCAGGATTGTAAATGCAACTGCTATCAACAACACCAGGGAAATGATCGGTATTAACAGAAAGCGAACGAGCCTTTTACGCGTCTTGCTTTTCATGGACAAATTGGTTTGGGGTTTCATTCAGCCGTAGAGGCAATGCCGGTGTAAAAATAGCTGTTGAACTCTAAAAAAAATGCAAAGCTTTACACTGAAATTTCCTTTTCAGCATAAAGCTTTGTTCTTAACGAATTATTGGGAAAAAAAGTATTTGGTGCGCACTCCTATATCATCACAGAATATAATACAAGACCGTGTTATTAATTCATGAAGTATTCAACGAATAGCGAGGCGAAATCAGATACCATCAGGTCTTTGTTCAGTGACTTACTAAAAGGATCAGGAAACGGCACAGGATACAGCGTGAGATAAAAAGGCCGGCTCATGTCCTGAGAGTTAGCGAGTAAAATAAATGTCAGGTCTTTTTGCGGAATTTTTATCAGCAGCGTTGAATACCCGAACCACCAGCCGGTGTGCCAGATAAATTTTATACCCCGGTAATATTTTACAAACCAACCCAGTCCGTATTGAAATGTTTTCCCTTTGGGAGAAGTAAAAGGCGTGAATATTTTTTCCCAGGTGGCGGGTTGCAAAAACTTCTTTTCATCTATGGCTATGGAATATTGGGCGAGATCAGCCACCGTGCTCATGAGCCCTGCAGCCGGACTAAATCCATATCTGAATTGGATCGGCGCAATCTGGTGTCCCTGCCAGTTATAGGGTTTGGCTACCCTGGTTAGTAATGAGTCTTTATTGTATCGGGTTAATGCAAAGTTGATACTATCACTGGTACTTGGAACGGTATGGCTCATCCCAAGCGGAAAAATGATGTTTTTCATCAGTAGTTCCCCAAAAGATTGGCCTGAAGCTTTTTCAATAACCTGTCCCAGCTTGCCATACCAGGCGCCGTTGTAACGAAAGCTATAGCCGGGTTTAAACCCGTTTAAGCTGTTCCCGCTGGCGGTATGTGTTAACAGATGTTTCACTTTAATGCGGCTGTCACTCCCCCATCTTGCGCCCAGGTTGATGCCATATTTTGAAATAGGATCATCCAGACTGACCTTGCCCTGTTCAACGAGTTGCATGAGGATAATGGAACCAAATGTTTTGGTAATGGATGCCAGGTGATACACTGTGTTTTCATCCGGTTTGATCTGCTTTTCCATATCAGCATAACCCAGCCCACCTCTTACGACCAGATTCTTTTCATTCACAATACCCATGGCAAGGGAAGGAATGTGATACCTGGTTCGCAATGCTTCCAGTCTTTTTTCAAAAGCGGCCACATTCGATGTGCTCCAAACTTTATCTGCCGCTGTTACAGGGAGTTTGTTCGACGGTTTACAGGCTATCACGGACCAGGAGATAATAATAAATAAAATGTATTTCATGATGAAGCCTTTTAAGTGGCAGGCTTAAGCAAACTTCTTTAGATTGGCCGGTGATCAAAAAAAAAGCCTGTCTCAAATCCGGATTTGAGATGTATTTGACCAGTAATTAGTATTGATCAGCGAATTTCCGGAGCCAGTTTGCGATATTCCGAAGGAGACATGCCGGTTAATTCCTTAAACGTTCGTTGGAAAGTTGCCTGTGAATTAAAACCGCATGTTGAGGCTATGCCGGCAATGGTCAGGTTGACAGTTTCGGGTTGCTGTAATTTTGTCTTAACGGCATCAACCCGGTATTGATTAACAAACTCATTAAAACTTTTTTGCAGGTGTTGGTTCAGAACAGCGGAAATTGTTTTCTGTCCAATGCCGGTATGCGTTGCCAGCAAATTGAGATTGAGATTGGGATCAAGATAGATCTTATCCTCTTCCATCGATTTCTTTAAAAGCGAAACAGTTTCGTCGATCGAGGTGCCGGATAAAGAAGATGGAATAGAACCATTTTTCTTTGTTATGCCCTGCTGGTATGAAATGAGATAGCCTTTTATCCCCAGCCAATAGATGAGAATGGCCAGTGGAATATAAACAGGATACCATTTAAACGTATCCAGCATAAAATCGGTGTATCGGGGAATAACATACGGCACCAGGTAGAGCAACCAGATAAATTGAAACACGAGAAAGATATAAACGAACTGTTGCATCCATTTAAATACGGCCACCTGGCCATTGCCTGGATGATTTTTATTTTTCAATGTCGCCAGATACCGGACGGATAACCACAAATAAAATGTGATGGACATCCACCGCGGAATATCAGCATATGTATTATAATTATCAATAAAAATGCCCCAGGGTTTCGCATAGGGTCTTATGACCTTCAGATAAACCCCTGCAAAAAATATAATGACTGTAAATGAAGGAACGAGGTCAATGATGATAGGCAGGAACTGCCGCCGGTGTTTTTTAGTTATTTTAAATTCAGGATCAAGCGATGACTGCATATAGAAATATATCAATGGTCCCATTGGCATAACTACAACCAAAGGGAGCAGTGCATTCAGCGTAGACGTTAAACCATTCAGATTAAAGAACCCAACCTCGTTCAGGTAAAGATTCAGGCTGGCGAGCGACATCAGGAAAATAAGTTTGGCCAATAAACGATTTCCCGGCCTGTTTTTCTTTGAATAAAACAACAGGCAACAAATGATAAAGCCCTGTAACGTGCCGAGTAAAATTATTGTATTAAGAAACGTAGAGAAAGAAACCATGCCCGTTATTTTTCATTGATGATCTCAATGGCTTTTTCCAGTAATTCATCCCGGTTTTGAATGATTCCCTGAATAGTAGGTTTAACGATCAGGTCTGGCATGATCCCAACACGCTGTGTTTCTTTTCCATTGGGATAGTATACTCCTATTCCGCTTATCCTCGTACGAATGCCGCCGGGTAAAACGATTCTTGAAACATTTCCATCGGCGCCGGCCGTTGTACTGCCAATCACCGTTGCACGCGGCGCCGTCTGTAATGACATGGCCGTAAATTCGGCATGACTTTGTGTTATTTCGTTCACGATAATCACTATACGTCCTTTATAATAGGATGGGTTCTTTGTTCCCACAGCAGGGGACTCTATAAAAGTAAATAGGCCTGGTGTTTCTGTATTAGCAACGGAGAATTTGACAAACCTGGCCGGCTCTGGCAGCAGGTATTTGGCCATTTCATAAATTATATTCTCTTTCGGATAACACCGCAGGTCAATGATCATCCCTTTTGTTTTCATAAAATCAGGCATCACTTTCGATAAATAATCCCTTTTTATGATGCCTGGATAAATATAGGCAATGTCTGGGGCTACATACCTGAAACAGGTGTCCTGGCTTTCATATTTTCTGACTAAATTATTGTTTGGATAACAGGTAAGTGTGGTTGTATGGAGGGTATTTGCATGCTGGTAAGTGATGTTTATAACCGTATCACCCGATCTTAATAGTTGAGAAGAAAAATTGCGCAGCTGAGCAGGGTAATTGGAAGCCGGCATAAAGGGTAAATTTTCCTTTACGATACTTTCGGTATTCTTACCATTGACGCTGATAATGATATCCCCTTTTTGAAGACCTGTTTTTGGACCCAATTCTTTATGCAGGAAATCGGTTACTACCGCTTTATTTTCAACAAATGTGATTTCAAGGGGCGCATAATAATTACCCCGGTGTTTTTCAAGCATCTGATCATACATGCCGGCGTGCGTATCATGGACCCTGGCAATGAGTGCCAGCGCGGTCATTTTATAATCCAGTTCCGTAGCGGCATTTACAAACTTCGGAATAAATTCAGCCAACACATTATGCCAGTTTTCCTGGATCAGGTATTTGTAAGGAAAGAAATACTGGATCATGTTCCAGTAGCGATATAAGGCCAGCAGCCGAAATCCGGCATCGGGAAAATGCATGTCATCATACGCTTTTTCATGTTTGAAATCCGGGTTACCAGCCTTTTGCCGACCCACATAATAACACTCTCTTGTGCGGCTGGCATTTTTAATATCATTTAATAATGTTGAAAGCTGATCTCCCAATAGAGATACCTCATCGATCCATTTTACATCGGGATACAATTTTACACCAGCACTATCCGGTTGTTTTGATCTTTCCGGATTAATAGCTCCCAATTGTTTGATCCAGGTAACCAAAATTTTATTCCTTTCCTGGTCGCTATTGCATTGTAAAATTTTCGGCAATATTCTGAACAATTCATAATCCAGGTTAACATCCCCGGTGTATAATGCGGGATGATAATATTTCACAAATCCCCATACTTTTCCTACTACAATCATGTCGTTGGTCTTGCGGAGCGGAATTGAAGTAATTGCAGACCCCTTATCAAATTGAGTATCCAGGTCAGCTTTGAAGTTTGATCTAAATGCAGTCTGGCTAAATGCACAAAAGGTTAATGTGCAAAGGACTGCAAGTAAGGATATGTTTTTCATGTTCTTTACAGATTCAGGTTGATTAAGTTATCGAGAAAACCTTATTTTCCTGAAATAAATATAACGGTAAAAAACAATCTAAAGCAAACCTTTGATATAAAATCCCCGGAAGCTATAATCAGACTCTGTTACGCCATCCCGACCCGTGTTCAGGTTGGGTATTTCTTTCAAATATTAAATAAAAAGGCCTTGTGTTGTCTTATTTCCACGGACACCAGATAACCCCGTCATTATGATCATCCCCTCTTATTATAAAAGATAGTTCAAATGACTTTGGCTTTTGTTCCGCCTCGCTGAGTTTTGAAACGGTTATATCATATGATAATCCGAATTGCATGGTCTTATATCGCAGGCCTATATATGGTATGACGGCATTTTTTGACCAATACCACAAACCCAGGTAGAGGACCTGGTCCTCCCCTGTTTCATTAATGAAAAAGCCCAATGCGCCGCCAACAGAAAAATAACTGGCTTTTGATTGTTCCTGATAAATGCCATTGGTGTTTATCAGGATATTATCATTGAGATAGGTTTCAAAGTTGGCATGTACCACCTTTCGCATGGCCAGGTATTTATGCGGATCATCAAGCACTGTTTGTTTGGGCCTGTTCAGATGAAAGACAGCAAGACCTGCATCAATATTGGTCCGATCGTTTGTATAACTATAGGTAGCACCCGCACTGGAGGAAATATAGGGTTTCATGTTTGTTAAAGCAGCCTCGCCCGAGGGCAAATTGGTATCAAAACCATTTCCGGCAAATTGTTCAGGATATATAAGACGTTGGAATTCTATACGCTTGCTGGCGACAATGCCCCCCACTCCTATTCCCAGTCTGTGATCGCCCAGGTCGTCTGACAACGTAATGTTATATGACACGTTCAATGATCCGTAAATGCTTTTATGAATACCCGACATGGCATAATCATACATGAGCATACCACCCAGTCCCAGGGTACTGGTTTCAGGAAGTTTATCTTTCATGATCTTGCTATCATAAGAAATCGTTCCGGTTGTATATGGACTCGCAGGCCCTATCCACTGGTCCCGAAAATTGGTAACCAGTCGCCATTTACTATTAATGTTGGCAGTTAGACTGGGGTTAATATTCAATGGCGATGAAAAAAATTGTGAAAAACTTGGGTCCTGGGCAAATGCATAGCCCGGAAATAACATCCACAACGCTATTGTTTTACAAGTTAGTTTCTGTTTCATAACCCAAAATATTTATCGTAATAACATTGCATTACCAGCTTTTTTGAAAATGGTTCCATCGTTACCTACCGCTTCAACGGTCCAGGTATAGGTATCCATTACCTGTGGTACTCCTTTATAGATGCCATCCCATCCATGATTTAATGTCTTTGTTTCAAATACCAGTTCACCCCAACGGTTAAATACCCTGAAATACCGCAATTGAACAATATTGACATGGAATGGATAGAGAAAATCATTATGACCATCCTTATTATGAGGCGACCAGGCAGTGGGAACCCACAGATTAGGAGGCTCATTTACATTCGTACGCGCAATCACTTTCACAGCCTGTGTATCAATAATTATACAGCCGAGATCAGAAGTTATATAAATGAGATAATCCATCCGTTGAGAGTAATTGAACACAGGATTCATAACATCGGGCTTACTCAAACCAATGGCCGGCGTCCATTTGTAGGCATAATTACCACTAAGTCCTCTAGCCCTTAGCGGAGTTGCAACATTTACACCGGTCACTACTTCCGTATATCTTACACCGTCAGGCGCCTTAATTATGTTTACAGCAGTAGATCCATTTACTGAATTATTCATACACAGGGCATCTGATACGCTGGAAATTGTGTAGGTGGTGTTGGTTGTTGGAGACACTTCAATTTGATAAGTGGACGTTGTTATTCCAACGATCGTATGACTGGTTGTTCCATCGGACCAGGTTATATTAAATGGCGCTTTACCTGAAAGGGTCACTGTTAATTTTGCTTTTGATCCAGGGCAAATATCTCCACCCGATATGCTGGCTGTCGGCGCACGATTGATTTGTACGTTAACCGGTTTAATGCTGTAGCAGCCTGCAGCAGTTGTTGCTTTGATATAGTAGGTGCCACTGGCATTTATTGCATTTGGCGCAAGCTGTGGCCTGGTGGCGACGGAATCTTTCCAATAGGTGAAGTTGAGGCCCGCGTCACTGCCTGCGGTAATAGCCGGTGCGGTGAGATCAATTGTCGTTTGACTACAATCTGGTACAGGATTATTCACCATTAAATTGGGTGAAGGCTGGAACGACAGATTAGTGACAATATTACTATCGCACCCTGATTGATTTGTAAAGGTGGACGTGTAAATACCACTTGTGTTAACCATTACACCATTGGGTAATTTATAAGAAGTTGCACAAGTAGAAATATTCTCTGTTTTAGAAGTTGCGGTTGTTACATTCAACACTAAGGTGGCAATGGAATCGCAACCGGAAGCACTGATCAGGGTGTCTTTATAGGTGCCTGCGATATTGTATGTATTGCCATTCCACAAGTATGGAAGCTGATTGGTACATATGGTTACAGATTGTGTGCCAGTCACCGGTGGATTAACGGTTAATGTAAGAGTAACGATGGAATCGCAGCCGGCGGCATTGGTTAATGTGTCTTTATAAGTACCCGCTGCATTATATGTGTTTCCGTTCCATGTATACGGTAACTGGTTATTACAAATGGTAACAGTTTGACTTCCCGTCACTGGATTAACAGTCAGTGTCAGGGTAAGGATAGAGTCACAACCAGCGGCATTGGTTAATGTATCCTTATAGGTGCCAGCCGCATTGTAAGTATTGCCATTCCAGGTATATGGTAATTGTTTGGCACAGATGGTTACTGCTTGAGTTCCTGTTACAGCTGGATTGACAGTCAAAGTCATGGTGACGATGGAATCGCAACCGGCGGCATTGATCAGCGTGTCTTTATAGGTTCCAGCTGCATTATAGAAGTTGCCATTCCATGTATATGGTAATTGTTTAGTACAGATGGTCACCGCTTGTGCACCTGTTACAGCTGGATTAACAGTCAATGTCAGGGTAATGATGGAATCACAACCAGCCGCATTGGCTAATGTGTCCTTATAAGTTCCGGCAGTATTATAAACGTTTCCATTCCATGTATATGGTAATTGTTTGGTACAGATGGTTACCGCTTGCGTTCCGGTTACAGCTGGATTAACAGTCAGCGTAAGTGTGACGATGGAGTCGCAGCCCGCTGCATTGGTTAATGTGTCTTTATAAGTTCCAGCTGCATTGTAAATGTTGCCATTCCATGTGTATGGTAATTGTTTGGTACAGATGGTCACTGCTTGAGTTCCTGTTACAGCTGGATTGACAGTCAGCGTCAGTGTGACGATGGAATCACAACCGGCGGCATTGGTTAATGTATCCTTATAAGTGCCAGCCGCATTGTAAGTATTACCGTTCCATGTATATGGCAATTGTTTGGTACAGATGGTCACTGCTTGCGTTCCTGTTACAGCTGGATTGACAGTCAGCGTCAGCGTTACGATGGAATCGCACCCAGCCGCATTGGTTAATGTGTCCTTGTATATTCCTGCCGCATTATAGATGTTGCCATTCCAGGTGTATGGTAATTGTTTGGTACAGATGGTCACTGCTTGCGTTCCTGTTACAGCTGGATTGACAG
>CBIHPP010000003.1:0-567054 GCA_966212235.1 uncultured Niastella sp. | reverse complement strand
ATAAAACTCAAAGAACTAATTCGAAAAGTCTTTCATTTGTTCGTGACACCTAATACCCAGGATTCTGCACCAACGCCGGTGATTTTACAATTTCACTTTGCGGAATGGGCCAGAAATACATGGCATCGGTAAATACATGTTTCCTTACGACGATCGTACGGTAAGAAAATTTACCATCGGCCGCTCTGGTAATCTCCATACCATGTGTTTCGGCATTCTCCGTTTGCGGCGCAATTTTCCACCGGCGGATATCCCAGTAACGGTGCTCTTCAAATGCAAGTTCTACCCGGCGTTCATGCCTAATGGCTTCCCGCATCTCCTCTTTCGTCATGCCGGCTTTCAATCCATATAAACTGTTTGCTCCCGGGGTAATACCGGCGCGGCTACGGATCAACTTTAACCAGTCGTATATTTCTGTAGATGGTCCATAATACTCATTGGTTGCTTCGGCTGCATTTAATAACACTTCTGCATAACGCATCACTACCCATGGCCGGTATAATTCACTGCCGCCGCCCACACCGAAATTGTTACACATCTTATAGCGGAAATAACCGGTCTTTGTTCCCGTTGAGGTATAGATGCCGTCAACATTGGCACTCGTAACAGCCGCATTACCCGGAAAAGGAATAACACCGGTATACGTATTCACCGCCTGATCGCCTAAGGAACCCATATTGCGCCTGGACCCATTGTAGTGGATCGAATACGTCAACCGGGGATCCCGGTTCTTATACATATCATCGCCCATGCCGGGATAACCGGATGCAGCATCGGTGATCCGTAATCCGTTGAGCATATCAAATTCATTCACCAGCTCCTGCGTGGGAAAATATTTCACCCCTGCATACCCGTTGGTGGTGCCTCTTGAGGAGGGATTGGCGCTGTTCTCCACGTAAAAATTATTGGAGGTTGTAACCGGCTGCCAGTACACCAGCACATGCTCCGGCACCGGGGTGTTTTGTAAGAACAAGGTATAGAACGGCGTGGTTCCTGTCGTATATAAACTATGCACACCCAATGCGATCACTGCTTTGGCCGCATCCGACGCTTTTTTCCAGCGCTCATTATCTACCGTTGTATAACTTAAAAAATGTTCGGGATCATTATCACGGGCGCCGCTGTTAAACAGTGGACTTGCCGCATACAACAACAGTCTTGCTTTTACGGCCAGGGCCGATCCTTTGGTCAACCGGATCTGGTTCACATTTCCGGTGCTATAGGATGCAGGTAATAAAGAAGCCGCCTCATCCAACTCCTGGATGATATAATTCACACAGGTTTCATAAGAACTGCGCGGAATGTCGATCTTGTCGCCATCGTTGAACACCTCATCGCCTATCATCGGTATACCACCGTAGTGTTTCACCAGGGTAAACAGGTACCAGGCCCGTAAAAACTTTACCTGTCCTACCCAATAGTCGCGGGTGGCAGCGGTAACGGGTATACTGTCCCGGTTCTTTAAAAAGAGATTGCAGGCACGCACCATTCTATACACCGTTGTCCAAAGTCCTTTATCGGCATTGCTTGGGTTGATACCGCCGCTTGAAATTAAATACGTGTAAATGGTGGGATCGCTGATGGGCTCGCTTTCGTCGCAGGCTGCATCGAGTCCCGTATTGTTGAATCGCCGGGCGTTAAATGATACACCGAGGTTGGAATAGATGCTATTGACCATCCCCAGTGATTTGGTACTATCGGCAAACACAGCTGTTTCATTCACCGCTGTGAGCGCTTTCTGGTCGAGGAAATCTTTTTTACAACCGCTCAGTATACAAGCGCATACAACCGGTAATAACCACAGCGTTCCTTTATAGTATGTTTTGTTCATTGCTTTTTCTTTTAGGGATTAAAAACCGAGTTGCAGGCCAAGGTTTACATTCGTTGTATTGGGATAGGCATTTCCGACACCACTGGCAATTTCCGCATCCTGTTGAAACTTGCCCATATGCTGAATATTTACCAGGTTGTAGCCGGTCGCATACACCCGTGCATTCCGCACCACCCTTGTTCTTTGTAACCAGGAGGATGGCAGTTGATAAGCCAGCTCCAATGATTTTAACCGTACGTACCAGGTATTCACAAACCAGAAATCAGAAACGGTGAGGTAAGAAATATTATTCACGTTGGTGTTTGTACCGATACGTGGATAGGTAGCCGTTGCCGCTGTGGCGGGTGTCCACCGTTCGAGGTTCCAGGGTCGCAAATTGCCATTGAAGGCATCCCCCGCTCCTTCCGCGGTTACCTGAACGGCATACCCAAACGCACTTTGCACCAATGCTCTTAATGTAATGCCTTTATAGCCCACGGTAAATTCTGCGCCCAGGTTGGTACTGGGCAGATTGGGTTTACTCAGGTAAGTTTTATCTGCATCGGTAATGATGCCATCGCCGTTTAAATCGGCATATTTCAAATCACCCGGTTGAATAACGCTCCATACCGGCGCGGGCATGCTTTTCTTTACTTTTCCATCTGCTTCAAAATCATCGGGCGTGTAAAAGCCGATATTATGATAGCCTAATGAACCCAGCACACCAACGGACCGGCCGGTTTTTGCCTGATATGGATAATCGGGCGCCTCGCTTACATACAGGATCCTGTTGACTGCATAGGAAGCATTGGCGCTGATGGAATAATTAAATGGTCCGCGTCTGTCCCGGTACGTGATCATGCCATCAAAACCGCTGTTCTCTGTTTTACCAATATTCTTTCTTGGTAAAATTTGTCCAATCGCCAGCGGCACATCGCCCTGGGCAATCAATTGATCGTACCGGTAATTGTAAAAATAACTACCGCTGAAGGTGATCTTGCCATCGAGCATATTCACTTCCAGGCCCAGATCGGTTTTCCGTTCCCTTTCCCAGGTAATATCCGGGTTCACCAACGAATCTTCACTGGTGGTGTTGCCATAATAATTGCCACCGGTAGTCGTATACTGGATCACCTGGTTAACCGTGCTGGGATAACTGGCATCTGACCCTACGAGCCCATAGGAACCGCGGACCTTGAACATATCGAAGAATGGGAACAGCTGGTGAAAAAATGATTCCTCCGATAAATTATAACCCCAGGAAACAGCGGGAAAGAACCCATACCGTTTGTTCTCCTGGAACAGGTCGTTTCCATTGCGCGCTACCGTAATACCCAATAAATATTTTCGTTTGAAATCATAATCGACCCGCGCCGTTGTACCGCGATAGTTCACCGGAATGGCGCCCCCGTTGATATAATTCCGTTGGTTCACCAGGAACAAACCCGTAACATGATGCGCATCGAACGTACGCTCATAGTTCAGCGAGGCCTGCAGAATGGTGGTGGAATTAAAAGCGCCGCCGCTCGAGCTTACATTATAAACAGGTACGCGCCCGCCGCCTGCATAACTATTGGTGGCGGGGAGGTATTTAAACGTAGGCATGCCACCGCGGACCATGCTTCGCGTTTCGTTGTTGTTGCCGGCATAGGATATGTTCACTTTTGCCGAGAGACCACTGGTTATAAAATCCAACCGCTGATCGGCGCCCACTATAATATTGTAATTATTATTGAAATTTCGTTTGTACCCGCCGTTTGCCAGCCGGTAAACCGGATTGGTAGCGCCTGCACCTGTTACTGCACCCAGGTGCGATGCATAACCGTACGTACCATTGGGATTCACCAACGGCATGGCGTACGGCGCCATGTAACGAAAGGCGCTGAGCTCGTAAAACAGGCCGTCTTTTTCAACAACGCCACCCGGATTGTTAATGGTCTCAAAACGGCCGTTCATATCCAGGCGCACCTTGAGTGTTTTCGTTGGCGTAATATCGAGGTTCGAGCGATAATTGTAACGCCGGTAAAAATAGTTCGTGTTCACATCATCGCCGATCGGCTTGAATTCTTTCAGAATACCGTTTTGCGTATAGTACCCTAAGGAGATAAAATATTTAACCAACGGACTGCCACCGCTCACATCTACATTGTACCGGCCCTGGGTTGATGAATTGTTAAACAAGGCATCTGTCCAGTTTACATTAGGGTGGCCATAGGGGTCGGAACCGTCTTTGTACTTTTGCAGATCATCGGGTGAAAATGGCAGTACGGGTGTTTGCGATTGTCCGTACGCATCATTGATCGTCGCTTCATTCCGCAGCAAGGCGGTGGTATATGCATCGAGGAAGGTAGGCATCCTGATCACCCGGGTTTGCCCTACTTCCGTGGTAAGGTTGATCCTGGGTTTGCCGATCTTTCCCCTGAGCGTGGTAACGACCAAAACGCCATTGGCGCCTTTTAATCCGTAGATAGAAGTAGTGGCTGCATCCTTTAAAATGGAGATCGATTCAATTTCGCTGGCATTGATCTGCGACAGCTGGGTATAATCATATTCTATATCATCTACAATGATCAATGGTTTGTTGTCACCATTCAGCGAGTTCACGCCCCGGATGAAGAAGTCAGCGGCGTCGGCGCCGGGCTGACCGCTTCTTTGTTGTGAGAAAAATCCAGGGAGCCGTCCGACTAATGCATTCTGCACACTCGCTGTAGGGACTGTTCTTATCTCTTCTCCTTTTATGGAACTGACCGCTCCGGTACTGGTAATGCGTTTTTGGCGTCCATAACCTACCACGATCACATCTTCCAGTCCTTTCGCATCTTTCACCAGGTGTATCGTAAGCGTATTTAAGTTATCTACTGAAACCGTTTGGGTTTGAAAACCGATCACACTGACAGCGAGCTTGTTGCTGTTGGTTCGAAGCTTTATCTGGAAACGGCCTTCCCCATCGGAAACAACGACGTTCCGTTCTTCACCGGTTTCAACAATGGTGGCGCCGCCAATGGGTTGTTTTTTATCATCAACCACCTGTCCGGCCACCGTTTTGGTTTGCGCGTGCACCATAACGGTACCGCCCACGGCGAATAACAGGAGCATTATTATAAATTTCATATTGTATGCTTTACAGTTCAAGGATTAATTAATACCCCGGGTTTTGAGTGATGCCAGGGTTCACCTGTGTTTCTTTCAACGCAATGGGAAACAAATACATGGCATCGGTGAAATAAGGCTGCACCACATCTTTTGATGCATAGGTGAATGTGTTGCCGGCATTTTTTGTAATGGTGACGCCATGCAGCATGGTGCCGTATACACTCTTTGCAATCTTCCACCGCCTGATGTCCCAGAAACGTTGTTCTTCAAACGCCAGTTCTACCCGCCGTTCGTTTCGGATGATCGTGCGCATCTGGTCCTTCGACAAACCCAACGGCAGTGCATAGGGAGAAAGTCCCGCGCGCTGGCGGATCTTTTCCACGGCGCTGTATACAGTCGCATCCGGACCGGCATGTTCGTTCTTTGCTTCGGCATACATCAGTAAAATATCGGCATAGCGGATAATGCACCAGGCAGGCACAAAGCCGTTATCGCGGTAAATAGTCGTCGAAAAAGAACCATTGCTGCTATCATTGGCACAGAACTTTTTGGCATAATAACCCGTCTGCGTTTGCACGGCCGAGACTGTTGTATTGTTTGGCTTGTCTTTGCCGCCTTCAAACAATTCAATGGGCCGTTGCAACCATTTGGCATTGTTATAAAAAACGGTGCGCTCCAACCGGGGATCGCGGTTCGCGTACGGATTGGCGGGGTCGTAACCGGAAGTGGCATCAGTGATGGCCTTGCCATTTTTCATCGGGAAGGCATCTACAAATTCCTGGGTCGGACTTACCCGGCCTTCGCTTCTTCTGCTCCCCGGGTTATAACCTACCGGCGACATATAATAGGCATATACATTGTCGATCCGCGAATCACTTGTTTTAAAAAAGATGTGCTCCTTGTTCGCCCGTTGCTGCAACAGTGTATAGGAACTGGCTTCCAGGTCAAACAGGCCCAGGTCCATAAACGCTTTGGACGCATCGGCAGCCGCCTTCCATCGTTCGGCATTAAAAGCGGAATATCCTGTATAAGGCAGATCGGGCGTAGCCGATGGATTGAACAAGGGACTGGCCGCTAACAGCAGCGTTTTGGCTTTTATGGCCATGGCAACGCTTTTGCGCATGCGCCCGAAATCGGGATCGGTGGTGCGGTTACCCAAGGTTGCATCCGGGCGAAGACTGTCCTTTACATTATCGAGCTCCGATACGATATAATTCACACATTCCTCAAAACTGTTGCGGGTCAACTGCAATAAGCCGGCATCGTTGGCATCAAATACTTTGTCACCCACCAGCGGAACACCACCGTACCGGCGGATCAGTTCGTAATAGAAATACGCGCGTAAGGCACGGGCTTCATTGGGAAACCACACTTTACGGGAAGAATCGGCCCAGGGCACGTTCTGATAATTGTTCAGAAACACATTGGCTTCCCGGATGGCATTATAACAGTTGCCCCAGTTATCATCAAACGCAGAGATGGGACTGTACCCGCCGCGGATCACACTCCACATGCCGCTGCCATCGGCACTGGGTACCGCATCGTCCGACGCACATTCCAGGGGAACGGTATACAAACGTGAGTAACCGGTGGGGATCCTGGAATAGATATAGGACAACCATTTGGAGGCCAGGTCACCAGTGGGATCATTCGCGTCGAAAATAAAATCAACGGTATTGAGATCGAGTGGTTTTTCTTCAAAATCTTTTTTACAGGAAGCGGCCGTTACCAGCACCAGCAGCAAGCCTAATATATGGTTCGTATATTTTTTCATATAGTAATCGCATTAAAATTTAACGTTCACGCCGAAGTTGAATACTTTCATAATGGGATAAGAAGCGCCCCAGGCTTCGGGGTCCATGTCCTTGCGCACCTTGTGGATCTCCGCCTCCGTAAACAGGTTCAACCCATTGGAAAATACCCGCAGCGAACGAAGTCCAATTTTACTAATGAGCTTATCCGGTACCGTATAACCGATCTCCAGGTTCTTCAGGCGCACGAAGTCATTATCATAGAGCCAGAAAGAAGAAGTTTGCGAATTATTGGTATTGCTTCCCAACCAAAGCCGCGGCTGGGTGGCTGTGGCAGCGGTTGCTGCGGTAAACCGGCCTCGATTGTATTCATAGGCGTTATTGGCGCTGTTATTTCCAAAGCCATTCATAAAATCGCCGCTGAGGTAGGTTTGCCGGTTCATAGTGCCCTGTACCAGCGCACTTACATCAAATCCTTTTACACTGAAACCAAGGGTAGTTCCATAGTAGATCGTTGGCTTTGCATTGCCAATGGGCGCCTGGTCGTTGGCGTCGATGATGCCATCGCTGTTCCGGTCCATATAGCGGATATCGCCGGGCCGTAAAGAAGATTTCGGCGCAGCGGGTAAGACCGCCGTTTTGGCGTCATTGATCTCGTCATAACTTTTAAACAACCCGATCGCTGTATACCCGTATTGCAATCCCACCGGTTTGCCGGTTACAATCTGGTAATCGTACTCCTTTGGCAATTCGGCATTGTATTCCACTTTCGATTGTACCAGCGAAAAATTCGTTGAAATGAAATAGGCAAATCCTTTCCAGTCGTCATTCCAGGTTGCCGTAATATCCGTTCCGTAGTAATTGAATCGCTGATAATTCTGCACCGGGTAAGCAGCGCCAAAAACGGCCGTTGTTAATTGCGGCGTGGCTACCAGGTCGTAGAACTTGTTATAGAAATAATCGGCGGTGATGGTCAACCGGTTCTTGAATAAACCGAGGTCCATACCGGCATTTAATTTCTTTGCTTTTTCAGGGGCCAGACTGGTATTCGCAATGGCATTTTCGCCGGTGCTGCGTTCCAGGGATTGACCTGGTCCGTACCAGTAGGCCACATTGTTATTGGTATTGGTGAGGTTGGTAAAATACGTTTGAATGTAGGCGTAATAACCGGCATTTACCTGGCCCGTCAACCCATAGTTGGCGCGCAGTTTCAGCCGGTTAATGAATTTCACCTTTTCTTTGATAAATTCTTCATTGTGCACATTCCAACCCAGGCCACCGGCATAATAAGTAGCCCAGCGTTTCGCGGGTGTTAACCAGTTATAACCTCCGTAGCTAACCGCTCCTTCTGCCACATACCGGTCATCGTAACTATAATTCAGTTTACCGGCAAAGGCGGTGTATTTCTCCGGCAGGTTGGTGGTGTTGAACACCAGGCGGCTTTGTTGATTGGCAATGCCCATCACATCAACGGCATGTTTGCCGAATGTTCTGTTGTACCCGAGCGTTCCTTCCAAATACACAATGCGGCTGCGTTCATTCGCGGTGCCGGACGTCGTTTGCTCCGAGGCACTTCCGAATTTTGTATAGGTATTATTGGTATACTGAAATACTTCAAAATTCTTTGCGCGGTTCGTGGTGTACCAGGCCGTATTGTTGTTCGAAGCTTTTGCTTTTACATACAACCCTTTGGCCAGCACATCCAGCTGTTGCGTTATATCGAGGTCAACGGCAATATCCCGTACATCCTGGAACTGGTATCCCCGCGACACAGCCTGTCCATAAATATTTACATTACCCCCGTAGGTGGTAGTTCCGCCATACGTGCCGTCGGGATTATACACCGGGTAAGCGTTTTGCGGCGTGTTCAACAGCGAAGTCAATATACCCCCTACGCCGCCACCCGGCTGGTTGTACCGTTGAAAGCGGCCGAATAAATTCAGCTGCACAAACGTGGTGGGCGTTACCTGCACGCCTACATTGGAGCGGATCAGGTAGCGATCGAGTTGTGAATTCGTATTGTATTTATTATCATCATCTGTTTTAAACAATCCCTTTTCGCGCATATTGTCGAGGTCCACAAAATAGCGGAAGCCACGGCCGCTGCCCTGGATGTTGAGGTTGTACCGGCGCTGGTTGGCTCGTTTGTTCAGCACCGTTTTATACCAATCCACATCGGGATACGCGCTGGGGTCGCTCTGATTCTGGTACGCATCGATCTGCGCCTGCGAGTAGGCCGGTGTAACGGGCGTAGCGCCTACATCATTTTGCCGGGCCTCATTATACAGCGTGGCATATTCCCAGGCCGCCAGGGGCTTTGGTAAAGCTGTAGGCGTTTCAAAACCCGATTGCGCGGTAAATGAAATGCGCGGCTTGCCGATATCGCCTTTTTTTGTTTTGATGGAAATGATGCCGTAGGAAGACCGTTGTCCGAACAGCACGGTGCTCAGGGCATCTTTCAACACGGAGATGGATTCAATTTGTTCGGGATCGATCGATTGATACCCCCGCTCCACCCCATCGATCAAAATGATCTGGGCGCGGGCGCCGCGGATGTTATACGTCATTCCGTTACCGTCTAACCCCGGACCACCGCTGGTAAACCCGATGTTCAAACCAGCTACCCGGCCGGGCAGGGCTTGTAAAAACTGCGGACTGGGCGTGGTAACCAATTGCGGCGTGTACACCGTGGAAATAGATTGCAGGTTCCTGTCCTTTGGAATATTATTAAATAAAGCGGGGACAGAATCCGGTGCGGGAAAGAGGACGATCTTGTCGGGCAGTCCGCGGATGGTGATGGTATCCTGGGACCGGGCAGCAACAAAACAGACCGTTAAGGCACAGCAAAGCAGGCCTTTGCAGGCAGTTGATGGCAAAGCAAAAGTCATAAGCGTTCGTTTAGTTCTTGGTTCAAAGTTCCGAGTTCAGAGTTCAGAGTTCACAGTTCAGAGTTCACAGTTCACAGTTCACAGTTCACAGTTCATAGTTCGCAGTTCCACGCGAATACAACAAAAGGCAGCAAACCTTTTCAGGAGTGAAATTACACACAGTAAAAAAAGCTAATAAGGGGGGCAAAAGTCTAAAATGGGGGGTGAATAGACCAATTACCCCCGGCCCGCCGCGGCGGGAGAAATACAGCAACCATGAAAAACGAAGCATGAAGAAAATGGCGAAGACCATCCTGTAATACCGGACATATTACCCTATAAAAAATTTAATCAAATTTGGTCGGGGTTCAGTTTTGAATCCCGTTCTTTTTTAAATTAGACATACGATTGTATCATTAACCAAAACTAAACCTTGTCGTATGAAATGGATAGCCGCCATACTACTGCTATTACGTATGCCTGTCTTTTTACACCGTCTTTCGAAAATAATCCATCACTATTATTATTTACTGTTATTGCTGTTGCTACTGGGAGGGGCAAGGGCTGATGCCCAGGAAAGCCATATCGCGGGTTTGAACCTCAATAAAACATATCCCAGTCCGGATGCAGCATCCCTGGGTAATTTCGGCCTGGTGCCGGCCACCCCTTTCAGCGGACAGGCCGATGTTTCCATTCCCCTCTATGAGCTTACTTATAAAAACCTGGAGGTGCCCATTACCATGCGCTACAATACCGGCGGTCATAAAGTAGATGACCATCCCGGATGGCTGGGGCTTGGGTGGACGTTGCAGGCCGGCGGCGTTATCGTACGTAAAGTAAATGGCGTGTACGACGAGCATCCGCCCGTAATCACCTGGGTTTCCTGGCCCAATGAAGGCTGTTATTACTACAATTGCGGCCGGGTAACATCCAATTTCAACAACGTTGATTCCATTCAACAATTTACACTCATGGGGCTGAGCCCGGCACAGATAAAACCCCAGGCATACGACGCCATGCCCGATGAGTTTATCTTTAATGTCAATGGTTATTCCGGCACTTTTTATATTACCCGGGCATCGATGTATGCCCCGGTTGAGCTAAAAGTAAAACCTAATGGCGCGTATAAACTACAGGCAGAGATCATTGAAATGAGAGATGACATCAAATTCGGTGACTGGATAGATGATATTACCGGGGCGTGGGTTAAACGGGAAACCGGTCGCAGCTTTTACACCATTCGTTTGACCGATGAAAACGGTATTCAATATACCTTCGGCGGCGATCCCAACGCCATCGATTTCAGTAATAATGGCGACATGACCCGGAATACATACACCATTGCCAGCGCCTGGCACCTCACTACCATAAAAGCGCCCGGTGGCGATCAAATACGGTTTACCTATAAAAGGGCGGGCAGAACATTTATACAGCAAAAACAACGGAATGCGTTGTTCTATGATGTAAATTTCAACTTTAGTAATAATGTGCCTTTTCTGCTCACCTATCAATCAGGCAGTACTTCTTATTCCGGCTCGCAGGAAAATACCGTTATCACCATACAGAATTCCGTTTACCCCGACTCCATCATCACTCCCCTGCAAAGTATCCGCTTCAGCAGCAGTGAAACCAACGAGCTCAATTTCCCGTTCGATCAACAAAAGCTGGCACAGGTAACCGCCAGCGACTTCAGGCATGGCATCACCCAAAGCCATTGGCAAAAACTCGATGCCATCGATATTGCAGGTGTAAAACAGATCCATTTTAATTACCGCCATCAACCCACCAAACGGCTGCGATTGAGCGGCTGCGATGTAAAGACCACGACATCAGAAACGGTATTTGCTTATTCTTTTCAATACAATACGCTCGATCTTCCTGCTTATAATTCAAAAAAGGCCGATCACTGGGGTTATTTCAACAACCGCCTGTATGCCTATACTACGGATTATTTAACCGCCCGGGAGCCGGAGGCCCAATACATGGTGGCCGAAATGCTGGAGACCATGACCTACCCTACCGGCGGATTTTTGAAACTGACCTATGAGCCGCATACATACAGTAAAATAGCCAGGCAATTCCCTTTTACAACGGAACAAACCACCAATCTCATGGCAGGCGGATTACGCATCCGGGCCATCACATCCGGCGCTTCGGCAACCGATACCATGCGGAAAGAATATTTTTATACAACGAATTATCTGAATAACGGCGCCGACGCTTCGGGTGTGTTGTCGGGCGTGCCACAGTATACCAATACGGGCACACTCCGCAATACCTTGCAGCATGGCTTTTTCTGGCTGGGAAGCTGGGGATCCTTTAGTTTGTATTATGGAAAAGTAGTAGATAACAACTTTCTCCCGCCGGGCAATACCAATGGCAACCACGTTACCTATTCGGAAGTAACCGAAAAATACGACGAGGGTTATGTGGTGTACAAGTATACCAATCACGATAATGGTTATACCGACAAAGCGCCCTACGATATGTTTACCAACTTCGATAGCAAATGGCACGAAGAAGGATTTATAAGCATGGAAGGCTTCCGGGGACTTTTGCTGCAAATGAATTATTACGACAACAACAAAAATTTCGTCCGGAATACGAGTTATGAGTATACCGCCGATACCTCCAACAGTTATTATAAAGTACCTTATTTTTTCCGGCTGTACGATGTGTCCATGGGAGGAACGCCTTTATCGCGCGTGTCTACCTGTGTGTTCTATACAAAGCCGGTATTGATGCGGAAACAAACCGACACCATACAGGCAGGCGCCCAGTATATAGTAGAAACAAAAACCAACCGGTATTTCCAGGATCTGTATCCGGCTGCCTCCCCGCATTATGACAATTATAAAGAAACCGAGGAATTGACCACCAACAGCACCGGTGATGAAATAACCACCAGCTATTCATATCCCGCCACGATGGTATACCAGGACCGCGATGCCCCGGGTGCACCCTATCAGGGCATGTTAAACGCCAATATGAATGCGGCCGTCGTGGAGGAACAAACCTTGAAGAATGGCAACTCCGTTTCGTTCACCCGTACCAATTACTCCCGGCATTATAGCGGTTGTTTCCTGCCGCAATCCATCCTGCAACAGGTAGGCAACCATGCTGGCGAGATCCGCCATCGCTTTCCGGCGTACGACAGCACCGGAAATATTCTTACCCAGGTGAAGGAAAATGACAGGCCCGAAAGTTTTATCTGGGATTATCAAAAGAGTTTTCCCATTGCCAGGGTGCTCAATGCTGCTTATGAAGCCGTTGCCTATACCAGTTTTGAAGCCGATGGCCAGGGCAACTTCAACATTCCGGCCGGTAAACGCCTCGATGAAGGTATTACCGGCGATAAAAGTTTTTTGCTCGGTGGCAGAGACTACATCTCGTTCAACCCATCTTCCACAGGGGTTGATTATATCGTGAGCTACTGGTCGAAGAACGGGCCCATAACTGTTGATGGCGCCACCAGCCTGGGGGTAAAGTCCGGGTTAACCCGCAATGGCTGGACCTACCATGAGCACACGATCCGGACAACGGGCGGCGTCATCGCACTGGCTTCTCCGGCCGTTACCATCATCGATGAACTGCGGTTATACCCTGCCGGGGCCACCATGACCACCTTTACCTATAACCCGGTATTGGGCAAAACCAGTGAATGCAGCGCCGCCAATATGATCACCTATTACAGTTACGATCAACTGGGCCGGCTGCGGTTTGTACGCGACGCGGAGGGAAATATTACCCGGACGTTCGAATATCAATACAAACAACAATAACCCGCCTAACCTAACCTTTCCATGAAAAAATTATCAATTATTATAAAAGCATGGCTGCTGTTGCTGGCATTCTTCATGCAAACAGCCGTAAGGGCACAATCCGAGGAAGTGATCGGCAATACCTGTGTAACACAGGGCAGCACCGAATGGTATTGGTACCTCGGCACCTATGATGAGTTCACCTCCTATCAGTGGTGTGTAACCGGGGGGTCTATTACCGGCTACGGTGTAGGCTGCTCGCCCTATGGCCCTGCCTATTGGGTGGAGATTACCTGGAACAACAATAGTACGTATGGTACAGTAGGGTGTAGTACTTCCAATTATGGCAGCCAGAGTATAGCTATAACGGTAGTTTCACCCCTCGTTCCGGGTATTATCTACCCATCTGCAAGAGAGCAAATTCTCCGCAATTACCTTGTTCCGTCTGCTATTCAGTGTACATGGCCATCGGGCGGCGGCTGTACCTATAACTATGCATTCCAGTGGCAGCAGAGTACCGATATGGTGAACTGGACCGATATCAGCGGTGCTACCGGGCAACACCTCGGTTTTTCGCAGCCCCTGCCGCAAACAACTTATTTCAGGCGCCAGGTAACCGAACTGGGTTCGGGCAGTGTCGACTATTCCGACGTAGCGTATAAATATATTACCCAGCCTGTTGGTATTGGCGGGCCCACCTGCGTAACGGCTGGCATACCCGTACAATATTATGCTACCGGTAGTTACACAAGCGATATGTTCATGGACTGGTGTGTGGGCGGCGGTTATATTCAAAGTACCGGTAGTTCGTGCCAGGGCGGTGTTGGCATCACTTCTATAGTAGTGGTATGGTACAATACCACAGGAGGCAGCATCTGGTTATCGACCCCGGAAGAAGATCCCGGTCTCAACGTGGCCATCTCCGTCCCGCTGGTTTCCGGCAGTATTACCGGCGGCCTGTGGCAACACATACCTTACGGCAGCCGTCCCGCTACCATCGTTTGTACCAATGCCGCAGGTGGCGCCTGTAGTCCTTCTCATAGCTACCAGTGGCAGCAATCGTATAATAACAGCACCTGGACGAATATGGCGGCCCTCAATTTGACGACGACCGCTAAAGACCTGAATTTTCCCGGCACCTTCCATCTCGATACCACCCTGTATATCCGGCGGCGGGTAACCGAAACAACATCCGGGGCCGTGGCGTATTCGAACGTGGCCACCCTGAGTGTGTACCAACCGCTGTCCATTGCAGGCCCCACTACCTGTATTGTTCCCGGTGTCAATTATACGTATACAGTAAGCGGCGAATACACAGTTCCCGATACGTACAGCTGGTGTGCGAACGGTGGTATCATCAACAATAATTTTTCCTGTATCATCGAACAGAGCCCCACCAGCGTACAGATCGCCTGGTCGCCCGGCGGAGGATCTGTTTCATTAGAGCTCTTCTATCCCGATCAAACCATCAATCCCGTATACAAAACCGTTACCACATTAACGGCCAACAACCTGACCATAACACCCGCTTCGCAGGAAGTAGATTATAACGCCTTTTTTACCCTGGGCCCGGTAGAGAGCCCTGTATTTCCCTGTAACCGGGTAAACAGCTATCAATGGCAAAGATCGCCCAACAATGTTTTCTGGGCTGATATTGACAGCGCTACCAGCGCCACGTATATATCCAACGAAACCATTGCTCAGCCAACCTGGTTCCGCCGGTTAACAGGTAATGGCGTTGGCTGGCATGCATCCAATGCCGTGGTGGTGTCTCCCAAACAGTTACAGGCAGGTACTATTACTGCAGCTACGTTGTTGCTCGATTACAATACAGGCCCTGCCATCACACAAACACCGGCAACCGGTGGCCTCTGCCTGCCTGAGAACTATGCCTATGAGTGGCAACGGTCCGTTGACGGCGGTCCCTGGCAATCGATTGGTACAACGGTGAATTATCCTGCCGGCGCTCCTGTGTTAAAAGGCGGCGCCCGAATTCGCCGCAAGGTGAGTTGTGGAAAGGAAATCCTGTACAGCAATACATTAACCTTCAGCATCAACTATATCTCGGCCAATGTAGAAAACCTCAATTACATCCGCATCAATGATATGCGGGTAAAAGGGGTAAATAGCTGGATGCAGGCCGACCAGTTACCTGTGGGTGAAAAATTACAAACCACGGTGTACTTCGATGGCCTGGGCCGGCCCATCGAAAAAGTAGATAAGCAGCTCAGCCCGCAGCAATATGATATCGTTACACCGATGGAATATGACCGCATGGGCCGCGAAGCCAAAAAATACCTGAGCTACCGCGCTGCTGCACAGGATGGCAAATTCAAAACAAACGCGGTAACCGATCAGAACAATTACCTCATTGCCGGCGCCTCGCCCTTCTTTACCGGCGAAACGATGCCTTACACGCAAACCCTGTACGAACCTTCGCCGGTGGGGCGTATTACTAAAACCATGGCGCCGGGCGCCAACTGGGCCGGGGCCAACAGGGGCATCGGCAAACAGTACCTCACCAATACCGTTAGCGACAGCGTACGTATATGGACCATCGCTTTAACACCCGGCGCCATACCAGCCAGCACCAACCGCTATGCACCCGGGCAATTGTATAAAAACATAACCACCGATGAACAGGGTAAGCAGGTGGTAGAGTATAAGGACAAAGATGATGTGCTTATACTGCGTAAGGTGCAGTTTGCCGCCTCACCCGGTACGGCGCATGTGGGTTGGCTGTGCACCTATTATGTGTACGATGATCTCGATAACCTGCGCTATGTATTGCAGCCGATGGCAGTGCAGCTCATTAATGCCTGGTCAGTTACATCATCCATTTCCAATGAGTTTTGTTTTCGATATGAGTACGACCAACGTAACCGGCAGGTGGTTCGTAAAGTGCCGGGCAGCGGAGAACAATGGCTGGTATATGATGCCAGGGATAGAATGATCATGAGCCAGGATTCACTGCTGCGCCAGCAGGGGAAATGGCTGGTAACCGAATACGATGACCTCAACCGGGTAGTACAAACCGGATTGCTCACCAATGCCGCCAACCGGCAGGTGCATCACGACAGCGCCTATACGCGTACCGGTTATCCCGCCACCCAGGGCAGCAATTACGAAGTACTTACCCAGAATTTCTACGACAATTATAACTGGGTAGCCGGTACCGGCACTACGCTCAACGCTACCATCGATGCCACCCACACGGGCAACAGCACTTATTTCATTAACACCTATAATACGGCGCCTGCCTGGGCACAGCCAATTACATCCAGTAATCAAACCACGGGACTGATAACCGGCAGCCGCACCAAAGTGCTCAACAGCAACCCGGCCCAATATCTTTATACGGTTACTTTCTACGACGAACAGAACCGTGCAATACAAAGCCAGCGTATTAATCAAACGGGTGGAAAAGATATTTCCACCACACAATACAGTTATGCCGGCAACATATTGCGTACGCTTGAGCAGCACCGGAAAGAAGGGGCTAACGCACAAACGCACAGCGTGCTTGCCAAAAGCACCTACGATCATACAGGCAGACTGCTGTCTGCCACCAAAACCGTTACCAGCACTATCGGCAACCAAACGATCAGTAAACCCGAGCAAACCATCGTAAGCCATCAGTATGATGAGCTGGGACAGCTAAAAACCAAAACATTGGGCGATGGCATGGAGACCCTCGTGAATGATTACAATATCAGGGGCTGGCTGCTGGGTACCAACCGGAACTTTGTCAATGATGCAACCAGTAATTATTTTGGGTTTGAGCTGGGGTACGATCAGGCGGGCAGTATAATAACAGGCACTAATTATACCACACCACAATACAACGGCAGTATCAGCGGCACCATCTGGAAAAGCGCCGGTGATGGCGAAAAAAGGAAATATGATTTTTTGTACGACAATGCCAACCGGTTAACATCGGCAGACTTTAATCAGTTGTACGGAACTACCTGGGCTAAAAACAAACCTGGTTCTACCTATAATGGCATCGACTTTAGTGTAAGCGGTTTGACGTACGATGCCAATGGCAATATAATCACCCTGCAGCAAAAAGGCTGGAAGCCCCATGGCAGTATCATTATCGACCAGCTCTACTATTCCTATAATGTTCATTCGGGCAATCCCGGTAACCGGTTGTTGTCTGTAACGGAAAGCGTGGGCAATTCTACCACCGATTACAAACTGGGTGATTTTACCGACAGGAACCGTACGAATGATGATTACCTGTACGATGGCAATGGTAACCTTACGCAGGATAAGAACAAACGTATAGGCAGCATCATTTACAATTATTTGAACCTCCCGCAACAGGTAAACTTCAATAACGAAGATGGTACCGCCAAAGGGACAATCTCCTATATCTATGATGCAGCCGGTAATAAGCTGGGCAAAACGATCGCCGACTATCTCAACGGCCGTACTATCCATTCCCTGTTCATCAATGACTTTGAATACAGGAACGATACGCTGGTGCAAATCGGGCATGAAGAAGGGCGCCTGCGCTACGCCAAAAAATATTTCGGGAACGGTGACAGCGCTTACCGGTACTTCTATGATTACTTCCTCGAAGACCACCTGGGCAATGTGCGCATGGTGCTAACAGAACAGAAAGACACCTCGCAGTATATCGCTACTATGGAAGCGGCTTATCGTGCCCGGGAAAACAAACTGTTTTATAATATCCCGGCGGCTGCCTACCCGGTAGCGCTGGTACCGGGCGGTTACCCGGCAGATGCCATTACCACGCCCAACGATTCGCTGGCGCGGCTCAATGGCAGCGGTCAAAAAGTAGGCCCGGCCATGCTGCTGCGTGTAATGAGCGGCGATCAGATAGATATTGCCGTCAAGTCGTTCTACCGCGCGCAGGGTAGTGCAGGCAGCCCCATAAATGCCGTCAACGACATCCTTAGCGCCATGGCCAATGGCATTGTATCGGTGGCGGGCAACAGCAAAGGCACCCTGTCGCTGTTGAACAGTCCATCAACCAGTCCGCTGCTGACGGCTTTAAACAGCTTTCGCACGGCCAATAACACCACACCGACAGGCAAGCCCAAAGCTTACCTCAGTTGGATACTGCTCGATGAACGGTTCAATTATGTGGCCAGTTACCCGCAAAGCGGTGCCCTGCCGGTAGGTAATGCAGATGTGTTGAACACGCTGGCCTATACGGGCATCCCCATTACCAAAAATGGTTACCTGTATATTTTCGTAAGCAATGAAACGGAGAACCAGGATGTGTTCTTTGATAATCTCAGCATCAGGCATTATACCGGGCCGCTGCAGGAAGAAACTCATTACTATCCGTTCGGCCTCACCATGGCCGGCATCTCGAGTCGGAGTTACCAGATGGCGACGCCTGATTGCGGTTGTGGAAACAAAGTATTGTACAATGGGAACGAGCTGCAGCAAAAAGAATTCAGCGATGGCGCCGGACTGGAGTGGTACGATTTCAATGCCCGTACCTACGATCCGCAAACGGGCCGCTATATGCAAATTGATCCGCTGCCCGATGAAGGGGAGCAGGAAAGTTTATCGCCTTACCATTTTTCAGGTAATAATCCAATTCTTTACAACGACCCCGACGGTAAATGCCCCTGGTGTATTGCCTTTGTAAAAGGGGTGGTACAGGAGTATGCCACACAGGTAGTCACCAACCTGATCGAGGGCAAAGATCTTGGCGACGCCTTCACAGATGTAGACGGCGGCGAAATATTGAAAGCGGGTGTTATCGATGCTGTAACTTTAGGCGTTGGCTCCCTGATTAAAAAAGGCGCAACCGTGGTGAAGCTGGCCAGCACCGCGGCCGATAAGGTGAACGATGCCAACAAGGCGGTTGATAAGGCCGCCACCGCCAAGAAACTGGCGGGTAAAGCCGATAATGCGGCGGAGGGCACTAAAAAAGTTCCCAACCCCTGGGGTAAAGAAGGCAGTCCCGCGCACAAGGCGAAGGTGTTGGCTGCTGAAAAAAAACTGGAGGCCAAAGGGTTTAGGATTGTAGACCGTGAGCAAAAATTGAAAGTGAAAGCAGGCACGGGAAGCGACAAGGAACACCGGTTTGTTGACCTGGTTGCCGAAAAAGATGGTAAAACCGTTTATGTGCAGGTAGGAAAACAAAATAAAATAAAAAAACCGTCAGGCAAACCCAACCCGGTAAGCCGTGAAAGGAAAGCAGAATTTGATATTAGAAACAGTCCCCAAAGGGCGACAGAATATCATTTTGTTTTTATACCCTATAATTAACAGATACAAATGAGCTCGAAACAACTTAATTTTTATGCAACGCCCGGTGAGTTGCCCGTGTTCGAAAATTATTTTAAAGCACGCGACGCCGTATTTATTACGCTGCCCTTTGCCAGCGATACCCATTTTATACGCACGTCCGCGATTACCCGCACCAGCGATAAGGAATGGGAAAAGATCTATTTAACGAAGACCGCTTTTCTGCCGCAGATCAAAACTAAGTTTATTCAGGAACAGGGCTATTACCTGATAGATGATTGGAGCAGCCCTGTCCTGCATTTTTCAAGGCCCCTGCCCAATTTGTTTACAGGTAATATTGAACGTAGCCGCTTTTACTATGTGAAGTCGTATTATGGTGAAGCCGATGAATTGATCACGAAAGAGGAAGCTTTTACCAAATGGTGCGATGCGCTGATGAGAGGGTTCGCCAAACGGTTTTTGATCAAAGCGCCGGAAGTGGCCGATGACAAATGCACAAAGGGCGTTTTGCAACTGCTGCAGGAAGGTAAGATCGAGGGCGGCACGCCGTTGCATGGACGGTTTAAAATAATAGAAAGCCCATGAATACAGGAATACAGCTGAAAGCGTAAAGCTATAAGCCGAAAGCAAATACAAATACAGAGGAGGTTTTGGCTTTATGCTTTAGATTTTTGCCTTTCTGCCTTTGGCTTAAAGCTTATGGCTTATGGCTTTCTGCTAGTTTTTTGGTTTGTTTACCGTGAATTGATTCCGATACACCCCACGGTACTTTTTGATGTACTCAGAAGGATTCATCTTGAACAACTTATTGAACTGTTCGCGGAAGTATTTGGCGTCTTTGATGCCGACCATAAAGGCCGTTTCATTCACGTTGTAGTCGGTGGACACAAACAGCTCGGCGGCTTTGCGCAGGCGAATAAAACGGATAAACACGTTGACACTCAAACCCGAGATGCTTTTCACCTTTCTGAAAAGGTTCGAATGGCTCATGCCCATTTCGGCCAACAGGTTCTTTACGGTAAAGTTTTCGTCTTCGAGGTGGCTCTCAACGATCGTTATGCATTTTTCCAGGAACTCCTTGTACTCGGGCGAGATCTTTAAATTGTTTGTATGCAGCGTGATCTCATTATAAAAGTATTTCTGCAGGTTGCTCCGGCTGCGCAACAGGCTGCTGACCCGGGCGGTCAATAACTGGCTGTCGAACGGCTTGCTGATGTAATCATCCGCGCCTTCTTCTATGCCCTGTAATTTCAATTCATCGGAGGTGCTGCCGGTTAACAGGATCACCGGGATATGACTGGTGGTCTCATGTTCCTTGATCTGTTTACACAAGTCAATGCCGCTCAATTCCTTCATATGAATATCGGAAATGATCAAGTCGGGCAGGTATTGTTGCGCCATCTCCAAACCTGCTTCGCCCGATGCCGCCTGCAACACGATGTACGTGCCGGCAAACAATTGCGACAGGTATAAGCGGATCGCTTCGTCGTCTTCAATGATCAGCAGGGTGTTTTTCTCTGTCACTACTTCGGTGGCTGGTGCGTCTGCTGAGGAAGCCGACGTTTCCAGTATGGTGGGTTCTTCCAGCAACTCCTCTGCAAAAGCAGGTGCGGTCGATTCTTCCATGATCTTTATATCCTCGCCAAAATGTGCGGACCCTTTTAAAAAGCGCAAAGTAAACAAGGTCCCCTTTCCTTCTTCACTTTTATAAGCAATGGTCCCCTTGTGTTCATCGGTAAAATGTTTTACCAGGAACAACCCGATGCCAAAACCCGGCTTACGGCTTGTTAATACCCGGTCGGGCTGATAAAATTTTTCAAACAGTTTTTCTCCCACCGCTGCGGGAATGCCCGCCCCGGTATCTTCTACTTCTATAACAATAGTATCAGTTGTATCCTTTATGCGTAGCGCAATGTTCCCGTCGGCTTCGGTATACTTGATGGCATTGGACAGCAGGTTATACAAAATGATCTCCAGTTTCTGCCGGTCGGCCACCAACTCCAGGTGTTCGGTTTCACAGTCAAACGTATAGTTGATGTTCCGGGCTTTTGCGGGATGTAGAAAACACAGGTACACTTCGCGGGCCAGACTGCACACATCCAGTTTCGCCGGATGTATTTTATCAAAATCACTTTCCGCTTTGCGGAATAACAACAACTGGTCAACCAGGCTGAGCATGCGATGCGCGTTGCGGTATACGATGCTCAGTTCGCCTTCCAGTTGCGGCTGTTCAAATTCTTTCTTCTTCAACAGGTCGCGGATGGGATTGATGATCAACGTAAGCGGGGTTCGAAACTCATGCGAAATGTTGGTGAAGAAAGAGATCTTTTTTTCATGCATCTCTTTTTCCTTTTCATTCACAATGCGCTCTTTTTCCAGTTCGGCATGTTCGCGTTCCCGCTCTGCCCGCTCCCGTGCCAGTTCGGCTTCGCCTTTTTCTCTTTCTGCGCGTTCATTGGCGGTATTCAAATTGGCAATGGCCACTTCATATTTTAACCGCGTTTGTTTGGTGCGATACTTTATATACGAATACACTAAAATGGTTAGAACCGCCCCATACAATAAATACGCCCACCACGACCGGTACCAGGGCGGCAGCACCACAATATCGATCGTCAATTCGCGGGCGCCCCATACCCCACCGGCATTGGTACTCTTCACCCGTAAGGTGTAGTTCCCTTCCGACAAATGCGTATAGGTAGCGGACCGGTTGTTGTTCGTATAATTCCAACCCCTGTCCCACCCTTCGAGGTAATAGGCATATTGAATTTTATCAGGGGCAGAATATTCCAGGGCCGCAAACTCAATGGATAACACCGCTTCATCAAAAGGCACGCGAATGGCGGAAATGTCGTTCCCGTTCATTTTGGCAATAAAGCCATTCACCTGCTCGATGGGCTTGTTCCCGATCTTTATGCCGGTAAAAGAAATCTTAGGCATGGTGGCTTCGCCAACAATAGCGGCCGGATTGAACAGGGTAAATCCTTTGATGCCGCCGAACACCAGCTCGCCCGTATGTAATTTTAAAGCGGCATTGTAATTAAACTGGTTGCTCTGCAACCCATCGCTTTGAAAGTAATTGGAAAACACGCGGCTTTTTACCTGGAATTTTGAAATGCCATTAAATGTGCTGATCCATAAATTACCATTATCATCTTCCAGCATATTCAACACCGAATTGCTGCACAAGCCTTCATCGGTGGTGAAACGGGCTGCTATTTTATGTTGAACCCGATCGAATAAGATCAACCCGCCGCCTTCCGTACCCACCCATAAATTCCCGGCCTTATCTTCATGGATGGCCCGCACCGGTTTGCCTACATTGAAATACGTATGTTTTTGATGAACCCGGTCTATTTGAATCAACTGCGATAAATTACCACCCCACAACACACCGGCCTTGTCTTCAAATAATTCAAACAGATCTTTTAATTGATTGTCGAATAACTCGAACAGATTTAATTGTCGATTTAACCGGTACAAGCCCCAGGGCAGACTGCTCACCCAAAAATCCCTGAGTTTATCTTCATAAACCGTATAAGCCAACGGGTTCATTACTTTCTGGCCGCCATACAGGAAGGGGTATTGTTGAAAGATACCTTTCGCTTTATTAAACGTGTTGATCCCACCTTTATACGTGGCCACCCAGATATTACCAACATAATCACTTTTGATATTGGTAATAAAATCATTGCTTAAAGAAGCCGGGTTGGCCGCATCGTGTTTGTAATTGGTGAACCGGTTCAGCTTCCGGTCCCACACACTCAATCCATCGCCGTCGGTCCCAATGAGCAGATCTCCGCTTGGGTCTTCATAAAAAGAAAAGATATAATTACTGATCAGTGTATTGGCAGCAGCGGGATCGCTCATCACTGTTTGAAATAATTTCCGGTGCGGATCGATGACATTGATACCGCCGCGTAAAGAACCGATCCACATCCGGGCTTCGGGATCTTCCCAAATGGCATAGATAGAATTGCTTGTTAAGTCAGCCGGCCCCTTGCCTGCAGCCAGCGAACCCACCGCACCGCTTTTTATATTGATCATGTTGATGCCGCCGCCATTGGTGGCGCACCATAATTGTCCGTTCTTATCCAGGGTAAGCCCAATGATGTCCCGGTTGGTCAAACCATTTTCTTCGCTGTACCTTTTTTCATACGTGTTGGAAATACTATTATATTGATAGATGCCCTGCGGTGTTCCTACCCAAATGATATTACCGTCTGTTTCCAGGCAATTGGCCGAGGTCACCGTGGCATTGACTATTCTGAGTTTTTGAGAAGGATAATCGTATAGACAAAGTCCTTTACCACGCACGAAGACCCAGATCTTTTTTCCGGTTCCATTTTTTATGAATGCGACGTCCTGAATTTTTGGTTGTTCTCTTACATTTTCTATTGGCACCTGGATACCCACCGTATCGCCTTTGGCAAAAAACAACAAACCCACATCAGCGGTACCCACAAACATATTCCCTGCGGAATCTCTTTCTATATCGCGGATCACGGACTTTATAGGTTCAGCCGATTTTTTCAATCCAAAATAATGGAGAGAAGAAAATTTATCAGAAACCGGGCGATACACACAGACGCCCTGGCGGGTGCCTACCCATAAATTGCCGGGGTTGTCTTCATCGATGGCGTTGATCCAGTTATTGATTAAAGAAGTGGAATTTTTGAAATTATTGCGGAACACTTTGAAGGTATAACCATCGTAGCGGTTGAGGCCATCGTAGGTACCAAACCACATAAATCCCCGGCGGTCCTGGTAAATGCAGCGCACCGAATTGTTCGACAGGCCCTGATCGATTCCCAAATAAGTTGTGACCGGGTAATCGGTAGCATAAGACAGATCAAAAAGCAAGAAGCACAGTACTATCGTAACAATACCTGATTTCATATGGCAAACACTAAAGATATGAAAAAAGGCACAAGAGCAAAGGTACAAGGAACAAGCTGTATTGGCTGTTTCTTGTACCCTGGAACTTGTAACTTGTATCTTGTATTCTTACTCCTTCACAATCTTCTGAATAACATTACTTGCACCTTGCTTTATGCTAACAAAATAAGTACCAGAAGCAAATTTTGTCATATCAACCACATACCGGGTTGAACGAGCTTTGCCGCTATACAGTTGCTGCCCGGTAGCATTGAAGAGGTTGATGTCTGCACCAACCTGGACTGTCAATGTCAAATTATTTCGGACCGGATTCGGTGTTATCTGCAGCGGTTCAGTCGTCGTAGTTACCGGCAATGTAGTTGTTCTTGCTCCCGCCAACGGAACGAGTTGCCATTGCTGATTGGCACTGGCGTTGTACGTCCACTGTTGTACATTGGCGCCGTCGGCGGTGGAACCGCCACTCACGTCCACACATTTTCCGCTGTGCACGGCATTGATGCGGTAATAGCCATTGCCCGCGGGTATAAAGGTGAATCGCTGGTTGTTTCCACCGGTGGATTGCCAGATCTGCACATTGGCGCCATCGGCGGTGCTGTTTCCATTTACATCCAGCAACTTGTTACTGCCCACACCGGTGACGCTGTAGCGGCCACTCCCCTGGTGCGCCAGGGTCCACTGTTGACATGCGCAGGTATTCGAAGTATATTGTTGCACATTGGCGCCATTGGCCGTGCCGTTGTTCAGCACATCCAACGCTTTTCCGCTGTGCCGGGCAATCAATTTATACGTACCATTGGCTACGGCATTCGGCACAAAAGCATCGCGGGTAAAAGTCAACGTACCAAAACCCAGCTGATCATAGCCACCACTGGTGGTTCCATAATTACCACCGCCGCCTTCGGGCCGTTGTTGTGCTGCAAAAGCGGCCATACCTGGTACGGAAATTCCCAACCGGTTTGCATAATGATGGTACACCATTTCCCAGATCGGACGCACGTTCCCCCTGCTGGCTTCGGAGATGACGGTTTGCGACATTTGCGCACAATTCTGACCCGTGCCCCAGGTATAAGTTACATACGGCACGGTGTTCCCAATATTATATTGCGCTACATACTCCGCCCCTTTCATAAAACGGTTGTCGTCGTACCCATACATATCATCACCCTGGTTCCAGGCCGTTTCGCAAAAAGCGCCCAGCAAGCCGATGCCTAAGGTGGCATGGCCCTGATCGCGACCGGCTTCCTGCCACTGACCCAATGTAGCAGAATGCAGGTACCACACGGCTTTTGTAATAGCGCCATTACCCGCGCCCGTTTTAAAATAATTGATCGCGCGGTTATACAGATCACGGCGATCGCACAACACACCGATGCTCAAAATCGCCGCCATGTTACAAAGGTCCCAGTTGGCCCAGTAATTGGTAATACAGGCGTCGTTGTGATTGGTTAAAAAGTTTTCACACAGGGGATAAAATTCATTCAACATCATATTTTTGAACCGCGTGAAATCGGCTGCGGCCCAACCGCTGTAGGTGCGCATGATCTCGGCCGCATTCGCAAACTCATAACCATAAATACCGGCGGCCAGAAATCGATCGGCATTGCCCGTCACTTCTTTCAAAGTAGCCGACCAGGCATTCATGATCTCGATGCTTTTATTGGCATAGGCCACATCACCGCTGATCTTCCAGCGCAACGCGCATTGATACGCCGCTGCAATGTCATTGAACAACACCGTATAGTTTTGACCGGTGCCGCCGCGGCGCACGGTATCCACGGGCCGGGCCACATAACCCAATTGCGAATGACTGTTGGCTACCAGCAGGTCCCAACTTCCTTTCCAGGGTTGGGCGCTGGCATTTACTTTGGTGCGCATCCGGGTGAAGTCGGCTTCAGTATGAAGGAGACCAGGATGAATAAAAGATTGTGACATTACATGATGTACACAGGATGTTAGGATAAACAAACTTAGAAATAGGTTTTTTTTCATGATCGTTCAATTAATTAATGGTTATTGATTATAGTTCATAGTTAATAGTTCATAGTTCACAGTTAATAGTTCATAGTTAATAGTTTATAGTTCATAGTTCATAGTTTATAGTTTATAGTTCTTTAATTCAAACAGTCGTTATATTAGGCAAACCTCAAAAATGCTGGAAAATCAGGGTTCTTGCATTTATAGAAACTTTTCAAAGCGCGGAGCAACTGTAAACTGTAAACTATGAACTATAAACTGCTTAATATTTCAAAACTCTCTTTATCGTCTTTCTCTCACCGTTGATAATCGTCACGAAATAGATACCTGCCTTCCATGATGATACAGGCACCAAAGTAATGCTACTCGTGATCCGATTCTTATACATCAATATTCCTGTGCTGTTATAGATCTGAACAACCGCATTGCCGGCTACTTTACTAACACCTACGTTGAGTTGCGTGCTCACCGGATTGGGACGAATGGTAACGGCTATGACCGCAGCCTGTAGGTCATTATTGGTAGCAACATTATTCGAAGCTTCTACCCTTGCTGTCAACGGCGCCGGTTCAACCCCGTATACCAAATTGCCTTTATAATAAATGGTGATGTGGCTGTTCTCGATCAAGGCATTGGTGAGCAAATAAGAAAAATCATTGGTTTGTGTAAAGCTGGACCAGTCCGTCTTTGTTATTCTGAACTGGACAGACCCCGTATTGCTCGATGGATAAAACACACCGGCGGTTGAATCTATTTTCAATTCCCAAAAACGGTCGGCGTTCGTTGCCACCGGGTTTAGATTGATAAACGAACCGCTCAATTTGGCAGCGCCCAGTTTCGCATAATCTATCCAGTATTTGGGTGCAGACGTCCCGTCATTGGTAAACCAATACCGCACCGACAGGTCCTTATATGAAACCGGCACATTGCCTTCATTGTTGAGTTGCAGGTAACAGCTGATGGCATTGGACGAAGCAGAACCCGGCCGAGAATAGGCCTTTAATGTTACCACAGGTGTTACCGTCGTAGGTTCTGTACCCCAGATCAATTGTCCATTCCGGTATAAAGTAATATTCGTGTTGGCGATGTATGCCTGGCTGCTTGTGTATGAATAATCATTCGTTTCATTCAAAACGGACCAGTCGCTATTCGAAAACCTGGATTGAATAACACCGGAACTACCACCTGCCAGCAGCGCACCGGCTCCGCTCGTGAAACCATATTCTACATACCCGAAGGCGCCATTACGCGGGGTATCGAGGGCAACGTATTTCATCTTGATCGTACTACCCAGCGGTGCATAATCTATCCAGCTATTGATACCGGTATAATTTTCCGCCGTCAACCAGTAGCGGGCGGTCAGCTCGTTGTAGTTGACAGGGAGAGAATCTTCATTGTTGATCTTGAGAAATGGTTTGATAGCCGCATTACCCGTTTGTCCATAATCACCATCCATGGACAAAACCTTTACATGCAACGCACGCACCAGCAATGTCCTGGTTGCGCTGGCTGCCTGTACGGTATCATTACCATCCTGTACAGCCGTAATCACCGTGGTGCCGGCGCCCATAATATGTACCGTGCTATCTGTCACCGTGGCTACCGATTCATTGCTGCTGGTAAAACGCACTCGCAGGGAGGAAGAAGAAGATGCAACTAATGAGAAATCATTATCACCGATCAACTTCGGCGCTATGGCATCAAACGTAATCACCTGTGTTACTTTCATCGCCGCGGCAATCTCAGCCAACGACAACGCCCGGCTATAGATCTTGAATTCATCGATAGCGCCTTTCAACATCGGGTCAGCGGCCCACTGCGATTTACCAATATAATTCTGGGTGGTATTGCCAAGGGTGGCCGGTTTAAAATTCACGTTTGTATTGGTGGCTACCAGTTTGCCATTGACATACATCCTGCAGGTATTGCCCGTTTGCGTGATGGCCAAATGGCGCCAGGTGTTCAACGCGAACGTATCGGCAAAGTTCACAAACTGCTCGGCGCTGTTGTTATTTTTGATCGCATATCGAATGGTGCTTTTGCCTGAAGTAAGTCCGCCCTGCACCGTCAAAAACATATAGGTATTGGTGCCGAAACCAAAATCAAATACGCGCATCCAGGTGGTGAGGGCATCCATCTTTACCCAGCTGGTAATGGTAAAATCAGTCAGCGATTTAACAATACCCACCGGCAGTGTAGCATAGGCAGTGGCCGTACCATTCAACTTCAGCGCCTGTCCGCCATAACCAACATCACGGGTAGCTGTAGCGGCCAGGGTGGCGTGATTGGCGCCCCAGGCATCGATGGCTTTTGTACCGCTCGCTTCATTGAATTTCCAGTAACCATATTGCCCGGTATTGGGGTCTGCCATAACAGCCAGGCTTTGCGTATATTCTATAGAACCTTCTACCGCAGCGACCGCATAATAATAGATATGTCCATTGGTGACCGTGGTATCGGTAAACTTTGTCGTAATAGAGGAACCAATAGTTGTATATGGACCATCCAACGCATCGGCCCGTTTGATGGTATAAGTGAGGTCCAGGATCGCATTCCATTCCACGATATTCTTCCCATCCCCTGCCGCCACGATAACACCGGCCACCACATTGCTTTTTACAACAAGCGAAAGGATGGCGGCGCCGGTACTCGTATCGTTGGCTGCCTGCAGTCCAATGTTATAGGTACCGGGCACTGTTGGCACACCCGTTATCAATCCAGTTGTGGTATCGATCTGTAAACCCGCCGGCAAGCCGGTTGCATGGAATTTATCAGGTGATTTTATCGCTGTAATTTGGTAAGAATAACTTCTACCCGCTAACACAGTATCTGCCAAAGAACTCGTTATGATCACCGGCACGGCAGTTTCTTCCATCAACACCACATCGTTGCCATCTCCGCCTTTATACGTGATCAAATAACTATAATTACCGGCGGTAAGCCGTGCCAGTTCAGGCAGGTCCTTAAAGATGCCGTTTACGGGCGAAGTACCAGTGTTATCCATAATAAGGAAAGAAGCGTTCGGCGTCAACGCAGCCGTATCCAGGTGAACGAGCGACAGCACGGGATTCCCCACCAGGTTAATGGAACTCGCCTTTATTTTATCCGCGGTATCAACACCGGCGTTTATTTCTACATTGTAAACAGCGTTGCTATTGAGCGTTAGCGCGCCCACGGTGAGCGTACCAATATTGCCATCACCGGGTTCCAGCACCGCCGTAGCGGTTGTGCCCGTGCCAATGGTTACAGCAGCCGTGCTGCGGCCGGTGCCGCCAAAGAAACCGCTGCTATCTATGACCGCACTTACAAACGCACCGTTCGTGGCATTATTCATCAGCAGAAAGCGGCCATTCTTAATGGTCGTTGTTCCGGTATACGTATGGTTACCGCTGAACCGCAACGTACCCGTCCCGGTTTTTTCTATAATGAAAAATTTATCAAACGTTCCCGAGAAATTGGTATTGGTATTCAGGGCGCCGATGCTGATCACCGGTGAGCCGCCGCCATTGTTGCGGATATAACCCCGGCCTGCCAGTCCGCCGAAATACAAGGTACCGCTGGCGAACTGGATACTTTGACAATCGACCCCATTGGCATCGAGCAGCCAGTGCGCTTTCGCGCTGCCCGCTTCCGGTACTTCAAAACGCGTGCGGCTCTGACCGCTGCGGAACCGGGAAACAAACGTACCCGTAAAACTGCTGTTGTCGCCATACAGGTGCAGACCGGCATATACATTCCCATCGTGTTGAAAGGTACCGCTGCCCGTTAGTTTGCCGCGCAGGTTGGTGGCAGTGGCGGTTTCAAAGAACCAGCCGCTTTGTCCTTGCGGGATCTCAATATCATTATAGAGCGTTACATCAACGCCTGTCGAATAAACGGCACCGCCATTGAAGACGATCTTGCCCGTTCCCAGCGGACCAGCCGTTGGGTTCGAGGGTGTACCGCTTCCACTACTACCTAAAGCAATGGCATGAACCGGCGGCCAGGCGCCAATAGCGCCGGTTACGACGGTGCCGCCCGAATACGTATTGTTGCCGGTGAGCGTCAGGATACCGCTGCCCATTTTGCGCAGACTGCCCGTACCCGTGATATTTCCAGAAATAGTAATGTTGGCTGTTTTGGTATTAACCGCTAAGGCACTGTTCAACACCAATGGCGTGGAAAGCGTTTGCGACATCGATGAATTGTTCACCAGGTCGTTGTTCAACGCCATAGCATTCCCCGCAATCGTGTAGGCGCTGGCATCTGCTTCAAACTGAATACGCGACACTTCCAGACCCGTCATATCATTGGTGATCACCGTATCGGCAGAAGACCGGAAGGTAATAATAGCCGGATTGACAGGCACGGTGTTCTCTATCCAGTTGCCCGCTTCGCTCCATAGTTGTGAATCGGGATCAACACCCCAGGTCACGCTACTGCTGCCCGGCACACCAAACGCTTCCGGTGAATTACCGCTTTCTTTGGTAGCGCCTTTGGCAGAGATCACATAATAATAGGAATTGCCATTGACAACCGCTGCATCGGTATAACTGTTTGTGGTTACCGTCGCGATGGTCGTATACGGACCTCCACTCAGCGTTCCGCGCTTTACGTTATACGAAGTAGCGCCATACGCAGTATCCCAACTCAAAGCGATTTGTCCGTTCATATTAACCACCACCGGTTTCGACGGGATCGCCGGCGGTACCGCCGCATTTACTTCATTGGAAAGTCCGCTTTCCAAATCACCAGCGAGGGCCGTCACCACATAATAGTTGGGCACTTCCGGCACTGGTGTAATATCAGTATACGAAGTGCCGGTAACACCGGTTTGCAAAACGGTATACGGACCGCCCACCGTTTGCGACCGTTTGATCGTATAACTGGTCGCGTTATCCACGGCTGCCCAGCTGAGTTTGATCTGCGTGGTATTCACGACAGCCACCGTCGTCACCGGAGCGGCAGGCGCCGTATTGTTAAAAACGGAAACAATCAACGTAGCTGTTCCCGTCCCATTCGCATTGGTGGCGCCGAGCGTTACTATATACTTGCCCGGCACAGTAGGCGTACCGGCAATAATACCAGTTGCTCCATCGAGGGTTAATCCCGCAGGCAATCCACTCGCACTATACGCCGTTGGCTGTCCGCTGGCTGTTATATTATAATTGAACAAAACACCGCTTGCGGCCGTAACGGTTGTAGCGCTGCTGATCACCGGCGCACCAACTGCGGTATTATTATTAAACCCAACATTCGTAAACGTAGCCGTGTTAAGGGCCGAAGTATTATTGGAGATCGCATAAAAACCAAGGTACATCTCATTGGGAAATGTAGTTGAATAGAAACAACCGAGGTTGGTAAAGTTGATACCATCCTGTGAATGATAGGTGAAGATGCGCGTGCCCACCCGTTCTATTTTCAACCACCAGGGCGCTTTGGGTTGATAATGCCGCCCAACGCCGCCGGTGGCCGCCAGTTGAATGTCGTAATAATTAGCACCGGGCTGCAACGACTCGCGCATCATCACGCCGCAACCGCCCGTACTTAACGACATTCCCGTCACACGAACAATAAGGCCCGCATCGCCGCTTACTTTTTGAAACGTAAAATTCACCGCGGCACTCACGGAGTTGCCCGCGCCTTTCACCGTCCAGGTACCGTTATCATAAGAAGCGCTCCCGGCCATCCCGGCGTTGCCGATATCATAATTCGTCAAATTACTCACCGGCTGCACCTGGTCCGCCGGATAATTCTTCGGCGGTAACGCCACCGCCGTAGACGTATCGCTTGATTTCAAATATAAAAATTCGCCGCCGGCGCCGCCCAGGGCAGTACGCATCAGATCGGTATACGGCGTAGGCATTCCCTTGCGCAGTGAATACGCGGCCTTTAAGATATTCGTAAAGTCACCTCTGCGTGCGCCGGGCGCGATGCCCCAGTTGGTCCAATAAGAAGCATACCCACCGAAAGGAATGAAGGTCATGGTATCGCCTTCAAACGCATATTTATGATACAGTTCGCCGATGGCCAGCACGCGGTTGTCGAGTTCACTATACATATCGATGCCCTGTTTGAACGCTACCTCCGCACCCCAAACCAGGGCGGCGGCCTGAACGCGCCAGTGGTCGTCGCGACCGGCATCGCCTACTTCGCCATTGGGCAGCGAATTGCGCATACCCCCACCCGCATCCATGCGGTACACTTCTATGGCCTGGTTAAATTTGACGGCATCGTCGTTAAAGGCGGAAGCCGCCAGGGCGATCTTCAATTGCAAAGCGCCTTTGTTTTGATCGCGCAATGGATACGGCACCCACGACGTAGGATATAATACGGTTTCAAAATAATTTTTTACGTGGGCCGTATTGGTGGCCGACCAGCCCGGGAACGTGCCGCGGAGAATGTCGGCGCCCGTAGCCCAGTATTGGGCATAATCCCCAATGTCGAGCATGCTCTCCCCACCGCCCCAGGTGGTATTGGTGACGGCCCAGGCGTCCATCATGTTGGTGGCCTTACGTGCATAGGCCGAGTCGCCGGTGAACACCCACATGAACGCGAGGTTATGCACCGCGATCATATCTTCTATCCAGGCGGTGTTGTTCAGGTTCGGCGCGCGGGTAACGGTGGCAAAAGGCCCCTTCATGCCGTACGACAATTTGGAATGGCTATCGTTTTTAAACGCATTATACGCCGACAGCCAGGGCTCCTGCGTAATATTTTGTTTCAGCTGGTTGAGGTCGTATTGTGTAAACGGAATACCCGGATGCGGGAACCGTTGCGCTTGAACACTATTCAATAATAAAAGGCATAATAAAATACATACAGCGCGAAGAACGAAACGTACGGGCACAAAGAACAAACACCGGCCCGCAGGCCGTTGGTTGGCATACAGTGGAAGTATCATACAGCAAGTCAGTTTTAATAATCCTGGTAAATCGTTAAGCGACCATTCAATTACTGGATAAATTTAGAAACACAGCGATTGTGCAACAGGGGACGCAGCTGCCTAATAAGGGGGGTAGACTTGCCATTCTTTTAAAAAACCGGTTGAGCAAGAAAGCCGATCGCCATAATGGTGCCCTGACCTATATATAATTACCTGAGTTACTCACCGTTAGTACTTATACAAATTCAGTGAAATTAATTCACCGAATATGCCTGTAAAAAGACTACCTTGGGTTTATCTATGTCGTTTCTGACGTAGCGTCACCACCACAGGTCAACCACAGGTCAACCACAGGTTAAGACAGTAATCACACCGGTTCTTACACATTACCGGTATGCTGCCAGACCAGAAAACTCATTTCTTACTATTCTCCAGTTGCTGACGCAAAACCAGGAGCATTTCCCAACATTAGCAAGGAAATAGAACTTCTTACCGCCATGGCGCAGTAGCAACCTGCATCATGCATAACCTTATTCACCAGATTTTTAAAAATGTGTTTTATGGATACTGAAAACAGGATGAAGAAGAGCACGAAAATGCTGATATATGCCATCCAACTGGAGATCAAGACCAATCCGCTTACAAGTAAAAAGATCCACCTATTAGCCAAGGAGGCAGGCATCGACCGGAAATTGCTGGAAGCCGGCTTTAAAAATTTGTTTGGTGTTACGCTCAAACAATACCAGCTGATGCGCAAGATGGAATTCTCGCAGCAGTTGCTGGATGAAGGCCGATTGACCATCAAAGAGATCGCCTTCAAATGCGGCTACAGTTCACAAAACAGCTTTGCCAAAGCCTTTAAGAAATTATACAACCAAACGCCTACCGATTGGCAGAACCGGCCGGAAGCCCTTGCACAGGGTTAATCATACCGATCTACACATCCCCCTCCCCCACACCATCCCACAACCGAACTACGGGCACTATTGTTGCCCTTTCTCCCACACTTTGGAGTATGAAACAAACCCAATAGAATAGATTCAGTGCAAATTCGAATGCACTACGACTGTACCTTGCATATAGTTCCGGCACAACACGCCGTCCATGGTTAGTAGGTCCTGAAGTAGCGTAACAAGAAAGAAAAATTAAAACCTTAATCATGAACACGATTAACCAGGCCGTATATGATTTTCTGGATAAGCGGCTAGGCATGTACACCAATTCACACCACGTAGAAATTCTTCTCGACGAAGAAGATGCCATCAGCGTCAGCAGCCACTGGCCGGGAGCACCTGTTGCAGAACCCTTTTTTATTGAACTCGAATACGACCCCAGCACCATTGATGCATTTGTAAAAGCCTTTGGCATTACAAAGATCAGGCACATAGGCGCCATTACCCCCGACGTATTAATGGACCTCTATCGCAAAGGCGAGGTCGTCATCTTCAGCGCCATCAATACCCCACCTTTCGTTTACGCATTGCATTTTCGAAAACAAAACAACACCATAACGGTCAAAGCAGCTAACAACGCATCGTCAGTAGTTACTGCGTTGTTAGAGACACCGAAAGATTTTTTCATCTATACCAACCAGCATTATCAATTAGCTGGTAAATCCTGACCAATTAAACCTGATTCCTCATTCAAATTTTCTGAACATGCTCAGAGAAACCAGAAAACCTTTTTCCCGGTATGTGTTATGCGCCATAGAAAGCATCAAGCAGCACATAGACGCCCATCCATTTCATTGCAAAACGTCCGCCGAATTATTAGACCATTTAAGTACACCGAATCGAAACTCCGTTGAGAAAGCATTCAAAGACGTGTATGGCGCCGGTATCAAAGAATACCAGGTGCGACAGCGTTTGGAAGCCTCAAAACAATTCCTGGAAACAGGCATGCCCAAGAAGCAGGTCGCAGCGAAGTGCCTGTACAGCGGCCAGGCCTCCTTTTGCCGGGCCTTTAAAAAAGAGTTCAGTATAACACCAACCGAATGGCAGAACCAGGTTGCCTGAACTAACAGTGATCCCTAAGCATAAATGCAAAAGAATGTAGCAAAAAGGGAAAACAATGTTGCAAAAGGGCAAAACTACACGATGTAACTTACATCCATTAAGAAAGGAACAAGGCACAAGAGACAAGGTACAAGAGAAAATACAAAAGATACAAGGCACAAGAAATACAAACTTATAGTATTGTTATCACGCAGTACGCACCTCTCTTATTCTTGATTGAATAAGGTTTCCGCCGGTACGCCGCGGTTGTTTAACCGCAGCACAGACGGCTAGATTCAACCACTACACTGTTAAACATTTTAAAGTAAAAGACCCAAAAGCCTTTCTTCAAGAAGGTTGGAGGGCATCGTATAACCCTGCTAACAAGCTGGTGAGACAATTTTACCTTGAAACGAGGGTCAGTGAATGCTTTTATAAAATTGTTCCGGTTTACGCGGAAGGATGCTCGCTACATCTATCACTGGCTTTGTTGCCGGGGCTACACTTTTTGAATATTGATTTGCCATAAAAAACTGATTCTATGCCCAAAAGAGCTATTATCATTGGTGCCGGGCCCGCTGGGCTCACTGCAGCTTACGAATTACTCAAAAAAACGGATATCACGCCCATTATACTGGAGAAGTCCGGAGACATCGGAGGTATTTCTAAAACGATCAATTATAAAGGCAACAGAATGGATATAGGCGGTCACCGTTTCTTTTCCAAAAGCGACCGCGTCATGAACTGGTGGATGAATATCATGCCCGTCCAACCCGCAAAGGATACTTATACGACTATTACCTATCAGAAAAATCATCGAACCATTAAACAGGAGGAAACTCCTTTATCCGAAAAAGTGGTTGATGAAAGTAAGATGATGCTCATACGCAGAAGATTATCACGCATCTATTTTTTACGTAAGTTCTTTACCTATCCTATTCAGCTCTCCTTTGACACCTTAAAAAAACTGGGACCCATCAGAACGTTAGGCATCCTGGGCTCCTATATAAAAGCACAACTATTTCCCCGCAAACCGGAAAAAAGCCTGGAAGATTTTCTCATCAACCGGTTTGGCCGAAAATTATATTTATTGTTCTTTAAAGATTATACGGAGAAAGTCTGGGGCGTGCCCTGCAACGAGATTTCCGCCGAATGGGGCGCTCAGCGCATCAAAGGCGTATCTATCAGCAAGGCGATACAACATGCAGCACAGACGCTTATTAAGAAGAAGAACAGGAATGATATCGCGCAGAAGGATACAGAAACCAGCTTAATTGAACAATTCATGTATCCGGCATTAGGACCAGGGCAATTATGGGAAGAAGTCGCCCGCACCATTGAGGTGCTGGGAGGAAAGATCATCATGCATGAAAGCGTAAAAGAAGTGCTCATTGCAGACAATCAAGTAACAGGCGTTATCACCGAAAACGATGTTACCCATGAACAGACCGAATATACTGGAGATTATTTTTTCAGTACGATGCCGGTGCAGGAATTGATAGCAGGAATGAATGGCCAGGTACCAGAAGATGTAAAAGAGATTGCTGCTGGATTACAATACCGTGACTTTATCACCATCGGTGTGCTGTTGAAAAAACTAACACCACCCGACAATCAAAAGATGCTGCCAGACACCTGGATCTACATACAGGAAAAGGATGTGAAGGTAGGACGGCTGCAAATATTCAACAACTGGAGTCCGTATATGGTCAAGGATCCTGATACCGTTTGGCTGGGTATGGAATATTTCTGTAACAAAGGCGATGAATTCTGGGACCTGAGTGATGCAGACATACAACGCACTGCCATTTCAGAACTGGAAAAAATGGGATTGGCCAAAGTCGAAGATGTGCTTGACAGCACCGTACAACGCATGGAAAAAACATACCCGGCTTATTTCGGTACCTATAATCAGTTTGACAAGATCAGGGAATATACCGACCAATTTGAAAATCTGTTCCTGGTAGGCCGCAATGGTATGCATAAGTATAATAACAGTGATCATAGTATGCTGACAGCTATGGTGTCGGTGGATAATATTTGTGCGGGTGTTACCACAAAGGCGAATATCTGGGAAATTAATACGGAGCAGGAATATCATGAATCCAAAAACAATACGGAACATACAGATATAAAATCACCCGATCAACAACAAGTTCCAACGCCAGGCTTTCAAACGAATATTCAGAGAGGCAGGTTTAGCGATTTTCTTTTTAAGGATCGCAAAAACAGAATGTATCTATTGTTTGCCTTAGCAGCTGTAATAATTCAATTTTCTGTTTTCAAATATTTCTACCCTTATCCAGGTTTTATCTTTGGCGACTCCTGGGTTTACCTGAATGCTGCTATCAAAAATAATTCTATCGGCATTTATCCAGTAGGCTATTCGAATTTCCTGCGCTTGTTTAGTGTTTTCACAAATTCGGACACAGCACTGGTTGCATTCCAATATTTCTTGTTGCAAAGCTCCAGCTTCTTATTCGTCATGTCCATTGCTTATTTCTTCAAGCCAGGAAAGCTCACCAGGAACTTACTGTTTGTATTTGCCATACTGAATCCGGTATATCTATACCTCGCGAATATGATTTCAAGTGACGCCTATTTCATATCGCTTAGTATAGCATGGATGACGCTACTCATATGGATTATTGAGAAACCGACTATCAGACTACTCATTTTGCAGGTACTGGTGATATACCTCGCTTTTTCAACACGATACAATGCAATATATTACCCTATTATTACAGTTTTGGCCATACTGCTTTCACGGCAAAAGCTTGCGTATAAGCTAAGTGGAATCGTAGCATCAGTTCTTGTAATTGTATTTTTTGTATGGCATACCAGCCAAAAATATTACGAACAAACGGGTAAAAGGCAATTTACGCCATTCAGTGGTTGGCAGATGGCCAACAATGCCTTGTATGCTTACAGGTATGTTGACAGCGCCGACCGAAAGCCCGCACCTAAAAAATTGCAGCAATTAGATAATATGGTGCGAGGCTATTTTGATACGACGAGAAATGTTTTCAAATATCCGCATGAATTGCAATTTGCAAGTACCTATTATATGTGGATAGCACCTTCTCCACTTCAACAATATGGCATAAGACAATTTAAACTTGCCTCCAATGTGGCATTACCATTTCCATACTGGGCAGAAATGGGACCGCTTTACAATTCTTATGGCTATTGGTTAATTAAACATTATCCTGTTAAATATTTACAATACTATCTGCTTCCCAATGCTGCAAAATATTATGCCCCCCCGGTCGAGTTTTTAGAAACCTATAATACAGGGCAAGATACGGTGGTAAACAAAGCGCAAGAATGGTTTCAATATAAAACAAACAAAGTATTCACGCGTGTAAAAGATAATAATGTAGCTGTACTTAATTTTCTTCCCATTTTAATCGGATGTTTAAATGTTCTTTTCGTGCTTAGCTTTGTATTCTTTTTGATGTTAAAAGGATTCCACTTTAGAAGAGATGTTTCCAAATATTTATGGTTGACCGGGGCTTTTTGGGTAGTCAATTTCGGATTCAGTGTATTTGCATCGCCGGTTTCATTACGTTTTCAGGTATTTCCTACATTAATATTCTTTGCTGCTACATCGCTTATGATAGATATCATCTATAGTATGGCATTTAAGCCGATAACGCTATCAGAAAAAATCTTAACAACGATTGATCATTTTACGGAAAGAGAAAAGGCAAAATTGGTCTAATAGGTTTCTGTAAATAGTGTATATGAATAAACTTATTGCTTTAAAAATCATTTCGCTGCTGACCATCGTATTATTTGTATATACTGGTATAACTAAATTGATTGACTTTTCAATATTCAAAGAACAAATGGCTATGTCTCCGCTGTTGAATCCGGTTGCCCCGCTTATAGCATGGATATTGCCATTGACCGAACTTGCAACTGCTATCTTACTATTTGTTCCAACATTGCGTTTATATGGCTTTTTTGTTGCCCTGGCTTTAATGGTGTTATTTACAACGTATTTAATATCGATACAAATTGGTGACGAGCAATTTCCTTGCGGTTGCGGGGGGCTTTTAGAATTTCTTTCCTGGAAGACACATCTTGTCTTAAACGGTATGATGATTCTTCTGGAGGTTGTCGGGATCAGGTTACAATTGAACTTACAAACGGAACAAAAGTTAGTCTTACAAAAATATTAATACAATCGTTTTGTAATGAAAAATATTATACTAATAGCTTTATCATTAAGTTTCAGCGGATGTCTTCAATATCCACCGCCAAAAACAGGACTGGAGGGACAAAAATTACCCTCATTCTCAATGAAACTCATTGACGGAAAAACCGACCTCAATACAGATAGTATTGAATCAGGAAAGCCATTTGTAATCTTATTTTTTAGCCCCTATTGCGCCATGTGCAGGGCAGAAATAAGAGACCTAATTGACCATAACACACAAAGGGGAGATCTTAAGTACTATTTGTTGACAAATCACCCACTCAATGACCTGAAAAAATTTTCCAGTGAATTTCATTTAAACAGGTATAAGAATATTGTCGCTGGAGTTGATTATAAAAATTATTTCGCGAGTTATCTCTTTATAACCACTATTCCCTATTTGGCAATTTATGATAAAGAAAAGCGACTTAAACAGGTAATGGTTGGTAAAACGGGATATAAAGAAGTCAAAAAAATAACCCTCGAGGAAAACATGCAGTAATTCGATGAGAACAGCATTATACAAACTTGATTTCAATAATAACACATTAATACCGCCAATAGGATCTGGTGGCAATAAAACTTTGTCTGGACAAAACGCTCAAAAGTGGTTAAGCCTACTCGCCACTTAATGAGTATACAGAAGTAGGTATATTTATTTACAATAAGTTTAGCTTTTTGATTTAAAAAGCAACAATTTTATGAATAAAGCAAAAGTAATGTTATCTGCTCTTGGCATTTGTGCCGTACTTGCAACAACATTTGCATTTACCGCTCAAAAGTTCAACAACAAAATAGTTTATACAGGTACCAGTTCAACCGATTGTACTCATCCGGTATTAAAAAGAATTCTTACAACTGACACAGTTAACGGCTCAGTTTTTGCAACACTTATAAGTGGAGCAACTTGCTCACCAACTTATACCATTGCGACCACTGACAACAATTAAAATTCAGAACTTTCGCAGGCAGGCGAATTAGCATTTTTTTATAGCCTATGCGAAATTTAAATGAGGCCGTCTCCTATGTTTGCAAAAACATGGAGGCGGCTTCTTTTTATAACGGATTTTTATTTGTATGTTGGCATGAGCTTTACATGTGACGTTGGTTTCATTATGCATATTATTTTATCACTAAGACACTAAGTTTTTTTCTTTAATCAATTGTAATTGTTTCCGGTTTCCTTTTTTTCAAAGCATCTATCTTTTTCTTCTCCTCCTCCTTCAACAACCCACCCTCTTTCGGTGTTAACCATTTACCATTCTCATCCTTTTCATACACCAATTGCAAAGCATCGGGTTTTCCTTTTTCAATCGCCGGTATACCATAAAGCATCCACCGCGGACAGGCAGAATCTTTTAAATAATGATCGAAGAATTGCTTCATTCTTATTTCAAGATCTTCAGCAGATTTATCAAAAACCATATGCTCTTGACCATCATATTGCAGCATCCAGGCTCTTTTCCCCATTCTTCTTAAAGCGGTAAAAAACTGCACGCCTTGTTCGAACGGCACATCGTCATCATCCATATTCGACATCATCAAAACCGGCGTTGTTACCTTATCAGCTTTGAATACAGGAGAGTTTTCAATATACAGTTCAGGTTTTTCCCAAAGTGTTGCACCAATGCGTTGATACATCTTTTCGAAAGCCACTTGTCGACTCACTCCTGAACGCGAACCGACCTTTACACCATTATATAAATTTGTATAGTTGCAAAACCCCGATGAAGACATTGCAGCGGCGAAAAGATTTGTGTTTGTCACCAAAAAATTTGTTTCCCACCCCCCGCGACTATGCCCCTGTAATCCCATGTGTTTGCTATCTATATAAGGGAGTTTTGATAAATACTTTGCTGCTGAAACTATAGTATTTACAACACTCTGACCGGGGTGACCGATCTTATAATGCATATCCGGTGTAAAAATCAAATACCCATTGCTCACATAATAAGGAATGTTCAACGTACCATTTGTTAGCTCGGGCCGAAGAAAACCATGCAATCCTTCAGACATATTTTCGTAATAATAAAAAATCAGCGGATATTTTTTCGTTGAATCAAAATTCTCCGGTTTGTACAAAATGCCTTGAGAATAATCTCCGTCATAGGTTTTCCATGAAACCAGTTCCGTCGTCATCCAGTTATAATTCCTTTGAGGCTGAACATCTGTGATCCGGTTAAAGGTTTTTAAATCGGTTGTCCAGAAATAATTGGGAGACTCTTCTGCACTCATTCTTCTTACCAAATACACCTCTGCATTCTTAGCTTTTACAGGTGGTGTGCGGAGATAAAATATATCACTTTCCGAGGTGCCTGTAAACATATATGGTTGGCTTGTCAATAATTCCGGGTTTCTGCTCTCTCCAATTTTGATCTTATAAAATCCATCATTTTTATTCTGCCTGTTAAACCCACTAAGAATAACGGTTTCATTGTTTTCAATTACCTTTTTGCTTTCAAGGGCAATCCGGAATTCAATATTGTTTTTCCTGCCATATCCGTTGGTCAGGTTTATGGGAGCCTTTCTTCCAAGTGGATCAATCTGGTAAATATCGTGCTGATCATAAATCAAAACTGCTTCATCGTTTGCAATAGTGCCAGCAAATCCAATCGGCCAATAAGGCATCATCGGAACATCACGTTTCACATAAGTCGTCCATGTAGTTTTTATAGAAGACGTAATATTTCTTTTTACACCCGTCGCAATTTCATAACTGAAATAATTCTTTTGTTCTGCATTATAATACAATACGTAATTCCCTCCTTTTGAAAACCAATACGAAGAAACACTTGCATAAGCCAACCCGTCATCAATTAGTTTACTACGACCTTCTTCTAACGATATGATATATATAGATGATGCATTCGCTCGATTCCAATACGAGTCGTCATACATACCTGGGCCAGGCATGCTGGCAACCAGTGCATCTTTATCACTTATTGCAATTAGCATTCGATCCTTGCCTTCCAATGTAACCATTGTCTTAGAAGAAATGATTAGCAGCCCAACATAAGTTTTAGGCCCCAGCTCTTTCAATTGTTGCGGCTGCAATTTGGCATCTGTATAACTCCACACATCTACTCCATCACTTGGCTTTGGTCTGTCTTTTTCTTTTAACTGGATAAACAACTTATTTCCGTCCTCCGTAAATCCCCTGGAATTGATTCCCAGGAAAATAAGATCTGGCGAAATACCCTTCAACGCCTGTTTTGCTATTTCTTTAACATGATTATTATCCCCTGCCTCATACAGCCAAAGAAAAATATCAGGTTTGCTTTCAACGGTAAAAGCAAGTCTTTTTCCATCTTTTGAAAAGATATAATAGGCTGCTTTTTCATCGCCTTGCGCATTCCAAATTGTTTGAGTTCTAAAATCAATAAGGTTAACTAATAACAACATCAGCCTGCCATTTGACTGGTTCGATTCAATAAACATGCAACTATCATTTGGATCGAAAAAGTAACGAGTTACAGCTTCAACTGATTTTTCCTTTTTTGTTTCAAGGTTCCTTATAATCAACTTTTTATCCTTGTCGCAGTAGCCAATCCATTTACCGTTGTTGGAAGTTTTAAACGAACTAACGTTTAAAATGTATTCCACCTGGCGGTTTTCCAGTTGCATGAGGGCTAAGCTGTCGTTTTCATTTTTATAAAAAAGATATTTGCTATCGGAACTGAATTCGCCCGGAACAGATCCAATGTTTAAGGTCCAGTTGAATTTTAATGAGTTCACATAACAATCGTTTGTTGCCATTGCCCGATCGTAAATTGTGTAAACCACATAATTACCATCACCAGATATCGTCACACCTGTTGCCAAAGAAAATTTGCCCAGTACGGAAAGATCAATGGAAGGTTTTTTAAAAGTCATTTTCTGTTTCTGGCAAAAACCATAGGCATGAAAAGCCAACAGAATAAGAGCAAAAATAAAACGCTTCATTTTTGTGTTCGTTTAGATTATAAATCAGGAAATATAAATACACACTATATCAACGCCGCTACCAGGAAACTGAGAAGAAAAACGCCTTTTAGAGCAGGAAATATGAATTCGGAATTCTCAAAAATTGGAAATATAATTTACGAAATAAACCGGGATAATTAACCTATTCTTCAGAATAATTTGGCAGATCTGACTGGTAAGAATTTTTATTTGCAGAAGATTATGTATTACTGAATTTTCCCTTCCAACTCTTTTATGGAAGTACAGTCTTTAAGAATTACCTTTTTGTTCTGATCGAGTAAATAAATTGCCGGTATAGCCCTCAAATCATAAATGTCATTCTTAAACAGGTACCCATCATTATCTCTGCCCTGTAACCAAATTGAAGGAAATTCCAACAAATGTTTATACCAAACTGACAAATCAGCATCTGTATAAACCGATAATATTTTTAGTTTCCCATCCAATATTGCATTTCTAATAATCGAAGAACTCATCAAAGTAGCTTTCATTTCCTTACAGGCATGGCACTCAGGATTATAAAAGAATAACAGGATGTAATTAGCCTTCAGGTTATGCATGCTTCGCTCTTGTCCATTTGGCGCCAGGTACTCAAAATTGTTAGCTATACTCCCTACATCATTTTGATGAAGAAGGCGGAGCTTACGAGTTGCCTCTTTCTTATCCAAATCAGTATTCCATTTTGAATCCATTTGAGCTTTTAGTATTTTATTGTAAAATATTTCATTTCGAAATGATGAATTGGGATCAGCATAAGCTCTGGTAAGATAGCTAACAGTCCTATGAAAAACAATACTATCGGAGCCGGCTTTTATAAGCAATGAATCCAAAAACGGAATTGAAAGATTTGGATTTCGAATTGCCGATGTTTTAACAAATCGTGACAACGCATATTCATCATAGACATTTTTTTGCTCCGTGCTTTCCGGAACACTAAAACAGGAAGACAATACAACGCAAATCAATATAAAAACATCTTTTCTCAAAACGAATTTTTATACCTTATAATATTCAATCAACAACTACTTAAGCGTCCATGTTCGAATACCATTCTTCATCTTATTCAACGTCTCCTTAAATAAGTTATCAGGTTCTCTATTTTCTCTCCGGGCTGCCTTAAATTCCAGTTCTGTTGCCTTTTCTTCCCAGGCAATAGCCTCTTTCGTTTTACCAACTTTATAGAGAAGATTAGCATACGTGTCAATAATCCCCTGATCGTCCGGATGATTTTTGATGATCAGTTCCATCCATTTTAAGGCCTTGTTTAATGTATCCTTATTATTACTATACGCAAAAACATAATTCCACGTAAAATTATTTACCATCGCCCAACCAATTCCTGCAGTATCGAGCCCATAATTGTCGTATTGTTTTATTTTATATTTTATGATCTGCGAAACATCTTCTTTATGCTGATACCATTCTAATTGTGCATCCAGCACTAATTTGTCCGCATACCATTTGTTGTACTTCTTTTGAATGGAATTTACCATCGCATTCCAATCCGGTTTAGCTGACGGTTTTGTAAGCATTTTCAGCTTTGCTGTGATCTCTTCCCTTGTTATTGTTCTTCCTATAATGTATTCTGTAAAGCCTTTCTGATTCATTACCTCATCCACCTTACTCCCGTTCCTGTAGATATAATTAAACAGGTTATCATTTGATCTAAGTAATGAAGGGAATGTGTTTAAAAAATCTAAATGCTTTTTTTGAAGAAGATCTTTTTCAGTGCGTTTGTTTAAATAATTATTCAGGTAGCCTTTCGCAATTATTTTTGCAAGACTATCGTCTCCGATTTGTTTTGTAACTGTAGCAAGATACCCTAGCTTTTGCTTGTCTATGGTGTTGTAATAATAATTATTCAGTAATGAGTAGTATTGTTTATCAGGATCAATAGCATTAGCAGCTATTTTCAAAAATTCAGTATCAGGTAAAGCACTTAAATATCGATGAACAATTCTTCCATCAGGTGAAAAGAAAAGATAAGAAGGAAATATTTTCACCTTGTATTGGCGCATTATTTCAGAAGCATCATGGTACCAGATTTGAATAAAAGCATCGTCATTTTTCGATGTATCCATCTGTACCCTTATAGAAATGAAATGTTCATTCATGTAATCGCCCACATTTTTTAATGGAAATACTTCCTTTTCCATTCTTTTGCATGGTACACACCAACTGGCATAGCAATCAACAAAAATGTATTTATTTTCCTGTTTTGCTTTTTGCTTTACTTGTTCCCAGCTTAACCCGTTTTCAAATTGAATGCCTTGGGCCATTATTTGTAAGGGAAAGGCAAGAACCATAATCCACAAAAATCGTTTCGTCATGGAGATGTGTTTATGATAAGACAAAATCACCTGTTCATGTTAAAAAAACAGGTGATCTTTTGTAAAAGATTTAAAATGTCTTGAGGTGGTATCAAGCTAAACAAACTTTCTTCTCGGCACATCCTAGTTCTTAATACAACGAACAGGATTTCCCGTACCCCTATCGTCCTCTCCAGTAAATGAAAATGAGGCGTTAAAAAAGAGCACTACACCTAAGGTCGGATCACTACCGTAATCTATTGTTGAACTCCAGTAAGTTCCATAAGATCCAATACCTGAAATAGCTCCATTTGTCCCTCTTGCCCCATCTGATGGTAACTTTAGTTTGTTAAAGGCAGAATTTCTTTCACTTATACCTTCAGCGTCCCATTCAGCTCGTGTAGGTACTCTCCAACCTGGGGGACATGGATTATTAATTCCATTAACTCCTTGCCATAAATTAGGATTTTGAGAATTACGCCAATCATATGGATTAGTTCCTGGAGATGTCACGATAAAATTACCATGACCTGGCACATCATTTGACGATTTTGTTGACGTAGTTGCTGAGGTTCTGGATTGGTGTCCATCGGCAAGGCGACCCCATTGAAACAAATCACCATAGGCCGCCACATCATTAACAGAAGTAGCAGCCTGAGTTGCTCCTAAATTTCTATCCATCCATTTTTTCCCGGTTGTTGGACTATTAATAACTCCATAAACAACTTGTTGCCCCATATATGTAAACCTCACTTTAGTCGTATCATTAGTGGTGTTAAGAGTCACCACATTACCATAACCAGTTCCCACACTATTAGTAGCATAAGCTCGTATGTAATAGGTAGTATTAAAATCGAGTCCATTTATGGTTGTTGTAAAACTGCCTGTAGAAGTGGTTCCGCTCATAACCGTGTCCGACAGTGTAGGTGTGGAATGCCCTCTGCTTAATACAATACCACTTGCGGTAATAGCCGCACCGCCATTGCTTGTGATTGTACCTCCTGCAGTCGCACTGTTCGTAGTAATGTTTGTTAGCGCCGCCGTTGTTACTGTAGATTCAGTGGGCGGTGTTTTATCCTTTTTGCATGCGGCGACAAATGTGGTAGCCACAACCAAAATTGCAAGTATTTTTTTCATCTGTTTGAGTTTTAGATTATAGATAGTTCTGATAGTTCATTGCCACGGCAATGAATCTGATTTATTGCACATCATGCTGCAGACATGATTATTACAATTAGCAGTTAGTTCTTCTTGTACCAACGCTTATTACAAACAGTTGGCTCATTTTTTGGTTAACATTAGTTCCCAGATACTAAAACCTCGCCTCTAATATCCTGCGTTTTGTTCAAGGTTGGGATTTGCTAAAAGCTCATTCCTTGTAATGGGATACCATTGCCAATTTGTATTCCAGCTTCCGCCTTTTTGAGGCGTTACGACACTCATTACTGCATCCACATTGTTTGTTCTTTTTAAATCAAACCATCTATGGCTCCATTCCGTAAATAATTCTACATGTCTTTCACGAAGAATGGCAGCAAGCAAAGAGGGTTTATCGCTTGCTGTAGTACCGCCTAATCCCGCTCTTGTGCGAATAAGATTTAGATCATCCTTTGCTTCTGCTATTTTATTTAGCTGCGCTTTTGCTTCTGCTCTTATCAAATATTGTTCTGCCAATCTGAACACCATTTTATATTCTGTAACGGGGTTGTTATATGTAGCACTTTGATATTTGTATGGATAGTAGTAAGTATTTGCACCAACGGAAACTGCCCTCGTCCAGGACGTTTTTCTTTGATCATTGTTTTCAAAACTGTTTACCATTTGAGGACTTAAATAGAAATAATAAAATCCAGCATCGGGCCCGTTGGCTGGCAGTATAAATATTTTTGCATCCTCTGTATTCCATCCTGCATTTACCGGCTGTAGTTGCCAGATGGCTTCACTGCTGTTCTTAAGAAATACATAGTTTAAAGAAGGTAAATTGAAAAGCGAAGCGTTATTTATTAAAATTGTCGCTTCGTTTTCTGCATTTATATATTGACTATTGTACAAATAAGCTCTTGCGAGCAATGCTGTTGCTGCCCATCTTGTGGGTCGAACCCTGTCCGTTGTTGAATTTAAAAGATTCGCATTCAAATACTGGGCACTTAATAAATTTTGCGCATCCTTTAAATCAGAAATGATTCGGTTATAAACATCTGCTTTGGGCTTACGGGTTAGTGCACTGTTCACAGCATAATCGGTAGAAAGCGCCAAAGGAACATCGCCGTATAAATTCACCAGGTAGAAATAACAGAATGCCCGCATGAACTTTGCCTCACCTTCCAATTGCGTTTTAATTCCAAGAGTTAATGTGGTTGATTTGCCCAGTTCCTCGATAGCGGTATTGGCTATGTAAATTGTATGGTAAAAGCTGGTCCAAAAATCAGGATTGCTGATATTGATATCGGAAAGCTCGTTTTTGTAATAATAGTTTACCGCATTATTTGTAGCGCCGTTATATAAGGAAAGCTCGTCCGAAGAAAGTGAAGGGAATAAGCTTAAGGAAGCAATACCACCGCCAGGCAATTGTACCCTGCTAATGGATGTATACATATTCGTTATAGCAGCAATGGCTGTCGCATCGCCTCCAAATACATTTCCCGAATTAATGCTGGTGCTGGGTGGTTTTACTTCTACCAGCTTTTTACAACTGAAAAACATTAACGCGGTTAACACTGTGCAGAAGATCGATCTTAAAATATATGTTGCTTTATTTTGCATTTTTCATTTACATTTTGCATTACAAGGTGATCTGCGCTCCCACTGTTAAAACCCTCAATGGAGGTAAGGTGAATGTGCTCAATGTTTCGGGATCCAATCCTTTGTATTTCGTGATGGTCCATAAGTTTTGCCCCTGAGCATAAATCCTTATTCCACGCACATGTATTTTGGTTAAATATTTTTCCAGAAATCGGTAAGAAAGGGAAACATTCTTCAACCTTATATAAGATGCATCAGCAACAGCAGCATCGCTGTACTCGTTTGCATTCAAAAACGCACCTGAAAGACCATTATCGGAATTGAATTTTTGATAAGATGCATTATCGCCTGGTTGTTGCCATCTGTCCAAAACATAGGCAGGTTGATTTCTCGTTTGTGTTCCCGGATAAAAGCCAAAGGAATAATTACGTCCCTTTTGCTTTACAAACTGGAATAGGAAATCAAGCTCAAAGCCATTATAGCTGATATTATTTTGAAGACCTCCATAAAACTCAGATGATGTGTTAATGATCACCGTTGCATCATTAGGACTCTTTGGACTAAATGGATTTGTCTTTGAATCAAAATAATATATCCCGGTTGTTGGATCAACTCCTACAAAATGAAACTTCTTTTCAATTGTAATAGGCTTTCCTATTACAAGTCTGCTTGCATAACTTGACGACTCCAGGTTAGGGAAAGAAATAAGTTTGTTATTCGGCAATGTGATGTTTGCATTCGTTGACCACTTAAGTTTCTTGCCTTCAATATTGGTCGTATTGAAGGACAATTCGATCCCTGTATTTTGCACCATTGCAGGGAAATTCCGGGTGATACTGCCAAAGCCCGTCGTCGAAGCCAATGAATACCCTAATAGCTGGTTCGATGAGCGATTGCGGAAATAATTCGCATTGATCAATACCCTATCCTTAAAAAACCCAAGATCTAATCCCAGGTTCATTTTTTTCGTTTCTTCCCAAGCGAGATAAGGATTTGATAAACCATTTGGTTGAAGTGTAGTAATCCCCTGGTAAGGATTTGCAACGGTGATAGCAGAATAGGTGCTTAAAAACTTGTAGTCTCCTATCTGGTCATTCCCTGTGATGCCATAGCTTGCCTTGAGCTTTCCAAAACTTAAGAAAGGCAAAAAGCGTTTTTTAAATTTCTCCTCGGAAAATATCCAGGCGCTACCTACAGCTCCAAAATTGTGAAACTGATTTTTTTCCCCAAATCTTGAGCTGCCATCTCTCCTTGCTGTGAGATTTACAATATATTTATTCTGCCAGTTATAGTTGATCCTTCCAAAAACTGCTGTGTATTTATAGAGAAATTTAAAATTAAGATCTGATGTTACGGAGCTGGCTGCACGAATGTCGTCTAAGAATTCGTCGCTGATATACCCGGTACCCACGAGCCTTTGTGCACTGCTGGCCCTTTGTTGAATAGTAGCGCCTAGCAAGGCTTCCAGTTTCCCTTTTGCAATTGCTCTTTCATAGGAAAGCTGTGGCTCTATGACCCATGTACTGAGTTTATTGTCACCATATATTGCTTGATTCGAAGAAGTAGCTCTGCTTTCGGGCCATTTGGCTGCCAGTGGCGATGTAACAATTTCATCAGTACGAAGGGTTGTATAGCCAAAGCTGCTTTTTATATTGAATCCTCTTGTAAGCTGGTAATTCAACAAAAGGTTCGCAATTAAATTATTGGTGCTTCCTGTGTATTTATTAAGAAGCCGCGCCAACGGGTTATCAAATGTTGGCTTGCCCGCCTGGTTAGGTGCCCAGTTGATCGTACCATCAGCATTATAAGGTGATGGAGCTACCGGTGCCAGAGATATGGCAGATTCGGTTAGATCGTAGGCTGCAGTACTTGGCAGTTTATTCACATCTACCATATAATTACCGGTTAATCGTACGTGGAATTTTTGATTCAACGAGCTGCCGCCTGCCTGGAAGTGTATAGTTGCTTTTTGATCGTTGAAGTCTCCTGGTATTACAACAGTTTCCCGATGATAACCTGTACCAATCAAATAATAGCTGTTCGACGTGCCGCCGGATACTGACGCCTGCAAGTCAGTATAATGCGCTGTATTGCCAATTAATTTTTTTTGCCAATCTATTGATCGTGTCGTATCCCAAACAGTCAGGTCGTAATTGACTGTTTGATCAAGAGAGGATAAAGAGATGCCATCGTTTTTCAATGCTTCATAACGCATGTCAAGGTATTGCCTTCTGTCCAGCAAGTCCATTTTTCGGGTAACCTTACCCCAGCCTTGCTGGAGGTTAAACTGGATTTTTTGCTCACCAGCTTTCCCTTTTTTGGTAGTAATAAGAAGGGCCCCATTTGCGGCCTGTGATCCATAGATAGAAGTAGCATCAGCATCCTTTAACACCTCGATTGATTCAATATCTGCAGGATTGATAAAATTTAAAGGACTCCCATATCCACCGCCACGCTCATATACGCCTCCTGAAGTTCCAAAAGCAGCATTCGATGATGGCATTAATTGGGAAGTATAAGGCACTCCATCCACCACATAAAGGGGATCATTTCCATTCCCTATACTATTCACGCCTTGTATGCGCACCTTCACACCACTCCCGGCAAACCCCGTAGCCTGAGTTATTTCCAATCCAGGAACTCTGCCAGCAAGTGCCAGCAAAGGGTTATTAACAGGTTGTTTTTCAATGTCGGTGGATTTTACGGAGGCAATGTTTCCGGTATTCAACCGCCTGGTAGTCGTACCATATCCAACAACCTGAATTTCATCCATACTGGCAACTCTTACTTTAAGCGAAACACTTATTGAGCTACGGCCACTGATAGGTATGAATTCCGTTTCATGACCAATATTTGTAATTATTAAAACTGCATTGTTACTTATATCTTTCAGGAAAAACTCGCCCTTGAAATTTGTAATAGTTGATTTATTAATTCCTCTTACTTGCACTGTTGCCCCTTCAAGGGCAGAACCATCTTTATCAAGCACCCTTCCGGTGATATTAATTGTACTGTCCTTTTTCGCAACAGATTCATCATTTATTTGTCTTTCTTTTTTTTTAGCAATGATCGTGATGGCATTTTGGTTGATGTAGTAATCAAACGGTTGATTTTTAAAACAGATATCCAGCACCTGTTTGAGTGTGGCATTTTTGACATCAATATCTATGGGTTTCGAATCTTTGATCGTTTCTTCGGAAAGGAAAAAACTGTAACCGGTTTGCTTTTGAACTTCTATTAAGATCTTAGAGAGGCTGGCACTCTTTTCTTTGATCGTAATCTTTTCCTGCGCAATGTTTTTGCCACTTACGTGCAGGCTGAATATGAGTAATATGAAAGCAGTGATCTTCATAATACGAAGGGAGAACCGGAAATTTTCATTTACCAGGTTTTGTTTAACTACATGACTGCACAGCAAAGCTGTGCAAGCTTTAAATGGCATACCTTTGTATTGAAGGTTTAATAATGAGTGTTAAATGCTTTTGTTAACCCTTTTATAAGCCGGTGTGTATCAGACGCCGGCTTTTTTATGCCTATCAGTGACAACAGGTTAACATGCGGTGGTTCAATGGTTAACAGTATTCGATTCGTACGGCCGAAGCCCTCCGTATTTTTTCTTACGGTGTTACCGTGATGGTTCTTCCTTCAATTTGAAAATGAGCAGTGCTTCTTTGAAGCATATCCAGCACCACCGATACCGGCAGATTCCGGTTGATGATCCCGGTAAACTTATCCTTTATCACTCCCTTGTACACGACATTGACATTATACCACCGGGCTAACTGGTTCATCAGGAATTTCACATCATCTCCTTTAAAAACAAATAATCCATTCTTCCATCCCACGGCTTTTTCAATGTCCGCATCCTTCTTTACCCGTATTGCCCCAGAGGGCAGTAATTCCGCCTGTTGATCCGGCGCCAGTTCTTTTGTAAACGCGCCCTTGCTCAACTGCACCCTACCTTCCAGAAGCGTAGTCGTAATCTTTTTTTCTTCATCGTATGCATTGACATTGAATACGGTTCCCAATACCTTTACCTCACCCCCAGCCCCTAAAGGGGAGCCAAAACTCACAATAAAAGGGACCTTACGTGATCCCGTGCCAGTTCGCGGGGTTAAGTGTGCCACCTCAAAGTATACTTCACCAGTAATTTCTACCCTGCGTTCGTTGCCTGTAAAGGAAACAGGATAACGAATAGAGGATGCTGCATTTAACCAAACTGTGCTTCCATCGCTGAGCGTAGCTTTATAAGTCTGGCCATTTGAGGTGGTAAGCGTATTATACAACTCTTCGGCTTTTCCCTCATTGGAAGGTGTATATTTTAACTGCCCGTCTTTATTCTGTATTGATGTATTTCCCTGTTTCGTGAGTTTGCCGTTGATGGCGCTATCCAGCACAATCGTAGAACCATCGCTCAAGGTGAGCTTTGCTTTAAAGCCACCTGGTGTTACATCATTGGCAGGCGCCATTGTTTTCTGCGCCACTAATGGCTCATTATTGTGCTTCCCCTCCCGCAACATAAACCATACCCCCATCCCCAGGATCAGTAATAACAGCGTGGCGGCGATTTTTGTCCACTGTAAGCGAAACCACAACTGCACCGGCTGGCCTTCCAGGCGTTGTTCTATCCTGCGCCAGCCCCGCTCTTTCCCGGTGCTACCTACCTTCCATACACGTAATTTCTCGCCCAACCGATCGGGATTGGTTAGTTCGTCAAATGTCGCCTTATTGGCTGGCGAGTCATCGATCCATTCCTGCAGCGCTGCATGCTCCTGTTCGGTTAATTCACCGCGCAGGTATTTTGCAATCAGCTCTTCTATATTTATTAAAAATTGAAAATTCGCCATAATAATACAGTTTGCAAGACCTGTCAGGTGCAATTGCACTTGCCGCTAATGCTACATTCGATGATGCACCTTACAGGTCGGCCATCGAAAGCTTAACAATTACTTCATACTAATAAAAACACCCAGGGGCTGCGGAACGTGCAAGCGTATTGAAAATAAATATTCAGGTTCAGGCGAAAGATTGGGATGAGCTCAGGAATGGACTGTTTCTATCAGGCCCCATGTAAGGATTAGACCAAGGGCTACCTGGTTGTCGGAAAAGTGTATACGAAGTAAATCAAGCGCATGTCGTTTTTGGGAGCGCACGGTGGCGGTCGTGATCGATAGCTGGTGTGCAATAACGTTTGCTTCGAGTCCCTCGATATAGATCATTTTAAATACCTTGCGGCATCGCTCGGGCAGGTCTTCCACAGCACCATAAATTTCTTTGATCAGCAAACTTTCAATAATGGCATGCTGGCTTTCCAGGTCTTCTATTTCATTGGCGCCACTCTCGCTATCGGAAAAATCTTTGCGGTCCGTTTTTCGTTGTCGCACCATGCGAAGGTAATTGAGACAACTATTGCGGGCGGTAATATACAGGAAGGCTTTTATGTTGGGTTCATTCGTAAATCGATCGTGTATTCTAAAAAGCTTCAGGAAGATCTCAATGGTAATATCCTCCGCTTCTTCTTTGCTTGATGTGAGCTTATGTGTGAAGTACAGTATTTCGTCGTAATACCTGTTATAAACGGTACTAAAGGCGCTTTTGTCTCCCTGCGTAAAAGCCAGTAAAGTTTCACTATCGAGCTGTGTATTCATGAACCGCCGATAAAATTTAGGAAGTTAGGGTACAATAACTATGGCCTGGCAATATAGGATCAGGTGGGAAAAAGTTCAGCGGTGCACATATATAATAATATACAATAGTAACCAATATAACCGGTTATTCCTAAGTGGGTATAAAGATACGTTTATAACCCCTTTCGGCACCGAATGGACAACTTTATACCCATTTTGGAATACAAAACGGACATAAAGGAACACAACGTGTGCTAAACATGAAAACCACCCATTGTAACTTGCATCCAGGTCTTTGCATCAAACTACATCATTTTAAAACCTGCATCATGAAAGCGATCAACCGGGCAGTATATGATTTTCTGGACAAGCGCCTTGGATTTTATACGAATCCGCATGATGTAGAGATTGTTTTGGACGAAGATGATGCCATTAGTGTCAGCTGTAACTGGCCGGGTGCGCCCGTAGATAAACGATTTTTTATTGAACTGGAATACAACCCCAGTACCATCGATGAATTTATTACGGTCTTTGGCATTACAACGGTGCGGCATATTGGCGCCATTACACCGGAGGGATTGATGGAGCTGTATCGAACAGGCAAAGTCGTTATATTCAGTGCCATCCATACCTCGCCCGCCTCCTTTTATTCGTTGCACTTTCGAAAACAACAGAATACAATAACGGTTAAAGCATCGAACAACCAGGAATCCGCAGTGAATGCGTTACTGGAAACACCGAATGATTTTTTCACGTACACCCTGCAGCATTTTTACTTAGCTGGAAAATCCTGACCGAAGTTAATACCTGATTATTCATTTAAAATTTTTCTGATCATGCTCAGAGAAACCAGAAAACCTTATTCCAGGTATGTACTATGTGCCATAGAAACCATCAAGCAGCACATAGACGCCCATCCATTTCAATGCAAGACAGCCACCGAACTATTCGATCACCTCGGCACGCCGAATCGCAACTCCATAGAGAAAGCATTTAAAGATGTGTATGGAGCCGGCATCAAAGAATACCATGTGCGGCAGCGTTTGGAAGCATCGAAAAAATTCCTGGAAGCCGGACTCACCAAAAAACAAGTTGCTTACAAATGTTTGTACAGGTCGCAGAGCGCGTTTGCAGCAGCCTTCAAGAAAGAGTTTAACATGACGCCAACGGATTGGCAGATGAGCCTTGAATGATCTAACGCGCAAGCATGCGTTATCGACAACAATCTTGCAATTCTAGACAACAATTAAGCAAAAATCTATAATCAGGCGGTGTAACTTGCATATACAAACAAGCTGAAAGCAAAAAGCTGTAAGCTGTAAGCGAAAACAAATACAGGCGAAAGCAGAAAGCAAAACACAGTCATTCTTAGCAACATGATTTTCATAAATTCATAATTCAAGTAACGAAGACCTGTAAGGTGGACCTTCGATGGCCGACCTGTCAGGAGCACAAGTCCACCTGACAGGTCAAGCTAATGCTGTGCACCTTACAGGTCAACCCAAACATTCTTATTCTTTGAGGAATAAGGTTTCCGCCGGTACGCCGCAGTTTTTTAACTGTAGCAGAGACGGCTCGTTCAAGAGCCATTAAACACTTATCAAACCATTTCACCATGGAAGGTCCTGTTATGCAACATCGAAAGTTATCGGTGAGACTACTTTCATTCACCTGGTTATCGAAATCCACCATAGTAGAAATCATCTCCGTTCTTTTTATCATACTTTTCTTATACACAGGGATCAGCAAACTGATGGAGTATGGCGTATTTAAAGAACAGATAGCCGACTCCCCCATCTTACAACCCATAGCCCTCGTTATTGCCTGGGGATTGCCCCTGACAGAATTTTTAGTTACTATCTTATTAATAATACCGCGCTGGCGATTGAAAGGATTATATGCATCGCTTATACTGATGATCGCATTCACACTGTACATCGGCGCCATTATGACCTTCAATAAAGAATTACCGTGTAGTTGTGGAGGGATTATCTCCGAACTATCGTGGCAGGGACATCTAGTATTCAATAGCATTTTTATCCTTCTTGCGATGGCAGGTCTGCTGTTGGAAAGAAAAATTAGAAAAACAATTAAAACCGATTGATCTCGCAGATCCTGCATCAATTGATCCTATATACTTCATTCAAAACTTTATCCGCCATGCAATACACCGCCCAATTCAGCAAGCATGTGCTTACTGCGATCTCTGCAGTAAAACAATACATTGATGAGCACCCGTTGGAAAAAAAAGACACCGAAGATCTAACTTCCTTAGCTGGCATCAACCGCAATTTGCTTCAAAAAAGCTTTAGAGAGATCTATGGCATAAAGATCAGCGACTATCAAAAACAAAAACGAATGGAAGTGGCAGGACAAATGCTCGAAGATGGAAGACTTTCCAAAAAGCAAATTGCATCTCGCTGTGGATATTCAAGGTTTAATAATTTCTGCAGACCGTTTCGCAAGGTTCATAAGATGACTCCTGGAGAATGGCAGAATAAAGTTGCCTAGTAAAAATAGCAATAATACAGATCATATACCCCGGACTACAGACTGGTGAAGCAATTTTAAAATATAGTAACTGAGGGTCAGTGAGTGTCATGATTAAATTGCCAATTTTGAGGATGAACGCTCTCATCCGTCACCAGCTCTGTCACCGGGTGAAAACTTATTTTTTACCTACTTCCTGATTAAGGTTTTCAGGTCCGGTCCGCGCTGGTTTTCTAATCAGGGCATAGCCGGCAATTTGTTGAAACCGGAAAGGAGTAGAAACAACAATCCCGCATAGTCCCGTTTATGAACCGGATTATGCGGGATTATTTATTTACTTATTTATTTCCACGTCGGTTCGCCTCGTTTCATTTTTTCTAACGTCTGTTTTAATTCATCATTACCACCGGAAAGGGTGACCGCTTTTTCTTCCAGTTTGATAGCTTCATCAGAACGACCCATCTTATGCAACAGGTTGGCATAGGTATCCATGTACTGCGGATTCTCATTCTTATTAAAGGATAATTTACTCCACCCAGCCGCTTTGGAAAGCAAGTCCTTATCCCCTACTCCTTCAAATACGGTCCACGCAAACTTATTTAGTTCCTCTGGTTTTATGTATTGACCGTACTTACTGATGTATTCATCTGCAGCAGCCACAAAATTGTTCCAGTCATGTTGATTGAAATAATGAAGCGCCTTTGCACGAAGCAAAATTTCTTCCCCTACGGACCCATAAGGAGCCACTTTGGTAGAGAGGGAAGCCCAATTGGGGTTTGGATTTTGTCCGGTTACAGACGGCGCTATGGCATCCGTATAAATAATATTCATCATTTTAGTTTCCGCCTGTCGTTGCCCCAGGGCATTATTGATGGCTACCGAATTTTCTTTCAGGATGGCAAATCCGGGATCAGATACCTTACTGGTCACCTGTACCACGTACGTAAGGTCTTCTGCGCTGTATGGTTTTTTAAGCGAAGCCAGGTAGTCATTGGTAATGCGGGCGATGCCAGGTTTATCGCCTACCTGTTGTGCAGCCATGGATAATTTTTTAAGGAACTCCGGTTGGCGGTTGCCTTCTATATACGCTCCTAACAATTCGCTATACTTTAAACCGGGATCAGCAATCTCCGCATTTTGCGCCTGCACCTCCGGCATTTTTCCGGTTACGGGTACCAGCAAACCATGTATTTTTTGTAAGTCTGCGAAAGGAATTTTTACCACTTCCCGGTCATAGGTCATTAGTCCGTTTTGTTCGCCTTCCACATCGAATGGCTGTGTATAGATGGAAGCCGTGAGGCCCTCTTTCTCCAGCAATTTTACATGCTGGTTCATAATGGTGTACTTGCCTTTATAAGCAGAAGGCGTTACGTTCACATAACCCCAGGCGCTGTTTACATTCCATTGGTGATCGGGAATAAACAAACCAATGCCACCAAATTCGCCCAGCACCCTGGCTTTCCCTTCCATTTTAGGTGCGTTCATGGGATCGGGATAGGAATGGATATCGGTGATATCACTACTGACCCAGGCATTGGGGGAAGGGCTCCGCAGTTTTTCGTTCACATATAATATTTCGCCGGAGTGACCATTGAGCAACCGGGTTGGGTCCTGCTTTTTGATCCACTCACTTAAGCGTTGCTGATCATATTGACCCCATTTTTCATTGAACAGCACCCAGGTGGTGATGCAGGGATGGTTGAATAACTGTTCGATATTCTCTTTTGATTCCGCTTCAAAAACTTTTTTGGCCTCATCATTTAAGGTAAAACTCGGATTGATCATGTCCTGCCAAACGATCATGCCTAGCTTATCGCAATGGTAATACCAGCGATCGGGTTCTCTTTTGATATGCTTGCGGATGGTGTTAAAACCCATGGCCTTGATGGCTTTTATGTCGAAGGCCAGGGCTTCGTCTGTTGGCGCTGTATAAATGCCATCGGGCCAGAAACCCTGATCGAGTGTACCGAGGTTAAAGATGTATTGATTGTTTAAGAAAATGCGGTCATGCCCCTCAGCGTCTTTTTTAATTTCCACTTTGCGCATACCGAAGTAGCTTTTTACTTCATCAACCGGTTTTCCTTTATACAATAACTTAACCTGCAGATCGTACAGAAAAGGATCATTGGGACTCCAGGTGTGTGCTTTGTCAATCGTAAGGGAAGAACTGGCCGAAGTTGCAGAAAACAGTCCAAATGATTTCTTAGCCACTTCTTTTCCCTGGTCAGTCGCCAGCGCCTCTATTGTATAGTTGTTGAGATCAGTGGCGCCATTAATATTCACCTGTACCTGTAAAAGATTTTTATCCAGGTCCGGCACCAATTTTAAATTATTTATATGTATGTCTGACAGTTTTTCGAGCCATACGGTTTGCCAGATGCCGGTAACCGGTGTATACCAGATATCCTTAGGATTGAGCACTTGTTTGCCATGCGGGTTAGGTCCCTGGTCGGTGGGATCATATACTTTAACCAGCAATTCATTCTCATTTTTATTTAAAGCGCTGGTGATATCAATGGTAAAATTCTGATAGCCGCCCGAATGAAAGCCAACCTTCTTTTGATTGACGAATACGGTCGCCTGCCAGTCAACCGCACCAAAATGGAGTAACAACTTCTCCCCTTTTTTTAAAGCAGGTTTGGTGATCATTCTTTTATACCAGAGGTTTTGATCAGGCTGCACCATTTTTTTTACCCCTGATAACGCCGATTCAATGGCGAAGGGCACGAGGATATTGCCTTCAAAAGAAGAAGGAGTCGCCGCATCTTTCGGGGTGATCGCGTATTGCCACAAACCATTCAGGTTTTGCCAGCTGGCACGAACCAGTTGCGGCCGGGGATATTCCGTCCAGGCATTTGTGGGCGTAACATCTTTAGCCCACCTTGATTGCACAGGAATGGTTGCCATCTTCCATCCCGGTTGGGCTATAGTAGTAAATTGTAAGAACAAGGAAAAAAACGCAAGCAATGAGCTTAGTCGCATGATAATTAAATTATGAAGTTAAGATGTGAGATCTATTTCCAGGCGGGAACGGCTTCACAGAGCGCATCTAATGGGCCTGCATGGTTGGAGGACTACAATGTAGCTAATATTCTCTTACTCTTGCACTTTCACCCGTTAATATTTATGGTAGTCTGCCATATGTTGCAAATTGGATACTACAAGTTGCAATGTGGATACTACATGTTGCAAATGTGATACTTTTTAGGTTCTACCTTGCTATTGAAATCGGAAGGCCGGCACTTACAACCGGTAAAACGCAAACAAACAGCCAGATCATATTAAGAACGCGAGACGAAAGGGACAACATGCCCCTTTGAATATTGCTTTGCCATAAAAAAACTGATTCTATGCCTAAAACAGCGATCATCATAGGTGCCGGGCCCGCAGGGCTCACCGCAGCATACGAATTACTGAAAAAGACGGATATCACGCCCATCATACTGGAGAAGTCCGGAGACATCGGAGGCATTTCCAAAACGATTAACTATAAAGGCAACAGAATGGATATAGGCGGTCACCGTTTCTTTTCCAAAAGCGACCGCGTGATGAACTGGTGGATGAATATCATGCCCGTACAACCAACGGATGATATATATACGACTATTACTTATCAGCGGAATCATAGAACGATCAAACAGGACGAAATTCATCCAAAAGTAGATGCTGAAGATAAAAGTAAGATGATGCTCATACGCAGAAGGCTATCCCGCATTTACTTTTTACGTAAGTTCTTTACCTACCCTATTCAGCTCTCCTTTGACACCTTAAAAAAACTGGGCCCCATCAGAACGTTGGGTATCCTGGGCTCCTATATAAAAGCCCAGTTATTCCCACGCAAACCAGAAAAAAGCCTGGAAGATTTTTTAATCAACCGGTTTGGACGAAAATTATATTTATTGTTCTTCAAAGATTATACAGAGAAAGTTTGGGGCGTGCCCTGTAACGAGATCTCTGCCGAATGGGGTGCGCAACGTATCAAAGGTGTTTCTATCAGCAAAGCGATACAACATGCGGCACAGACGATTATCAAGAAGAAGAATAAAAATGACATCGCGCAGAAGGATACGGAAACCAGTTTGATAGAACAATTTATGTATCCGGCGTTAGGTCCAGGCCAACTTTGGGAAGAAGTAGCCCATAAAATTGAGGTCCTGGGTGGAAAGATCATTATGCATGAAAGTGTACAAGAAGTGCTCATTGCAGACAACCAGGTAACAGGTGTTATTACCAAAAACGATGTCACCCAAGAACAGACGGAATATACAGGAGATTACTTTTTTAGTACGATGCCAGTGCAGGAATTGATTGCAGGAATGAATGGCCAGGTACCTGCAGATGTAAAAGAAATTGCAGCGGGTTTACAATACCGTGATTTTATCACCATCGGTGTACTGTTGAAAAAACTAACCCCACCCGACAATAAAAAGACGCTTCCTGATACCTGGATATACATACAGGAGAGGGATGTAAAGGTAGGACGCCTTCAAATATTCAACAACTGGAGTCCATATATGGTTAAAGACCCTGATACCGTGTGGCTGGGTATGGAATATTTCTGCAACAAAGGAGATGCCTTTTGGAACCTGACTGATGCAGACATTCAACGCACTGCTATTGAAGAACTGGAAAAAATGGGACTGGCCAACGTTGAAGATGTACTTGACAGTACAGTACAACGCATGGAAAAAACATACCCAGCTTATTTCGGTACGTATAACCAGTTTGACAAAATAAGAGAATACACCGACCAATTTGAAAATCTCTTCCTGGTAGGCCGTAACGGCATGCATAAGTATAATAACAGTGATCATAGTATGCTGACTGCTATGGTGTCGGTGGATAATATATGCGAAGGCATTACCAGTAAAGCGAATATTTGGGAAATTAATACGGAGCAGGAGTATCATGAGGAGAAGGCAAAGGGTAATAGGCAACAAGCAATAGACAATCAGCAATCTGACGATAATAACGGCGATCATCAAAGCAATGGAAAATCAAATGATACAAGTGCAGAGAATGGTGCTGCAGAAACAAAACCAAACAAAAAAGAAACTGAAAGAACCGTTGAGTTAGAACCAGTTCTATCTTTTAAGGATTTTTTGTTTAACAATAGAATACACTTATATACTGCTGCAATAGCTATTGTAATACAATTTACAGTGTTTAAATATTTTTACCCGTTTGCGAGTTTTATCAATGGGGATTCATATGTGTACCTTGAAACAGCTTCTCGCAATTTATCGATAAATACGTACCCGGTCGGATATTCTAATTTCTTACGCCTATTTAGTGTATTCTCCAAGTCCGATACAGCTCTAGTTGGGTTTCAATATTTAACATTGCAAGCAAGCATTCTAGTTCTCTTATTCACACTTTTTTATTTTTATAATTCAGGTAAAGCAGTACGGTTTTTCCTATTAGCTTTTTTGGTTTGTAATCCAGTATTCCTATATCTGGCCAACTATATAAGCAGTGATGTCTTATTTCTTACATTAAGTTTGTTGTGGTTTACTTTTTTATTATGGATTATGCACCGGCCATCATTTCTGCTAATGATCGGACATGCGTTTGTACTATTCCTTGTGTTTACCGTAAGGTATAACGCCTTATTTTATCCTCTAATTGCTCTCTTGGCTGTGTTACTAAACAAACAAAATATAAAGCTAAAGCTGACAAGCAACGTGTTAGGAATGTTACTTATCGGCTTGTTTATTCTCAACAATGGCTATCATTACCAAAAACTGACTGGCGTTTGGCAGTTTACGCCTTTCAGTGGTTGGCAGATAGCTAACAACGCATTGTATGCATACCGTTATATAGATAGTTCAGATGTCAAACCCGTTCCTACCAGATTCAAGCAGTTGGATAGAACAGTGCGAACTTATTTTGATACTACGCGAGATATACAAAAGCATCCTGAAGAAACGATGATGGCAAGTACTGTTTATATGTGGGATCCCGACTCTCCCTTGCAACATTATATGAACAAACAATTTCCAAAGAATTCGTTAGCAGAAAATCATAAACGTTGGGCTATGCTTGGCCCTCTGTATGCCGATTATGGATCTTACCTTATTCGAGAATACCCACTGACATTTGTTAAATATTACTTATTACCCAATGCCCTAAAATATTATGCTCCTCCAGTTGAATTTTTGGAAACATACAGTACAGGTAAGGATAGTGTCCATCCGATTGCCAAAAGTTGGTTTGAATATAAAAGCAAAAAAATAACAACACGATTGAAAGATTTCAATGTAAATGTATTGAGCTTTTACCCTATCCTAACAGGCATACTGAATATAATATACTTATGTAGCATAGCCTGCTTTACTATTTTAAAAGGCCATAAACAAAACTTTTTATTTTCAAAAGCTTTACTATTAACAGCAACCCTATGGTTAATTAATTTTGGGTTCAGTGTATTTGCGTCACCAATTGCATTACGATTTCAGCTATTTCCCATCATTATTTTTATATCCTTTACCTTTTTGTTAATTGAATATATTGTAAAAGTTGCATCGGCACAAGAAGTCAAAGAAAAAACATTTTATAAAGGAAAGGTAGAATTAGCAAAATAATCATACAACAAAACGTCATAATATTTACAAGATTATTATAATAGAAAACAATGAAGAAAGAAAGCATTTTAGATATTATCGTAATATTATTTGCAATCCTCTTTCTATATACTGGCGTCAGTAAGATAATAGAATACGGAGTTTTTAAAGAACAAATTGCCACCTCACCCTTGTTGAAGCTTGTGGCTAGCTGGCTAGCCTGGATGTTACCACTTGCGGAACTTATGGTAGTTATTCTAATATTCATTCCTCGTTTGAGATTAAAAGGATTATATGCAGCTTTAGCGTCAATGCTCTTATTTACAGGTTACATTCTTTATACTTTAAACTCTAATGACCGTTTGCCTTGCAGTTGTGGAGGTGTATTAGAAGTTCTTTCGTGGAAGGAACATATAATTTTAAATAGCGCCTTTATAGTGCTGGCATTGATAGGCATTTTCTTGATTAGACAATTATCCAATTTTTCGCATACAAAAGGAAGAACTCTGTATTATAGCTGACACATTACTTTAATGGTAAACAATATTCATTTCAATTACCTAAAGTTATTAACAATGAAGAATATAGCGATCTTAATAACATTGATTTGCTTGTTTGGTTGCTTTGGAAAGAAGCCTGAGAATACAGGATTAGAGGGAAAGCCATTGCCTTCATTTAATCTTTTACTTCCTGATAGCACTACTTATTTTAACACCAACAGTATTTCCGGAGACAGACCTATCGTTTTATATTACTTTGGACCTCACTGCCCTTATTCCCATTCTCAAATGAAAGAAATTATAGAAGACATGGAAATACTAAAGGATATACAATTTTACATTTTTACAGCTACAGCTTTTTCTGATATGAAAAGCTTCTATGAATACTACCATCTGAAAAAATATTCAAATATTAAAACTGGCTTAGATTATTCACATTTTTTTGCAGATTATTTTCAAGCTCCTGGAGTGCCTTACATAGCTATATATGGAAAAAATAAACGGTTAAGAGAAGCTTTTATTGGGAAAATTTATGCCAAACAAATTAAAAAAATAGCTGAAGAGTAAGAAGAGATTGCGCAATACAGCGGGCTTTGAACTTGCAAGCAAAGTCCACAAACGTCTATTTGGAATGAAGCACGAGAATTCTATGCTTAAAACCCTGTCAGCATGCAGACAGATTTTCATTTGGACGATGTGGGGAAGCCGAAAACCACTAAAAAAGAGTAGGCAAATTGTAAAAATTCAAGTTTAGCTTTTTGATTAAAAAAGCAAAATTATTATGAAAAAAGCAAAAATTATGCTGACTGCTATCACTCTTTTAGCGGTTGTTGGTGGCGCATTAGCATTTAAGGCAAGTAATTTTAACGGATTCAAAGTATGGTGCAAAGACTCGAGTAACCAAGACATTTGCTCTATTGAGTCTAATAAAGTAAAAACAACCGATGTCGGAAGCGTTCTGGTAAACTGTACTGATGCTGGGCCATTAACAACTACTTGCGTTCAAACATATACAATAGCTGAGTAGTAGCAATTAGAATCACTTATTGCCAGTGTAAACATTCTCTCATTACCTGGTAGTCGTTTTATAAAGAGTTGACCCAAAAGGTCAACTCTTTACTTTGATACGGAAACTATTTATTCTTTATTTTATAGTTGAATTTAATTTTCAGTTGCACTTATGTTAATTTTTGCTCGTACCCAAATCGGCGGACTCAATCACTTTCTTTTTTGAAGGTAGGGTCGAGCCGATAGCGTATGGTTTTACCATCGCCTTTGGGTCCCTCTTTTTTTGAAACCACGCATAGTACGCTTCCTTAGAATTCGTGACGTATGCCTCCGAGATGAATTTTCTACACCTGAGCCTTGGAATAAAGCCACTAGGTTTCAACTTAATAGTCGTAGTTACCGTGCTGTTGGTTACCGGTGGCAGCCCTTTGGTTCGGCCAGCGGAACTTTATCGACGCTTCAAGTAATTCATTTTTTTCATACAAAGGTTGTTGTGTCCTTTTTTACAACCAGGAAGACTTCATTCACTGAAATTGATAGCCTTCAGTATTAATTGCTTTACTGAACTGTTCCGGATTCAAATGTCACCGGTTGACAGGTTTGTTAGTCAGCTCCGGATGTTTATTAAACTGTTCATTTAATTTAAGGCAGACTTCGCAACCTTTGCCACATTTTCCGGACAGGTCAAGTTTATATCCAGTCTCAATGCCTTTTAAAGCCGCAGGTATCCCTTGTGTCATCCACCGAGGCGGAGCGGCCCCTTTCAAATAATGATCAAAAAACTGCGTAATTCTGAGGTTATAATCTCGTGATGCTTTATCCGTAGTAAGTATATGACCTTCCTCATCATATTGTAACATCCATACTCTCTTCCTAAGGCGGCGGAGTGCTGTAAAAAATTCTACTCCCTGAGTAAAAGGAACTTGACCATCCATCTTGTTATGCATCATTAAAAGAGGAGTAGTTACTTTATTTGCAAGAAATATTGGAGAATTTTTTATATACCAATCTGAGTGCTCCCAGAGAGTTCCTCTCATTATCTCATGTCCTATTTCGTATCCTCCTTGCCGACTATCACCTGATCCTGTTAAACTCCCATAATCACTAATACAATTGGAAATACCAGCCCCGGAAACGGCTGCAGCAAAAATATTTGTATGTGTAATAAGGTAGTTTGTCTGTAATCCTCCAAAACTGTGCCCTTGGATACCTAACTTCTTATTATCTACCCAAGACATTTTTGATAAATGACTACTAGCAGATACAATAGAGTTAAAAACACTTTCTCCCAAAGCACCAACCTTAAAATGAATGTCTGGTGTAAATACCAAATACCCATTACTAACAAACCAAGGAATATTAATTTCACCGTAAGTAGGTTCAGGCTCTTTGTACGAGTTCAACTGATCCGATTTGGTTTCATAATAACAAAATATTACAGGATATCTTTTTCTATGATCAAAATCTTCTGGCTTATATAGAATGCCTTGGGAGGTATTTCCATCCCGTGTCTTGTATGTTATTAATTCAGTTGTTAACCAGTTGTACTCAGTTTCAGGATGAATATCGCTTAATTGGTTGAACATTTTAAAATCACTGGTTGAAAAGTAATTAGGTGATTCAGACGCATTCATACGTTGTACCAAATATGTTTCCGTATCACGAGCTTTTTGAGGTAATAGACCAGGAAGGCGTGGGTTATTTCCAGGAGCAAAATAAATATAGGGGCCCATAGTCAAAAGTTTTAGGTCTCCCTTTTTTCGGAGAGTTCTACTATAAAATCCATTTTCTTTTGTTTTCCTGTTAAACGCACTTAATATGAGCACTTCACTATCAGCGATAACTTTATCAGGAGAAGTCATGCATAACCTAAAAGTTATACCATTCCTGTGACCAAAACCATTGGTTAGGTTAATTGGTGGTTGAACGCCAGTTGGGTCAATTTGCCAGATATCATATCTATCATAGATTAACACCGCTGAATCATTCTTTAACCAACCCCCAATGCCTATGGGGACAAAAGATACAAGGCTAGTATCATCATTATTATTATTGGAAGTCCAGATTGTTGGAATGCTCTCCGTAATATTTCGCACAAATCCAGACGTTGTTGCCAAGCTAAAATAATTCTTTAATTTCCGAGAGTAATAAATTACATATTTTCCTCCCGTTGACAATTTAGGGCTTTCCCCTTTTATTAGCTTTCTTTCCCCGTCCTTTGTAGATAGTAAGTAAAAAGATTTCCGCGCAGCAGGGTTCCAATTCCATTCCCCACTGCCTGCATCGCCTTCCAAATGAGAGATTAATACGAAATCATCATTTTGCTCATTGAAAATTACTTGTTCATTCTCCTGTTCCAACCGAATAATGCGATGACTATTTAAGTCAACTATTGCGGTGAAGTTTTGGGAGAGTTTATTAAAAATATTTTTTGGGTCCAAGTCCATCAATTGCTCTGATTGCAATTTTGTATCAGTATAACTCCAAACATCAACTTTGACTACGTCTTCATTAGGTTTTCGCAATTCTCGACCCTTTAAAAAAATAAAAAGCCTGTTACCGTTCTTATTGAAACCTTGAATTTTACTAATTTTAAATTTATCATCTATTTCACGATCAGTAGTTAATAGGACTCCTTTATTTATTCCCATTCGATAATACCATAATGAAGTTATTGATTGATTATTTACCTTGTCCTCTACTAAGAACGCCAACTGTTTATTCCTCAAATCAAAGGCAAAGCTACCCAGGTTTGTTCCCTGCCAAATTATATTCATCTTTCCTTCTGGAAGGTCCATCCAGAGCAAAGATTGCATTTTGCCATTATCCTTTTCTGTTTCTGTTTTCAATAGTAATGTGCGACCATCATCACTTAAGAAATAATCAACTACTGACGGAATTATTTTTTTTTCATGTGTTTTTAAATTGTTTACAACCAGTTCCCTTTCTGGCTGATTCAACATATAAGTAAGCCATTCACCCGTTCCTTTTTGGGGAATTTTATAAGACTTAACATGGGGTATATACTCAATAAAAGAAGTACCAAGCGTAGCAATAATCAAGGTGTCGCTAGGTTTGAATAATAGTGCAAACTTGCTATCCTGTGTAATTACAGCCTTAGAAATGTAGGGCATTTCTATTTTCCAGTTATTTCTAATACAGTTTACCATTACAGTTCGACTCCCTATTGGCCTGTTATCCACAGTATATAAAGCATAATTTCCATCATTGCTAATAGCCGGTTCCCTAACGGAAGGCCATTTTCCAAATACACTAGTATCAATAGGGGGCTTTTGACAGAAACACCAACTATGAAAAAAGAAAAATAAAATATTTAGATAATATTTTTTCATAATTTATTAATAGTTAAAAAGAATGCTCGCAATATGTTATTACAGAAAAGAATATTTTCAGTTATATAAGATACAAAAAAAGACGATTATAAAAAAGACCGTTTTAGTTATTTACCTGAAAAAGATTTGTATTATGAAAAGCATAATTTGAGTAAAAGCATATGCCTTATCCCAAATGCGATAGCGCATATGCTTATCATCTATGATAGCAAATCACTCGGCTAATCATAGGTGTCAGCCAATTTCGGCCGGGCTTATTTAAATATTTTGAACCCTTGTACAGATTATATATATAGTGCTGATGAGAATTAAATATTTCAATAGATTAGACTCCTGCATAATTTACTTTGATTTGGTTACACAAGTGTGGCTCACATGCGCAGCCTGATTCTATTTATCCCAGATTTTTAAATCTACAATCCCAATATAAAGCATCATCAATCAATTTGATTCTTTCGACCAGAACAGCTGCAGTAATTTTATTTACCCGTTGATAAGCACCTCCTGTTCCTTTCAAAATACGAGTTGCCAATTCTTTGTAAATTATCAATACATCATTCGACGGTACAAATCCTCCTTGCGTCCAAAAAAATACATTTAGTTCAAGAGAATTAAAACGCGCCTTATTCTGCAAATCTTTAAAACAAATATCATGACAACCAGATACCTTTATTCTCCTGACAAAAAGCATGGACATGTAACCTAAAACATACTTACTTAAAAAATCTTTCATATAAACAACAATGTTAAATATTCTCTGTAAATATTACGCATTAATTGCTAGTGCATATTTAGTCCCGTCCTGTTTCCTACTCAGGTTTGGTTTTTGGTGCCTTACCCATCGTTACAAACCAATCGCTTCCGTAATAAATTAAAGCTGGCTCTTTAAATAAAAATATGGATTGGTTCAGGAAAAAGGCAAAATACAACCGACGCGGAAATTTTATTTTCAAAAGACGCAAGGTGATCTTTTGTAAATTGCGTAGCAAAGGACTGTACTTTTCCTTTTAGCTTACTATATCTTTTCGCCTTTTTGGGGATGTTTCTCATCAACAAGCGATGAGTTACAATGAACTTTTACAACTCATTTCCAGTATATTTTCCTTCTTATTGGTAAATATGGTTTAGTAATGAATAGATCAGCCACGCCATCAGTCTGGTAATTGGATGCGTCTTTGTTTCATAATAATCAATCATCCGTTTTACAGTTGTTGCTTACAATAAAACTACCCCGATCAGTTATACTGCCTTCGCCCTTCCCTCCACCACTATTACAACGGCTTCATTGGTACTACGGCTTGATCCGCCCCTGCATACGGCTCGGTATTCGCCTCACGGGTTGTCCGCTTGTGCTTTCCCTCAATCGCTGTTGTATGCAAGTTCCCTGCTTCCTTTAATGCGCCTGAAATAGGTTCCTGCCTCCTATATGACGGTTGCCGCCTAGTCCACTCCAGATTACTGCTCCTAAGCTTTGCTCCCGGCCCCCATGGTCAGTTCCGGTTTTGACAACTTCTCTTCCTTATCGGCATTTTACTAAAGAGGTTTACTTTCGTTCAGTTCCCTATTTCTTACATGACGGATTTATTCCGCCTTTTCTTACTCGTTCAGTACCGTTTCCTTTCGTCCACAGCACCAGTAAGTAGTTTGTGATGTTTGTCTGTCAACCATCACGGTGATTCTTCCACCATCGCACTAACAGCTTGCGTGATTATTATTTCGTTTCATCACTCGCAGGCACACTCCATGTTGGCTCATTTCTTTTCATTTTATCAAGATTGTTCTGAATTTCCTCATCTCTTGGGCTAATCGTTGCAGCTTTTTGCTCCCAAACTATTGCTTCCTGAACCCTCCCTACTTTATAAAGTAAATTTGCATATGTATCCAGATATTGTGGATTATTGGGTCTAGCATTTATAATTATTTCCATCCATTTTATTCCTTTATTAATATCTACCTTATTATTGCTGTGCATGAATATTGTATAATATATCGTGTTGTTTAGGAATGCCTTTCCCCACCCAGCTGTATCTAAACCATATTTTTCTATTTTTTTAATATTATACTTGATAACTTCCGGCCAATCTTTTTTGTAATCATACCATCTTAATTTTGCGTTTAAAACTGTTCGTTCAGCGTACTCAACGTTATATTTCTTAGAAATTGTTGAAGTGATTTTACCCCAATCTGGCCTATTTGTAATGGGATTACCATACTTCCATAATTTTGGATCTATATCTTCTTTTGCAATGATGTAATCAACAACACCCTGTGAAAAGCCTGATTTATTCATTACTTTGTCGACTTGGGTTGGGTTATGATAAAATAAATTGAACCACTTTTCTTTTGAACTTTGAATAAAGGAAGCAATGAACTCAATATTCTCCCTTGAATAAAGGTCTTTCTTTTCTAACTTTACTAAATAATTATTCATATAATCTTGCGCTATAATGACAGCCATATTTTTCTCACCAACCGCTTTACCAATTTTTGCTAAAGACACCATTTCTGCATAGTTCTTTCTACCCTGTTTATATTTTTCAAGTAAAGTATAATATTGTTTGTCTGGATTGAGCGCATTGGCTGTAAGCATTATAAAATCCTCAGCTTCACTGTAACCCAAATATTTGTGTACGATTTTACCCTCCGGTGAAAAAAAAAGCAAAGTTGGATATGCAGTTATTTCATATGTTGATTTTATAAAGTGGGCGTCATTATACCATTTTTGCACAAACTCATCATCTTTGTTAGTTGTATCCATTTGTATTTTTATAGAAATAAATTTTCCATTAAGATAATTACCAACACTTTCTTTAGTATAAACCTCATTTTCCATCCTCTTACATGGGCCGCACCAGGTAGCGTAACAGTCGACAAATATATACTTGTTTTCTGCCTTTGCTTTTGCCTTTACCAACTGCCAACTTAATCCTTGCTCAAATCGAATTCCCATTTCTTGGGCAATGAGAGATAAAGGCGCCACTATAAATAGCAGCATTAAATTTTTCATCTTTTTATTTGCTATTTTAGTAAATTAATTTATTGTAATCACGAGGCTAACGTCGGGAATTGATACCATTAGTCAATTGGGTTAATAATCATACTTCGCAAAATTTACTGATATACCTTTTCGCCCTCTGTGATAGTCCATTCTTTGAAACATTGATAACGATGGAATAGTTAGAAATGCAACTGATCCCAAAAGTGTTCGGAAACCGATGCCAACTTATTCCGCATCCACTTTAAGGCCTGCTTCCGTAATCGCCCGGCCAACAATTGTCTTAGCGGGACATTCACCTGTCATTATTCACCCTGTATACGCCAACGCCGCTCGCGCCGCTTTGACGTATCACTAATGTGATATTTGCAAATCTTGGCATTTGTGATGCAGTGAGTGAAAAGGTAGTCAAGACTGTTGTGGGATTACCAGCATCTCTTACCTGAAAGGTATACGTCGAGGCTGCAAGACCAGCATATGTTTTAAACTCTGTATAATTTTTGAATATCAAACCGGCTACTTCATTCACACCTGGTGTCACTGCCAAAGTAATATTTAAATTAGGCATATTAGGAGCAAGGTTGATGAAGCGGATTCCCGCTGTACTATCATTGCGATAAGGAATGGATTCTTTCACTAGTACTGCTTGCGGAGTCAATGTATCACCGCATAGAAACAGTGAATATATTTCCCTGTCGGTTGTAGACAATTTGGTGCTGGCATAGTAAGGCTTTAAAGAATCACCCACAGGCCAAACATATAAATTGTTTTCCCCAGCTATCAATGCCATTTGAGCCGAGGCGTTGTTGTTTACAGTTGTAGTGTTGCTACCCAGCTTTACAGCTTTCCCACTTACTATGGCATTTACAATCGTAAGCGATGTAAGGGGAGTTGTTTTTATTTCATCTTTCTCGCAAGAGGAAAGAATGCTTACTATTATAAGCAGTGGCAGTAATTGGTTTATGTATTTCATGTTCTTGTTTTTGACTTTCTTCTGTCAATATGGTAGAAATAATTTCATCTACAACTCCTGTTTCACCATCACTTTGAAACAGTGGTTCACATCATTTCGAAATATTCACAGTGTATATTCATTTTGTCCACAATTCTTCAATATCCGTCATTTTGTGTTAACTTAAGATCCATTGTAAGTTCAGATAAAGGAATTGGATACCATTGCCAATTCGTATTCCATGTACCTCCTTTGGATAATGTTATTGCGCCCATAACAGCATCAACCGAATTGGTTCTTTTTAAATCTAACCAACGATGTCCCCACTCTGTAAATAATTCTACTTGTCGCTCATGTAAGATAGAAGTCAATAAAGATGCTTTATCTGCTGCTGTAGTATTGGGCAGACCTGCTCTTGTTCTTATGCTATTTAAATCGGCTTGCGCTTCACCAAAAAGATTCCGTTGAGCCCTTGCTTCGGCTCTTATTAAATACAGTTCGCTTAAACGCAGCACCATTAAATATTCTGTAAGAGGTTTGTTCAATGTATTAACCTTGTATTTATACGGATAATAATAGATTGTTGTGCCAACGGCAACACTATCAACCCACCTAACCTTGCGTTGATCCCCCACTTCAAAACTATTGAGCAATTTATTGTTTAGGTAAACCGGATTTGTTGTGCTGCTTGTTGGCCCACTTGGAGGAATAATAAATAATCTAGCGTTCTGTGTGTTTTGTCCTGCATTTACAGGCTGTAATTGCCAGATTGCCTCTTTGCTATTCTTAAGAAATACACCATTTAAAGTATCCAAACTATACAAAGCGCTTTGTGTGATTACTGCTGTAGCTTGCATCTCTGCATTAGCCCAATCTCCATTGTACAAATATGCTCTTGCCAACAATGCTGTTGCCGCCCATTTATTTGGTCTCGTTTTCTCTATGGATCCATTCGGATATGGCGAAAAGGCATCCGATTTAAGATAGCTGCTATTTAAAAGAGTTTGTGCATCTTGCAAATCCTGAATAATTTGCCTGTATACTTCAACTTGAGTTGTTCTAGATAAATCTGAATTCACTATATAGTCTGAACTAAGAACCAGAGGTACATCTCCATATAGATTTACTAAATAGAAATTACAAAAGGCTCTTATAAATTTTGCTTCGCCCATCAACTGTTGTTTTACGGCAGGCATTAATTTGGGGGAATTTGCAATGGCTTCAATAGCAGAATTTACAACAAAAATTATTGGATAAATATTTCTCCAATAATCCGTATTAGATGTATTTGAATTTGTTAATGCATTCCTGTAATACCCTAAATACGCTGTATTAGTTACCGCACCATGTAATGTTAGTTCATCGGCAGACAATCCTGGAAATAAAGACAAAGACGTAATCCCGTCATCGGAAAAAGAGCTATTACTCATTTTTGTGTAAATACCAGTTAATACTGCTGCTGCGGTCGCATCATTAGTATATACATTCAGTGCATTGGTGCTTGTGACGGGCCCGTCTACTTCAATAAACTTTTTACAACTGCCTAGTAATATAATGCAAATCATACACATCAAAACTCTACAAAACGAGCAAGGTGTATTAATTAACAAAATATAACAATCAGCTATTTTAATGTTATACTTTAATCGCATATTCCTTAATTTTTACAAATTATAAATACTACTCATTTCATCATAAACTAACCTGAACCCCAAACGTTAACATACGCAAAGGAGGCAATGAATTTAAACTCAATGTTTCTGGATCCATTCCTGTATAGTTCGTGAAAGTTAATAAGTTCTGTCCCTGAAAGTATAATCTACAGCCTTGTAGGTGTGCTTTTCTTCTAATCCTTTCAGGTAATACCCATGATAGAGATACGTTTTTCAATCGAATGTATGAGGCATCAGCCCAGGCAGCATCGCTAGTATTACTTGCGTTGCTGAATTGCGAGTTTAAGCTATAATTAGTATTATATCGTTGTATAGTTGCTATATCTCCTGGTTTCTTCCAACGATTTAATACGGACGTAGGTTCGTTAAGATAATCACCAGGATAATATCCCAAGGAATAATTTTTACCTTTTTGTTTTACAAATTGAAAAAACACATCCAATTCAATCCCCTTGAATTGGATGCTATTTTGGAAGCCTCCATAGTAAGTAGGAGAAGTATTAATAAATACTGTTTTATCAGTTATACTGTTTGGTGTAAATGTAGCATTGCCTTTACTGTCTGCAAATTGATATTTTCCGGTTGCTGGATCTACACCTAATAGATGAAAAACCTTAACAAGTGTGATAGGCTGACCAATAACCAAAGTATTAGCAGAAGTTGAAGTAGCCAAATTCGGAAAAGCTATCAGTTTGTTTTTGGGAACCGTTAAATTAATATTGCTCGACCAACTGAAGGTCTTTGCTTTAAAGATAATTGTACTCAAAGAAAATTCTAAGCTTGTATTCTGAACAGTAGCAGGAAAGTTTCGTATAACCGATGAAAAGCCGGTAAGAATAGGTAATGAATAAGACAATAGCTCATTCGAGGATCTATTTTGTGCATACGTAACGTTAAATAAAATTCGATCATTAAAAAAACCAAAATCCAATCCAAACTGTAATTTTTTAGTTTCTTCCCATTGTAAATAAGGATTAGGTAGGCCGTTTGGTACTAATCCGCTCGCTCCTTGATAAGGATTGCCTACGCTAGTTGGATTATAAAGATTTAGAAACTGATAATCTCCAATCTGATCATTTCCGGTAGTACCAAAACTCCCCCTTAATTTGCCAAAGCTTACAAAAGGAAAATTCGTTTGGATAATTTTTTCCTTAGCAAACACCCAACCTACACCAACCGCCCCAAAACTATGGAATTGATTTTTTGATCCAAAACGACTGCTGCCATCCCGCCGGGCAGTAACATTCACTATGTATTTATCTTGCCAATTATAGAAAAAGCGACTAAATGCTGCACTATATTTATAAATAGAAGATATTGTTGAACTAACAACGACTGTTGGAGCAGATTTGATATCCTCCAAAACAAGATCACTATTAAAACCAAGGCCGAATTGGTATAAAAAATTCTTATTAATTTGTTGAAACGACGTACCCACTAACAATTCTAACGTTCCTTTTCCAACACTACATTTGTAACTTGCTTGAGGTTCTATTATCCAGGAGTTTATTGAGCTATTTGCATAAACAGCGCTCCTTGAACTATTATCTCTCCGTTCTGGCTTTACAGACGTTAAGGGGTTTATTGTAATTTCATTTGAGCGGAGATTAGTGTAACCCAAACTGCTTTTAATCTCTAAACCAGGCAAAATCCGATAACTAATATTTACATTATTTATTAAATTGGTGGTGTTGTTTTTATATTTGTTATATAAATAAGAGAGTGGATTAGTCCACGAAGAGTTCCCCTGGGAATCTTGCGCCCAATTTAGCGTTCCATCTGCATTATAGGGGGCTGGGGCATTGGGGGGTAATATCAATGCATCCAAAGTCGGGTCTGATGATATTAGTCTGTTATAATCTGCCAAATAATTACCCATCAATTGTATTCGAAATTTTTGGTTAGAAGAATTATTCGTGATGGTAAAATGTAAAGAACCTTTTTGATCCGATAAATTCCCAGGAAACACCGTCGTTTCTTTGTGATACCCTGCGCCAATTAAAAATTGAGTTGACGTATTTCCGCCAGAAGTATTTATTTGTATATCTGTATATTTTGCTGTGCCTCCAATTAATGTTTTCTGCCAATCGGTAGATCGAGTAGAGTCCCACAATAAGAGATCATAATCGCCATTTGAAATGCTTGGAGGAGCTCCATCATTTGCCAAAGCCTCGTGCCTCATTTCTAAATATTGTTCAAGGTTTAATAAATCCATTCTCTTGGCTACTTTTCCCCAGCCAGTTTGCATATTAATGTCTGCTTTTGTTTGCCCTGCCTTGCCCTTTTTTGTAGTAATTAATATCGCCCCATTAGCAGCTCTTGAACCATAAATAGCAGTTGCATCGGCATCTTTTAAAATATCAATACTTTCTATATCGGCGGGATTAATGTAGCTCATCGGATTTCCATTTCCACCATCAGGGCTACCGGAATTGCGAAAAATTCCATTTAATCTTGATAAAAGTTGCGATATGTAAGGTATTCCGTCTATAACATATAAAGGATCATTACCTTTAGTAATACTATTTTGTCCTTGTATACGGACTGTCACACCACTTCCAGGCACTCCGGTGGCTTGTGTAATAAATAGCCCGGGCACACGGCCCTGTAAGGCTAGCAGAGGATTATTTACAGGCTGCTTTTCAATATCCGACGCTTTAACAGTGGCAATGTTACCAGTGCTAAAGCGTTTGGTAGTCTTCCCATACGCAATCACCTGCAACTCATCCAAATTCCCCACTGCCACCCTTAATTGAGTATTTATAATAGCTTTATTTTTAACCCAAATCTCCTGCCTGTCATAGCCAACTGAACTAACCAACAATACTGCATTCTCATCAACACCACTAAGGACAAACTCCCCTCTCAGATTTGTCGTAGTTGCCTTGTTTGTACCACGAACCATCACATTCACCCCTTGCGCCGGCGCCCCGTTCTCATCAGTTATAACTCCCCTCACCTCTATAAGAGCTCGCGGTGTTACACCCTGCTGTAATGAAGATATTAAACGTGCTTTAGGCCTCACAATAACCGTCTTATCTTTTATCTCAAAGCCCAACGGCTGCTCCCTAAAACAATATTCCAGCACTTCTTCCAGGCTGGCATCTTTTATCGCTATCGTCACTTTATTCGCCTGTTGCAATTGCTCGGAGATATACAAAAACTGATATCCCGTTTGCTTCTTGATTTCCTTGAATACCTTGGTCAATGGCACATCCTTTTCAGACAGGGTAATCTTCTGCCCATAGCCTGTGGCATATGCGTGCATGCAGCCCGCCAGTAATATGAATGTGCAGAGTTTCACAATCCTGAAAATTTGTGCTGCGTTAAGCAGATTTAGTTTTGGTTCAGTTCCGCCCATGACGGAAACTTTGCCATGCCGCAATTCTTGCATAGCTTTGTCGTGTTAGGTGATTTAATACGATGCCAATTGTGTTCGATTAACCTTTCGCCGCCGGTAGTGCCGTAATCGCTACCGGTTTTTTGTTAATCATTTTGTAGGAGGTTCTGGTTAATTGGTCTTTGATGGGCAGCATTCGTGTAAAAAGCAGTCGATTTTTTGAAGGATTGGATGTATATGCTACTGATCAGTGTTTCTCATTGTTTGTCAATGCCACACGGTTATTTTCTTTCCCACTATTTTAAAGTGCAGCCAGCCTGTGGCCTCCAGCATTTCCAACGTTTTGGATGCATTGCTATACCTCGATATTTGTCCGTTTATATGAAATGTCTTGTTCTTCATATTCTCCCCGTAAATGATCTCCACATCATACCAGCGCTCCAGTTGGCGCATCACCTCTTCTATGGCCACATCGTTAAACACAAACTTCCCATCCTTCCAGGCCAACACTTCTTCCATATCCACATCACTCGTAACGGTTATCGCTTTACCACCTGTCGATAGCTGCGCTTGCTGTCCAGGTTTCAGGATGACCGAGTTTTCTTTGCTGGTTTCACGTTTCGTGGCTCTCACCTTCCCCTCCAGCAACGTCGTCCGGATCATTGCCTCATCCTTATATGAATTGATATTAAAGCGAGTCCCTAATACTTCTGTCTCCATGCCTCCTGCCAGTACTTTGAATGGCATTGTTGCATCGTGTGTTATTTCAAAATAGGCCTCTCCGGTTATTTCTACGGGCCTGTCATTGCCTGAAAATGAAACCGGATACCTGATCGATGATGCTGAATTCAACCACACGCGGCTGCCATCTGACAGACGCAGCGAATAGATCTCGCCCTTGTCGGTACTTAAGGTGTTATAAATGATTGTTGTTGACTTTCCGGTTGTGGGCTGATATGCCAGTTGTCCATCTTTGTTCATAACGGCCATACTCCCCTGCTCCGTCAGTTTTCCAATACCGGCACTATCTAATATCAAAGTTCGACCGTCCGCTAATGTTAACCTGGCTTTGAATCCGCCTGGCGCCACGTCATGATTCGTGGGCTTTGTTTCCTGCACGATGGCTGGCTTTGTCTCTTTTCGGGTCTGTACCCAAAAAATGATTATACCTATTGCTACCAATATGGCTGCTGCTATGCTTACCCGAAATAAATTAAATGCACTTCCTCCGGGTCGGGGTTGTCGTTTGTTTTGTATACTTTGCCATACCGCTTCTTTGTTCTCTTCGTCCACAACCCATTCATGCAATTGTTGTAACCACAGGTCGCTATTTGTCAATGAGTCAAACATCGCTTTATTAGCTGCTGAGTCATTGATCCATTGCTGTAAGCTGATATCTTCGGCTTCACTTAATTCATTGGTCAGATACTTTGCAATCAACACACGTATATGTTCTATTTCCTGGAAGGTTGGCATGGCATATTAATATATGGTGCATCGCTACCCTGCCTGGTTTCGCAGGATATGAATTTCACCGGTGCATTAAGATGAGGTTATTTATTTGTTATCAAATCGCTCTGTAGGTAAAAACAGGTAAGTGTTTAAAGCGTGCAAGCTTTTTTGAGATTTATTTTTTCTTTTTATGCAAATACATGGCTGCCATCCCAAAAAGTGCCATATTCCGCCATGCTGAGCGTGCATAATAATGCCAGGGCCATGGGGTTATCTGCAAACCGCAGTCGCAACAATTTAAGGGCATGTCGCTTCTGACTGCGAACCGTATCCCTGGAGATTGAGAGCTGATTGGCAATAGCGTCGGTGTCCAGGCCCTGAAAGTAGATCATCTTGATCACCTGCTGGCTTCTGTCACTTAATTCTTCTATGGCCTGGTAGATCTCTTTTAACAAGCCTACTTCTAACATGGCGCGTTGTGAGGGGTTGTCGTTGATGTCGACCAGGAGTTGTTCTGTGATGGACTCGGAGAAGTCTTTATAATCTGTTTTTCGGGTGTGGGCGTAATTGAGGTAATTGAGTGAGTTATTCCGGGCGGTAATATATAAGAAGGCTTTTATGTTGGCTTCGGTGGCAAACCGGTCGTGCAGCCTGAATAGCTTGACAAACGTTTCGGCTGTAATGTCCTGTGCCTCTTCCCTATTGGAAATCAGTTTATGGGTGAAACGGCAGATCTCGGGATAAAAAATTTCGAAGACCTTATTAAATCCGCTCTCTTCGCCGCCCGTAAAAGCCCGTAAAGTTGCACTGTCAAGCTGTTCTTTCATGTTCGCAATGAATATAATAACAACGAATAAAAAGCGCTTGAAAAGTGTTCAGCGAAATACCTTCTTCTTCTCCCGGGCTACCGGTGCCTACTTAATGAATGCTAACGGTCAGAGCAAACAAACTGATTTCGCTGCAACCTAACACAGCGCGCTACTAAATTATAATTAACCGATAAGGAGTTATGGAAAAGACGTGGATGAGCTAATGCATGCAATTTAAAGTAAATAAAATATCATATGTACGTAATGTTGTAAGGTTTTAGCAAAATAGGACATTAATTCATTTAAATCAAGCATTGAATATTAACATATATCTGGCCGCAACACTTATTTGCGTAATCTAAACGCAATGCCTTTTAATATATTATTGACTGAAATCAAGGGAATTATCCGTTTGTTGTCGGCTGTGAAAATGGATCTTTTTTAAATTTATGCTCTCAGAATTCGTAATTAGCTAATGTGATAATTCCCCGGTCCATTATAACGGGATAGCTTAAGGCTCTCCAATAAAAGCCTTCTAACCGAATCACAGGTTGATAGTTAGAGGGCATTTTTATGTTTGTAACTGTCTGCGATATATAGAACCCAGCCTCTCAAGTATTTAATTTCCCGTTAATCCGGAAATCCTACAAGCACGAGGCAAACCAAAGGCCCCCTCCCGCCCCGATAATGATCGGGACGGGACCAGAGGACCTTTTAATGAATGACTAAACGTTATACAACCGGTTTACTGAATAACCCGTGTAAGAACCGGAGAAGCTATCGTTTCTCCTTCATGGTTTATGACTACAACCCGGAACCAGTATTTTTCCATAGAATTAAGCCCGCTATACGTGTAATACGGATGCTTGCTTATTTCACTGTGCCATACTGTTTCTGAAGTAGGCGGCTCGTTGGTGTACTGATGCATATATACCCTTGCACCCCGTAACCGTTTTATCTTTGTGGTAGCCTCGCCGGGGGCGCCTATCTCCACTTCAAATTGTTGAATCACCTGGTCTATCTGCGTGCTCCTTGCACCAGAGATCGGAAACCCGCTGCTTAACAACATCAGCCGGTTTCCTTTACTCTTGCTGCTCACATATTCAGCCACCTCGGTTAATAATGATACCAGTTCCGCTTTTTTGTCGTTCTTCAAACAAACAGCTTCAACGTCGCGGCCTTTGGCATCACTTACCGCCGATTGCAATTCTGGCAACAATTTTTTTGCTGCAGCCAGCGCAGGAGGCAGATCGGGAAAGAATGTATTATCTTCCATCTTTTCCACTACGCGATAACCCTGGGTTATGGTGTCGCTATCGCGCAGGTTCTTGTAAATGCTTAATATTATGTCTTCCATTTTACTAAAATTTAAAGTTTAAAAATTAAAATACCCGCTACAAAACAGTACCTAAAACCAGGTTTATTGGCCAATAAGACCCCACCGTCGTGGGCAGTTGAACAAGAACTGTGTGTATAACCAGCCAACTGCTGGATCCTTCGTACCTGTTACTTTCTGTACCTTTCGTTACCATGTATGTTTCCCGGTTTCCGATAAGCGGAGGGCAGTTTTGTTACGGGCGCCTGTTACAATCTGCCTGTCGTTTTGAAAACATCAATAACAACGAACAACGTCTGTATTTTTTAGCACACAGTTGAACTGTTATACATCACTGTTTAATTCAACAAACTCTTTTAAATGCAAAATCGGCATCATGTATGCTTCAGCTGCGACAAGGTTCTTTTACGGGTTGTTGGTATTTTGTTTGCCGCAGCTTATGATCAGGATAGCAAACAAAATGAAATAGGATATTGCACTCACAATCACGATTGCTGTCCAGCATTGCTCCGAGAATATCTTTTCCAGCATAACATTTCGTTTTATTTTTTTCGTGCCGATTGACAATGCAAACATACATTAACAAATAACCGGGCAGAACTTACTAGCCTAGTACTAGCCCACTTAACTAATTGATTATGAGCGAGAAGAATTTTTAAAATAGATATAAAAGGCGGTAAAGATGAAGAAGAGTAAGCATTCTGCAGGCGCCATATTTGAAAGGGATTTGAGAGCTTTTATATTTGCATTCCCATCAGTGATAAGTGTGATAGACAGATTGCGAGTAGACGTTCTTTGAAGGAAGAAAGCGACCAGCCGGGCCGCCCGCTATCCACGCTTGGCGAGTTGATTTTTATCTTGGAATTGTCGACAGTCGAATGCTTACTTAATAATTTAACTTCTTCAGCAGTTCAACCTTATTACCAACCTCAACCTTTTTGAAAATACGTTGTATATGCTTCTCTACCGTCCGATAAGAAATAAATAAATTAGTTCCTGTTTCTTTATAAGAACAGCCCTCCTCGATGTACTTTACTATTTCGATTTCCCGCTGGGTTAATCCAAACTGCATGCAATTAAAATTAAATCGTTCTTCTGAAGATGGTTTTATTTCAACGCTGCTCTTTAGGATGCTATTTAAGAATAGCTCCTTTTTATTGCCGGCAAGATTTACAATTGATTCAATTTTTTGCATCAATTCGTTAATCGAAAATGGTTTCATGATAAAGTCTATGGCACCTAGCTTTAAGCCTTTCACCTTATCAGCCTTTTCTGATTTTGCAGATAAAAATATAAATGGTATATGATTATACTTCGCGTCCTTTGAAATGATTTCTCTAAACTGATACCCATCCATTGTATCCATCATAACATCACAAATAAATAATTCAGGCATCAATGTATTAGCCTTTAATTTCTTTATTGCTTCGCTTCCGTTTACGGCCACTAATACATTGTAATTCCTGGCACTGACCTTTGACAATAGATAACTTAGCATATCCAGGTTATCTTCTATAATCATTATGGTTGGCAATTCATCATTAATAATCTTATCATTAACGGCATTCTTAATCACAACCTGGTTAATACCATCCATCTCACAAGTAAGCGGAGTTTCATTTCCTGACAAGCATTGATTCAATATAATTCTAATTTCTGTTCCCTGGGAAATTGCTGGAACGCTTACAATTTCAATTGTACCACCTAATTCTTCAATTACATTTTTTACTATTGACAACCCTAACCCCATCCCCTGCCTATTACTTTTATGACTCGAAATTGTATAATATGGTTGAAATATTTTCTTTAATTGCTCAACCGGGATACCTATTCCGGAATCCTTTACGCAAAATAGCACCTTGTCATTTAAGCGTTGGAGAGAGACAGAAATTTCTCCATTTTCATTAGTGAACTTTATTGCATTTTCAGTAACATTATTAATGATCCTATACAATGCCATGGGATCAGCTTTTATATAAATATCTTCATCTACTTTGTATTGTAAATCCAGTTGTCGCTGTTTAGCATACTGCTCAAATAATAGTAAGCTACTTTTTAATATTTCACTAAAATTGGAAACTGTATTATGATTATAAACATTCAGTCCCTTATTGAATTTTTCTATGTCAAACAAATTGAGTACATCCGATGAAAGTTTATTGATGCTATTTTTTACAATCGACATCTCCTCTGATCCTTCATTTTTTGAGCTATATTCTTCAAAGTAGTTTTTCATTAATGTCAATGGGGTTTTAATCTCATGAGCGAGATTCACAAACGCATTCGCCCGCTGATCACTAATCAATTTTATTTCATGTGTCCTTTTTTCAACCTCTATCTGAAGATTAGCATTCCAGTTTAATAATTGTTGCTCTGAATCGATTAGTCTTTGATGATCGGTCCTAAAGGCTTTTACATGTCTTTTAACATGGAATGAAAAAAGTAATAAGAATCCTAAATTCGTCATTGTTGCTTCAACAACCTGACCCAGGCTTAACAAGACTATTGCTGGTTCTGCAACCCATGGCGTTATGCTTAGGAACATAACGGCAATTTCCTCTCTTGATTCTTTCTTGCTAAAATTATTCTGGTACTTAAACTTAACAGCTTTATATAAAGAAATATTTACCCATGGTGCATAAAATACCGGGATTATCAAAACGTAGTTGGCCGCATTTAAATCATTTGTAACACCAAGTACAATAACAAAAAGGATATAAGGTATTATTAAAAAGATATAAACGCCTCTGAAAGCATGAAACCTCATTTTCTTTAAATCAAATGCTTTATATACGTAGTAGGGAAAATAAGTTGGGGCAATAAAACCGGAAGCGTAGGCAATTGACTCCTGTACAAAGAATGATCCCATTAAATTAGGATCCGGAAGCAAACCACTAGCCAGATTAAAAATAATTAGTAAAAAGATTAAGGTAATGTTCAATATCGTCGTTTTGTCTCCAGGTCTTGATAACTTATAGATAACCAGATAAAAAAGCAAGACTGATTCAAAACAAAAAAAGAGGAAAGTAAAAATATGCATTTGTGTTCCTGGCACCAGCATTATTTACCTTTTTTTAATAAGTATAATGTATAGCCTAGATTCATTTCGCTATAAATTTCAAACCCAAATTTTTTGTACCAGGGAAGATTTTTTAACGTAGAAGTTTCTAAATAAACGGGAGAATGATCTTCAATAACATGCTTTAAAATGGCAGAGCCTATGCCCTTATTTTGCTCACCGGGCTGTACGCCAATAAACCATAAATGTTTAAAAGAGTGTTTTGGGTGGAATGCCTTTATTTTTGATTCTCGCTTAAGGGCCTTACTTACATTCATAATTCCACAACAGTAAAAAACCAGTTTGGCATCTAATATAATGGCTTTAAGCGATGTTTTTTTTCTGTGTGGGAATAGCACCAAAGCGCACCCTTTCTTATCATCGGAAAGGAAAATAGAACCAAATAAAAGGCAAACATCAAAAGAATATTCCATCAATTTCCGGATACGGAATAGTCTTTTTTTGTCCTGTTTAATGATATAATTGACACTCTTATTATCCTGAAATGAATTAACAAGTATATCAATAACAATTTCCTTGTCTTCTAAGGTTGCCTGTGTCATCATTCATTTATATTTTAATATCTTAAAATCGAAACATAAGTAGACCGATTCGAATGACGTCTCTCAAAGTAATCGATTGCTACATAAAATTAAAAAGTCAGGAAGCCCCCAATTTTTTCAATTGGTTAACTAATCAGAAATGATGAGGAGTTGCTATTATATTGACCAAACTTTCAGGGTAAATACAGCCAAAAACAAAATTAATCTTACTATTAATTACACTACAATTTAAAAAGACACTTTTAAAATATCAAAAATAAATATAATTCTAAAATAAAAATTCTAAAACAGAACAAACCAAGACAGTTATTATTAGGCGTTATTACGTAAATATGCATCCCCGTTAAAGCAAATTATGTAACAAAAACGCATACGTATTCTTTTCCTCTCAGTCTACGCCCACAATGAATCAGATACGTAGAAAATACGTAGATAATACGTTGGAATACGTATTGCCGTTTAGAACCAGCTTTCCGAATTTTGTACTTCGGATATCCCTCCTGTTTGTAACGTTTTAGCCCCATCTTAATTAACGAACACGTGATTACAAACCCTGACAATGGAAAAACATTCAATTGAAAGCTGGGATCAATTGGTTCATTCGACGCTTCATCCTACTTCATTATTGCAGGCGTCGCCAGAACAGGTTAATACCTATCTGGCCACTTCAGTAGAACTGAAAGAATCCCTTCGAAGGCAATTGCTGCGGGACACACTCTATAATAAAACCGAAAAAGAAACTGAATTATTTATAGAGCGCCATCAAATCATTGTTGCCACGCTGTTGAACCTACTTTTTGACTACCAGCACCACGAATCCATTACTGGTGATCAGAAACAGTTTTATCAGCAAGTAGCTGGGTACCTGGAATACATCATTGAATTTCTGAAAAATTCCTTTGCCCGCTATTTCAATTTAGACCTGATCTTACCAATTCCCATCAAGCTCAGGGAAGATCATGAGGTGAAACGTCAATTTAAAATGATTACCAAATCCCTGCCTGATACTGAAATAAACGGTCCCCTGGTAAATATGCTGGAACAGTCCATAAAAGGCTTGCTTCATTCAAATGAAGAATCTGAAGTGACCTACAGGCAGATGGCCTATTTCAAAAATTTACTAAAAAATATTTCATCCTACATGTCAACGCCTAAGCCCCCATCGATATATGCTTCACTAACGGACTTGTTAATCTGCTGGAATTTCAATGAATTAACATTTATGCGGGCAGTCTGTAACAATATAAACACCGAAGTGGAGGCCAAAGAATCGGACGAATGCAGGCTCGAACTTTTGAGATCGTTTATGAAACAGGTGAGCCAGCTTAGCGAAAAAAGCGGCGCCTCCTTTAATATGGCTGAACCCACAGTTAAACAAATGATCCTGGATTGGCTTTCCCTGGAAATATCCTACCGGGAAATGAAAGCCGATTTTCCAGAAAGCAAAACGGTGATGGACGACCTCAAAATCAATACGTCGCTTTCGGTTCCTGCATTGGCACTCTTAACCCGACTTTTTAAAGATGCAGGAATTTATACCAATAGCAATCAGACGGAAATTTTAAAGTTTGTATCCTCCCATTTTACCACTCAAAAAAAATTAGAGTTTTCGTATAATCACCTGCAAAGTAAGTATTACAAGATTGACGAAGACGCCAAAAAAAAGGTGTTTGATCATTTAATGAAAATGGCACAGCGTTGCAAAAAATTGTAGGATACCACAGCGCCGTTTTCCTTCTTCGCGGTAGCTCCTCTTCTCCGGAGGGCGCGGAGCCGAAGTTGCTAACTTTGAAGTGTTTCTGACTGACTATGGAGTGTTTCAGACTGACTATGGAGTGTTTCAGACTAACTATGGAGTGTTTCCGACTAACTTTACAGCGTTGGTGACTTAGGATGCCGTATCCTGACCTAAGGATGCCGTATCCTGATCCAACATTGGTGCATTTTGACCTCAGGATGACGCATCCAGACCTAACATTGGCGCATTATGATCTCAGGATGGCGCATCCAGACCTAACTTTACGTTATTCCTGGTTAACAATGAGGCAAAGTGACCCAACATTGGCGCGCACGTGCAGAACATACGAGACAAAGTTGAATACCAACGTACAAAAGTTGCCAACTGACATCGCATACTGAGCTACGGATGATTCATAGTGAATAATCGATAAAATGTTTTGAATTCCTGGTTCACTATATCGGCAGCGGGATAATGAATATTGAGCTGGAATAGTAGCATAAATGGTTACCCCCAAAAAATAGTAACCAACTCAGGATATATTTATAAACCGGCAAGCCACCAGTCAGGGCGCAAATAATTCCGGGGGGCGAAAGTGCAGCCTCTCTTCGAAGAGGCTTTTTTTGTACTGAGTGCTTAAATACCGAGGGTTTAAATGGAAGGGGATTTCAGGAAGCGGAAATAAATGATCATAAGCGGCCCTTATCCACTATCATTAATCAGGAACGGCTTGCCATATTAAGCAAGCAAACAAAGACGGTCGCCCAATTGACTATTGTCGATGAGGTTATTACAAAACCATCGTTTCTTTCTTACCCAGCTTTAAAAAACAAAGGGCCTTTTCGCCGATTGTTTCCAGGTTTATTCAGGAAACCACGAAATATTCATTTGTCCTTATAAAAGGATCGCTCAGGGCCGCGCAAGCGGCCCCGTTTTTTTTATATTAATGAAACAATGATGGAAAAGTTCAATTGCAATCCAAACTTACATACTGAATATCTGGACTCAGAGGATATAGAAAATAGGAATGATAATAATGAATTTTTCGACATTGATTATCCTTTGGCTTGTTGAGAATGTAATAGAAATATGGCTCACCTCATATTACAATAATCTCCAATACAGCGCGTTTTGATCATATCTCCTTTAACTTTGTATTAATACGATTGTAAGCTATAAGAAAAAACCTATCCAAGAGCTACAACACGTAATTGCTTGCTGCCATTAGAACATATCCAAAGGACCTTCAAGGGAAGGCCATTCCTTATTGTAAAATTAGTAGTGTGAGAAATGCATGTAACAAAAATGCTGTTCCATTTCAGAAATGAAAAGGGATAACAATATCATTTTGTCTATTCAAATTAAAACTTGAATGAAGACATGGTAATGGGACAACTATTGCGTTGGTACGATATGGATGTATAAAATTGAAAATAAATTTATAGAAAGGATGTAGACCTTTTTTGAGTTTCAAGCATAGAACAGAAAGTTGTTAATAAATAAGTATTTGACAGATGTTCATCCTGAGTGTTTAATGGATATATGTAGTTGTGAATTTCGTGTTTGATAAAAAGCTACTTAATGATTCATTCAGAACCCTATATTTGTTCAAACACGACATTAAAGATACTGGGGAAACTAAACCCAGCGTATATGACAATGATAATTGTGTACTTAAAAGAAAAGCCCGTGGCTACCGAATGGTATCTACGAGCTTTAGGAACTGCGGTCTTATTGTTTAAGATCGCTTATGACATCATTCACTTGCTTAGCGGCTGGGTGATATGATGGTCAGTAGAAAGCCGGGCAAACCGGCTTTCTTCTTTAAATACAATGGCAATTTAGGAAAGTTAATAGTTACATGTATAAACTAAGAGCTTTTTTTATACTTAATTGATTATTAATCATTTTTCATTTTAATAATGGGTAACTTTTTTATTCATTCCTTCTTTTTAATAATAAAAGGTCAAAAATGTGGTTACTGCAATAAAAAAGAGAAGTTACTGCAATAAATATCTACTAAACCTGAATCATCATTAATATTATACTAACATATTCTATTGACTTATAACACCTTCCTTTTTAATAGAAAATTGATAGTTCCTAACAGTAACTATCAATTTCGGAGGTTAATCTGCTGAAAATAAACACTATACTAGTTAAGAAAACAAGGGAGAATAGTGACTGCAATAAAAATGTAAAGTCACTGCAATGAAATCGTTGAAGCAATGATGAAGGAGACAATATTCATGTTAAAGTATTAATCCAGAAGCATAACATGTACAATACACAAATTGATAATTATCAAGAAATTTAAAGTGTGTTACGAAAATCTTTTTCTCTTCTGTAATCTTAATAAAAGGCTTTAGGACACCTTATACCTCTGCCAGCTCACAAACGGAAATATGCTGATCGATTGGTGATTATTGGCGGTGCTGATAAACGTCCGGCCCAGTTCTTCAAATGCCCCCCACATACCCCATAAAGGTTTGTTGGCGTCCTGTAATAAAACATCTTCGGGGTCATAGGCATCTTCAGGTAAGGTAACGGTAAAGGTTGCGTCAAATGATCGTACAAAACCATTCCACATCGTCAACGCCAGCAACCAGTGATTGTAATCTTCCCACAACTCTTTGGGTAGTGCATGCTGCTTGCCCTGGGTTTGACTGTTATATGCCACCCACTGTTTTCGTAAGATCAGTCGCCGCCCGCCCATGGCCTTTTTAATCGCAGCGCCATCGGAATGGGGTTTGCTACTTTGCTGTTCAATTTGTCTGCATGATCTATTAAGCGCCGTCTCCAGCAGGCTGCGCATAACGGGAACAACATCTGCCGCGGGATCTATTTTTATCTCCTTCAGCAAATGAATAAAGAAGTCGAGGTAATGCAATTCAATGAAGAAATTGGGATAGGTGACTGGGGCGCCCTGCCACCAACTTTTCCATAGATCAGTAGCCATGTCGAGCACCCGGGGCCTTGTGAGGGTAACATGCATTGAAATAAAATTGTCAATTTTAGGTAACTATTTTAAGGCATTACCAGTCGCAAAGAAGCTATTATACCCTTAATAAAATTACGTAACGGCGCCTGTTTTACAAAACGGGGCGAGTGAAATTTTGCATATCACTAAACACTAACGTGTAATATGCATGAAATTATTCCCACTATACATAAGGGCGAAACAAAATGCAAAATTTTCGCTTTTTTGGCAAAAACATTTTTTGGCGCAAATGTCGTTTGGGTATTGGAAGGCTTGTTAACTTTGTAGCATCTATTAACCTTACCTGAAAGAGTAGCGGAGATGAAACTCAATTTTCTCGCGCCAGCCCATACCATACATTTTTCCGATCGTGTGCCGGAAAAGCTAAAGCCGCATGCCATACAGGAGGCCAACCGCGAAGTGGCCACCGGACCATTCGGCTTCATGCTCTTTCAACATATTGACACTCCCACTTTTTCCATTCGATATCACTGTTATTTTATCAATGAAACAAACCGCCTGGAACTGTTTTCCGATAAAGAGATCCTTGAATTATTTTTCAATCTCGATACACCACTCGATTTTCATTTGGATGGCATAGGCAATTTGCACTTTTCTAAAAACGCTTACAACTTAATGTATATACCCTGCTTAAAAGGGACGCTGTCATTTCAAAAGAATCAAAACTATAAATTGTTTTCGATCAGGATGAATATCGATTACCTGGATTCCTTTACCCGTTATTTCCCGGAGATCGCCGAAATGCAGCAAAAAATAAAGAACCGGCAGCCGGGTATCTTATATACCATCAATCCCGTTGCTCCCCGCGAACTGATTGTAAGCGTCAAAGAAGTTTTACAACATAATTATAGCGACAAGCTGCTGAAACTCTTTCTCGATGCCAAACTGCTCACCATCCTGGTTTCCAGTTTTGAAAAGAACAGGGTGCCCCGAAAACAGGCGAATGCCACGATCAGAAAGATCGACATTGTTAAAATTGAAGGGATCCGGCAATTGTTGATCGAAAATTTACATAAAACCTATACACTGGCGCAACTGGCCACCATCGCCGGCATGAGTGCAACCCGGTTATCAAAAGGCTTTCTAAAGACCGTGGGAAAAACCTGGTTTACGTTCCAGCTGGATGCCCGCATGGCAAAAGCCAAAGAATTGTTATTGAACACCGAAGATACAGCCAGCGAGATCGGGCTTGAAGTTGGCTACCAGGCCGTTGATAGTTTCTCCAAAGCCTTTAAAAAACATTACGGATTATCCCCCACCCAACACCGTAAAAAATCCTGCCGGGGGGGGGGGGATTTTTACGAACACATCCCCGCACAATAACCGGTTAATATAGGACAAATAAAATGCGACTTAGGCCAAATTCATTGCCGGCAATGTTTTTAAATTAGCAGTGAAATCTGAAGGTTATGGCCAGGTCATCTTATCCTTCAAAGAACGGAAAGGTGTCGCAACATGTGCATGGCACCATTGTGTTAAAACCATACGATCACGAAGCCATTACCCAGGCTTACCAGCTGTTGATCAAGGGCACTCCTACCCCATACACGACGGAATCATTGGCACTCGCTGTTGGCATCAACCGCAATAAATTGCATTATGGATTCAAGCAGGTATATGGCCTTACCATTTTTGCCTTCCAGGTGCAGCAGTATATGCAAAAGGCAAAGACCTTACTGGCCACCACCGATCACCCCATCAAAACAATTGCAGCACTCGTAGGCTATAGTAACAGCAGCGATTTCGGCTATGCATTCAAAAAGCATTTCGGACAAACACCATCTGCATACAGGAGACAAATAACCACGTTAGAAAATGATAACAGTAACGAAGCTGCCTGAATTTTGTGAGCATTTCAAGATTGTTTGTGAAAAATTCCTTATTTCAAGATCGTAATTTGCAGACATATGCGTTTCGACTTCGCTCAACGCTTTTTACCACGCCCCTTCGACTTCGCTCAGGGCGGAAACTGATTTGTACAATTAAACCTTACCAAACATGAATGAATCCATCCGCTTGCCAGGACATGTACTGGCCGATATAGCCATGGTCAAAGCACATATTGACCAGTATCCGTTACAACAAAAGAACACCGATTACTTTTCCGACCTCACCGGCATTAACCGAAAGTTATTGCAGAAGGTATTCAAGCATTGCTACCAGAGCACCATCAGTGAATACCAGCTGCAAAAGCGTATGGAGGTAGCCGCGACGCTGTTACAGGAAGGACGGTTGTCGCAAAAACAAATTGCGAGCCGGTGCGGATATCATAAGGCGAATAATTTCAGCCGGGCATTTAAAAAAGTATTCAAACATTCACCACGAACCTTTCAATATACCTGTTATGAGCAACTGCCGGCCTTATCGGATATTAAAACGGCCTGATTGCATACAAAACGGCCCTGTGTTGATATCTTTTCGGTAGTAGCTTGCATGAACAATCGAACACAACAGAAACTAAACGGGATAAGGCACACTCATATAGCCTAAATTATTTTTAACTACTTCTTGAATTAAGGTTTTCACGTCCGGTCCGCGCTGGTTTTCTAATCAGGGCAATGCCGGCCATTTGTTAAGAAAAGACCATTAAACATTATCAACCATTTACTATGGAAGGGCCTGCTATTCACAATAGGAATATATTATTTACGTGGATGTCTAAATCCACACTCGTTGAAATCATCTCCTGTTTATTTATCATCCTATTCTTATACACAGGGATCAGTAAATTAATGGAGTATTCCGTTTTTAAAGAACAGTTGGCAGACTCCCCCGTATTAAAACCATTTGCTCCTTTTATAGCCTGGGCATTGCCACTGACAGAATTCCTGGTGTCTATACTATTAATAATACCCCGCTGGCGATTGAAGGGATTATATGCCTCCCTTTTCCTGATGATCGCCTTCACCCTGTACATAGGCGCTATAATGACCTTTAATAAAGAATTACCCTGCAGTTGTGGCGGAATTATCTCACTGCTATCCTGGAAGGAACATCTTGTATTTAATAGTGTATTTATCGGTCTGGCCCTTGCAGGCGTCATCTTAGAAAAGCAGATCAGGAAGAACCAGAAAGCCGATTGGAACGACATCAATACCGGACACTGAAAATACAGCTGCAAGCTATAAGCCGTAAGCCGAAAGCAAATACAAAAACCATTGAAACGATATCAATAGCGGAAACAGATAAAATATACCTTATGCCTGATTTACAAAATCTACAAAGTGCCCCGCTTGTAATGAATGAGCAAGCTATAGGTGATCATGGACCAATAACCGTTCACGTAGCGCCGGTTACCATCAACAAACTATCAATCATCATTCCCGCATACAACGAAGAAAAAACGATCGCATTGATCCTGGATCGCATCAATGAAGTAAAACTCATTCGGAATATAGAAAAGGAGGTGATCATTGTGAATGACTGTTCTACGGATAATACCGAGGCGGCTATACGGCACTACATGGCAAATACGGCCAACCTAACGATCAATTATTTCAAATACATCCAACACGAAATAAACCAGGGAAAGGGTGCGGCGATCCATACAGGAATAGCCCAGGCAACCGGCGAATACCTGTTGGTACAGGATGCTGACCTGGAATACGATCCGGGCGAGTATAACACCTTGTTAAAGCCCATTGTACTCGGTTCGGCAGATGTGGTTTACGGCTCACGATTTATGGGCGGCAATCCGCACCGCATCCTGTTCTTCTGGCATTCGATCGGCAATCGGTTTCTAACTTTCCTAAGTAACATGTTCACCAACCTGAATCTCACCGATATGGAAACAGGTTATAAAATGTTCCGTACCGATATTATTCAACGGATTTTTTTAGAGGAAAAGCGATTTGGATTTGAGCCTGAAGTCACCGCAAAAATTGCTAAAGTGCCAAGGGTTCGCATTTATGAGGTTGGGATTTCATATTATGGAAGAACGTTTGCCGAGGGGAAGAAAATTGGGTGGAGAGATGGAGTGCGGGCGATCTGGTGTATATTAAAATATTCGCTGCTTAACAATCAATTTGTCAATAAATAATCTATGTAAATATCCCCATCACCCGTAAGTAGATACATCAAATTTATGCCATATAAACCAACAAGCAGTCAATAACAAAACAGCAACAGAGATAATTATACCTATATGAAAAAGAGACTAATCATTGAAATCATTGCAATTTTATTTGTTGTCTTATTTTTATATACTGCAATTAGCAAAATTAGTGACTATACTATTTTTAAAGAAAATCTACAGACTTCTGAAATAATAGGCCCCCTTGCTTTTTTAATCGCTCCTTTACTTCTTTTTATTGAGGCCTTAATACCTATTTTTCTTTTAGTACCAAGATGGAGGTTAAAGGGGCTATACTTTTCTACAGTTATAATGAGCCTTTTTACTACATACCTAATTTTAAACAATCTGTCAACAGAAAGCTTTCCTTGTAGTTGTGGAGGCATTATCGGTAATTTATCAGTCCCGCAACATATAGCTGTTAATTGTACTTACATCCTGCTGGGTATTATAGCAATTCGCATGGAAAATCAAGTAAGAAAATCCTCTTTGGAAGTAAGCGATAGGCGTGCAAGTAACCCAATGTAATGTTTAAGTTAATAATAAAACAGAGTAAGATGGAACAAATATTAACCAACAGAGCCACCTTCTACACTTTTTTGAAAGAGAAACAAAATTTAAGAATCCTTATTATAGGTTTACTCGTTTGTATTTATGAATTTTCAATATTCAAATATTACTATCCTTTTGCAAATTACATTCATGGAGATTCCTTTTCATATATTACTGCCGCCCAGGAGAATCTAAGCGTTAATACATACATGGTCGGGTATTCCAAATTTATACGACTATTTAGTGTCTTTTTTAAATCAGATTTCCCCCTGGTTCTTTTCCAATATCTCTTCCTACAGGGGAGTGCTATCTTCTTATTATATACGATATTTTTCTTTTATCATATAAGGACCGTAATTCAGTATCTTCTCTTGGCCTTCATTGTAATAAATCCATTAACACTTCACTTAGGCAACTTAATTTCCAGCGATTGTATTTTTGCAGGTCTAAGCATATTCTGGTTTACTACATTGATCTGGCTCGCCCAAAGACCGTCCAGAAAAATATTAATCTGGCATGCTTTGTTTTTATTCTTGTCCTTTACTTTTCGATATAACGCCCTTTTTTACCCAATCCTGTCTTTAATTGTTGTTGGACTTAAATTAAATCCAATGCGACTCAAATTTGCCGGGTTTTTATTCTGCACCATTCCTTGTATATCTTTTGTTTTATTCACTGGCTACCAGTATAAACAGCTAACAGGTCAATGGCAATATTCTCCTTTCAGTGGGTGGCAACTTTCGAATAATGCAATGTATTCTTATCGTTATGTTGACAGTGCCGACAGGAAGCCTGTTCTAGCGAAATACAAGCTATTAGATAGCATGATTAGAAATTATTATGATAATACCAGGGATACCAAGAAGTATTATACTGAAAGTATCAAAGCTAGCACATTTTATATGTGGTCAAAAGGAATGCCATTGTTTAAATACCGTGATAATATTGTATTTAAAGGAGATACTATATCCGGTGAATTAAAGAAATGGGCCAGTATGGGGCCATTTTATAAGGAATATGGAATTTATATCATAAAAAAATATCCAGGCCACTTTTTTAAAAATTTTATTTTGCCGAATGCAGAGAAATACTTCTCCCCTCCAGTAGAGTTTTTGTATTTCTACAACAATAATAAAAAAACGATTACAAAAGATGCTGCCAAATGGTTCAATTATAAATCCATTGATGTATATACAAAATTTAAAGACCCTAAAACAGTTATGTTAAACTATTTCCCCATTCTATCAGGTATTATAAATGTTATTATGCTTTTTGGGCTGGTTATTTTTGTCATTTTAAAAGGCTTTAAAACAACTGGGAAGTTTAAATTCTTCATCTTATTATCAAGTGCTTTTTGGATTATTAATGCGTTGTTTACTATTGTCGCATCCCCTGCAGCGCTAAGATTCCAGTCGTTTCCAATAATAATAACAACAGTTTCTTCACTTCTACTTTTAGATCTGATAATACAGATAGCCTTTACAAAAACAAACACTAATAAATCAGTGAATGAAATCAATTTAAATCCTATTACATATGCTTAAAAAATATCTGATTGTTGCATCTGTTCTGTTTACATCTTGTTTTGAAACAGTACAAGATCCTGATAGCTTAATTGGGACTAAGCTTCCAGAATTTAATCTTTATGTAAATGACGGTAAAACTGTATTTAATACAAAAAACATTGAATCTGGACAGCCAATATTAATATACTTTATGTCACCGGATTGTGCTATTTGCAAATCAGAGCTAAAGGAGATTTTAAACAAAATAGAGCAACTAAAAAACACCAAAATAATACTTGTAACTCCACTATCAGAACAGAGATTTATTGCTTTTACAATGGAATACGAATTGAATAAATATCCAAATATAATTCCCGGGATAGATAAGGAGAATTATTTAGTAAAAAACTTCCATATCGAAAATGTTCCTTATACAGCCACTTTTAATAAAGAAAAAAATCTTACGCAGATTTTTCCAAGAAAAACGGAAGTTGGGGAAGTGATTGCTGCTTTAAATAATTAGAGATTTATCAAAGTATTTTGGCCAAATATGAATGGTATTGATTGCAAGCAATACTATCAAGTGGAAAAGCCGAAAGCCACTATAATACATTGTAGGCATTATCAACTAAAGTTTAGCTTTTTAAATAAAAAAGCATTTATTATGAAAAGAGCAAAATTTTTGTTAGCGCTATTAGTGAGCCTTTCAATTATGGGCGGCGCTTATGCCAGTACTATTCAAAAAAAGATCATTGTTATTATCTGGTACTTTAATGCAGCTGCTAATAGGTGTAATCTGTCCTTTTTGGCCGATGCAGCATCTACAACAAATGCCGAATTAGGAGAAGAAGCTTTGTCTACACCGTCAGCAAGCTTTGCTGCAGTAGAACCAACTGTTTCACAATGTACTATTATTATCTATTATTTACCTGAACCATAGTAAATAAAACGGTAATAGCTTGTGGATATATTCGCCATAAACACAAGAATCACAGAAAAGTGAAATTGTTCTATTAGCATTAACAATTTCAAAACAAAAGCATTGCACTGTACCAACTAAGTGCAATGCTTTTAAATTTATTACATCTTTTAGAAATAATGAAAACATAAAAAATATTGACCAATATAATAGCGTTGACTGCAAGAAATGTTATTATATTGGAAACGCCGAAATCCGATATAATGATTGCTTAGGTTAATTAAGATTTTAATAAAAACATTTATAATGAAAAAAGCGAAATTTTTACTTGTTCTTCTACTACTATTGGCCACAATAGGCGGAATTCATGCCAATGCTGTTCAAAAACTTATTTATAAGATTTGGTATTATAACCCAGCTTCTAACAGGTGTAATCTATTCTTTTTAGCTGATCTTGCATATACAACAAATGACGATTATGAGGGTGCTTTATCAACGCCATCAGCAACCCATGGTCATTGGGTTGAACCACCTGTTTCACAATGTGCTTATATTATTTATTATTTACCTGAACCCTAGAAAATTAAACGATAATAGATTGTGGATATATTTGCTATAAACACAAGGATAACAGAAAAGTAATTTATTTTTTATTAGCGTATCCCTACGACCAAGTACATGATGGTGATATAAGCATGTTTGCAATCACTCGGCCAACTTCAGGTATTAAACAATACTGGCCGGCTTAATTGGATTAAAAAATATTTTAATCCAGACAATCTCGAACTGTAGGGTTACTGGCTATTGCCCAAAAGCTCTGCAGTTCATTATTTTTTAATATTGGTAACTATGGTTCACCAGGAAGGCGAACTCTTCATTTATAGTCTTAAGTGGAGTGATCCTCACTTTTAGCTGATCGATAGCTTCATCCTGATGCTCTGGGGTTATAAGCAAGCAATGTATTGTTGATAGTTGTTATTCTAAAACCAACTCAACGATACTTCATGACTAGCCGATAAGTCATTTGTTAGTATAGTCAGCCTTGTAACTAACTGACTATGGATATACCGGCATACTTCACTCCTCAATATTGGTTTCCCTAACGGATAAGCCGGTTGATGATAGGTGTTTAGAATACTCATCTGGTGTCTTGCCAAAGACACATTTATTAAACTACCTAGACGGGCGCACATACATATCGCAATACTCTTTCGCCGTGAGCCCGCTTTGTTCCTGTTCATTCAGGCACTTTTGTATCTCTTCTTCTGATCGACGTACGACTGTCTTGCCACCAGCCACTTGGTGATTTTGTTCCATACTTGCCAATATTTCAAAATTCTAAGCTATTCTTTAATACCGATTATTTGGATACCCCGTTACTCGGGTGTTTACTTTACTCGACTAAATTTAGTAGTCTATTGCTCTTTATGGAATTACCCCAGGTAAATCTAAATCAAATCCGGATTGAACTCCTTTGAGAGTAGCGGGTATTCCTTGGGTCATCCATTTGGGAGCTGGAGCGCCCATTAAATAATGATTAAAAAATTGTGTCATCCGAATAGTGAAATCTAATATGTCATTTTTTGAAAAAACAGCATGCCCTCCGTCATCATATTGTAACAACCAGGAAGGCTTACTTAATCTCCTTAATGCCATATAAAATTCAATACCTTGTCTGAAATTAACTTGCTCATCGCCTTTATTGTGCATTATTAATATTGGAGAACTTACTTTATCAGCATCCAACACGGGTGATTGCCTGATATAAAATTCAGGTTTCTCCCATAAGGATGCGCCCAATGCCAAATTACCATTTTCATTTTCATACAAGTCCATTTTACTGTAATCCTCTTCTCCACTCCTTCGAAAGGGAACTAAGCCTAAATAGGCACTTACCAAATCCGTGGTACCGGAAGCTGACATTACTGCTGCAAAGATGTCAGTATGGGTAGCGAGGTAATTTGTTTGAAATCCGCCAAAACTGTGGCCCTGAATGCCCATTCTCTTAGAATCAATAAATGAAAAATGTTTGAGAAAACTAGCCGCACTCACAACATGATCAAGCGCATACTCGCCCAATACAATGCCAGATGCAAAAGAAGTATTTGCAAAAATATCAGGAGTACAAACCAAATAACCATTGCTTACAAACCATGGAATGTCAATTTCAGCACGCATGAACTCAGGATAAATAAACTCATATGCTCTATGAGTAAACCTTTCATAATAATGAAATATAACAGGATATTTTTTTGTTGAATCAAAATTTTCTGGTATATACAATAAAGCCTGCCCTTTTTCCCCGGCTTTGGTTTTATAATTAATAACTTTAACTTTAAGCCAGTTGAATTCATCATGAGGCCGCAAATTCGAACAACGCTTCAGATCAACAAAATTTCTGGTTATGAAAACATTTGGAGCATCCTGATCAGACTGACGTATAAATATCCATGAATCAGAACAACTCGCCTTTCTGGGTGCAAATCTACTAACAAAAGTTAAACCTCCCGAACCAGAAGCCTGGTCGTAAGTCTTGTATATTGTATACGGCCCCATACATAATCTTTTCACATAATTACTTTTGCCTAATGTACAATAATAAAGGCCATTCTCTTTAGTTTCCTTATTAAATGCTGATAATAAAAGTGTATCTTGTATCGAAAGAATCTTATTATTAATAATCTCATTAATAATTCTAAATTGGATTTCACCATTTGAATTATTACCATTAGTAAGGTTTATAGCCGGCTTTTTATTTGATGGATCAATTTGCCAAATATCCCTTAGGTCATTAATAAGAAAACTGCCGTCATTTACCCATGCAACAACAGAACTTGCGCCAATTGATTCTCTCCCTTGCATTCTGCTACCCTTAAAGTTTCCTTTTAAAGTATCAGTTAAATTTCTGACCGTACCATTCTCAGTATTTAACACATAGAAAGCTTGATCTTTTTCATTCTTATATATCAGATATTTACCACTTGGTGAAAACGATATCCTTCCCATTAAAGCTGGCAATTGTTTGAATTCAGCTATTCTCCATTTTTTCAAGTCAAACAAAAAAGTCTTAGGTTGGGGGCAATGTTTCCACCAAGAATATATATTTGGATTTGATTTAACAACAATATAATCGCCCTTTATCATTTCAGCATTTGTCATAAGTTCCTCTTGTCCTTTTTCAATTAAATAATATGGATTGGTTCCATCTAATCCAACTATTGCTTTAAATCGCTGGGTTATTTTACTATTAGCCATTTGACGTGGTTGTATCTCAAGGTCTTTATATGACCATACATCTACTTTTGCGAGGTTAGAATCAATAACTTTTTTTATCTCACCTTTTGAAAGATCAAACAAAATATACTTTCCATTTTCACTGAATTTTGGATTACCTGAAATTATATAACCAGTTAATTTAACTTCGTTGTCATTACAACAAACAACAGTTCTCATTCTATTAGTATTGCAATACAACAATTTCGTTTCTTGCAATTTTGTTGAGAAAACAGTAAAAGCTATCTGATTTCCATTGTCAATTGAAATATCTTTTACCTGCTCATTAGGAGAACTCCAAATCTGTAGAATGTTACCTGTAGAAATATCCAACATTTGAAGACAGGATGTATCGTTTGAATTTGTTGCTATTACAATTGAGCTTTCTGATTTATTAAATAGAAGCTTTGAAACGTTTTTGTAACTACTTTTTTTAAATGTATGCAAATCAAGAATTATTATATTACCCGGATCCTTTTTTAATTCATAAGCAAGATATTTTGGGTCTCGCTTTGCAGATGTTATCACCTTTTTTACATCATCAATTAAAATAAATTTTTCACTACCTAATTCATAAATGTAGAGAGAGTCATTGAATAGTATGATTGCCTTTTTTCCAGATTTATCAAAAAACATTTCGCGATTAAAACCTTGGGATTGAATAACTATCCTTTTGCTCCATTCATAATTTACAGCTTTAACTTCTATCGTCCTTTTCCCGGGCAAAGGGCTATCATATAGCATATAGCTGTAATAACTTCCATTACAATTAATAATTGCATCCTCTACATGAGGCCATTTCCCAAGATCGTTTAACCCAATGGGAGGCTTCCCATTCCAATTTTTATTTGAGGGAAAAACGATATTAACATTTTGACTATATAAGCTATTTGATTGAGCAATTATTATAATTGCAATACAAATTATTTTGTTCATACATTCATTAATTAATTACATTAACACTTTTAATAAAATGTTACTTAAAATATTTTTTGGTAGATGCTATAATCGCATTGTCGGCCCATTTGAATAGATGGTTGCCCATATTTTCCATTTTGATTCCTCAACTTTTCGAAAACAATATTGGATAAAAGCTGCAGCAGTTTATAATTATCACTTAATATCCTGTAGAATATTACTTCTTTAAACAGAACTTTGTCTTTCGTGTCAGGATTCTGTTAACTAACTGTTCTTTAGATTGTTGATTCTTGTTACTTCCTTGAGCTGAATCAACACTACTAACATGGAGTTGCAATCACCCGACCAAGTACAGGTATCAGCCACACACAGTCGACTTTCATTTAGACGTTGGAGCTCAAGCAATGCTTTATTAATACTGCTACATCTTCAGAAAATATCGGGACATGAAGGTTCTCCAGAATCAGATCCCTTGCTACCTTCTGGAGTTAATCGACAGGTTGTTTCAGAACCAGGCCCCTTGTTATCATCAGGATCAGGCTCATTGCTGTCGTCCGGTGCAGGCTTTGAGGCCTCATCAGAATCATAATGAATATTAACTTCGGCACAAAACGGTATTTCATGTACTGTTTCTCCAATTTGAAGAAAGACTTCTCCATCTAAAATGATTGTTCGCATAAAACTTACGTGGGTTTTTAGTGTTATTGAATAACATTACCGACGATTTTTATAATTAGAAAACTAGGCGATCCAAAATGGAGTTAGCTCCAATTTTGTCATAAAGACACTTGAAATCACATAAGAATGTAGAAGTAGTTGTAGCTGGAATCGTAATTGCAAAATCGGATGATAGTTTTCAATTGTGGTTATGATATATTCGCTTCAAAAAAGACAACTTTTTTCTGCATTTTGTTGCATGTTTGGTGAGTTTTCCAAGGCTATCGCTCCTTAACAAATTACATGCTATTGCCCCAACAACGGTCAAATATTCTTCCAATTAATTCCGAATGTTAAAACATTTCATTCGAACACAAGCCAAAGTGAAAATATGTTGACAATAAAGGCACTTACAAATACAATATAATCATAGCACTAGATATTATTGTCTTTCAAATATCCCCTTCACTTTCCAAGATTCTCTTCTAGTTTCCTCAGATATTTTATAGATGTTTAATAATTTCCCGTCCTCGGATAGTTCCCAAGTTTCCGTTCTTTTACAATCAATAGCAGAATAATCGTTAGGCATGTAAAAAATAGTCTCAATTGTAGCTTTTCTTTTATCGTTTGACAAATCTAAGTCTTTAGTTATTTTTCTTTTAATTGTTGATCCGGAAATTAATACCATAATGCCATTTAAGGGTAATACTATTTTAGCAATCTCATCACTCTCTTTAAGATTGCCCACGCTTTCAATTAAAAATGAATCGATCTTTTGAGTTATTATCAGCCCATTGGGAAGAGCATTAGGATATTCAGGGCCAGATAAATTTTCCTTATTAACGAGCACCCACGAGCCACTGAAATTAATTTGACTGTAAAGCGATGAAACACATGAGAAACAAAAAAAGAAACACATTAGGAATTTATTCATATTTTTTTTATTTAATGGGACAAATAGAAATTAATAAATTTTACCAAGTAGGGCTTCCAATCTTCATTTTCTGCAGATGGCTCTCAAATTCAGGAATATACCCCCTGGATTCACCATTTTTCTCACGCTTCGCTATTTGTAATGCGTTTTCTTGAATAGTTATAGCATCTGCCCGTTTTCCAAGCTTATACAACAGATTAGCCTTTGTGTCCATAACAAGATAATTATTGGGATTATAGTTAAGAATTATTTCAACCCATTTTATAGCTGTCATTAACTCAGTTGTATCAGAACTATATTGAAATATTTTCCAAGCATTATTATTTAGTTGTATCCAAGTCATGAAATCATTGTGATTAATTGTTGTTGGAAGCGATTTATCAACTAGAATTGTAAGATATTTTGTAAACAGATTCCAACTCTTGTTTCTAGAATACCAATTAATTTTAGCCTTCAAAATATTATTTTCGACGTAGTCCTGACCATATTTCGCTTTTATCACTGAAGTCAAGCTATCCCAATTAGGTTCACTCAAATCACTTTCTACCACAGGAGATACTATTACTTTATTCACCATATAATTAATTATTTTATTTGAAAACCCACCACGCTCAACTATTGAATCAATCAAAACAGGTTGCTGCTTACAAAGAATAATTAATCTGTTTTCTGGAGAAATGAGCTTAATGTTATTTGCCGTAAACACTAACATTTGCTTTGTCATAAATGCCTTTACATTTAACTTATCCAAATAGCCTATATATCTTTTAGCTACAGTATCTGCCAAATCATTGTCTCCAAATTCACGAAGTTGTTTTACTAAATCAGGCATTTGTACATAACCCATTTTATTATTCATAAAATGGTGAAGTAAGGTATAAAATTGAGTTCTTTCTTCTCTACTCTTTAAAATCTCTTCGCAAAATTCATTTTCCCCTTTATATCCTTGTACTTTATGAAGCGCCACACCCTTATTAGAAATAAAGAGAAAAGTCGGTAATACATTTACATTATATAGCTTTTTTATCTTGTTTGCAATGGGATATTTTTTCTTAGTTTCAGGCTTATCTTGAATTGTTGAATCCAATTGCAGCTTTACCAACACATAATATTTATTAAGCAAATTGTATACACTATTCTTTGTTAATACCTCCCCTTCCATTTTATAACAAGGAGAACACCAAGTTGCATAACAATCAACAAAGACATCCTTATTCTCTGATTTAGCTTTTTTTAATATTTGTTTCCATGAGCTTTTCTCCAGCCATTGTACTCCGTTGTTAGCAAACTTGGACTGCTCGGGTTTGGAAGGAAGTTGGGAATTAACAGCTATTGGTATAAACAACAAGAATAAAATCTTCTTCAAGGTATTATAGTTTATTTTTTTAGGTAATCTGTAATCACCCGGCCAACTACAAGAATCAACCTACGCGTTGCCCGGTTTTAATATTTTTAAAAACACTTCTGCCAACTACAGGTAGTGCTTAATAAAGATTATATATTCTAGTAGCTTATGCATTGGTATGTGCATATTCCAGTATAAACTGGTACTTCATCAGATTTGGTGGTGCTCAGCCTTAACCATCGTTATACTGCCTATCCTTTCTCCACCTTTTCTTCCCATCACAATCGCAACTTTTAAATCTTTTCTCGCGCCATCTCTGTCATACGTTTGCCACTCTTAAAATGAATATCAAACCTTTCCGTGAACACTTTCATTGAGCAGTAATCATTCCTGCAATAATATTTATTGGTCTTTAATCGTATCCATGTTTCATTGCCAAGTAACGGCAAATCAAGGATTGTCCTGATGTAGTAGCTGTGAATCCGGAAGCTGCATTCATAACAAAAAGGACAATTGCAACCCATCTGCCTACTTTCAATATCGATAAATACATTTCCTTTAGCTTTAACAGCAGTAATGATCTGGAAGTTAATTAATCCATCAAAGATCAGCTCATTGAACATATCATATTATTTGGCGAGGTTACAGCCTTCCTGGTAAATAAAGAACTAGTGATGTATAACCAACGCATCTATCGTCGCTAAAAAAAATAAGGATTTGTAAGAAAAAAGGCAAGGGACGGCCGGTGCGAAAGACTTATTTACAAAATCCGTAAAGGTGGGCTTTTGTAAATTAAGTATAGGCTAAGGACTGTACTTTACTTTTTTCCTAACTATATCGATATGCCTTTGTTGTGTGTTTTTCACCAACAAACTACATACGATTTTGTATCATAAACATCATCACCAAACTTGAATAAAGAACCTCTTTGGTCTGGATTTCTCAATAACTCAGCTACATCTGTAAAGTCCAGTGGTTTCCCATTAATAAAATAAGAAACCCAATTAGTACATACTCCGGACTGCTGTACTCCGGATTCTTCGATTAGAACGGTCACAAATCAGGGCTTGCCCTTACTATTGGAAATCATTCTTTTTATATAAGACCAGGCTTTGCAGTTAACATCGTAGCGACAGTTTCTCACGTTCCTTGCAAATGCCTGCTGTAAGATCATGCCTCCTGTATGCCGGTTACCGCAAAATCATAAACAGGTAATTCTCTTGCTTTTCCCAGGTCGATATTCTACCAAGATTTTAACAACGTTTTACTTATTTCGACACTTCATCGGAAGTTCACTTGCGTTCATCTTCTTATAGCTTACCTGACACTTTTAAACCAATGCCTTTTCTTCTAACGCTCCCAAGGCGATTACTTAATCGCAATGACTTAGAAGTGGTTTGTAATCAACACCTGCACGTCGATCGCGAAGGGCCTACTTCATCATTTGAAAGCATCAACTTCAGTACATAAAGAACTGTTGATGTTAGTGACACCTAATACCCATCATTCTGCTTAAGGCCCGAGTTTCTATTAATTTCTTCTCGTGGAATAGGGAATAGGTATTTATAGGATTGCCAAACCCCACCTTTTCTGGAAGTCTCAACAGCCATTATAGAATCTGTCATATTCAGCCTTTTTATATCAAACCAACGATGCCCCCACTCTGAAAACAGCTCAATCCTTCTTTCTTGCACAATTGCAGATAAGCACTGTGATTGACTCAAATTTTTCTTCAAATCAGGTAATGGATTTGGAATAGCAACAGTTGGTTGAGCTCTTGCCCGAGTTCTAATCATATTAATATCATCAATTGCTCCTGCAATGTTATTTTGTTGCATTCGAGCTTCCGCTCTTATAAGAAATTGCTCAGACAATCGAAGGACAGTAAAATATTCAGATAGAGATGTAATAGTCGTTATCTTATCGTTATAGGTACCACCTATTTTATATTTTGACGGATATCGATAAATGTTTGATTGAATTGTAACACTATCAATCCATTTGGTTCTTCTTTCATCTCCAAGCTCAAAAGATTTGACCAAGGATTGGCTTAAATAAAAAGCATTCGTTGCGTTTAAGCCGCTTAAAGGAATTGTTAGTATTCTACCTTGCAGAGTATTGTAGCCAGTAATTGTGGGTTGTAATTGCCAAATAGATTCCTTTGTATTTTTTTTAAACGAATTATTAAGTGACTCCAATCCAAAAATGGAATTGTTATTTATGACAGAAGTCGCGTACTGCTCCGCACTCATCCAATCTTTATGATATAAATATACTCTAGACAGCAAAGCATAAGCTGCGCTTTTTGTAGGTCGTACTCTTTCAGTTGTTTTCTTGGTTAACGAGGCATCTAGAAAATCATCATTCAAAAGCGATTCACAATCTTTTAAATCTCTTATTATCTGTATATAAATTTCCGGCTCAGGGGCGCGACTCAAATTGTTATTTGTACTATAATCAGTGGATAATACAAGAGGAACGTCACCATATAAATTTACAAGGTAAAAATAAAAAAAGGCACGCATAAATTTAGCCTCGCCCAGTAACTGCGCCTTAACGTTAGTTGAAACATTTAAGCTTTTTTCCAATCCTTCAATAGCAGCATTACAGGAATATATGTAACTATATGCAGCATTCCATATTTCCGAGCCCGTTCCTAAAACTGGGGAAAGATCATTTTTATAATAAGAAAGTTGATTAAAATTAGTAACCCCACTCCATAAACTATACTCATCCGCATATAATCCCGCGATCCAAGTGGATATTTGAGAAATTGACATTTCATTTGGCTGCTCATTACTTATACGCGTATAAATGCCATTTAATACAGCGATGGCTGTAACATCCGAATTATATGCACTTTGGCCAGTTACACTAGTAGAAGGAGCAGGTATATCAATAAACTTTTCACAACCACCCGATATACAAATAATTAAAAAAATCAAGAAAATTTTGATTTTTGAAAATATGCCATTTTTTTTAAAATCGCACTCAAAGGCATCTATGCTTCTTAATCTAACCAAACAAAGCCTATGACAAAAAATATTTCGACTTTCCATAAAATTGACTCTTTTTTTGGGTCAAATAATTAATTACTTATAAAATAAAGTGAGCACCAACTACAAATATTTTTAATGGAGGTAAAGCTGTATAGCCAGTTTCAGGATCTAATCCATCAAATCTTGTTATAGTAAATAAATTCTGCGCATTGATGAATACACGTGTATTTTTTAATTTTAACCTATTTAATTCTGGTAACTCAAAACTCAAAGAAATATTTTTTAGCCTTATGAATGAGGCATCAGAATAAGCAGCATCGCTTTCCTTCATACTTCTATAATTAGCAGCATTTGTGCCATTTGAACTGAAGTATTGAACATTTTGATTATCATTCGTTTTCTGCCATCTTTGCAATACTGTAATTGGCTGATTTATAAATCGGAAACCTGGAAATGCTGACCCTCCGAAATAATTAGTAGCTATCCTTTTTGTGAATTGAAATAAAAAGGACATTTCCAGATTGCCATACCTAATATTATTGGTCAATCCTCCATACAATTTTGGCGAGGTGTTAATTATTTCCGTTTTATCAATTTCAACAGGATTTGCAGTTGGCTCTCCGTTGACGTCGGCCACCTGATATTTACCTGTTTGTTGATCAACTCCTAAATATTTATACTTCTTTAAGATTGATACAGACTGACCAATAACTAATGAAGTTGCGTAAGAGGATGTATTTAAATCAGGAAACGCTACTAACTTATTTTGTGAAATTGTGATATTAAATTCTGTTTTCCAGGAAAGTTTTTTGCTTTTTAAGTTGGCCGAACTAATCACTAGCTGCCATTCTCTATTCTGCACCAAAGCAGGGAAGTTCTTAGCAACAACTTCGAAACCTGTTAAAGCAGGTAAAACATAACTTACCAATTGATTACCTGATCTATTGTTTACAAAACTTGCAGAAACATTGATCCTTTCATTCCAAAACGCCAAGTCAACACCTGCCATCAACTTCTTTGTCAATTCCCATTGCAATCCTGAATTTGAATGTCCCGTAGGATACAAAGTGCTCGCTGACTGATAAGGAATTCCTGCAGTTAGCACATTATATAAGTTTAAATATTTATAGTTACTAAACTGATCATTACCGGAAGTTCCATAACTAAATTTTATTTTGCCAAACTTTATAATCGAAAAATTGTCTTTAAACAACTTCGTCTCACTAAAAATCCAAGCTGCCCCTATTGACCAAAAGTTATGCATTCTATTTTGTTCGCCAAACCTTGAACTGCCATCACGTCTGGCAGATAAGTTCAAGATGTACCTATTTAGAAAATTGAAATTTGCCCTACCAAAAAAAGCATTGTATCTATATAACGACACATCCGAATATTCTGATTTTAGACTAACAGCAGATCTTAAATCTCTTAAGATTGCATCACTGGAGTAACCTGATCCTATTAGGGAGAGCCCGTTATTGTTTGTCTCTTGCCATGTTGCTCCTATCAAGAAATCAAACTTAATAGAATTAAATTCTTTTAAATAACTGATTTGCGGCTCTATTGACCACGATTTGTTTGCATTAAATGAATAAGTCGCAGATCTTGTAAAACTTGGCCTGCTTTCAGGGCGAACAAAGTCCGGCGTAGATCCTGTGTATTCGTTTGTTTCCAATTTATTGAAGCCAAAGCCACTTTTAATATATAAACCAGAAGTGAGTCTATAAGTTAAAATAGAGTTAGCTATTAGATTTGTGGTTTTGTTCTCATATGACTTCAGAATTTCTTTTAAGGGATTTGACCAAGTTGATGTACCTGCACTATTGGGTTCCCAATTTAAAGAACCATCCAAATTATAAAGATATGGAGCATTGGGTGCAAGAGTAAGTGCTTGCCCCGTTAAATCAGAAGCGGGCAAGCTATTAAAATCGGTCAAATAACTTGTAACAATTGAAGCATTAAATTTTTCATTCTTAGAACTACTATTTAAACTGAAATGAAAATTGCCTTTTCTATCACGAAATTTGCCAGGAAATACACTTGACTGTAGTTGATACGTACCACTTAATAAATATTGCATGCCTTTATTTCCTCCTGTTAAACTAGAGTACAAATTCATATATTGGGCAGTATTTCCCATCAATTCTTTTTGCCAATCTGTGTTACGTGTAGTATCCCAAAATCCATTTATATCATAGTCAGTTGAAAGAATGGCAGCGTTATCATTTAGCTTTCCCTCCTTTCTCATTTCCAAATATTGTGAAGTATTTAGTAACTTTAATTTACTGGTGACTTTTCCCCAGCCTTTCTGAATGTTTGCCTCAACTTTTGCTTCTCCGGATTTTCCTTTCTTTGTAGTAATTAAAATTGCTCCGTTGGCTCCTCTTGAACCATAAATAGCCGTGGCATCTGCATCTTTTAATATATCAATGCTTTCAATGTCAGATGGATTAATATACGAAAGGGGGTTACCACTACCGCCCGTTAAACTATTTCCTCCTAAAATATTACCGAATGAACGACCAACAGTAGATAACATTTCGGATGGGTATGGAATGCCGTCAATTACATAAAATGGCTTACTGCCATTTCCTATACTGTTAATGCCTTGGATTGTAATATCTATTCCACCACCAGGTAATCCATTTATTTGATTAATATATAATCCCGGCACCCTCCCCTGCAATGCCAGCAAGGGATTCATCACTGGCTGCTTTTCAATTTCGGTGGCCTTTACCGTTGCCACATTCCCCGTCGAAAACCGCCGTGTAGTGGTCCCATATGCGATGACTACAGTCTCATCCAGCAATGACAATTTCTGATCAAGCGCTATATTCACAAAACCCGCACCGCGAACGGTAAAGGTTTTCATTTCATGGCCTACGAATGTGATTTCGAGAACTGCGTTCTCTGATATGTTTTTCAATGAAAAATTACCATTGTTGTCAGTGGTAACGCCGATATTAGTGCCGCGGACCTTTACATTGGCGCCAGGTAATGGTCGCCCTTCATTGTCGGTTACTTTTCCACTAACGTTTATAGGATCCGCAAGAGTTGCTTCCTGTGATAACGTACCCTTTGCTTTTACCTTTGGCCTGACAACTATTGTATTTTCGTTAATCTCATAATCCAACTTTTGATCTTTAAAAACCAAATCAAGCACTTCTTCAAGGCTCGCATTTTTAACGGAGATGGTAACTTTTGGAACGCCCTCCAACAACTGGGAGGTATACAGAAATTTGTATTTGGTCTGCTCCTGAATTTTTTTGAAGACTTTTTCTAAAGGAACATCCCGCTCGGACAAGGAGATTTTTTGCCCGTAGCCGGTAGCATGTACATGGAGACATGCCCCCAATAATAGTACTGCAATGAGTTTCATAATTCGGGCTGCCTGTTGCAGCGTTTTGGTGGTGCCGGTCAGGGCACTTAAGCATTGTTTTGGTTTAGGGCCTTTATTGCTTATTCCGGACAATAAAAGCACGCGTTTGCAAACCATAATTTGCATAACTTTGGATTGAAATGTTAGTAATGTGATGCCGCGAAAGTTTCACAGGTTGACATTCCAAAGCCGGCAATGTGACAGCATTGTTGGCTTTTTGTTTTTTAGCATCTTGATATGTACAAAGCAGTCGATCGCTAAAAATCAGGGTTGTCAAAATTTCCTGCAAAATGAAAGTGGATGTGGGCCTAATGCTTAATGGAATAAGTTATCACATGGCAGTTCCTCCGGTAAGGATGCGGCTTGAATTATGATAGGCAGGTTTATATATGTTAATGACACCTCAGGATATTGCAATTATAGTGGCGTTACTGTTATTTTTTTTCCTTCCACCTTAAATTTTACAGATCCCGTTTTTTCTAACAATTGTAAAATTTTGGAGGCATTGTTATAACGGGAGATCTCTCCATTAAATTCCCATTTTTTCACTTCTTCACTTTCATACCTGGTTGCGTCAAGATCATACCAGCGTTCCATCTGGCGCATGATCATTTGGATATTGGTATTATTAAAAACAAATTTGCCGTCTTTCCATGCCATCACCTGTTCTAAATCTACATCGTTCATCACCTTAATATTGGCTTCGCTTAATACGGCCTGCTGTCCCGGCTTTATTGTTTTCTCCCCTTTCTCGGACTGCACTTTTACACTGCCTTCCAGTAGGGTAACTTTGATATTTTCTTCATTGTCATATGCATTTACATTGAACCTGGTGCCCAGAACGACTACGTTCATGCTACCCTTACTAACGATAAATTTTGCATGCTGCCCTGAGCGGAGTCGAAGGGTGGCTACTTCGAAGTACGCTTCTCCTGTAATTTCTACTTTGCGCTCATCGCCAGGGAAAGCCACTGGGTATCTGATACTTGATCCGGCATTGAGCCATACTTTACTCTGGTCAGCCAATTGCAGATACACGACATCACATCCTCTTGGCACGGTCACCGTATTGTATAAGACTTTATCGCCTGTACCATTTCCGCCAGAATAACTTAAAACGCCATTCTCCTGCCGCTCTACTTTTGTATTTCCTTCGGTGGCTAATAACCCGCTTTGATCCAGCACAATGGTTTTACCATTATCAAGCGTCAGCGTTGCCTTTTGGCTATTGGGATTTGCATCGGTTGGCACTGGCGTTTGAACGACCGCTGGTATGGCTGGTTTACCTTGCTTCTGCAACGCATAAAAAACACCAATAGATATAAAAAGGAGAATCACGGCAGCTGCTGCATATCGCCACCATTTAATGGATACCACCTCCTTTGTTTGATTGCCTATTGGTACCTCCCACCCCAATGCTTTCATTTTTGCCCACATCGCTTCTTTATCCAATTGTTTGGCATCTGCATATGCACGCACATCTTCCATCAATAAATTGACATTGCTTGTATCTTCAAAAAACGCTTGGTTTTGTTTGGATTCCTGTACCCATTGCTGCAACCGGCTGGATTCCTCCTCGGTCAGTTCCTGCCGGATATATTTCAATACCAGACTGGTTATTTCTTGTAGATTTTCCACGTAGTTAATAGATAAATTGATTAGTGCCCCTCGGGATAATAATTTAATAACGTTTTGGAAACATTTCCTTAATATGAAAACAAACGGACGTACCGAATTCTCTACACGATTTGGAAAAATTTTTAAAAAATCTTAGGAAAGGATTCCGCTGGCGGGATGAAGGTTGTCGATTTGCAGGCCAGCAAGCATTTGTAACAGGCAGGCGAGCGCCAACGTGTTTTCAGAAAGCATGATCCGAAGCGCCTGCAGCGCCCGGCTTTTCTGATTATAGACCGTACTCACAGAAATTTGCAGCAATTCTGCTACATCAGCGGGCTTTAATTCTTCATAGATCAACAGCTTGAAAATTTTTCTACATTCCTCTGGTAAATTGTCAATGGCGTTGCTGATGGTTTGCACAATTTCATCCTTCATTTCATATTCATACTGTAGCGAAGTATCGTTCTTCATTCGTTCTGCAAACTGCTTTTGCTTTTCGCTCGTTCGCTTCCTCGATTTCAAATAATTCAGGCTGCTGTTGCGGGCGCTGATGTATAAAAATGCTTTGATATTTACTTCCGTATTGAATAAATGGCATCGGTTAAAAAGTCCCTGGAAAGCGTTGAGGGCAATATCCTCTCCCTCTTCATGGCTTCCGGTTAATTTCCGGACAAATGCCAAAAGAGCCGGGTAATAATAGTCAAATACCTCCCGGAAAGCCTTTTCATCTCCTGCCTGAAAAAGAGTGATCGTCTGTTGATTTGGTGATGCCATGTGCAAGTACGGAACAAGGTCTTTTAGCTGTAATTGATCACAGCTGGCTACTAATTTTATTTAACCGAATAAGGTATATTAATACATGGAGAATGAAGTTGTTAGTGCAATTTTAGTTAAAAATTATTTCATATGATTTTATTAATAATTTGATGAAAGCAAAATAATAATTTATTCTATGTAAAGCAAGCGGTTGATATCAACATGTTTTATACATCTTTTCGGGCTCTTTGTTAGATATTATTTAAATAAATGATGAATTGGTAACCTTCAAAGAATTCAACCTGGTGGCTTTGTCAGCATGGAAGGGGTGAATAATATTGACATAAGTCAAGGGGAGATTGGGAATTCTCGCCTTGCGGCAGGTTATGGGTGGCACATTAAGCGATCCGGTCATGATGACGTGATGGAGAAGTAAGTCCTCGATTGATTGTGATCAATAATAGTCGATTAACTGAAAAACAAAAGAAAATTTTTAATTATTAATTAATATTAACTTTAAATCTTTACCTAGCTCTATGCCAGATATTAATTACTTTGATCAAGTACCTGACGAAACTAAAAGGGATTTGGCCTTTAATGTTGTAGCCAGCGTAAGAGAAGCTGTTAGTATTGCTCAAAAGAAGGGAACTCCACCAACCTACGAACAGGCCTTACAAATCATTCATGATATTGATCCTGATTTATACCAGTTCTGCAGCAATCAATTACAAAACAAAAATGAAAACGAATTAGCAAAACTTTTTAAAGATAAAGCAGTTGCAGCTTCTTTGAAGGAGGATCGTACTGTAACGGCTGAAGAATTGTTAGAAAGGGAAATTGAAGAGCATAGAGATTTGATTAATCACCGTCAATTGGAAAAAGATCGTAAAAAGTCAATAAAAGGCTATATAATGGGATTAGAAGCGGCGTTAGAAAATTTAAGACCAAGACGATTGACTGAGCATAGAATTTTAGAAAGAGATTTTATAAAAGTTGACCGGTCACAACTAGGGGCTGAAAAATTTTTTACCTCCGACAAGTATGTTGATTATAAATTAGGACATAATCGGTTCTTACGTATAAGAATTTTACACCCTGATAAACCTGAACATATTATTGGAGCAGATTTAATTTACGAGCGGTATAATATGAATACTGAAATGGTGAGAATAGCAGTATTGCAATACAAGGTTTGGGAAGATAGTGGAGTTCTTTATTTTGGCGGTGATGATAATAGAGCTTTAGCTCAAATGGAAAAACTGCACGGACACTTTTGTAATGTTGGCATGTGTAGTCAAGGGGCTGATATGGCAGGAAAAATTGATTTTAGATTTCCTTACTGCAGTGCCTTTCTAAGGCCTACTGACCGAATGCAAGACCCAGATAGCCGAATGATTTCATCGGGCATTCATATACCAATTTGTTCTGCATTAGAAATGGCAAATGAAGACAAAAAAATAGAAAAGGTACATCTTAGACATACAGCATTAACTCATGAGGTTTTTGAGCACCTATTTAACCATGGTTTTGTCGGGTCTCGGTCAATGCCTTTTGAAGAGTTAGAGGCATTTTACCGTGATTTGGAGGTATTAGATGGCAGTAGGACTTTAAAAATTTATGCAAAAGAAGTTTTAATGAAAAGAGCCTAAATCATAAGACTCATCGAAAAAGACTCCCGAGACTTTTCAATAAATTATTTGTAGAATAAAATTGATCTTCTGGAAGAAGTTAAAAACTGATTTGCAACAGATATGGAATCGGTCAAATTTTCTATTTCAATATCCAGTTCTTCTTCAAGACTTCCGTTGATTTTCCTGCACGCAGATCTTTGGCAATTATTAAATTGAAAGTGTTACTCTCTATGAGCCTCAATAGAATTATACAGTAAAAAAATACGCTCTGGAATGCCGTGAAATAAATTGCATTCTTTGCATGGTTTTTGAAATGACTGTCGTTTTCCTTCATAAGCGCCTATATATACCCCTAATCTAGAATCATAAGTCTCAAATATTATCCGACTTAAATTTTTTTGATCTTCAGGATAGATATCCGACGATAGTACTAGTTTTAATAAATAATCAATACCGCTTAAAAAATTATCAACTTTTATAAGGGCGAAATCTTGTTTAATAGTTCCGTTTTCAGGTGCATGATGTAAAGGATATTCGGACATTATTTTACGAATTGCCTCTGAACTGTATAATTCTATGGAGCCAACACTAGTTGGATTTTTAGATTTATATGAATATTTAAAGGAATCAATATCCTCTCGAATTAATTTGATTTGCTCTATTACTATAAACATCAATTTACTGGCCTTGTCTTCTTTCTTTTGATGGGCAAACTGATTGATTATTATAGTATTGGCTTTTATTTGTTCTTTTAAAGCCAGGTATACAAGAATAGCTCCTAAAAATCCAGAGATGGGTGCTGTTATTCCTCCAATAGTATCTCCTATAACACCTGTATCCGTATTGAAATGGAATAGGCCCCCTGTTCTAGTAAAGATCCAAGGGAAAGAAATTAAGCTTAATAATCCTATAACAATAATTATTAAGCCAAATTCATTTTTTAATTTGGCAATTAGTTTCTTTAGCATGTTCGTTTTGGTTACATTATAATATGCATCAATATTATAATATTTAAACACATTTTCCAAAAAGTTCCCTTTGAGTAGAGTACCGTTAACGGTCAACGTGGTGCGCGCTTGGTTGGTGCCATGTAAATATGTTTTGCCAATACTTTAGAACAGCTCGGAAAATTATTGCCAGCATATGCTTTGTCTATTAGAAGCTGAAGATTTACTGATTGGTCGACCAACGACGAATTGAAAACGCTTCGTGTTAGAGAAAACAATTCTTATCGCTATTATATCATACTAAAATCCGTTGGTATAAAAAACGTTAAAAACACCTATTGTTTTTAGTTAGAAGGATCGTAACCTTGGATTCAATGATATTTCCTAATATTTCACATCTATTCGCCCTGGTTAGTTCCAGCTTTTGAATTATCAAATTTAGGACAGCAGATAAGCGAAGCTTTTTGAATTAGACTTCAAGCAAACTGGAAGTATGCTAATGGGTATTTTTTTCAAGAAGTCTGGCGAACCGTAAAGAATATCCTCAAAAGGGTCAAAATAAATTTTCAATACCCCACCCATACATTCAAAATCATTTGGGCAACAAAAAATTAGTATTTGTCAATAATGAAAATTTTAGGTATTGTTTGCATAATTAGACGCCAAAGATTAAATGTTTTAATATTAAATAAAGCAATTTGCATATTTACCACTTCAAAAAATAAATCATGAAATTACTTATCATTTTGATAATCGCTATTTCTCTTTCTTGTAATAATACCCCAACAACAGCTACTTCGCAAGGAATAACAAACAAAGATTCGTCTACAAATGAAACAGTAAATACAGACTCTAAAATTACTGATAGTAGTAATGTAATACCTTCTAATCCAGAAATGCCAAAAGACGCTTTAAAGGTGGACACTTTAAAAATTGCTGCGGCTTTTAACATTTTTGCTGCTTCTGCATCAATGTCAATAGCACAAGATGATGTTGAATATGCTTGGACAGGAATATGGTGGGCTTGGAATGATCATGGGCCTTGTACTCAAGAATGGTTATGCAAAACTCATATCGGAAATTTTCAAATAAAATTTGGCGATGGATATTTGCCAGGACAACCACAACTTGTTCATCGGTGGTTTAATAGCGCTCACGATTGTATTAAACATGCAAAAGATGCAGTTTCTTCAAATCCTGTAGACAGGGGACTTGCTGTTACTTGGGTAATGGCAAGTCAAATTCACAATAAAGCGTATTATGAATGGCTGAGAAATCACGGTGATGCAGTTTTAGAAGCATTAAAAAGAATTCCCAGAACCTAATGTATTTAAAAGCTTCTGAAAATATTAAGTTTAATTCCGCTGTCAACAAGTTCAGTTTTGTTGGGAAAAATAAAAAATTTCAACATTATATATCTGGTTATCTAAGTGAGGGCCCAACCTTCTTCAACAACTCCGTATGTATTATTTGGGTAAAATATTCCTTTATCAGTTTTAAATCCCCGGCACTTAGATAAGGCAGCAATGGGTGTGTAGGAGCAAACTCAGTATCCATCATGACCGCTACGGAAAATAGATCAGCAAAGATCTCCAGCAGGTCTTCTGTGCCATCGGGCCTAAAGCTATTCATGAACTCAATAAATGAATAAGGGATGTCGCCATAGTCATCCGTTATTCTATGCGCAACCAGGCGGCCCAGCTCGTGCATAAAGACAAATTCAGGCGTACCGCCATCGTCATTTTTATTCCTGAACGATGCGATACTATTGAGCTCCGGATAATAATAGGCGTTTATTTCTTTATGGGCAAAGGGTATATGATAAATTCGAAGCGGTTGGTTCTCCTTATTTCGAAAAACCGTATCTATTCCCAAACCAGTAAGAAGTTCGATCAACTTTTTTGTAGTCGTTTGCTCTAATAAGGGATTTTCGGATGTTCCAAACCCATGTACGTTCACCAGCAACTGCTCCAGTAAATTAATCTGGACCTGGTGATCTTCTACTTTAATAAAGGTGGATATAAAATGGCCTATTAAGCAGCCGAACGAATATTCCGGTCCAATCAGCAGGTAATGGTGGTCCGAACCATTTTCTTTCTCTTTTAAAAATTGTTGTATGTCTCGTTCAAATATTTCATTGGATTGTTGCGCCTGTAACCTTTCGATCAAATAAGTAATCAATTCTACTTTGGATGCTATGGTTGGTTCTGAGAGACGTTGAGTAATGTTATATGTCATGTATTAAGCTATTTGTAACGGCCACGCCCGTATTTTTCAAACGAAAATAATTTTTACTTATACAACAAAGTTCAAAAACGGTGTTAAAAAACAGGATAAGGATTTGTTTTATGTATGGTGCTTGGATTTAATATTTCGTTGCCTGCGGGTACTTTTTAATATCAATAAGTATCTTTACAGATGAACTTACCCATGTCTGATTACAAATTCGACAAGACCGCATTCAAAATCCAGACTTTAAAAGAGGCTGACAAGGCAAACGTCTTTGACAAAAGTGTTTCCTACTCCGAACGTTTGCGCCAGGCTTATTACCTCATATCTCAGGCATATGGTTTCTCGATGTCGGAACAGCCTAAATTAGACAAACATTGTTTTTCAAGTAGGAAATTGAATAATTGATAGCAAACATGGATTTGGACGACATTGAAAAGCTGACATCTGGAGATTAACCAGGGTTGAATATCATCAACAAAAAAATCTCGCCATTAATTATAATCGCAGAATGAGGGGCCTCTCCTCTTTTTCCCAATTCCACCCCCTTAATATACCAATTACCCCGCTCCCCACCATTTCTCCACTTAGTATATTCAAACTACCCAACGCTTGCTTGCACATTTCAAAAACCAGGAGGCTTGCACCACGTTCTATCCATTAATTATTAAACTTTTCAACGATGAAGTCACATGGAATTTTATCTCGTATTATAAGTTTCTCCCTGCTCCTGGGGGTGATTGGAAGCAACACCAGTTGTAAGAAAACGATCGCACCGGAAGCGACTACAGACAATACAGAAGCGACGACAACGCCTGCGGCCACTACAGAGGCTACATTGACCTGGTACCTGGTCAGGGCTTCCAACCCATCGGCTGACCAAACGGATGCCTATAACCGGATCACAGCAGCCATGAATGCGGCCGTAACCATGTATAACCAGCAAACCACCTATTGCAGTGGTAACCTGCGGGTAGAATACAATACCGGCGTTCCTACGGCCGATGGGAATGTGAATGGCACCATTCGCTTCGGCGCCAACAGGTCATATATGACCCAACGGACTGCCATGCACGAAATAGCGCATACGCAGGGCGTGGGCACCACCGCCCGCTGGACCCAACTGGTGGTGAACGGTAAATATACCGGCGCCTACGGACTGGCTATGCTTAGAAGCATGGTTGGCGAAAGCCCTACATCCACACTCAGTGCCGACGGACACTCTTTCTGGCCATATGGATTAAATTATGAAAGCGAATGGAACACCGTGAATGGTCAACGTAATGCGCGCCTGGTTGGCGCCATGCAACGCGATGGGATCTAAGCTTTGAAGGCAGGCTTCCTGGGTTAAGTAGGATCATCGTTACATGGTGATCCTACTTACATTAGTCAGTTTATGGTTTATGGTTTGTAGCCTGCCTGCCGGCAGGCAGGTTTATGGTTCTTCCGTTCCCCGGCTCGCTACTTCCTTTTTACCTCTATATATGCTTGTTTCAAACAATATCTCCGATTACGGTTATTTAAGCTTACCTTTTGCTGTTGCCGGTATGCTATCGGCAGGTAAAACAAAAATATGTCAAATCTTACACAGGTAGTTAACACTGATAAATACCTGAAATTATTAAAGCAGTATGTCCATTCTTCCGACCTGGATCAGTTGCTGAGCAGTACAGGTCCTTTCACTTTCTTCGCTCCCTCCGATCTCGCTTTTGATAAACTGGAAAAAGGTTTCATGGAAAATCTGATGGCGCCTGAAAACAAACTCAAGCTGATCGATCTGTTGAATAACCACATCGTAAAAGGAAAGATCCAATTCAAAGATCTGAAAGACGGCGAAAACCTGGAAACGGTAAACGGCAATCAATTATTAGTGGGAGTGAAAGATGGTAAAGTGAGCATCAGAGATGCTAATGTTCTTGGTCGTGATGCAAAGATCACCAATGGCACCATGCATTCCATCGATACGGTGATTACCAAAAAATACTTCCGTAGCGCAAGCGCTTAGGACAAAATATTTCTGCGGCACAGTAGAAAATAAAAACCCTTCAGGTCGTGGCCCGAAGGGTTTTGTTTTTGAAGGTCTTTATCCGCTCTAGCCTGCCCTATTCCAAATTAATTTCATTCATATGGCAGTCTAATATTCGATACAATTTGATTTCGCTACGCTCAGCCAAATACTTTTTTATGCCCTGTAAATCTTTGAATTCTTCAAAGGCATCGTATTCGTCATTAATGACGTCAACACTTAAAAATTGATATTCCAGTGTGTAAATGCCATTTTTAATTCGTTCCGCAGCTATTTTCGACTCATACGCTTTCGTTGCCATGGCACTATTCGATTTCAGCAGCTCAAAATCCCCATTCAAAACAGACAAATGTCTTTGTAGTATTTCACTCAGTTCTTTCAGGTATTTGTCATTGATCGCTTTCCCATTTACCGCATACTGATTTGTGATATCCTCTAAATACCTCTTTTTGTTTGTACTCAGATATTTTTCAAACAATGGGTCATAATTGGCTTTCAACTGGGTTGAATAGTCTTTTATGATCTGGTTTTCGGGTTCCAGATTGTCAATATAATAACGATCAATTTTTGCCCAAATGGGTGTGGAAGAAATGGCCTCAAACCAAATATCAATGGAAACATTATTGTTTTTGGTTTCAAAATGGCATTCATAGGCCACCTGGTTTTCTTCAAAATCGGGAAAGCCATACGCTGTCAAAAAACCAAAGTATTGTTCAATACTTTCTTTGATATCGGAATAGAAATTAGGTTTTTCCATACTGGTATTCAATGAGGCAGGCATTCAATGAAAAGATAACAGGCTATTTACTAAACAATGAACTTTAGAACATGGATTCATATCATGAAACACATGTTGAGCATTAAATGCCGTTTCTAAAGCTTCTGCACGCTGAATGGCCTGGTGCAATCGAGGCGCTAAATAAGGCTTTACAAATAAATTAAACTCTGTCCTCCTTTTAAAAAAATTCTTATAGTAGAAGTCGGCGCGACTTGTGATAGCCAGCATTTCAGCCGATTGATCTGGAATAGCCTTAAACACCGCCGTTAATCTTGTATATACATCAATACGGTTTATTGCAATCCCCGGTTGAACATCTTCGAAATGAAGTAAGACCCATAATTCAAAAACATCATTACTCCAGGCTACTTTTATTCCAGCATGTTCAGCCATTTGAATACTGGCAGTAAATTGTATGTTATCGGCTGCTAACGCTTGCGGATTCGATAAATTAACGTCACGATCAAATACACTCCAAATGTGTTTGGTAACATCGGCTTTTACGACAAACCCATTATTCACTTTGTCTAACAATCCGTTTTGTTCGCAATAAGAAAGCGTATTGACTATATTTCTAAAATTGCTTAGCTGCTTTTCTACAATGTTCACCTTAACCTTTCCTGGCTTTTGAAAAGTTCTAAAATAGGATGGTTCATTTACTTCGTCTTCACAAAATAAGATGAAAGTTATAGTCTCATCCGCTTGTCGAATGGTTTCAGGGGCAAGTTCCCAGGCTTCAGGCATAAAAATTAATCGTTATTAGGGAATTTAAATTTTTGCAAGACTGGTAACGCTCCATAAAACCCAGCCAAATATTGCCTTGCAAAATCTGTATTGTTTCTAATTCCTTTTAGATCTGCTAATGAATATAGAATAGATTCATCAGCAATCGATTTTTCTGTAAAATAGATTTGATCTCTACGTAGAATATTTGGATTTAGCAGATTTGTATCGTGACTTGTAAATAGTAATTGAGCCCCCTTTAGATTGAGCTCATTGTCATTGAAAAATTGAATGAATTGCTGAAGGAGCGAGGGATGAAAATTATTGTCGACTTCATCTGCTACAATCACGCCTCCACTGGAAAATTTCTGATATAGCCGACCAATTAAACTATAGAATTTTTGCGTACCACTTGACTCATTTTCATTTAAATCCATTTCTATTTTCCCTGTTTCAACACCCGCAGAATTATAAATGCTTTTCTCTAACACAACGAATTCCAATTCTCCTTTATTGGCTTCCTCTAACTTGATATTTGAATAGGGTAATCCGGCACTCCGCATCCATTTTAAAACCAGATCCGTCTTCCCTTCCCGAAGCAAATTGTTAGTAGAATGGTTAGCCGTTGACGCTCTTCTAACATTAAAGAGTTCCCGTCTCCTTCTATTTGCAGTAGACCTGTTCTCAAAAGAAATACTAAGGATAAACTGCCTTATAGATTGAGCTAAGGTGCCGTTATATGCGGATACAAAAGTTAAAAACAAAGTGTTTGTACGAAGATTATCCAGAGGTAACCGATGTCCTTCTTCAAACCAATCTTTGTTACATTCTACAATATTTTCGTTTCTTTTGAAATACCATGTTTCATTTTTTTCTGCAGGCCCGAACAGCCATTCCTGTTTTATTCCGCCGTTATGGTTAAATGTAAATCCGTAACGATACTTTTTATGATCAATTAGTAATAACACCTGAAAAAAACCATCATGTATGGATTCTGAAATAGTAAGCTTATATGGCTGCGCTGCAAATTCCATAATGCCCTCAGATTCTAATGAACTCTTTATTAATTGACAAAAAAGCTCAAGTCCCATTAGCAAATTTGATTTCCCGCTCCCGTTAGGGCCAAATAGCCCAATGGTTTTTAATACTTTAACGCCTCCCTGGTCTATGATATTCCGATCATCGACCGTCTTATCTTCAGAAACCAGTGAAGTTGCCCGAAAATCGAGTGTCTGTATCTCATTAAAGGAACGATAGTTACCAAGAGAGAATTCTAGTAGCATTTTTTGTAAATTTGCAATTTAAATGCAAATTAAGGAATTTTAGCCTAAAATACATCATCAAAAAACCAAATATTGCAATTTTAGGCCTTCCACGTTCTATAACGCACCCAACCCCACCCTTTCCCCATGCGCTTTGGCTTCTGCGGAATGTTTGAACAGACAGGTATGAACGCCCTGCTGCTGAACACCCCGCAACAGTTGTTGCGTATCAAAAGTATTTTCGGCCCGCACATTACGAATGTAAATGGCGAAAATGCGTTGCGGGAATTTTCGGGCAATGCTGGTATAGATGTCCGGGTCCTTTTGTGAATTATCGCCCAGTAAAACGAACTGCTGTTTGGGAAACACGTTCAGCAGGCGCTCGATGCGCACCTGTTTGCCCGCATGTTTGGTTTGTCCGCTCCGGAATAATTCCCCGATCGTTTTTAACTCGCTTAATAAGAAGATGCCCTCGGGCAGGTGGTTATGTGTAAAGAACTCGGCCAGGTAATCGTACAGGTTCCATTCACTGCTCGAGACATAAAAGAACGGATTGGGTGTTGCGGCATCGGTTTGGGCAGACGCCAGCGCCTGGTAATGTTCCGACAGGTGCTCAAATTTCCGGCGCGTTCTGGGATTCCTGAACAACAACTCCCACAATCGCCGGAAGGTGGTGGCGGAATGCGACACCATCACGGTATCATCGATATCTGAAACAAACACATACTGCGTGCTATGCGGAACATACAACCGGCCGGTGCCACTACCCAGCGCAATGCCGGTTGCATCGATGGCTTCTACCGTGACCGGGTGCCAGCCGGCTGTTACTTCTGCCTCCGATTCCCATTCAAATGTAAAAAAACCTTCGGCATTGGCCTCCGTAACCAGTTGCTGGTTGCCCCATTGCAATGTTAATCGTACATGGGGAAAAGGTTTCACATTAAATAACCGCAGCAATTGCAGGCTGTTCATCAATATATTATTGGAATACCGCAACCGGGCGGCGGGCGCCCGCTGAAATACATGTCCATATACGATGAGGTCATGTGTATGTCCGTACCCCTGGTACACTTTTATTATCATACGGTGTGATGGTTAGCTCCTTTAATCAGCTCCAATATGCATACCAACCCGCACCTCTGCTTGTTGTTTATCATTAACGCCGCTGCCGGCAAACAAAAAACGGACTGGGAAACAACCATCCGCACCTACTTCGAAAACAAGCCTTTTTCCATTAACCTGTTTACGCTTTCCAACCCCTGTACCCAACAACAGGTGCAGGAGCAGATCGCCAAACACACGCCCGACCGCATCATTGCCGTTGGCGGTGATGGTACGTTGAAACTGGTTGCAGAAAGCGTTCTGAACAGTGACCTGCCAGTGGGTGTATTGCCCGCCGGTTCTGCCAATGGTATGGCGAAAGAACTGGGCATTCCGATGGACCCCGAGAAAGCGCTCGAGATCATTGCGCAAGGCGCTGTGAAAAAGATCGATCTCATCCGCATCAATAAAGAATTGTGCATTCACCTCAGCGATATCGGTTTCAATGCTTTTGTGGTAAAGACCTTTGAATCGTTTGACAAACGGGGCATGTGGAATTATGTGAAGGCGGCCTTTAAAGTACTGTGGCGGCACCGGCATATGCAGGTGTCCATGGCCGGTGACAAACAAACCATACTGCGGTCAGCCGCCATGGTGGTGATTGCGAACGCCACGAAGTATGGCACCGGCGCCGTGATTAACCCCGATGGTAAATTGGACGACGGGCTTTTCGAGATCATCGTGATAAGAAAAGTTTCCTTTACAGAACTCCTTAAAATGATGATCACGCACCGGGACTTTGACCGGTCGAAGACAGAATTGTTCACCGCTGCCAGCGTTCAGGTGCATTCGAAACACCGCGTACACTTTCAGGTAGATGGCGAATACCTGGGAAAGATCAATTCCATACAAGCCGATATTTTGCCGGGGGCGTTGGAGGTGATTGTGGCGATGGAATGATAACGGCATTTTGCCAATTCAACAATTTTGTATCTTTAAACGCTACATAATTGTAAATCCTAATCTGTTGAAAGAACATGCAAATCAATTTCTGGATGGGCGATAAAGACCGGGAACTTTTCCATGACTACATCTTTAGCCGCGGTGGTTACCTGACACCGAGGTATGTTAAAACCACTGAAGTGCCCATTGCCTGGCAGGAAAATAAAGTGGACTTCAACGAACTATTCTTACATATTTATAAAGAAGATAATTTCTCCAAAAGCCATTTTAGCGATCCCGATTGGGTCACTTATCTCCCGGCATTTAAATCCTGGTATGTGCACGGACCGGGCATGGAGTACATGCGCCCCTATACCCATAACGATGGCACGCTTATCCAGGGAAGGATCTATATGGGGATGGGGCCTGCGTCTTATCTCAAACCTGGTGAAAAAGATCCTTCGTATTACCAACGATTTGCCAATGAATACAAACAAATGGAAAACTTCTACCAGTCGTGCTGCCGTTTTATTCGCAAACATTTCCGCAACCAGCATGGGTTTTACCACGGTCCGCAAAGCGACCAGTTGGAAAAGGAAGGTATGGAGAAGTTGAGTTTTCCGAGAGTGTAATAGTCCCTACCGATTCAACACCATCTTCAAATAAAACGATGGCTTCGTGAGTTTTTTGCGGATATCTATTTCGTAGAACATACACGACATCAGTTCCCGCAACTGTTTATTCCGCATGGCGGTTTTCATGAGCAGATTGAACAGCCAGGTCCTGTTGGCCAGCTTTTGCAGTTTGGTGCTCAGGCGCAATTCGGCGCCCAGGACGCGATAGACGGCTTCGTCGTAGGCTAACATGGTAGTTGCGGAGAAATCATTTGATTGCAAACAAGCCGCTGCCTGCTGCGCTGCGAGCCGACCGGAATACAACGCATTGCCGATTCCTTCCCCCGTAAACGGATCTATCAAATAACCGGCATCGCCGGCGAGCATATACCGTTCGCCCGAAAGTGTTCGCTTTTTACTGCCCAGCGGTAGCCCATACCCTTCTACAGCACTTACCAGTTCGGCGTTTTTAAACCGTTCTTTCATCACCGGATCATTTGCGATAATCTCCTGCATCATCTTTTTCAGGTTCATCTTTCGTTTGCGCACCGCCGAGCTCAGGATGCTAATGCCTACATTGGCTTCGCCGTTGGGCAATGGAAAGATCCAGAAATACCCGGGCAACAGCTTCCGTAAAAAATGCAATTCGATAAAGCCATCGGGATGCAGATTAGTAACGCCTTTATAATAGCCCCGAATGCCGGCGCAATAGTGCTGCGGTTCCATATAAATACCCCCCGGGTCTTTGGTAAATGTGGAATGCGCGCCATTGGCGACAATGACCAGCTTTGCTTTTATTTCAAATGTACCGGCCGTATCGCTCAGTAAATAGCCATCTTCCTGCAGCTCATGCCAATCGATGGACTGCCCTTCTATCAATTGTATGCCGGCGTTTCGTTTCATTTCATTGACCAGGAAATTGTCGAAGTGCAAACGCTTGCAAACAAAACCGGCCGGTATGCCGTCTTTGGTCTGGCTATTATAATCGGGCTGGTAAGCGATGTCGAGCGAATCGCGGCTCGGCGCGGTAAAGGTTACGCCCCAACTCGCCTCTTTTTCCTGCAGCTGGCAAAGGCGCTCGCCGATGTTTTTATCGATCCGGTTCAACGCCGTCAGCACCTTGCCGCTTAAACCATCGCCACATATTTTATCTCTTGGAAACACGGCTTTATCTACCACCACACAGGGTATATTCAACTGTTGCAGTTGCAAAGCCGCGGCGGCACCGGCCGGTCCGGCGCCTATGATGCATACATCGGTTGTTATCATATTCCGACGAAGATCACCAAAAATTGTATAATATAATACTTTGCGCAACCGGATTATTGAGGTAATCAATAAACACGATGTTGGGTTTGGGATACCCGGCTACAAAAACCTCGTACGATAATACGTTAGGCAGTTGCGCGTTGGCTTCATTGGCCAGTATTTCTATCGACGGATCGCCGAACGTAGGTGTTAAGGTCCAGGAGAGCAGGAAGAAACGATCATTACCGAGGCCACCATGTTCTCCCAATTTGGTTATTTGATCAACCGCCATTGTATTTAAAACTGCCGTGTGGGTGTAATCATCAAATACGGTAATGTTCGCATCCGGTTCTACGGAACCGCCATCCCGGTACCTGAACCGGCCGGTTGAGGTATCTACATAATCACTGTAATTAAACACCAGCACCATTTTTCCCCGTACACTGCCCAGGTTTACTTTGGCCAGGTTGATGCTTGAAGAGCTAAACGTATAAATGGCATCGTTATAGTCATTCAAAAACTCGTTGAGCCTTTTTCTTATTTTGTCCGGGTCATGGCCGTGTGCATCGCGGGTATGGGAGAATTTAAAAATAGCCGTTTCCGTGGGATGGGCTGTGAAAAATGCACGCGCCTGTTCAAAAACAGCACGCAGGCTTTGTCCGTTACAGCCCCACCCGATGCCGATCTCTTCTCTATGGTAGGTGACGAGTTCGCCATGATCGTAATCGACCCGGATGTCAAAATACCGGGAGCCATCTTTCAATTGCTGGCCAATAGAACCGCTTTGCGTTTTTGTATATCGTTGAATGCCATCTGGTGGTGCACAATGATGCAATTCACTCATGCCCGCATCATGACTGCCCGGCATCACGAGGCTGTCGAGTCTAACGGTATCGTTCACGTATTTCATCCAGTTGGCGGTATCGATCAGGGTGGTTGGCGTTACTTTAACAGTGCTCACATCATTGTCGCCTCTACCGAAAACAAACATTACTTCCTTTCCCTTTGAGTCGACGCCTGTGCAGGTAACCTTGTTACCGGTAACGTGCTCACCCTTTTGTCCGCCAAACCACCAGTTGTTGTGGCCATCGCTATGACCCTGGGCCAGCACCACGTTGGAGAAAGTATAGATCTCGCTTTTTTTACCCAGGATGCCGCCGGTGACGCTTAAACGTAACGTGCCCATGAAGGCAAAATGCAATTCATCGGGACTTTGATCAAAGGTGGTTTGTGAAGGAGTCACTTGTTCTTTGAACCATTCGGCCACCGTTTTGGAAAGACTTCTGCCCACGCGGAAGGTTAGCATGCCGCTGCTGTTGCTGTAGGCGACGAAACCGGTATGAATTTCATGGTCGGGGTCCTGGCCTTTGGCAATGGAGAAACTGTCTACGGTATACACTGCATTGATCAATGCATAGCTCTCCGTAATGGAGAAATAAATATCGCTGTCGTGGTAGGTCATACTGTTTGTGATTACCCGTCAAATTTGGTTCAATACGAACAGAAGCACTATCACGTTCAGGACAAAATTGTGTGAATTTGAGACATGGGGATAATGTTTAATGTGCGTGGCCCGTTGGCATGAAATCACATAATCGTAAACTGCACCCTACTCTGGAAAAACTGCACCGCGCCTTTTTGGTTATAGCGATCGAGCACACCATAGCCATAGGCAAATTCCATTCGGATTACTTTTGATACATACCAGTTCACCATGGGCGTTATGCGCCAGAAAGCGCCGCCATTGATGGTGCGGTTGTTCAGGTTTAAATAAGAAAGCCGCACCACGCCCTCCCACTCTCCCCAACCTCCTTTAAAAACTGATTTTTTAACAGGCACAAAACCGTAAATACTTCCCGTGGTGTTATACGGACGAACAGCGCGCGTAAAGGAGTACGTGAGTACAATATCGCCGCCATAAAAACGATGGTTGTTTGCCGTATCTGCATAAAAATTGTGCACCATCACTTCGGAACCGACCATAAAATGTTTTTTACTGTAATAAATTTCCGCACCGATATGACTTGAATGGTCGGCCATAAAACTACCGGTGTTCAGTATTTGTGGTGTCGGGTTCGATTCTGGCCGCGATATCAGACTGATAGCGCCCTGCACGGGTTTGCCATAGCGTACATTCACTGCGGTATGCAGTACTTCTTCTTTTGCTTTATTATAGATGGGCAACCACCCCACGCGCGCATCGTACTGCCAGGCATAGGTGGAGAATTTCTGTCCTTCCGAGATCAAATCATTATAAGCGCCCAGGTTCCAGAACAAACGTGATTTGGGCAGGTACCCAAAATATTTGATCCCATCTGCCAGAATAGGAATTACGTCCAAGGCCATTTGCCGTTCCATGGTCCAGGGCGAGTGCCCATTCATGACCTTCACCATGGAATAACCTTCCTTGGTGCGGCCGATAAAAATATGTCCGGCCAGTTCGGGTACGCCGATCGTGATCCCCGATTCGCGCATCAGCCATTGCTCATTGTCACCGTCCCACATATACGCAAATTTCCAGGCGATGTATCGTTTGGTTTTTAGCACCCCACTGCCCAGGATGCGAAAGTCGCGCAGTTTGAACGTTGGTTTCAGGTTAAAGCCGGCTGAATCCATCTGCTGTCTGAATTCCTTGCTTTCGTGGTAAGCGACAAAATCGTGGATGTACCCCAATCCGATCTTAAAGGATGAGTACGTTCCGTCAAAATCGTTTGGCTCCCGCTTTTTTGTTTTCGTTGTATCCCGGGGATCAAAAGCAAACACCACCCCTTCGGTGCCATCGGGTAATTCTTTTGTGGTATCCTGCGCATAGATATGCAGGGGAAGGTAAATGATGAATAGATAGATCATCCCCCTCCCCCATAACACACCCCTTTTAATATTCATAAAAGAGTTTTTGTATGGCATCATTGTTTGCCTGTTTCAACAGCGCGAGCGAAAGCAGGATCCTTGACTTTTGCGGATTGTGATCAAAGGAAGCGATGAGACCCAGCTTATCGTCGTTCACTTCTACATTTCGTCCCACATTGCCGGTGATCACCCGGCTGCTCCTTACGATGACCACGCCTTTTTGGGCTGCCTTTGCACAGGCATCCAGCGCCGCTTTATTCATATTGCCATTGCCTACACCCGCAATCACGATGCCTTTTGCGCCTTTTTCTACGGAAGCTTCTATCAGGTCGGCGGGCATATCCACATCGCCATAAACAATATCAACCCGTGGCAGGGCAGTTACATTGTCGACCGAAAATTCTGTTTGCGATCCATATTTGTTATACGGATAACGATAGTATTCATTCACGCCATAATTCGTAATGCCAATGAGGCCGGTTGCTGGCGACATAAACGTCTGTACCGCCGTGGTGCTTATTTTGGTCAAACTTTGTGCGGAATGGATCCAGTCGTTCATCACCAGCAATACGCCGCGTTTGCGGGCATTGGGGTCGGCGGCCACGGCTACGGCATTGTATAAATTGAGCGGACCATCGGCGCTCACCGCCGTGGAGGGCCGCATGGACCCTACCAGCACGATGGGCTTATCGGTTTTACAAACCAGGTTGAGGAAATAGGCCGTTTCTTCCATCGTATCGGTGCCATGCGTGATCACAATGCCGTCGCATTCATTCTTGCTGGCCAGCTGCGAGATGCGTTTGGCCAGGGCCAGCATGATCTCGAACGACATGTCCTGCGAGCCTACATTGGAAACCTGTTCGCCGGTGATCTTCGCCAGTTTGGTGATATCCGGAACCGCATTGATCATGGCATCGATGGTTACCTGCCCCGAAGTATAACCGGCCGTTACCCCGCTGCCGGCTGCGCCGGCAATGGTCCCTCCGGTGGCAAGTATAACGACGTTGGCTATCTTCTGTCCGCAACTGTTTAAGGCGGATAGCACCAGGATCATCACAAATGTTTTTCGAAATGTAAATAAGAGCATCTTCATTGGTTTAATTTTTATAGTCAGTTAATTATACTTGTGTAGTTGCTTATTGCATATTGCTTATCGCCTATTGCTTATTGTTTATTGCTTATTGCTTATTGCCTATTGCCCATTGCTTATCGCTTATTGGTTATTGCCTATTGCCCATTGCTTATTGGTTATTGCCTATTGCCTATTGCCCATTGCTTATTGGTTATTGCCTATTGCTTATTGTTTATTGCTTATTGCCTATTGCCCATTGCTTATTGGTTATTGCCTATTGTTTATTGTTTATTGCTTATTGGTTATTGGTTATCGCTTTTCGCCGGTTAATGCTACGGGATCGAGTAGTTTCTTGATCTGGTCTTCCGTCAGCAACTTCTTTTTTCTTATCAATTCCAGGATCCCCTTGCCCGATTGCAACGCTTCTTTGGCGAGCTCGGTTGTTTTTTCATAACCAAGTACGGGGTTCAATGCGGTTACTATACCGATGCTGGTGTTGATGTATTTATCGAGCACGCCTTTATTGGCGGTGATGCCTTCAATACAATTCTTGCGGAATAAGGGCAGCGATTTATACAACAATCCCTGCGATTCCATAATGGCAAGCGCTTCCACCGGTTCGTAGGCGTTGAGTTGTAGCAGTCCGGAATGCGCTGCCAGCGAAACGGTGACATCATTGCCGATCACTTTGAAACAGATCTCATTCATTACCTCGGGCATCACGGGATTTACTTTGCCCGGCATAATGGAAGAACCGGGTTGCAGGGCGGGCAGGTTGATCTCGAAAATGCCGGTTCTGGGTCCGGATGCCAGGAAGATCAAATCACTGCTGATCTTGGAAAGCGTAACCGCCAAACTCTTCAGCACCGCCGAATAAATGACAAACCCCTGCTGACTGCTGGTGGCTGCAATAAGATCTTTACTCATAACGATGGGCTTGCCGGTGATCCTGGCCAACTCCACGGCGCATTTTTCGGCATAACCGGGTGAAGCGGTAATACCTGTACCTATAGCCGTTGCGCCCATGTTCTGTTCGCATAAAAATGTTTCCGATGCGCGAAGCGCCGCCACCTCTGCATCTAACTGGTTGGCAAATGCGTGAAACTCCTGACCCAACGTCATGGGTACGGCATCCTGGCCTTCGGTACGGCCCATTTTTACCATGCCTTTGAACTGATCGCCTTTTTTATGGAATGCCAACGCTAAAGCTTCCGTTTCTTTCAATAGTTTTTCATTGTGCAGCAGCAGGCAAATTTTAATGGCCGTTGGATACGCGTCGTTGGTGGATTGTCCCATATTCAGATCATCGTGCGGCTCGATGATGTGGTAATCGCCTTTTTTGTAACCGGTCAATTCCAGGGCAATATTGGCCAGCACTTCATTCGCGTTCATGTTGGCAGAGGTACCCGCGCCGCCCTGGTACATATCGACCTGGAACTGATCGAGGTATTTTCCATCGATCACCGCCCGGCAGGCTTTTTCAATGGCCGCCTGTTTTTCCTTGCTGAGCCGGCCTACCTGTGCATTGGCATTGGCCGCTGCCCATTTCACGATCGCAAATGCTTTTACATAATCGGGATAAAATGCGGTGGTGATGCCGCTGATCTTAAAATTCTCCAAAGCCCGCGCCGTTTGAACGCCATAATAGGCATTGGCATCGATCAGTTTTTCGCCCAGCAGATCTTTTTCCATTCTGGTTGCCTGTGAAAATACCGGGATGTTATAAAGCAGTTGCAGGATAATAAAAGCGAATTGTACATTTTTCATTTTCATAATTTTTATTGCGCAAGTTGCACTTGCGGCTAAAGTTATTTTCAATTAACCGGAAATTCCTTAAAAGGATGGTGATTAACGGTGAAACAAAAACGAAGTAGTACATGCCAGCATTACAGACAGATTGTTTTACGGTTTATCACCTGTAGAAACCGCGATAAAAATGCAGAAACCACTAACTTACAATTCACAGTTCCTGGCTCTTGTTACTCGTCTCTTATTGCTTATTGTTTATTGCTTATTGCTTGTTCCTTGTCTCTTGTTTCTTGGTTCCTGGAATTTGTATTTGATTTGGTTCTTGTCATTTGGTTCTTGGTTCTTATCTAATCTTAATTCGCATAATGAAAAGAAATTTTTTTTCCACGTTACGATTATTATTCGGGCTGAAAGATATTCCTCACCGGAGTATTCGTGAATCTGAAGCCAGGGTAATCGATATACTGCGGGGCCGGTTGAATACTTTTATGCTTCAACAACAACCTTATCTGCAGGAGCACTATTCATTGAAGGACCTGAGTGAGGACATGGATATTCCCTTACACCAGTTGTCGGCATTTTTGAATAAACATGTGGGCATGCACTTCAATGATTACCTGAACCAGTTCAGGATAAGGCACTGTGAAGAGCTTATTAAAAAAGAGGTGTCAGGCCGCGTAAACCTGAAGGAACTGGTATACAAATGCGGCTTTCATAACAGGAATACATTTGCTTCCGCTTTTAAAAAATTTACGGGCAAAACGCCTTCCGATTATGTGCGCGAAAGAGAGCGCGCACAACGTTGACCAATGTTACAAATTCGAGCAACAGAAAGGCCCTGAAATTTGTTTTCACTTATTCGTTCTGGTAACTTTAACACAGATAAATAATCAGACACATTAACACATATTATTACAAGGCAGTCCACGTTAAAAGTCTTTTACGCAGTAGGTACAACACAAAAAGCAGGGATTAAGCAGAGGCCGGTGGAAGAGCATTTCACCGGTCCTTTTTCTCCTCATTGATGATGCAATGGTTTAAACGGACGGATATGAAAAAGTGCATGTTGCTTTTATTTCAATGGCCATTGGTATTGCTGGTAGCGCAAACCCTACAGCTGAGAACGGATGCGGGTTATTTTACCGGCATGAAATGGCAGGGATCGAATGGGCGATTTGTGATCGACAACAGTCCGACTTACGCAGCCGCTGTTTTCTATACCCTGGAAAGGGCCAAAAAGATAAAAAATATAAGTTTTGAATTGCAATATGCGTATGCTTCTACCAGTATGCATTATGAACCTTATGACAGGAATACAGACCTGGGCGAAGAAAGCATCATGGTGCATTCCATACTGGCAGGAGTTGGTAAAAAGTTCGGCACCAAAAATATGCAACCCTATGTGCTGGCCCTGATGGGCGTAACCGTTTTTGATCCGCACACGAAGTACCCTTTAACCCGTTTCTCTTTGGCATTTACCGGTGGTTGTAAACTGGCCATCACTTCCTTTATGGGTTTGTACCTGCAGGCAAAAGCGTTGCTGCCTGTTATGTACAACAAGGTGTATACAGGCTGGGAACCGGGTGTGGGTTTGTTAAACGAGGTATCACCGAACGGCGTGGCGATAGCAGGTTATTTCAGCGGCGGCGTCTATTTTAATGTTATTAAATAGTATACATGGAAAAATAATTAAACAGCTTGTTAATCAGGAGAGGCGAGAAAAAAAATGCGGTGTATGTCTATACACCGCATTGCTTTTATAATAACAGGCTGCATGATGAGCTATTCCGAAATACCAGCCACCGGCATTAATATAAACAACAGCATCAACGCAATTAAAAAAAGGCTGCCTGTGATCAGCATGCTCACAAAAGCAATTCGCAACCGCGTAAGTTTGGTAGCAACAGCGCACAGGACCATCACCAGGCTAAAGATCACCGTATATAAAATATAATGGTCGGAAATGGTGTTGAGCCGTTGCGCTTCGTCCCAGCTCTGCATGGCGTGGCTTGTGGCGGAATCAGCCCCCGCCATCGATGATCTCACCAGCTGTTTGTATTCCTTCATCAACAGCGGATGGGCCGGTGCTTTGTCGTTATGGACCGGGTCCATCAACTGCCAGGTCTTTAAAATTTTCGTTAGTTCCGACGTACCTCTTTTGCCATAATAATCGATGAGGGTTTGTTTCTTTTCCAGCACGGCCTCTAAAAAATTAAGTGTGACAACCGCATCGATCTCCTGCTGTTGCCACACAATGAATATTTTCTCCAACGCCTGCCGGTAATAAGCGTTTGATTCTGCCAGTTTGAATACCTGTTTGCCATTCCATAAGGTGCTCTGGTACGTGCACCAGGCTACGGCCAGGGACGCAACGGATAAGATGACCGTGCCGATGATCTCAAGCGCCCACGTTTTGTCTTTTACAACGCCCTCCTCCATGTTACCAGGTTCATTTAGATGTAAAGATGGTGTCGCCCACGATACAGTTTACTTTTGTGGCGCCACCCCAATTGACCAGGGAAATATCTGTATTGGAAAAATCGGCATTGTGGATGGTTGCCCGGAAGAACCGGGCGTTCACCATCCTGGCATTCCGGAAGGAGGTGCCGAATTTGCGGGTAATAAAGATCGTTATCTTTCGTAGAAAGGTATAGCCATCGGCGCCGCTCAGGGCTTTTTTGCTGATATAGGCGCTGGCCACCGAAAGGATTACCGTACTGATATCGCCCCCAACGCTTTTACCGAATAAGCCGCCGGAGAAAGCAACAATCAAAAACAGAACATTGGAAACCGTACCGGCTACCGCCCGGGCAATGGTGCCTGCAACGAACATGATCACGATCAGCACGATGGCAAGCACCAGGTAAAGCATACCCATGCCGGTGCCAAACCCACTCAGGTAAGCAGTAAGACTCAGGAATAATGCCAGCACAATAGCCGGAATGATCAGGTTCCTGATGGCATTGCCGCCTCCCTTCCAGCTCGTATACAACAAAAACAAGGTTGTGATGACAATGGACAGTACCCCTGATACCCGCACCTGTTCATTGTTTGATGCCAGCATTTTTTGCACCGTTAGTCCGCCCAACATGGCTACATAACCCGAGCCCAACGAGATCAACAGCGCTATTATAAATATAATAACCACATTCAACGGCGTAATGCCTGTTTTAACCAGGCTGAAATCGACACCGCTTAAATTGGCCCCTGTAAAATCGGCGCCCCGCAGATCGCTGTTCACAAAACTGGAATACCGGAGGTCCTTATTTTCAAATGACATGCTTTGCAAATTCCTGTCTGAATAATCCTTCATGGCCCTTTTCATTTTGTGCTTACAAAATATCATCAAATCCTTTTATCGTTCAATACTGTCCCAGATGGTATCCAGATTGGGATTGAGGATGATATCGGTGCGCCTGTTCCTGGCCTTTCCTTCGGGGGTGGAATTATCGGCTATCGGGTTGAATCGCCCCTTACCGGCAGCGGTTAAGCGCATTGGCTCCATTTTGCCATTGTTTATCAGCAATCGAATGACGCCGTTGGCCCTTTCCGTGCTCAACGTCCAGTTATCCGTACCTTTTTTAAATAACACATCATCGGTATTGCCCAGCACGATCACTTTCAGGTTGGGATATTCATTTAGTACAAGCGCCAGGTCTTCCAACGCTTTTTTACCGTTCGCATCGAGCTTTGAACTGCCGGTCTTATATAAAAGCTGGTCTTCCAAACTTACATAGACCAGTCCTTTTTTAAAGGTTACCTCTACACCTTTGTCTTTAAAGTCTTCGAGGGCCGCATCGATCTTGCCCTGCACCTGTTGCATGATGTTATACTGTTCTTTTAAAACAGCCTGTGACGCTTCCAGTTTTTCCTGTGTTCTCCGGTGCTCGGTTTTACTCCGGTTCAATTCGTCGCTCATGGTCTTATTGCTCTCCGCACATACCACCACTTCGTTCTTTAACGAAGTGATCGTGCTCTTCAGCTGGTTGTTTTGTTGGGTGAGTTCATTGATCTGTCCATTGGCGGCTTTCAGTTTTTTAGGCGCTGAACAGCCAACTGATAACATAATGGACGCAAACGAAAGCGTGATGAATAATTTCTGCAGCATAATATTTTACTTTTTTTATTGAGGAATTAATATGGTGACAAGCGTTTGGGCCATACCCTACTTAACCCTGATCAGCGCTCCATCGGCATCGTAGTACACCTTCTTCAGGTTCTTGCCATTATAGGCGACAAACTCATAATATTCTTTTGTTTTTGTGTACTGCGTGTTTTTGTAATACGTTTTGGTAGCGATGCGGTAACCCGGGTATTTTTCGCCGAGCTTCATCAGTGAGTTTTTGATCGTATCCGGGATATGCCTGATCGTCTCCTGGTGTTTTGACATCACCAGGGTGCCATCGGGTTTGTACAAACCGTAGTACTGAAAATCATTGCTTTTAAATTTTATGGTATAATAATCAACCTCTGCTTCCGCATCGAGGTCATCTTCTAAAGTAACGGTCCAGCCCCGGGCCACGGCATCTGCCGGCATCTTGTAATAGGTAACCGCTTTGGCATCGGGAAACCGGGCATGCAGCGAATCGATCACCTGCTGGGGCGTCATCTTCTTTGTGATCTTTTTTGTACCGCTTACTTTAACTACCTGTTGGGCAGTGGTACATAAGAACATCATTGCCGGCAAAACAGCCAGTAAATATTTTATCATGATGATTTGTTATTTTATAATGGTCAACGCATTGGCCTGGGTGGTGATCACCTCGCAGATCTCATCCTCTACGTCGAACAGGTTGGTACCGGAGATCTTACATTCGAATATTCTCGACCATACCTGCTGGTAACTCCGGCATTCAATGATCTGAATGTTTATCCGGACCCGGTGGTCTTCATATTGAATGCCGCCGCTGACAAAATGATTGAACCGGAGCGCTCCGCTCAGTTCCTTGATATCGACCTGGGGACCGGTCATCCCTTTTACGGCCTGGAAGCCGATCACGGACACCTGGTTGATCTGTGATAAGGCAGAGCAGATATTCAGACAAAGGTTTTCGCTGAACAACCGCACCTGGTGGTCGTCGGTATTGCACACAAAAGGAAGAATGGCAAATGTAACCGGCTCCTTTTCCATGCAGGTGAGGCCCATGCCATACCGCGCATTCCGCAATTCCTCGATCCACTCATGGCGATCCATGAACACGGGAATGTATTTCCCTTTCGGCATATCGATGATAATTTCATCATCGATAAACAGGTTGTTATAGTAGTGCGACAGGGCGCTTCGCAGCCGCCGGGCATGGATGCGAACAATACAATTCCGTTGCGGATTGAAGTTCACCGGCTTCGCCAACACCTTCAGCGCAATGGTATATTCCTTCAGCAGACAGGCATTGCCGATGAGCGTTTCGTTCACTACGAACGACAGGAATTTGCGCAGGATCTCTGAATTGGTGAAATCGGGATGAAGAAAGATCTTTTTTAATTGTTGTTCAATATCATCGCTGCTAAACTTTGGGGGGGCCATAGATGGCATGAGGACGTTCATGGTATTATAGTTTTGGTAAATTAATGAGATGAAAATATGAAGCCGATGTTGGTACTCAGGAATGACTGGCCGTCGAGGTCGCTGGAGTTTAATGCTGCGTAATATTTTACGCCCAGAAACGCTTTAACACCCGGTTGCATTTGAAATACAAAACCAGCCTCGGGACGTATACAGAATTGCCAGGTATTGGTGATGATGCGGTATAAACCAAAATCGGTTGACCGGTTTACATACAAAGTACCAACACCCACGCCAACATAGGAAGCCGACGTTTTTTTGCCGGAATTCAGAAAGTATTTTGTTTCTGCCAGAATAGGTACGGCATTGGTATACCTGAACTGAACACCCGAAATGGTGGTTGTGCCTTCCTTATAGTCTTTTTTATCGGCCCTTTCATAGAATACATTCCAGCCCGCTTCAATACCCACCGCAATATTCGGTTGGGCTTCATGCAAAAACTCGAGGTTGCTGCCCCGGAAACTGGTTTTGCCGGAGTATGTATGCAAATCGCCCAGGGGAAATGAAATGGGATACGACATGATAAATGAATTCTGACCAAAGCCGGTGATGCCACATACCATGGTGAGCAGCGACAACAGGATATATTTCATACAATACATTTTAGTGTTTTAGATAATCGGATTGAGAAAAAGCTTTATCGATGTTCACCTGTGTTCGGTAAGTAATATCGGCTGTACTGCCTTCGGCCAGGCCATTGATGATACAGCTCCATAATACCGGGATGTTTGCACCTTCCTCTACATTCGCATTATCCACCATTTGAATAAATACGGAACCCGAGCGGTAACCGGTTATATAAGGCGGATAGTAATACCCTCCGTAATACCAGCCCCAGCCGGGATAATAGCCGGGATAATACCAGCCCCAGTATCCCCAGTCGTAATAATAATACAGGTTGGTGGTGGTGGTAGTAGATACCAGCATCACCACATCGGGATCATCGCGTTTATCAACGAGCGTCCAGCCCAGGAGTTCCATGTCTTTTTTGATCTGGCTGAGAATAACGGCCGAATAAGTGGCCTTTACAAATTGTGGTTTGCCGTTGCCATCGGGGTCGGAAAAATTTTCCCCGGTAATTTTTATTACGCTATCCGGAATTGAATACGTTTTCTTGGTGGCGAAATCTGTGCTGGCATCATAATTAGTGATCACAAGGTCCAGTTCATCGATGTAATCGGCGCCCTTCGGATAACAGCCCAACAGAAAGGTTAAAAGATATACGATCAATAAACAGCGTAATTGACTGGTCATGGTGTTTGTTTTTGTTTAATGAATTAGGAATCGATTTCAGGGATGACACACGCAGTGAATAAAATGAGCCAACCAAAAACAGGTTATTGTGCCCGGTTTTATAAAACCGGGCATTGTACATGGAGCTGTATTGCCATACGCATTCAATAGTAACTATTTTCGCAGTGCAGCTCCTCTCCAACAATCGCCTGTGTTTGGTAACGCCGATAGCGCTTTGCACTTCTTTCGTTAACCATTACTAAAAAACAAATCATGACCCAATTAAACCATCCTGATTGGAAGGAGACACGGGAAAATCACCCGGTAAACCTTGAAGACAATGGCATTTTCGAAATTTTGTACAAAAACTACTGGGACCTATTATTAAATTTTGCAGGCAGGTATATTGCCGATAAAGACACCTGTAAGGAAATTGTGCAGGAGCTTTTCATAACGCTGCATCTTAAAAGAAGTCAGTTAACGATCCAGGTATCGTTGACGGCTTACCTGTACAGTTCGATCAGGAACAAAATTATCAATCACCTCCGGAAAGAGTCCATTTATAAAAAACATGTATCGGTTGCCGGCAAAGCCATTCATGCACGCCCGCCCATCAATGATATTGACCTGTTAATGGATGCCAACGACCTGGAAAAAGAGATCTATTATTGTTTGAATAAAATGAACGCCCGGCAAAGGGAAGTATATGTGCTTATTAAACAGGAAGCCTATCCGTTGAAGAAGGCCGCTGAAATGCTGAACCGTCCGGTTCAAACCGTAGAAAAACAATTAAGAAAAGCCGTGCAGCTGGTACAGGCGCATTTGAACCGGCGCAGGATGCATCTGCAAACATCAACCTCTTAATTATACATACATGTCACCCATGAACGTTCAATACAAAAACATAAGCCGCCGGCGCCTGCTGGCGGCTTTTTCAAAACTTTGTTGCTACTTATTATTAATGGTATGGTTTGCGCCGGTGTTGCAGGCACAATCGAACAAACGGCGTATTTCTTTAAAAGACTCCCTGGATGGCGGCTTCGATCTGAGTGATTATATCATTCAGGCAAATGGTTTTGTGCCGATCCCCTACTTCATTACGGAACCGGCCCTGGGCGGATTTGGCGGCGCCCTTATTCCTGTGTTCATCAAGAAAAATGCGGGTTATGTGGATTCAGTGAATGGCGAACTGAAAATAACACCGGTGGCGCCGGATATTACCGGCGGTCTTGGGTTATACACCCTGAACAATTCCTGGGCGCTGGCGGCCTTTCGTTCAGGCATATTTGTAAAGAAAAGAATTAAATATACCGTAGGTACAGCCTATGCTGATATCAACATGTCTTTTTACAAAACCTTTGACCAGTTGGGTGAAAAAAAGCTGGCATTTAATATAAAAATATTACCGCTGTTGTTGCAAGGCACAAAAAGAATTGGCCTGTCGCACTGGTATGCCGGTATTAAATACTTTTTTTTACAAGCCAAGGCCCGGTATGTGGGCGATACCACGCTATTGAACCTGGCAAAATCGCTTGAATCAACAAAGATCATAAGCCAGTTGGGCGGCATTATTGAGCTGGATAACCGGGATAATATTTTTACGCCTTATAAAGGCATAAAATTTCATGTGGACGCGGTATGCGCTGATAATATGTTCGGGAGCGATTATGATTACTGGCGCATCAATTACTACACCTACCTGTATAAAATGTTATTTCCCCGTATTACCGCGGGCCTGCGGGTTGATGGACAGCAGATCTTTGGCAGTGCGCCATTTTATATGCAGCCCTATATTGAAATGCGGGGTATACCTATATATCGTTACCAGGGCAATGCGAATGTTTTGAGTGAACTGGAATTGCGTTGGGATTTTACACGCCGGTGGAGCGCCATGTTGTTTTCCGGTACGGGTAAAGCCATGGAGAGCTGGGATGACTTTGGCAGCGAGGACTGGTTGTACAGTTATGGTACCGGGGTGAGGTACCTGCTGGCCAGGAAATTCAAACTCAGGGTAGGCATCGATGTGGCGCATGGTGCTGATACCTGGGCTTATTATATTGTATTTGGGAGCAACTGGGTAAAGTAGGAAAGAAAAAGAGAAGTGCGGTAAAGCACCTCTCTTTTCTATTTCCGATCAATCATAACACTTCGCTTTCCATTGAACCTACGGCATAGGTTCTTATTCGTTTTGTATACACCGAAGGGGTAATGCCGGTAAACTTTTTGAAGGCGCTGGTTAAGGTATTCCTGCTCTGAAAACCACATACCAATGCAAGGCCTTTCATATTCAGCTCACTGACCAGTCCCTTTTGAATAAGGTCTTCGCAGTATTGTATCCTGAACTGATTTAAATAATCGGTAAAGCGCACATGTTTTTCCTGGCTGAAATAAGCAGATAACTGGTAAGCATGCACATTTAGATCCTGTGCCAGGCACCGGATCGAGTACCTGTTCTTCAAATAAGGTTTTGCCTCCTGCATAAATGTTTGAAGCCGCTCGGAAATAGAACAGATCTTATCGGCATTCAAAATGTAGGAACTGCAGGCAGCCGTACTTTCTGTGTGTTTACCTGGTAAGTGTAGGTTTTGGTGTTGCATGACATGATAATTAAAATGGTTAAGGTTTTAAAATAATAATACAAACAAAACTCATATGGAAATATCCGTTACTTGTTAAATACGGGCTGAAGCATCGGGAACCGGGTCAGAAGAATGGCAAAGCAAGCGAGCAGGGCTAAAGAAATGAATGGCGGATCCTTATTTGAATGTACGATGAAACCATGCCGGATCCCTAAAAAAGGTTACCACTATTTATAATTTTGGGCAATATATTTTTTAATTGGGCAGGCTTTAAAAAAATTGGCCTGCCATAAATTACATCCTCCCCTTTTTCTCTCAATAACGCTGTCGTAAAATAAGGGGAAAAGCAAAAGCAATTCCCCTTTTACCTACTGCGCATACGTGAAAGAAAACCTATACCCTTTAATAAAACCCCTATGTAGCTCATTGAAAATATCATTCGCCTATTTTGTCTTTTCCCGGCCAATTGGTATATATAAATTGAGTTGTATATTTTTTGTTGCATTCTTTTGGGGTTCATTTTGAAAAACATCGATCAACCCGCCATAGTACCTCATGCCTATCTTTACACCGGATCCTTTATTGAATTGCCAGGAAACGCCGCCGCTCACCCCTACATCAAATCGTGTTGCTTCGCCGGCTATGTCTTTTTCAAATTTCAGGTCACCGCTATCATGACTGCCGATAAAGGTGTCTTTGGCTTTCGTCCTTAACAATACCTGGGGTCCCAGTTCCAGGTTACAATACTTCCATAAACGATACTGTATGGTTGTCACCAGGCCCAAACAGTTGATCACCCGCTCCACACTGCCATTGTAAAAGATAGAATCAAGCACCCGATCACCCAGTTCATATACAGGCATACCCTTAGCGCCTGTTTTATATTTTGCCAGTGCATCAAACTGCAGGAAGAACCGCTTATTCAATTTTACCGTCAGAAAAAGCCCAAGGCTAAAGTTCGATTGCGCACTGGCGTTTGCATACCCCGACATACTGTTCCAGCAATTCCCAAGCATAAGGCCGAACGTGATCTTTTCTGAATTGAGCCTGTCGCCAAATAAAATGGAAATAAGCACCTGACTTTTTGCGGTAACCGATACCATGAAGACCGCCATGGCAACAACGATTGTTTTCATGGTTATCTATTAAGCGCTGTTGGCGGAAACCCTGCCAGGATCTTCCTCACCGCCTTTAACATGAAATGATCGGGATTGTCGGGCATTCTATCCACTTCCGCATTGCCAATCCCCTGCCACAGCAGTTTACCGGCTTTTTTATTGACGACATCGATGATCAATGATCCGTCTTTATAATCGTAACTATTAAAGGTGGTGGTTCCGCCCGCGCCCCAATAGCCATATGGCCGGTATACGCCGCCATACCCGTAATAATCGGTACTCGCTGTTATTTCGCGTTTGGTTTTGACTATGGTCACCGCATTCACCAGCAGGTCGGCATCTGCACCGGTCTCTACCAATCCTTTCTCTGTCATCACCTCTGTGATGGACCTTTTGATACGATAGGCATTCAGTTCGTTTACTTCGCCTTTGGCGCTTATGTCGGCAATCGTAAACGTAAGGAAGGAAGAAAAATCGGCTGCGCGATCATAATCCGTGCTCACTTTGATTGTTGGTGCGCAGCCGTAGAGCGTAATTATCATAGCGCACATCGTAGTTTTAAGATCAGGTAAACTCATGGTATAATATTTTAAGCGGCTATAATTCTCTACAAAAGTAATGGCCTAATGCGATTATCAATCAATTTTACGGTATAGCGTATGTTACATAACGTTAAACGAAACGGGGTTAACCGGCGCCAGGTTTTTGACTTCCCTGGTTGCACGCCGGCAGATCTGGTCCTGTACATCAAACAGGTTCGAAGAGGCTTTGCACTCGAATAGTTCGGACCATATTACCCGGTAGGTACGGCATTCAATGATCTGTATGGTTATTCTTAATTTACCTTTTATGTTTTGAATACCGCCTGTAATAACATGATTAAACCCTACCAGGTCGCCAAACTCTTTCAGGTCGATATACTTTTCAGAGAGGCCTTTGACTGCCTGATACGCCAGCACAGTGATCTCATTCACCTGCGACAACGAGGAGCATAATTGCAAACACAAACTATCTGCAAAAGATTTTAGCATGTCGTCGTCGCCGGTGCAAACAAATGGAAGCATGCTGAATGTTACAGGCGTTTTATGATCGAGGGTCCGTTCCGTTCGGATAACCTTTTTATTTAATTTCATCTTGCTTAGCCATTGCTGCTGGTCCATAAAAACCGGAACATACTTTCCCTTCGGGACACCGATGATAATGTCATCGTCTTTATTCAGGCCGAGATAATAGTGCGACAGGGCCAGGCGCAGCCGGCCTGCATGGATGCGAACGATGCAGTTTTTCTGGGGATTGAAATTGACCGGCTTGTGCAATACTTTTACGGCGATGGTATATTCCTTCAGGCTATCGGCATTTCCAATCAACGTTTCCCTGACAATAAAGAACAGGAATTTTTTTAAGATCTCCGATTTATGAAAATCAGGGTGCTGGAAAATGCGGTTTAATTGATAATAAATAGCATCATCACTGAAAATAAAGGGTGATGAAGTAGGAATTAGGTTGCTCATGGTAGTTGGTTAGTTTATATTTTAAAGGGAATTGCGCATACCAGGGTGTGCTGACAGCTTCAATAATGTACCGGAAAAAATAAGTGTAAATCTGTATACCGCTTTTCCTGCAGGAAGACAATGGAGACCTTTCAGCGTTGTTTCGCACTAAAGGAAAGAAGGAAAAATTATTGCTATGCCCCTGTTGAAGTTCAAACGTTATGGATCATTGGTGCACCGGCCAACTGGTCGTTGAATTTGGAGCACACATACGTATGGCCTCAACAGATCTTACTACCCGTTCTTATACTACTTTGAAATGATATATTTACCAGCCTTTATATCAGCATACAGGATGTGTATCGACAAGGTTAATGGAACCAACTGATTTAACAGGGTAATGAATTAACTGCTTTGAAGAGTGCTATTGTAAGGATCTGCTGATATTATAACAACATATGTGGGACAATTATAAATATTTTTTGCAAAGGATTCTAACTAAAACTCAATTAGTTTTCATTTAATGACATTAATAATACATTACTCGTTGCTGCCGGATGGCGGCGTGGGAGCCGGAGACCTGATAGTATCTCCGGCGTGAGCCATTTCCCATTGCCGCACTTTCGTTCTCGCTGTATTGAACAATCGCTCATAATTTCCTTTCAGTAGTTTATGCCGTGCATCGGGCGTTAACAATTGAAACAACGGCTTGTACAGGTAATATACTTTCAGGTAACTCTCCTCGCTGGCCGGGGCCATTTCATCGGTACCCATCAAAAAACGATCGGGATATTTATTGATCAAAGCCGCCGTTGCACTGACCGACGCTGCACTGTTCATAATGAACTTGGCAACTTCACCCCAGGAAATATCAATATGCACATGGGCCAGGGCCGTATCGCTCAATGCATACTCCACGATCTTAAGCTGGTCTTTGATGGGCCGTACAATTCGGCCCAGCCCGCAATGCGCCCAGATGATGCTGGTACCGGGATGCCGTTTGAACAGCGACGTGATCTGCTTTAACAGGTAAGGTTCCTGCCCGGGTTTCGGATAAGGCATATCGATATCGTTGTGCAGGATCACCACCAGTCCCGCCTCGCGGGCAAAATCAAGGATGCGGTCGAGGGCCGGATTATTTAATGAAGCTACCTCGCCTGCTATTTTTGAAGAAACGAATTCCTTGTGAATGGAGAACTCACCGATACCCGAGAATACACCGGGAAACAATCGCAACACCCGTCGTATATGGTCCACCGCATACATGTCCGTTGGATTGAACCCGGTGATCATCGGGTCTAATCGTGCCCGATCTTCTTTGCTGAGGGAACGGTAAGTCATGGCTATAAAGGCATCGGTAAACGAATAATAGTATAAAGGAGCGTCTGAAGCCAGGTAATAGTCCGGCGCAAATTCGCCGGTATTATTCCAGGACCATTGCTGCTGAAGCGGTATACCGAATAAGGTGGAGCGCCCTACCTTACCCCCCATTAACTGCAGGAAGCGGCGAACGTCGATGCCTTCCTGGATATAATTGGTTAAATGAAAATGTGAATCATGAAACCAGGAAGTATCTGCCGGCCTTTTCTTTTGTGCTATAGTTATCAAGGGCATGATAGCAACCAGCACAGATATACGAACTATTCTGAATAACATTTTATTGAACTGTATTATAAAGAATGAATAAGGTTACTATAGATCATTACAAAAGAATATCTGTGCCAATGGTAATGGTGGTGCCTGTTTGTCCCGCCGTGTACAATCCGAATGTGCCGCCTGCTGAACTTTTATATACATAGTGCACCTGGGCGTTTAGCCGCCAGCTTCTTGATCTTTTGGGATATAAATTAAAGCCGCCGCCTGCTTCCCAGGGATATCTTTTGAATGCATCGAAGAAATAGGAATGAAAGGCGTACAGGTTTAACATTTTGGGTATTATCATTTGTGACGCCTGCAGGCTGTAGCCCATATCGTGCAGTGAGCTCACGGGCAACGGACCATCCGCTTCGAATTTGGTCAGATAACGGTCGTACAACTCTACCTGTACATTAAAACCCTTATACTTCAGTCCCAGATCAACTGCAACCATATCATAGTTCGCTTCCTGTACGGTTACACCATCGGCCAGGGCGCCTGTTTCAAAGAACAACACGCCATCGGTCATTCGTACCTGGGTGTTATCGGGGGCGGGCGTACCCGTATTATTGAACCGGTTGTCGCGGTCGTGCGTATAGTTGATACCAAAACGGGTAGCCGGTTTTTTGTGATGTTCAAAGTCGACCAAACCGCCCCGCGCCCCATATTCACCGGTGGTTGGCAGCCACACCAGGCCGGCGCCCTTCGATAACGTGCGGGTTAGTTTGGCGGCCTGTACACCCAGGATGCTGAGGTTATCGCCCAGCATCAGGATATAATTGAGTTTGGGCAGCAATTCGCCGCGTACATACACCCCATTCGTAAACCCTGCCCGTAAACTTTCTTCGCCCATGGTGCGGTCGGTTGATTGATAAAAGGGAAAAGGGCCCTGCATGGAGCGAATGGAAATATTCGGCATGATACCGGCCCCTATGATAAAATGCTTGTTGAATTTGTACTGCAGGTTGCCATATACCAGCGTTTGCTGGGTTGTGGTAATGGTCCATACCGTAGCGGCATACGTTAATTTAGGGGTCAACACAAAACCGGTAAACCAGATCATGACCCTGTGCCAGTAAATATCATTGCGGCCGGTAAGCGTTCTGTCGCGGTTCAGATGGTCCTGCCAGGTTTGTTCACCCGGTAACTGGTTTAAATAACGCACAATGGAGTACAGCCCGATGTTGAGACTGCCCAACTTTGTTTTTACAATACTGAATCCTTTCCCCGGCGTTAATTCACCGGCTGTTGTATTTGGGTACGTTTCTGTTTGTTCTTCTGTTTTCGTACTGTCTTTCTGCAACACGTCCTGATCAACCTGGGCAACGAGGCTGGTATGGATGCCTGCCAACAATACAATCCCCCATACAATTTGCATTGGTAAAATGGTTCGCATGAAATAATTTTTGGGTCTATAAAAAAGGGTACCGTTTATTTGGGCTGCACGAGATACGGGTTCAATTGAAACCGCTCAACCACATATGTAATGACCTTTTGCGCCTTTACACTGTTTCCCGCTGCATCTAACGGCGGCGAAACAACGGCAATGCCGAACTTACCCGGGCAAACCGCCAGCAATCCCCCACCCACGCCGCTTTTCGCCGGCAGGCCCGAATTGTAAAACCAGATGCCGGTATCATCGTACAGGCCGGCCGTTGCCATCACTGCAAGTGTATGCATCACCGTTTCGGGTTTGACGATCTTTTTCTTGGTGACCGGGTTTACGCCGCCGTTGGCCAGGGTGGCGGCCATGATGGCCATGTCTTTTGCACTCACGTTGATGGCGCATTGCTTTGTGTAGATATCCGTGCTTTGCACCGGATCAAAATACATACGGCCATAAGCCAGTAATAAATGCGCAATGGCCTGGTTGCGCAGGTTGTCGCCTGCTTCACTCACATACACGGGCCCGTTCAATGAAAGCGGGCGACCGGCAAAATCGCTGTGCACCTGCAGAATGCTTTTCCATTTTGCCGCGGAATCGGCGCCGGCGATCATACTGCTTGCTGCAATGGCGCCGGGGTTCACAAGGGGATTTATTTCTTTTCCCCTTTGCATTTCAACGGCCACAATGGAGTTGAAGCGCATGCCGGTAGCATCTACACCGATCTTGTCCTGCACGGCCTGTGCGCCTTGTTCTTCAATCACTTTGGCCATGGTAAACACCTTCGATACGCTTTGTATAGACACCATGGAAGTAATGTCGCCTTTCGTATACACTTTCCCATCTGTTGTTACCAGCGCAATACCGAATATATTAGGGTCAACATTGGCCAGTTCTTTTATATAATCGGCGTTCTTCCCTTCGTTCAACGATTTAAAACGATTATAGGCTTCTTCCAGCACCATATCGATGTTCTTCGGTGTGAATGCTACCTGCGCCTGGCAAACGATACCCGCTAATACCGGCAGCAGGGTTACTATCGAACGGATCAAATGGATGAATGATGTATGTTTCATGTTGGTGGACTTTGAGGTTAATCGTTCTTTTTATAAAAGATCTCTGAAAAACTATATTTGAAGGCCAGGTGCACTTTGATGGCATCTGAAGTAAAGCCATCTGCATTTGTTCGCCGGCCCCATTGCAACTCGGTAGCAAACATGGTATTCTTAAAAGGGGTAGCCACTAAATTCACGATGGCATACTCTCCCTTTTTATACGCGCCCGGCAATGCGGAGGGCGCGTTATCAATTTCTGCACTTGAATAACCCAACGAGCTGCTGAACATATCACTCCATTTATGATCAACAAAAGCCATGATGCCGGTTATTGGTAGCGCCTTGCCTTTAAATGGTTTGGTCAAATTGAATGAATCCACTTCCACACCCAGATCGATGGGCGCATCCTGCATGTAGTTCTCTATACCTTCACCATACACGAGGGAACCCCTGAATACAGTTTGCTTTCCCAAATTCAACACCGTACTTAGATTTAATCCCCAGCCCGTTGTTTTTCCGCTGATATCATATCCGCCGGTGGTATGTACATCTGTCCATTTTATTTCACGCAGCATACCGGCCAGTTGTACATGGCCCCATTTTCCGCTTCGTTTGTAATGCGCGGAGAAATCGGGCAGCCGGAGATGAGCGCGCACACTGTCGAGCTCCGTTCGGCTTTCAAATGAACCCAGATCAGCCGTGGCGCCGGGTCGTTCCAATGCCAGGTGTAATTCATTCTCTCCCTGCATAGGCGCATAACGCAATTGGATATTCCTGAAGAACACCATACCGGTAGGCCCCCAGTATTCAACCGTGTTGGGCCAGATATCACCATCCATAAAAGGGGAATTGGTTTGCCCGAATGCGAACTTTCCCAATTCGCCATACGCATGCCGCAACCGCATAGCGGTATTGCCTTCATCGGGACCAACCCCGAACAGATCGAATTCAAAAACCGTTTTTAATTCTCCGGCGGGTGTTTGCGTATAGCCCTTTACGCCAAACCTCGTTTGCCGAACACCAAAAAACACTTTGCCGTCGGGTGCAAACTGGTCTTTGTACGATGGCAACCGGGTGATACGCAGGGCATCGAACCAACCGGGATTGATCTGATCGACATTATAGCCTGCATCTGCCATGACAAACCCATATACTTCCAGAACTTTTTTCTGCGAAGTGTCTTGTGAAAACATAAAGAGGGGGCAACTCAATAAAAGGAAGGAAAGTACACAAGTGCATTTCATAAACAATTGCTTTTAATAGTTAAGATGTAAAGAAGGGACGGAATAGCGTGGCGATGATCGATGCACTGGACGTACCAGCCTGTCAGGAGATGCTAAAGATAGATTCCTTTTTCATGTCAATTTCATTTTCGGATGTGTTTAACTGTAAAACAAAAATGGGACCCTGCAATTATTTACATTCATGAGCGATGCACGGGCTAACCTAATGGCAGCAATAATTACTTAGCTTATGAAATATGTTTTTCTTCTTACAGTCTGTTTGTATGCAGCTGATATGTATGCGCAGAAAACAAAGGATACTTTATATTTTACAAACAACAGCAAAATAACAGGAGAAATAAAGCGAATAAAATTGGGCGTAGTCACCTTCGATCCCGATGACGCCAATGTGATTACCGTACAACTGCAAAAAATAAAAACCATCGCCGCGTTAATGGGCATCTTCAGGATCGAGACCATTCAGCACCAGGTATATTTCGGCAGCATGATACCAGCCAATAAAACAAGTTTCATCACCATTGTTTCCGGCGCCGATACCACTACCCTGCCTGTTGAACAGATCTCCCATGTATATCCTTTCAAAAATTATTTTAAACAACGGTTCTCGGGTTCCGCATCAGCCGGTTTTGATTTCACCCGTTCCAGCGGCATTGGCAGAATTAATTATGACGGCAAGTTGAATTACGTGGCAAAAAAAGTAGAGATCAATTTCTCTGTTGCCGGTATTTACTCCATCACCGACTCCATCTTTAGCCGTGACCGCGAAGACATTACTTTAAAAAACAACTATTACTTCAACACCACCTGGTTCGGCACGGTACTTTTAAAATACCAGCGCAACCTGGAGTTGGGGTTACAAAGGCGTTTTCAACAAGGTTTGGGTGCAGGTAATAAATTTATCACCAACAAACATGTATATGCCTGGACAAGAAGCGGCATGGTATTGAACCAGGAAAAAAACACGGAGGATGATATTTCGGGAACCCTGGTAGAATTGTTCAGCCAGCTTGAATTTAATTTTTTCAAGTTTACGAAACCGGAGATCAGTTTCAACATCACAGAATCTTTTTATTACAGCCTGTCGCAAGCGGGGCGGTTTAGAAACGATGCGCAGGCCAACCTGAACTGGGAAGCAGTAAAAGACCTGAAACTGACCATCAGTGCTTATTACAATTACGACAACCAGCCGCCTTCTGAAGATAGCCGCAAATTCGATGTGGGCACCGTGTTTACTATTGGTTATAGTTTTTAAGGTTGTTGCCCCCGCTTCGGCGGGGCTAACGGGGCCGTTAAACCCACTTAACGGTTTAATGTAACTGTTATATCCCGCATAATGTAAACTTCCATGTATAATTTAGAAGCAGCCCTTCCTTTCATCATCAAGCAATCACCATGAAATATAATTGTATTATCTCCGCTGCTTTTTTCTTCTTTTCAGTTATACCTGCGCAGGCGCAATACACCACCGACAAGGTGGTAGGACAAAAGAACGAAGCGATCCTTGATAGTTTAAAAAAAGTAACCTATCCCTACCTGCTGCCCATTTTCGGCCAGAAAGTGATCAACAAAGGATTCACCCTTCCCTTACCTGCCGGCGTTAGTATGCAGTATGTATGGCAGGAATCGGATATTATCATCGATAACCTGCAGGTAGGTTTTAACCATGGACCGAAATACAACCTCGATGAGATCATAAGGTTCGATGGGGCAAAGACAAATACCAATGGCGTGAATATAAGACCCGACTTTTGGATCTTTCCTTTTTTAAATGTGTATGGCCTGGTGGCGAAATCAAACAACTCCACCAGTGTACAATGCGGTTTGTGGATCCCCGACAGTGTTGGTTTTAAAAAGGCCGTTGACTTTAGCACCAAGGCCACCTTCAACTCCACCACATTTGGTTTCGGCCTCACCCCAACGATAGGGATCGGCGGTTTTTTCCTGGCGCTGGATATGAACTTCACCTGGTCGGATATTAAAGAGCTGGATAAACCCGCTTATATCTTCGTACTGGGGCCGCGCCTTGGTAAAAATATAAAATTCAGGAACGGAAGCAGTCTGGCCATATGGGCCGGTGGATTCCGGGTAATGCTTGATAACGGCACCAACGGTTCATTAAACCTGAGCGACCTGGTATCAACGGACGACTGGCAACTTAAGATTGACAGCGGTTATGCCAAAGTAACCAATAGTCAGAACCAGGTCAACAGCTGGTGGAACAACCTTTCATCCGTTGAGCAAAAAAACCCGTTGAATATTGCCAAACACGAAACAGCCAATGCGGCGCTCACTAAAGCCAGCCAGTTTTTAACCGGGGCTTCCCAGGCCGTGAACACCATCGACAACAGCACCGTTCAGTATTCATTGAATAAAGCCCCCAAAGACAAGTGGAATTTTATTATCGGTACACAATACCAGATCAACAACCGGCTCATGGTACGCGCAGAATACGGTTTTCTCAGTAGCCGTAAGCAATTTATTGGCGGCGTTCAATACCGGTTTGGTTTTTAACAATTGTACCAGAACCAACCTTCAAATTATAATTATGAAACCAGTCATCCTGTTCTTTATTATTATTTTCTCTGCGACCACCGCATTCACCCAGCATATCCGGTTCAATGCATATGGCAATTACGTATTTGACGACAGAGTAGAGTCGTATAATACCAGTACCAATTATTTTCAGGGTACCATCGAGGGTGGCTTGCTTTGGGGCGCCGGTATTGAAGTGCAGGTACACGACCTGTACGCTATAGAGGTGTTCTACCTGCGGCAGGATACAAAAGCACCGGTCCATTTTTATGATATCAATTCCTTCAGTGACAAAAATGCCACATTAGATCTGGGTATCGACTGGATCATGTCGGGCGGCATGCGGGCGCTGACGCCGGAGAAAACAAAAATAGAACCCTATGCAGGCTGCCTGATGGGCGTTGCGCTGATAAAAGCAGAAAACCCCGACAAAGGCTCTACGGCAACCGCTACCAAATTTGCCTGGGGACTTCGCGTAGGATCTAATTTCTGGTTTACAGACCGGCTTGCCATAAAAGTACATGCCAACCTGCTGAGCGCCGTACAGGCATCGGGCGGCAGTTTATACTTTGGCACCGGTGGCGCCGGCACCGCCGTAACCGGCTATTCCTCGATGACGCAATTTTCACTGGGAGGCGGACTGGTATTTCAGTTCGGTTCTATAACACCGCGAAAATAATGAGCCATTTATGATATGCAACCGGTGTTCAACTATATTATTATGAAATTAAACCGGTGGCATCTTCTGGTATTATTTGCTGTGGGGTTACCAAAGGTGGGTATTTGTCAGGATAGCTTAATGAAACAACAACCCCGTTTTGAACAACAGGATGTGTACGACTGGATGGTGCAGAAAAAATGGGTACAGAAGCGACCGGAAAAAAAGAACTTTTTGCTGGTGATCCCTATTATTGCCAGTAACCCCACAGCAGGTATTATTTTCGGCGCGGGTTTAAGCTATGCCTTTACTTCAAAACCCAATGGCAAAAAGATCTGCAGTGTAACCAGTAATGCCACGTATTCAACAAAAAGATTTGTGAACCTGAATATAAAAAGCAATGTTTTTATCTGGCATGATCAGTTGGTGCTGAATGGAGACTGGCGCTACCAGATGAATTCGGAAACAACCTACGGCCTCGGTTCGCAGGAATATTCGCCATTAGCAGCCGTTGACCTGAATGGTTATTCATCGTCGTCGAAAGACAGCCTGGGACAGGCGTTGGAATATTCCCAAATAAGGATCCATGAAACCGCTTCCTGGCAGTTGTTCCCCAATTTCTTTGCCGGCATAGGTTTTCAGTTCGACCGTCGTTTTCAGATCAAAGATCATACGGCTACGGCCGGCGATTCATTGAAAAGCTTCCATTATCAATACAGTACATTATATGGTTTTGATACCGAAGCATATGTTACCTCAGGCATTGGCATCAATCTTTTATTCGACAGCAGGGACAACCAGGTGAATGCTTACCGGGGTTTTTATGCAAACTTCAATTACCTGATCAATACGGAGTTTTTGGGCAGCACACAAAAAGGCAGCCTGTTGTTAACGGAATACCGTTCGTATCATTCATTGGGTAAAAAACAAAAAGGCCAGTTGCTGGCCTTCTGGTTGTATGGCCATTTTCAGCTGAGCGGGCATACGCCTTACCTGGCATTGCCTTCCAATGGAAACGACCAGCGTCAGCGAACAGGCAGAGGTTATCCTTTCGGTACTTTCCGGGGCGAAAATTTATTAATAGCAGAAACGGAATACCGGTATCCCATCTCAACAAACAGCGGGATCCTGGGCGGGGTATTATTTATCAATGTCACTTCTACTTCAAACCAGCATGCCGGCATTGGTTTGTTGCAATACCTGCGACCTGCCGCAGGCGCCGGCTTACGGATCATGCTTGAAAAAAGATCAAGAACAAGACTGGAAATAGATGCTGCCGCAGGCGGGAAAAAATGGGGGATCTACTTTGGTGTGCAGGAAACGTTTTAGGCGCCTCCATGCGTTGAAACAGTGGTATAATTAAGCAGCTTTTTTCTTCATTACTTAGTCTATTATACGAAGAAGTTTTATTAACTTACCAGTATATTATTCTTAAAAACTCCTGACAACATCGACCATTATTCTTCTTTGTTATTCTGCCTGAGGTATCACCTGTAGCCACGACAATCCTGTAGAAATAACCGCACTTAATGTTTTATCCTAAAAACACCGTTTAACGTTGAAACAATATCCTGCATGAATGTCCCACCGTTCAAAAGCATGGCTATGCCTGTAACGCTTTTGGGGATTGGTGTGTTACGCTATTTATTTCAACCAATTAAATTGTACGTTATGAGGAACGATCTACAAACCATTGCCCGCCACTTCATTCGGTTGTTTACCGGATCATTATTATTGTTAAGCATGCTGTTATTGCCCCGTTGTCAAAAGAATGTCGTATACAAATTGAAAGGGGTGGATATGCAACTGGTGGCCGATGATCTTGTATCGCCCATTCAGGTAGTTTCTACACACAACAGTCAGCGCCGCTACGTCGTTGACCAGATTGGGAAAATATGGATCATTGACAGAAATGATTATAAACGCCCCACCCCTTTTCTGGATCTCAGCAATAAACTGGTAACCTTGAATGCCTCTTATGATGAACGTGGTTTGTTAGGTGTTGCGTTTCATCCCGATTTTAAAATAAACGGTCGCTTTTTTATTTATTATCAATTGCCACCACGTGCGGGCGGACCAGCCCCTGGCGTTTCATGGAATAACCTCAGCCGCATTTCGGAATTCAACGTTTCTTCAGATGTATTCAGGGCCGACCTGAATTCTGAAAAAGTAATTCTCGAATTCGACGATCCGCAATTCAATCACAATGGCGGCACCCTGGCTTTTGGTCATGATGGATATCTGTACATTTCCATTGGTGACGGCGGCGGTGCGAATGATACCGGGCCGGGGCATGCAGAAGACTGGTACGCGGTAAATGGCGGCGGCAATTCGCAGAATCTGGAAGCCAATTTTTTTGGTAAGATCTTATGCATCGATATAAATGCGGGAAATCCTTATAGCATCCCAGCCACCAACCCATTTGTTAATAAACCGGGCCGCGATGAAATTTTTGCTTTTGGCTTTCGGAATCCTTACCGGATGTCATTTGATATGGAAGGAGAGCATGATCTGATTGCAGGTGATGCGGGTCAGAATTTGTGGGAAGAGATCAATGTTGTAAAAAAGGGCGGCAATTTTGGATGGAATGTACGAGAAGGCATGCATTGCTTCAGCACAGCCAATCCTTCGAAGGGGTTGACTACATGTCCGTTGGAAGATGACAGGGGCAAGCAATTGCTCGATCCGGTGATAGAACTTAACAACTGGCAAAATCCCCTGGGCGGCAAGGCCACTACTATTATAGGTGGGTATGTATATCGCGGAACTGAAATAAAAGCCTGGCAGGGTAAATATATTTTTGGCAGCTTTTCACAAACGCCCACCACTGCTAATGGAGAATTGTTTATAGCAACACCGGATTGGGTGTCGCGAACCCCGTGGGCTTATGAAAAAATTACGTTGGAGAGTCATTCCAATGATCTTGGTCATTATTTGCGGGGATTTGGACAGGATGAAGATGGTGAAATATATCTTGTTGTTTCATCTATGCCTGGCCCCCAGGGTAATACAGGCAAGGTATTTAAACTGGCCCCGGTGTTTGAGGAATAGACCTATAAGGTCAACCTTCTGGTTTTGTTAAGATAATTGTAACAAACACACTCATTATTTCCGGCTCGAAGTTTTCTTAAAAATAATTTTTCACTCTTTTGCGCTGACCGTTTTTTTGTTGAACCAATTCCCGTCCACAAATCACTAAGTAAAAGCATGTAGAAGGCTTTACTAAAAATTACTCATCGGTTGCCGCCTATTGTCTTTTACAATGGGTCAAAAAATTTCTATGGCTATTGCTTATCAAAAAAAAATGATTACAAAGCAAAACAACGCTTCCATCCTTGCATGTACATAGACGCTTGACTTTGGTCTACTTTCACATAAACCAAATGATATATAGATTTCAGGCACCATGTTTGTTGAATAATGGAAGCAAAATACTCTTTTTGAAAAACTAATAAAATATCCCTGTGATGAACACGACTCTAATGAAATTCCTCCGGAATGCATGGGTTGCAACCGGAATGGTGATAGCTCAACTACGAGCTCAGGAAAAAGAAATCTGTACCAATATTATAGAACGCGCACTACTCAGACGCCATTTCGCGCTTCGAAAACTTCCCCATCAACACAGCCAAGGAATAGCCCGCTCCAGTTACATGGACAAACGGCTAATGGTTCATGCTCTTCCATTGGAAGACCATTTGAACTATTGATAAGAATTACTACGTACTATTTGTTCTTCACTTTTACTTCAGGAAATAAATACAGTTGAAAAGAGGTTATTAAAATGTCCTTAGGGAGATTCTTGTAAAGGGTTTGTACGATTGCCAGGTATTAAAAAGTGTTGTTGCATATTCAGTAATTCCCGAAGCAGGCAGCGCCGGAAAAACAAAACGCCGGCATTGTTTGAGCACACTGTTATTGTGTGATCATGAAACGATTTTGAGGAAGTGTAAAAAAGGAAAATGAAAATGTAGGTGAGATAGAAATGGTAATGCCAACCTTATGAAAGAACCTTATCTACAGCTTTAATGATTTTCCCCGTTGAGGAGTCGTACCATGGAAGCAGTAATGCCCGCCACTCTTAAAAAGGGAATCCCAAAAAAGTAAGAAAAATGCCTTCGTGGTTAACACCCGCCTTTGGTTTTTAAAAACCGCCGGCGGAGTGAATGGGAAAGTTCTATGTAAAAAGTTAACCATGATTGGCCCGTGAGACGCTGTATTTATTCATTCATTAATAACCGCAAATGAAAACATCAATTCAAACAGGCAACTTTTTTCGCAAACATCAGCGAGTGCTGACCGTGTCCTTGTTACTGGCTTCTATTTCATCCTGTCAAAAAGGAGGCGTACTTGAACCGTCCGTTGAAAACCTTTCAGACAGTACCCTGAACAGTACCGTTTCGGCCAGAGCCATTGGCAACCTTATCTATGAAGAGAATGCCGATGCTGGCAGCTGGGACACTTATCCAAAGCAACACATTGCCACATCCTATGGGCTTACGGCCTCTACCACGCAATTTTACAATGGTACCAAATCGGCCCGTTTTGAATTAAGGGATAGTGATCCCGAGGTGCAGAGCGGTACAAGGGCTGAATTCTCTTACCCCGACGCCACCAATATGCACCGCTGGTATTCTTATGCATTGTATATCCCCAGCGCGCAATTTAAATACGATTCTGATGACGATGTGATCACGCAATTCCACCAGGGCGGTGGCGCTACACCGGCCCTTTGCGTGCGCGTAAAAAAGGACCGCCTTTATCTGCGGATCCTGGGAACATGGTATGATGTTGGTCCCTTACTCAAGGATGCCTGGCATACTTATATTTTGCACGCGAAACACTCATCCGGCTCAGATGGTTTAATTGAGTACTGGATCGACGGGCAAAAAGTATTCACCAAATCTGGCGCTAATGCGTATCCGGTAGGCAGTACGTATCATATGCCAAATATGAAACTGGGTGTCTATAAGTCGAACTGGAACGGCAGCGGCACTACAGAAACCAACCTGCGGGTACTTTATTTCGATGACATCAAGATAGGCAATGAAAACGCTACCTATAATGATATGATCCCTACAGGCAGCGGTACAATCACGCCACCGACTACAGATCCAACAACCACGACTCCAACAACTCCATCTGCAGATGCCGTTACAAGCTTTATCCTGGTTAACTCGGCTACCGAAAAAGATGTAATTACCATTACCGATGGTCAAACCATCAGCCTGAGCGCACTGGGTATTGTTAAATGTAACATCCGTGCTGTTACGGCAACAACAGGAAGCGTAAAGTTTGCCTTAAGCGGCACGCAAAGCAAATCATCGATTGATAATAAAGCACCGTTTGCACTGCATGGCGATGATGGCAGTGGCAATTTCTTTTATGGCAACTGGAATCCACCGGCGCTCGGTACCTATACTTTGAAAGCTACTCCTTACTCCTCAGACGATGCAGGCGGTACAGCGGGTACTTCTAAAACAATAACTTTTACTGTAGCAAAATAGTGCTGGTTATTGTTAATGATAAAAGGGCGGCTTGTAAAAGGGCCGCTTTTTTAATGCTTACAATCAACTTTTATTATCGTGCAACGTTTATACCTTTAACGCGGAACGCAAAACGCGGAACGCAAAACGCAAAGCCCCGATCCTTATCATATGTTGTATTCGCGTTGAGCATTTAGCGTTTTGCGTTTAGCCTTTTAACTAAATCAGCCGGATGTGAAAGAAAAAATAATCCTTTCATGGGTGTTATTATCAGGAACCATGCTTTACAGCCATAATGAAAGGGTTCCCGAACAGAACGCCCATATCTTACAACAGGTAAATTTTGAAGAAGCCAATCCCCTTCCTTCCTGGTTATCGAAACAAACAACCACGCCCTATGCCATCCAGATCGTAGAAAAACCGGTATATGAAGGAAAGCAGGCAGCCCGTTTTGAATTAAGAGACAGTGATGGAGAGAACAATAACGGAACCAGAGCCGAGATCTCATTTCCCGGTGCGGATAATACCACCCGCCCGGATCGATGGTATGCATTCGCCGTGTATTTTCCCCGTGACGATTATGATGTTGACGAAAGCGATGAAGTGATCAGTCAATGGCACCAGGGCGGAAAAGCGACCCCTTCCTTATGCATCAGAACAAAGGCCGACCGGATCCATCTTCGCATAAAAGGCAACATTGATAGTAAAGAACGAATAGACCTGGGCGCCATTGAAAGAAATACCTGGCAGTATTATGTGATCCACGTAAAGCATTCGTCCGGCGGAGATGGCCTGGTTGCATTGTGGCGCAACGGGGTGCTTTTAGTGAACTATGCCGGCGCCAATATGTATGACCTTAGTAACGGTGTTTTTCATACGCCGAAATGGAAACTGGGCATTTACAAAGCTGACTGGAACGGCTCCTCCATTACGAAGACCCACAAAAGAGTTTTATATTTTGATGCGATAAAAATTGGCGACGAACATGCCACTTATGCCGATATGAAAGGGAACCCTGCAGCTTCCAACGCCCGGCAAAACAAGGCATCTTCTGCCAACAAATAATTTTTCTTTTCTTTATTTACGACCTCATCTATAACACCCTGTACAAAAGCAGGCAACCGGTCCTTTGCCACCTCATGACAATAGAGGTGTTGCAATACGATGGTAGTCTCCGTGTTATTGGCTGGTGAACCAGGTTCGGGATTACTGAACCAGGCACAACACAACAAGCGACCATTTTCGGCCCGCGTATAACAATGTTGTCCTCTTTCCAGCCGCATCATGGCATTTTCCAGGAATTCCCATCTTGTTACAGGGTCACTTTGGCTGCCCCTGCCTGCCGGCAGGCAAGGTTCAAATTGCATCAGGTCCCTGAGGTTGTTTGTATGCAATGCCATTTTTATAGGGGATTGTAACACGCCGGTCTCCATGCGGTACAATTGTTTTTTTCTTTTTGGCTGCAAGCGGTTAACCATTCCTTTTATTACCGACATAATCGTCCGGCGCCGCGCCAGGTAGATATATTTTTTCAGTGCCAGTTCTGCGCTCATAGGCCTGATGCCCGCGGCAATGAGGCGGGTATGGACCCATTTTTTACATTGTCTTTTCAGCTGGAATTTGCGCGTGGGACTGATCACCAGCTCCTGTACTTCATCATGCAGGTTGGCCAGATCATCTTTGTACGCATCGTATCCCGGCGACAGGTCAAAATAGTGAATGCTTTCACTGGCCAGCTTTTTCGCCAGTAATATAAAGTGCAAAAAACCGGGTGAATAAAACCGCGCGTTAAAAGGCGAATGACAGTTGACGCCTGCCAGGTGCATCCAATCATCCTTTCCTGCTACGGCGGCTACGGCCGCCATTGTTCTTCCACCCGCTTTCAATACGGTTACATGAAGCAGTTGTAAGCGGAACAGTTGCAACAGGAAGTCTTCTTTGAAAGGATCTTCTTTGAAGGGACTTTTATTAAACAGGGCGCTTTGCCTGAAATCGTACAGAACAGCCATTTCATGCAAACAGTGTTTAAAATTGTCCAAATCGGTGATCTGTTCAAACTGCACCTCCCCCAGCCTTTTCAACCGGTTGATCTTGTTTTTGAAATGATTTCGTTGAAATATTTTTTCCGCCTCCGCATCTTTAAAATTGATCAGTGGCCGGTCATACGATTGTACAATACTGCAGGTGCGCCAGGTTGTATCTTTCTGTAACCAATCAAGCGAAGTTCCGGGCGACAAAAACCGGAACGTGATGGGATGGCCGGGAAATTGTTTCCTGAGTTCGGTCAATGCTTTTTTAATAAAGGTGTCTGCATCAGCTGGTGCGGCCAGCCAGGTCTGGTATTCCGCATCATAATGTCCTGCACCGGTGATGCGGCTCCTTCCTTGACCGGATTGAAATTCGTTCGCATTCGTATTTAATAAAACCACCGGCAGCAATCCTTTGAGTTGTCCGTTTTCAATGGCTTTAATAAGAATGGGCAGATGTTGATGGCGGTAAACCTGGTACCAGGCCGCAATAAATGGGCGGCATTGAAATACAGTAGCCCAGGGACAGGATGCATACAACGCATCCCAGCTTTGCTGAAACCCGGCATCATTGATCATTGCGTCGATCACGGCTGAACCGGTTATTAACTCAATGGCATACGCATCATCGCGCCTTGTTCCAGGAGTTGTTCTGTTTTGTAATGCCGGCGCCGGGCCTGCAAGGAGTTCGTTTTCAGAATTCATACAATAACATTTAGACTATTCTCATGGTGGATCGTCACTTTGTTTTTCGAAAACCCGCTTTTTCAAACAGCCCGTCTTCGTGGCAGTTAGTAATTATATATAATTCGTTATGCTGGTGATCGACTCCTAATTCATGGGCTACCGATTGTAAAAAAAGGGGAAATCTTTTTCGGCCTTCCTGGTGACAATACAGTGCGCACAACGAAAATGTTTCCCCTTTTGCCTCATCCGTGTTTCCTGATTCAGTCATGGCTACCTTCCCATTTGATATCCATACACAACCCAACAGTTGTCCTTCTTCGGACCAGCTGTAGCAAAACGCGCCTTCTTCAAAGCGGTGCATGGCCCCGGCCAGAAATTGCTGCCGGCTATACCGAAGGTCACGTATGTCAATAGCAAGCAGATCATTCAAATCATTTGTATGAACTTGTATTGCTCCAGGAGCAGCAACTTCTTTTTGAACGATCCAGTATGTCGTTGCCTTGCTTTGCCTTTTTAACCCGTTGAAAAAATTCGCAACCCCTGAAGCAAGCCCCTGCCTGGCCACCTGCATGCATTTTTCTTTCTGCTGTATAAAACGCATGCGCCATTTTTTTAACGTCCCGGGTTGTACGCCCAACACAGCGGCCGTGTTTTTGACATAACCATTTACCCCCGCCTGCATACGGTTTGTAAACCGGTGGTATTTGTTGCCAATACTGAGTGTATGTGCTACCGTATAATCGGTTGCCAGGAGATCTTTGTACCCATCTGCACCGGGTGTAAGATCGAAGATGTGCACGCCTTCTTCTGCGAGTAGTTTGCCCAGCATCAAAAAATGAATAATGCCGGGCGAATACCGGGCATAGGCCGCATCAAATGAATTGAGTCCCTGCAGATGGAGTTGCCTGCCACCTCCTATACTTACGTTTGCCGCAATTATTTTATCATTGAGTTTTAATACCGTTGCATGCAGGTTGTTTTGCTGGAACAATGCCAGTAAAAATTGCTTTTTGAACGGGTCGCTCTTAAAAGCCAGTTTATTGTACATAGCGCCTTTTCTAAAATCAGATTGAAGCGCCAGCTCATCAAATACCGAAACAAACAGGCTGTAATCGCGGATGCGTTCAAAGGTCAATGCGCCCAGTCTTTTCAGCCGGTTGATCTTTTCCCGCCTGTTCTTCTTCTTGAGTTCGTTGGTGAAATGCGTATCATCGATGGTCATCAGCGCTTGCGGAGACGTTTTTACAAAACAGTGTTTCTTCCAGGTGGGGTCTTTTTTTGTGAACACCAATGAAACACCGGCAGGAATATATTTTAGAAAGATCTTTTTTCCCGGGAAAAAGCGGCGAAGTTCCCGCAGGGCGTTCTTAATAAAGGATTCATCGTTCGCATCAGCGGTGAGCCATACCTGGTATTCGGCCTGGTTGGCGCCGGCGCCGGTTATCAGTCCGTTTTTATCAATTGCCAGCGTAAGCAGTGCCGCCAATTTGCCGGCATATTCGGTTTTTATCAGAACCGGAATAAATTCATTTTGGTAAATACGATACCATGTAACCACAAAAGAGGGGCTTTGAAATACCGTTGCCCAGGGACAATTATGATAGAGTTGTTTCCACTCACCAAGGAACCTGATATCGTCAAGCAGCTGTAACACTTCATCGCCCATGAGCAGTTCTATGGAACTGTTACCGGAGGAAAAAAGCGGCCCGGCTGATCGTTCGTTTACTGCGCTAAATGATCTATATACCTGTTTATTTTCAATCATACACGTTGATTCTATACATCGTTATATATACTTCGGTTTAACGGGGTGGTTGATCGATAGAACAGGATGTGCGGTGGATGAAAGTACGGCATCTACAATTTGCTGCAGTTCGCTCCGGGTCAATTCCTGGTGAACCGGTATGGCAAAGACCCGGTTCCGGAATGCCTTGCTAACAGGGAAATCCATAACGGGCAGGGATGGATGCGGGTTCCGCCAGAAAAGAATGCCCACAACCCCATAGCGACGTAGTCGTTCGAGCACTTCCGGCGCATTATGAACTTCTACCGGAAAAGCAAAAGGACAGGCGCCTTCGGGCAGCGTTGCAAATGGACGAGGCACCAAATGCCGTAGATGAGTTAGCAGAAATTTATAATTATCTCTTCGCTGTTCAACAGTGTTTCTGTTGACCAGCTTTGGAAGCAAGCGCATGGTCATGGCCGACGGCGGTGTGGAGGGGTCACCCAATTCAAATTCTTTATGCGGGTTGTGGCTTTTTTTCTTCAACCTTTTTGTAATGGGTTTAATGAAAAGATGGAGTGACCCTATACCGCCCCAACGTTCTGCAACCCAATTCACATGACGTTTAAAAACACCCCACCGGCCTGATGGCATCGCCGATGCCGGAAACGCAGCCGGCTTCACTGAAATCACGACGCCGCCATCCGGAATGCCGTAGGTTTTATACAGGCAGAAAACACCTGCATGGCCAAATGATCCAACAGGCCTGTTATCTACTTCAGTCAAAAATGCCTGGGCTGCATCTTCAAAAAGCAACAGGCCCCGTTCATCGCACCATTGCCGCCAATGGACTACATCCTGGGGAAAACCAAGATAGTGGATCAGGTACAGTACGCTGACCTCAGGCGTGAGCAACGCTTCCAGACTATCCCGATCAGGTTCCAACAGATCCGTCAATTCATAATAACGGACCTGCACGCCTGCGCGGAGCAGGGCTTCCACCTCGCTGCCATGATGATAGGCCGGCACCAGCACCACATCGTTCCTTCCCAGCCCCAGCGTGCCACAGGCATTCCAGATAGCATGGCGTGCCCGGGAAAAGATCCGGCAGCCGTCCTCACGCAGCGGGTATGGCAGCCAGTGGGATGCCTTTCGGAAATAAACGTTGAGCGGCAAGGTTGGCCAGATGGCAAGACGACGAGGGAACATAGAAATGAGGAATGAAAAATGAAGAATGATTGTCATTTAATTAAGCCGCGTTTCGACTTCGCTCAACGCTTAATGCCACGACCCTTCGACTTCGCTCAGGGCCTAAGACGACTAAACCGCGACTTCTAATTTGTGAAGCTTTTTTTCTTTGGCTTCTTCTTCATATTGCGGCAGATACGCCCAATACCAACCCGCAGTTTGCAACAGTCCATCGCGCAAGGAATAATGCGGTTCATACCCCAATAGTTGTTTTGCTTTTTCTGTAAAAGATTGCGTCTGTATCACCTCATCGCCCGCCCGCTCGTTCACCAGCGCTATATCGCCAATGCTTTCGTCAAATACACTGAGGTATTCTTTCAGACAGCGGGCTAATTGATGTAAAGAAGTTTTTTCATCAAAGGTGATATTATATACCTGGTTGACCGCCTGCGCATCGGTAGTAAGAACGGCTAACATATTTGCCTGCACTACATTTTCAATATACGTGAAACAGCAGCAATAGTCCCCGGTTCCATCGATCACCGGTGATTCATGCCTGCGCATTTGCATCACAAAGGCCGGAATGGCGGCAGCATAGGGGCTTTGCGGATGGTGCCGTTTTCCAAATACATTACAATACCGCAGGCCGATGGTTTCAATGCCATACAGCCTGGAGAACTGATATGCGTACAACTCATTGATATCTGTTGTTTTTTCTGTTTCGGGCAAATCGCAATCCTCATAAACGGATGAACAGGATGCATACACAAAGCGTTTTACCCTGGCAGCCTGGGCAACAATCAACATGTTTAAAAATCCGGATGTATTGATGCTGTTGGCGATGACCGGGTCTTTTTCCGACATGGCATCTGACGTTAGCGCAGCGAGGTGAAACACATAATCCATTCCCTGGCAGGCCGCTTTACAGGTGTCCACGTTACGGATATCGCCATTCGTAAATTCAAATGCGGGATGATTGGCAAAAGGCGCCATATTGCGAAAATGGCCTGTTGACAGGTTATCCAGTACGCGCACTTTGCGGGCACCGGCATCTAATAAGAACTCTGCGATATGCGATCCTATAAAACCGGCGCCGCCTGTGACCAGGAAGGTGGAGGCGGAAATCACTTCTCGTTGTTTGGTTGTTAATTTCATGGTACACTTATTTAAATTTTTATGCTTAACGCTTAACGCCTAACGCGAATACAGCGTTTTGCGTTCTGCGTTTAGCGTTTAGCGTTTAAGCAGTTTCAATGTTTGAATATACCAGCCCGTCTGGATCTTCACCAGGTAAAGTCCGCTGGCGAGGTGGGTGCCGTCGAGGGAAATCGTATTGATCACGCCCGCCTCGGCCCAGCCCTGCCTGAGTACCCTGATCCGGCTTCCTTTACTGTCATATAACGTGACGCTATAGGCGTCAGATTGAGAAAGACTAAAATTGACCGTGGTACTGATCGCAAACGGATTCGGCCGGGCCAATAACTGTTCAAGCGATTCGGGCGATAAAGCGGGCGCTGTTGCCGCTCTTGTAAGCGCTTCATCTGTTGCCAATACGCCAAACGTCTTAAGCGGGTTAGCGCTTTCATTCGTCGTTAATACCACAACGCCCGGGTTGTATGTTTGATGGGTGCTACTGGTGTATATAAGACTATTGATGCCGTTACCGCTGAATAAGGTAACCGGAGCCCCAAACGAAATGGCGGCCGTAGATGCTTCCCGGTACAGGATATCCCCGCTGCGGGTATCATCGAAATTGGTGATGTGAACGGTATAAAACACTTTCACTTTACCGGTCGCCTCATTCAGGATGACAAACGGCCGGTCGCCTTCCTTAGAGGAAGTGACGGGATACAGATCATCCCAGGTATTGTTGGGGCGACGCACCAATAAGGCGATGGTGGGATAACCGTTCTTATCATACGCCGTTTTTACCGCACAGTACAGGGTGCCATCGCTGGCTGCCGCTATGTTCAATTGAAAATCGCCCATTCCATCACCTATATTCTGGACCGATTGAGAAGCCGGCACTTCATCGGCCGACCATATGGTGGGATCAGTGCCGTTGTTATGCGTTTTAAAACCAAATCGCCGGGCGTTCTGATCCGACCAAAGTACCCCGATCTTTCCGGGCAAAGCAGTGATAGCACAGATGTCTTTGTCTGTAGCCCCTGATTGAATGGTTATGGGTGCACTGAAAGTTGTATAAGGCGGATCACTGTAACGCACCAGCATATTGCCAAAGCTATTGGAGGCTATCCAGATCCTGTTGGTGGCATCCATGTCCAGCGTAGCTGCAGCCGTTCCCGATTCAAACTGGATGCTTGTATTCGATGTTCTTTGTGTCCAACGTTTATAAGTATTTGCAGCGGGATCATATTCCAGGGAAACGAAATAAGAAACAGCAACGCCCCTGTACAGCAGCAGATGCACCAGGTTCCCCACCACCCTGCAATCGGTGCGGGCATAACTTTGCGAACCAATCGTGAATACATCGGTCCAACTGGTACCGTCGAGCCGGAAAACCTTTGTGCCGCCGGACGTTGCCAGTACGGTCCACCATTTCCCCGCATAGTTCCATACTTTAGCCTGTGGTGTTTCCCTGGTTTGCGTGGAGATGGTTAACGGATCAAGGTCCAGTAAGGAATGAAATCCCGGTGAATAGGAACTATTAATCATATACCATTGTCCGTTGGCAAATCCTGCACCCAGCGCATGTCCAACCGCATCCGTAATTCCGGTATTGTTATCTTTCACGTCCAACCGAAGCATACCTTTGCCGGCTATACCCCTGACAGTGACATCATAGGTGGTACTATCGGTACCCACCAATTTCACAGCATCGGTGAGTTTAATAGCCGTTGCCGTTAGGCCCACTTTGGTCAAAGTGCCCCTGGCATTACCACCCGATGGTACAAGCATGAAATCAGCCGCATTGACCCCGCTTACTTTTTCTGAAAAAACTACCCGGAACGTTACGGCCGTGGCATCGGTCAGTTCACTGGCGGGCGCTTGCCGGTTGACGCTTACCACAAATGGCGGGGTTTGATCTATTACGACACCCTGCGCCGACAATTGCATATCAAAAGCCAGGTCTGCATTGGTGATGGTCTTTTGATGAATTTCAACGGCGATCACATTATCACCGCTTACAAATGCGGATGCATTAATAGTAAAAGGCTGGGTGACCGTAACATTATCAGCTGCATCGGTGCCCGGCGTCAAATAGTTTACGATCCCGGTTTTCATATTATTCCGGTACACTTCTACCCCATTCACATACACCACGATGCCATCATCCCGTAATACACCGGCTGGAAAACCGCCAAAACCGGAGGGATTATTCAGATAGATCTTTTTTCTGAAGTAAGTGGTTATGTATTTCTGGCTGGCATTGGCGCCATAACTAACGGTGGTGGCAAGCCCGCTGAGCCCATAACCGAATTTACCATTCCCTGTTTGCCAGGCATCATCGTTGAATGAAAGCGACTGCCAGGCAGTGCCCTGATCAGTACCGTTATCAAGGTACTTCCAACTGGAACCATAGGAGAATATGGTGGTTTGTGCCTGCAACATATACCCGGGCAGCAACAGGCATAGCCCGAAAAAGAAAGCCGTTTTCATCATAGAGGCAGTTTAAATGAAGAAATCAAAAGGCAGATCGATGTACTTTCGGACTGAATAAGGTGAGGAAGATGATCTTAATATCGAGCCAGAATGACCAGTTTTCAATATACCAGAGGTCGTGCAGGGTGCGCTGTCGTTTTTGTTCTTCCGTATCGGTGGGTCCACGCCAGCCATTCACCTGCGCCCAGCCGGTTAAACCGGGCTTTACGTATTGCCTGAGCATGTAGTGGTATACATTTTCCTGTAACTGACGATTCAGAAACCGCCGGTGCGGCCGTGGGCCAACTACGCTCATGTTACCCAATAAAACATTGAAGAACTGGGGCAATTCATCGATGCTCCATTTTCTCAAAAATCGTCCCACCCGGGTAATGCGGGGATCATGAAATGTTGTGGAACAAATCCCATCTGCAGAACGATCGTTTTCCTTCATACTTCTGAACTTATACAATCTGAAAGGCTTTCCCCCTTTTCCGATCCGGATCGCTGCATAGATAACAGGGCCGGGCGTTTCCAGCTTGATCAGCAAACCAATCACCAGGAATACCGGCAATAAGAAGACAAGTGCTGCAACGGCAAATAATTTATCAAAACAATTTTTAAAAAAGTCCGCCAGTTTTCCGTCAATGGGTAATTGCCGGATGTTTACAGTATCCACCTGCCCAAAGCGGGTGATCTTGTAATGATTGCCAAACAACTCATGGTAATCCAATACGTATTTCACCCGAATGCCGTGATAATCGGCAACCGACAAAACCCGTTGTATATTTTTTACCTGGTTATCGGGTAAAGCGATAACAATTTCATCAATGGCATTGGCCTGCAGGTATTGATTGATATTGTCCAGATCGCCCAATACTTTTTTACTTTCGATCCTGCACGTCTCCTGTTTGTCACAGCTTATAAAGCCTTTCAGGTGATACCCGCCGTTATGACTTGTCAACACCTGGTCTTCAATTATTTTTGCTTTACTGCCGGTACCTGCTACAAGAACGTATTTCGGGGTGGCGATGTCCTTGCTGATGATATCACTGACCAGGAAATTGATCAAAAAATCCAGTGCGAAAATGCCGAATGTAATGGTGATCACCTCCTTCCAGAAGATCAGGGGAACCGGCATATATAAAAGGGCCGCACACTCAAGTATGATCAGCGTGACATAGGTCTTTATATGAATGGAGATCCGTTTCCGGTGTCGCGGAGAAAAATCGAACAAACGATATTTACCCAGGTATTCCACCAGGCACCACAGGATAACAAAAACAGATAAAAAAATTCCTTCGGTTTTTGAGAATCTAAAATCCCTGAAAAAATATAATGCAGTAGGGAAAATAAAAATGAGCGGAAGCAGATCTACTGCCAGATAAGGGATCTCACGCTTCGATTTATGAACTGGCATACAATCCTTTACTTTAAAAGGTTAAACAATTCAATTTATGGTTGGCTATTTTTGCATCGTCACTTTAAAAAAACTTCTCGTCAGATACGACATGAAGTAATTACCCATTACCAGGCGGCCGGGCCTTCGGAGCTTGTTAGGTGTGAGCCATTTCAGGGTGGGATTGCTAAAACCTGCTTCTTTCAACAATGAGATCCAGGTTTCAGGTTGCTGGTGTTTATGCCACTCTATAGAGGGAACGAAGATGTTTTTTATGCCCACATCGTTGAAAAAATTATTGCAGGAACAATCCGTTACGATCAAAACACTTTTTTCTTTCATGATCCTGTATACATCTTTAAATATGGATACATACTCCCTGTAGCTGGCTTCATTTTTCAGCAGGTGAATGCATGCTTCCTCGTTGAGGTGGTTGATTGAATTATGCATGATCACTACATCGTATTTTCCGGCAGCTGCCTGTTGCGTATATTCCTGTAATGTAAGCGGGATCAATTCTACCGGCAGCGTTTCCGGAAGTTCTTTCCGCAGATCATGATATCGCTGCCTCATTCCATTACTCGATCCATCTTTTTCCGGCTCAAGGCATATGGCTTTTTTAGCGCCCTTAACCGCCGTATAAAACGTCAGCAATCCTCTGCCGCCGCCCACATCCAAAACATTCTTGTTGGCGAGATCAACATTTTCAAAAAGATTCTCGAGGTAAAATTTTAAATTTTCCTTACCGGAATACATCTTCCGGCTGACCATAAGGTCAAAAAAGTCAGTTGCATACTTCTGTGTCATGGTATAAGTTTTTATCCACTACAACTCAGGCCCCCAATAAAGCTTAACACTAAACGCTTAATGCTTAACGCGAATACAACCTTTTGCGTTTTGCGTTCTGCGTATTACCAGCAAATGCCTTCATAATTTGGCAATTCCTCCAGGTCATGAATTCTGACCAGATCGATGACAGCCGTTTTTTCTTTTAATAAATGACGATAGTGCAGGGCGTCAAAATTCCGGTGGCTGATGATCACGACGTCGTTTTCAGCAATCGCCGTTTCGAGGTTGTTACTGATATGCTCCGATAAATGGGGCAATCGTTCATTGATATACGCTTTATTAGCACCGATCAATTTTGACAGGCAAACGTATTCATCGTAAATGGTGACATGATAGCCTTTCCCGATCAGGGTTTCGGCCAACTCAACGAAAGGACTGTAGCGCAGATCATCTGTCCCTTCTTTAAAACTCAATCCAACCAGGCAGATATTTTTCTTGCCCGTACTGTCGATTAATTCAAACGCTTTTTTCCGGTGCTGCTCGTTCGAGGAATGGATCATGGCCAGCACGGGGGTGTCCAGGTAATTGTCGTGGCCCATGGTCACCAGTCCTTTCAGGTCCTTGGGCAGGCAGGAACCGCCATATACAAATCCCGGTTTTAAATACGCAGTGGAAATATTCAACCGCGTGTCTTTACAAAATAGCTCCATTACTTTAAACGGATCAATGTGCAGCGATTTGCAGATATTGCCCACCTCGTTGGAAAATGCAATTTTCAGGGCGTGAAAAGAATTGTTGACATATTTAATGATCTCGGCAACTTTAATATCCGTTATTTCAATCGGCGCTTCGAGGCAATGATATAAAGATGCCACTTGCTCCAGGGCGCCCGGATGATCGCCTCCTACTACGGTAATGGCCGGATGATAATAATCATACACGGCCGACCCTTCGCGTAAAAATTCAGGGTTTGATACCACGGAAAAATGGACGTTTCTTTTCTTGCCGGAAAATTCCTCTATGATCTCGCCATAGCGCTGGTTGGTGCCCGGCACCACTGTACTGCGAATAACCACCGTGTGAAAGTGTTCCTTTGTTTTCAGGGCTTTTCCTATTTGTTCTGCCGTTTTGAAGATGTATGAAAGATTCAAATGCCCGTTTGTAGAAGGCGGCGTGCCCACGCAAATGATGCTTAACTCCGTGTTGTGCACGGCTTCATCGGCACAGGGGGTGGCAGAGATGCTGCCTTTTGCAAAACCGGCCTTAATGATGTTATCAATGTCTTTCTCCTGGATCGTTGGCAGGCCTGCGTTGATGAGGTCCAGTTTAAACTCGCTTACATCAACGCCAATCACCTCGTGGCCGTTTTTTGCCAGGCAGCCCAGACTCACGCAGCCTACATATCCCAAGCCAAAAATTGATATTTTCATGGTCTAAATTTTATAACGGTTGATCTGCTCTTTCATGAATGCGGTCATATCATCCCATTGTTCAAGCAGTTGATCTCTGCTACTGGTTTGTTTTTCGGGATCAAATGCCGACCCAATGAGTTTGTTTATATAAGGCAATGCATCGGCGCCGGGCAAATGTTTCAGCATGCCTGACTGTATCAATAGGTCATTGGCTTTCATTTTCCGGGTCCCGCAGTATACACCCGGCACACCCAGCATGGCGCCTTCCCGGGCCATGCTATCGCCAGACGAAACCACCATGTTGGAATAATAAATCAGGGAATGAATGGCGGGCACCGGCTCTTTCAAAATAATCCAGTGCCGGGGGTATCTGTTCGCATAACTTTTATCTTCCAGCGATAAAATAACTTTGGTGTTTGCATGTATTTGATCAGCAAAACAACTGATGATGCCATCGGGCTGGTTATAATAATTAAAGGATCTGTTACTGACTTCCCGCACAAAAATATATTCATGGGGCGCCAGCCCATAATGCCGGAGTATTTCTTCATTGGGCTGAAACCGTTTGGGACTTAAATAACTCCATTCTTTCAGACAATTAAAAACAGATACTTTCTGATTCTTTGTAACGATGGGTGGAAAAAACAACTGCGTACTCAGGCTTGCATTTATTTGATTGATCTGCTTCCTTTCGGGATCATCATAAAACTGTATCACCGGAATGCCGGCCATTTTGCCCGCCAATGCCAATGGAATGCTGCTGGCCGCCACACAAATGTTGTACTGCTCTTTTTTGATCAGGCGCCAAAAAGCCAATGTACGTTTGATATTGCCATCCCAGAGTATCGACCACCGGGTACCGTTGCTGCCACCCACGGGAATCGTATTAAACCCGGCATATTCCGATTTAATAATGTTTGGCAGTTTGCCCCTTTGCAGGTAGCAGATAGTGACTTCCCAGTCTTCTTCGCGCAGCTCATTGGATAGCCCTTTGAAAAGGTTTAGCTGGGCCGGGTGTTTGATATCGAAGAGGATCTTCATAATGTATGCGTGCTGTTATCAATATCATGCACATGCAGCGCATCGTACAGGATGTTTTTCAGCCAGGAGCTTTTTTTCGCTTTTGAACCCGTGGCATTGTGGTAGGGCAATTTCAGCATGATCGGTTGCCATACACCGGTAATGCGGCAGATATTTTCTGCCAGCGAAGCGCCTTCCAGGAAACCGAACCGGGGCAATGTAAAATGATCTTTCAGCAATTCCGGCGTCAGGTAGCCGGGGGTCGACGAAAAAGCCAGCCTGTATTGCAAGGTCTCCAGTATTTTTATTTCGCGGTGGCCGTAATCGCCATTCGGATAAGCAAAATACACCACTTCCTTACCCGTCCAGGCCTCCAGCTTCAGGCGCGACAGGCGCAATTCTTCATACACCTGTTTCTCGGGGCAATTGATAAGGATCGGATGCGTTTGTGTATGTGCGCCAATGGTAACATACGGCGATGCTGCAATTGATTTAACCTGGTCAATCGTCATCGCGTCCCTACCGGGATAAATTTTCTTTTTTATATCCTGTAGTATATCGAGCCGTATTTCTTCCGGCATCTTTTTCATTGCTTTTTTGGAAGGACTTGTTATCCCCCGCTGTTTTGCCTGTTCTATATACGACCACCAATAAGGACCCTCTTCCGTTGGCGTAGTGGCCACAAAAATGGTTACGGGTACTTTATACCGGTTGGCCACCTCCACTACGTTGGTGATATTGGATTGCCATCCATCATCCACCGTAAGCAACACCGCGCCTTTGGGGAATGGCAATGCCTCATTTATGATCTTTTCAAGATCATGGGGACTTAAAAACCGGAATCCCTTTTTTTTCAACCACTTTATACAAAATTCAAACTCCATTTTTCCAGGCTTATGAAAATAAAGCGCCAGAATACATTTTGTATTCAACGCTCGTTTTGTGGCATACCTTACCATGCCTGTCATGATGAACGTATTCGCTACCAGGTAACCAAGAAAGTTTCTAAGACGCTTCTTCATAAACTGTTGAAATTTCAAATAACAAATCACAAGAACCAAAAAACAAAGTCCCAAATGCTAATGTGATAAAGTTTGCCGTTTCGCGTTTGCCGTTTCACGTTTTTCGGTCTCACGTTTGACGATCCGCTGTTTCAGGGTGTATTTATAAACTGCCATAATCCGCTTCGCAACGGTGTTCATGTCGAGGCCAAGCGCCACGATGCGTTGCCTTCCTTTGGTTCTGCCAACAGTCTGCGAAAAATGAATAGCCCCTTCAATTTTTTTCGCAAAATCCGCCGGATCGAACGAGGCGAGATAACAACCTTTCGTTTCGCCCAGAACCCAGCGCACATCGCCTACATCGGTTGATACAATGGGACAATTACAGGCCATCGCTTCTTTAATTACATTCGGCGAGCCCTCCATAAAGGAAGGGAACACCAACACATCCGCTTCATTCAAATAACGCGGCACATCTATATGATTCACCGGGTAAGGACAAACCAGTTCTACCTGCTGCCCGTTCAATTGTTCCATGGCAGCCTGCACCAGCGGGAAATTTTTTCCAGCTTTGGTTTTACTGGCGAGGAACAAGACTTTCGTTTTTTCAGTGTGCCCCAATGCATGCGGAAAGGGCCTGAACTTTTCCATATTTACGCCGTTGGGAATAATGAAAGATCTTTTTTTCAGGTATACTGATGCTTCTATGTTGGATGATTTTGAAATAATGGCTTTTACAAAAGGCTGTATGAACCAGGTCAGCAACGAGGAGATCCTGCTGCTTAAAACCACTTTGTTTTTCCCTTTATACTCACCATTGGCATCGCTGCCCATTAACGACAATACGACGGGTATTTTTCTTCCTGCGCCTATAAGCGCCGACCAACCGCAATAGATGAAGTGTGCATGAATAAGGTCATACTGCTTTTTCCGCAGTAGTTTGCGAAGATGGAGACCGGCTTTTACATAACCCCACAGCCCTTTTCCCACAACCGGGTAATAATCTACCACTACCCCTTCCTCTTGCAATGATTCACCCTGCTCCTTAATGAAAGGAATGATGTCGAAATCTTTGCTGTTACCGCTGCACACGAATAGTACTTTCATAAAGCCTGGTTGAATAAAATGTTCATATAGGTTTCCGGTGCGCATTTCCTACTTCATACTTCATGCCTCCTACTTCGTATTTCCTGCTTCCTGCTTCATACTTCCTGCTTCTGACCTCCTCGTAGGTTTTCTCAAATGCTTTTCCCATTTTATCGAGCGAAAAAGATGCTTCAATGATCTGTCGCCCCGCCTTGCCAAAAGCAGCCCGTTTTTCGGGGTTATCAATCAATTCCGTGATCATCGTGATCATTTCACTTTCCGATTGCCGGGTCACCAGGTAACCATTTACATTGTGATACACTATTTCTTTTGTTCCTCCGGCATCATTGGCTATCACCGGCTTGCCAAGGCTCATATATTCCATGACGGCGTTTGAAATGCCCTCACCGTGTACTGCCTTATTGGAAAAGAGCACCCCGATGGTGCAGCAATTGACCAATGCTTCCACATCCTGGATCCTTCCGGTAAGTATTATCCGCGGATTCCGGTTAATCAGTTTACGAAACCGTTTCACGGTAGATTGGTCTCTGCAGTCATCACCTGCTGCAATAAATGTGATGTCATCTCTTACCCCGGTAATTTGTTTTGCCATGTTGAAAAATAAAAGGTGATCCTTGTTGGGCGAAAAAGTGGCTACCATTATCACGGCAAACGGTGTTTTGATCCCGTATTTTGCTCTTACCTCTTCCGGTGAAGGCAGGTTATCGAAACGGTCAGGATTAACGCCGTTATAAATTATTTTTGCTTTTTTTTGCGGCGGGTTGTAAGCATCTATCCCTGCCCGCGAGTTGGAAAGAATAACGCTTGAAAAATTAAAATTGATGCGATCAACGATCCTTTTGAACGACCACCTGGCGGCGTTAGGCGGAGCAGAAGTGATTTGCCCATTTACCAATGGAATCCCCTGGCGAATAACGGCCGGCAGTGCATAAAATGATTGCATCCGGCCCCAGGTATGAATAAGGTGTGGTTTGAATTGATGACAGATCTTATAGAACCTGTACAATACAGTGGGGTCGCTCCTTTTCCATTTCTTCGAAATAACCTGGTAAGTTATATTCAGGTTATACAAAACGGAATAGTCGACAATGGGATCGGTGACCACGACCATTAACTCATACCGGTTTGTACCCGACAGGTAAGAAAGCAGTTCAACCAGTCGCCGTTCTTTTCCGCCTCCTTTGAAACTGCCGATAAAAAAAAGGATCCGTGTTTTTTGATAATTCAGTCTCATGTTCCGGAAATTATCTTTATATGATTTGACAAGTAAGGCGTAGGGCCGGAAATGATCTTATCGGTTGCTGAAAGATACCTGAGCAGCTTCGCGGCCAGCAACCTGTACCCGTGATGTTGCGTTACATATTCCCTGGCATTCCCCGACAGCAGTTGATACAGTTCGGGCGTTACCGCAGCATATTGTTTGCACAGATCAAATACATCATTATAAATGATCCCCAAATCGTGTTTAGAAATAATTGAATCGGGGTTAACCTGTACGCCTGAGATAACGGGCGTTCCTACCGACCATGCTTCCAGGAATGTATTACTGAAACCTTCATGATGTGACGTGTTCAATAAAAACCGGGCATTCGCTAAAAAAGGTAGTACCTGGTGCCGTTGCAGAAACCCGGAAAAATGTACGTTCGGCAATTGTTTTAATTTTTCCAGGTACAAACGGGTTTCGGGGTCGCAATTCGCCCCTTCTTTTCCGGCAATAACAAATTGTTCTCTTTTTAAAATACTGGCAACCTGATATAAAAGTTTCAGGTTCTTCTGGTGCCGGTAAATGCCCACCCAGGCAATATAGCGTCTTGAACAAAACACGCCATCCGCTGACTGATATTTTAAATAAAGCGGGTTGGTTAATTTGATAACCGATTTACCGGGATATTTTTCCCTGACAACGTGTAGCTGAAAATTATTCTGACATAAAACATGATGGGATAGCCTGAGGCCCAGTTTCAAAAAAAACTGGTGGATCATGGAATGATCTTTCCGAAAACGTTTATCCAACTGGTTGTCATTGGATATTCGTTGAATAAATTTAATCTTTAACCAGTAACAGATGATCCCGATCAGGGTTGAAGTCCACCCGGGTATGCTCACATAGATATAATCAGGCTTTACTGCTTTTAGTTTTTTATACGTATAAGGCAAACGGTAATACAACCAACGAAGCCAGCGCACGCCTTTTTTGTTATCGTACATGGGGACCAGCTTCATATTTCGGCATTCGTTTTTGAGCCCCTTTTTATCCTGGCCCGCCGGGATGTCGGTCATTACATATACCTCCTGCCCTTCTTCCATCAGCCCCCTGATCCAACCATAGGTTTGAACGGCTGAGCCGCCGCAAGGCTTTTCATCCTGCAGCATCAGGTTGATGAGCTTATCATCATAAAACAGAAACCTCGCCATTGCTTAATAAGATTGTGAAAGTTGTGAGATAAAAATTCATTTATTGTACGACTGGCACTTCCAATGGATTCCGTATCGATCCATCCACCGGGTTCGCAGGACTGCCTTCCCGGGCATCATCTATTTCTTTCAGTAGTTTTTTTATAATGGTAACATTTTCCTTTACAGGCGCCATGCCATTTATTTGTACGATCAGTACGCCAGCCTTCTTTAATATCTCAAGGACCTTTTGCTGTGCATGCCGCCACCTTTCTACATCCCGCTGCAATGCGGTGTCGTCTATGCCGTAGTGCGAAACGATGGTCTTGCTGCGGCCACGCAACCGCTTTACGATCTCCTTGCTATCGGGCGTATCCATATAAATGATGGCATAGGGCAATGGTATCAGCTGTAAATAATTATTCAGCAGTTCATTGATCAGTTGATCATCCGCTTCCTTATCCCTTACAAAAAATGATTTCTGTAAAAATCCTTCCTCGATCATGCAGGGTTTCGCAGGCGCTTTTTCAAGGATCGCCTGATACATACAAAAGGTCCGGAATAAAAAATAGGTTGATCTGAACCGTTTATTGATGTCCCTGTCCTCGTAAAATTGTATTTCGGCCAGATACTCCCAGCAGAATTTTGCGAGGCCCTGTTGTTGCCCGGCAAACCGCACGCCGTAATCAACCGGAACGGTTTTTATTAACTTTTTACCCAGCAGCAGGCTCAGGTTATAGACCAGCCATTTTCTGAATGAAAAGAAACCAGGTTTGGCTGTTAAGAGCACATCCGGATATACCCATGGGGAACCGGGCTTCCAGGTTTTGCACAGCGACTGGTAAATAGTTGATTTACCAACGCCGGGGGGACCGACTATTTCTATGATCTTTGTCTTCATCGTCGAATTATTGTGATTACAAATTTTCCCAGACCTTCCTTTTTATCTCTAACAGCACCTGCTCATAAGGCCGCCCCGCATCCACATCAATCACCTTGGCCTGCCCGAAGGAGATGCCGGACAAATGCATACATTTTTGTTCAATCATGTTGTAATCATGTTCGGGTTTACGCCGGCTCGCGATCTCAGGTGAGATATTCAACCGGAAAACAACATCAGCCCCTGTTGCGCCAAGCTTGTTGTATTGTTTCATTTCGAGCCCACGGAACCAGGTGTTTCTTTTGGACTGTAATCCGGGGCCGTCAAAATACCCCATGAGATCTTTTTGCGGGAACCGGTCGCAGATCACAACGCTGTTTTTTTTACTTAACCGTTTGCCCAGCCGAAGCATTTTTATTTTTTTTTGTATCAACCCGATATAAAATAAATGACCAGCCAGCTTTTTGAAGTACCTGGCAATAATGACGTTGTTGAACAAAAAACCTGTTTTGGAAAAAAGTTTCCGGCCATTGCTCTTGATGAACGGCCGCTTGCCGAAATAAAAATAATGAGCGTCTATTTTAAAGGTCAGCCATTTGATTAAATCATTACATAATGTGCTTTTGCCCGATCCATCGCTGCCCACCAGCGCCATGATGGTACCGCCTTCAGCAACCGTTTTCTTTAATTGAACAGGAGCGGTAAACCGGCCAGCATACCGGTTAATCTTAAGAAAATATTTATAATAAAGTGTTTTTAGCGCGGGCATGGGTTGGCTTGCTTTTACACAACCTGGCAGCTGATGATACAACAACGAGGACAAACGAAAGATGGTTGCATTGCTGTAACCCTGTACGATATTGCTTATTTCAATATCCAGGTTACCGGGCACGTTCAGTTGCAATTCCTGGCAAAGGTCCTGAAAGCGCTGCGCCTTAACCTCGCTTAACAGCATCCGCAACTCCTTTTGTTTCTTTACCGGCATCTCCTGTTTATCATACAGCAAATTCGCATGGATGCGTATAAGCAGCACGATGGTCTCCAGTTCCGGGATTGGGATAGGCCATCCGGTTAGCGCATCCGTTTTCAGATGGCTGAAATAGATCTCCAGCCAGGGCAATTGCAGGTACTTACCAGAAGTGATCTTCGTAGCCAGATCATAGTGGGTATGCAAATGCAACAGGTTGCCGGTATCAAAATCAAATCCAAGCCAATCCTCATTAGCCGGAACCCGGTTCCAGGGCTGGGAATGCAGCTTTTTATAAGCACGTTTTTTTAATATCGTTTCAAACTGGCGGCGGTCACCGGGATGCACCAGGAGCTCCAGATCTGTTTTTCCTTCCAGCGAACTTAGCAGGTGCATATTCCCTTTCCAATGAACAAACCGAACATTCGCCTGCAGCAGATCGGCAAGCAGTTCAGTCGATTCACGGGTTATGCAACCCGGCATTTCGGCCTGGCCATAATTAGATGAAGCAAATGTTTTTTCTATGATCATAACTCTTTTTTGTCCTGAGCGGAGTCGAAGTCGTCCTGAGCGGAGTCGAAAGGTGCCAACGGCAACATCAATACAAGAAATAACAACAGGGTTGCAGCCACTTCTGTATACCGGCCGGTAACGGTATATACCAGGAAAGTGAGGCCACAAAAAATAACGATCAATATATCCTGATAACGTTTTGCATTTCTTATGGCCTGCCAGAATGCAGTCATGGTCATTAAAAGATAAAGTGCCAGACCTATCAGTCCGCTTGAATGGATCAGGTTGGGGATATCGCCATGCAGACTTCTTTCGTCCAGGACGCCTCTGCCATAATTTCCGGCACTGTTAAATAATTCATAGCCAAACAACGGACTATATGCATGGTACACGAACATATCATCATAGATCAGGGAATATTCAATAAAGCGTTTTTCTTCTGTCAATTCCCGTTCATCGAGTTTTCGTTGTTCCACTCTGTCTTTGAACTCCTGCAAAAAATCGGTATTGTTATAGATAAAATAACCTGTTACAAAGATCAGGCACCCGGTAACCATTACCATTTTTGCCTTCTGCCGGCTCATCATGGTTAACAATACAACAACACCGCCCAATGCGCTTAATCCCATAACCGTGCGCCGCAATGTGAGCATGATGAAAAAAAATGAAACAATGGAAAGCATTATATAAAGCAGCTTTCGTTCGCTGACGCCTTTCATAAATACTATGAAAAGGGCTATAGGCAGTGTATTGAATGCAGCAGCCCACAGGTTGCCAAATAAAATGCCCGATGTGAATCCATACATCTCCGTAGGCGCATACTTATATATGGTGGAAGCCACGGCATTCGCTATAAAAAGTACCAGTATCAGGAACGAAGCATTGCTTAATTCTTTAAATATAACTTCCCTGGATAATTTTTGGTAGATAGCAGGGATTACCGGTATCAGGATAAACAACCAGGTAACAGAGAACGCATACGGTCTTATCAGTACCAGGTTACTCGATTTGGTCAATAAAACAAGAAAATAGATAGCCAGGAGTATCGCCCAGATATTGTTCCGGAAAAACAAGCCGCCTTTCATTAAGAGCAATAAAACAATGACGGTTAATAATCCATAAAACAAAAAGGCCGGATTGGGCGTACCAATAATTTTATCGACAAAGAATAATACCGGCAAATAAAAAAGACTGCATTCCTTTTTTTTGAGTATACAATACACGGAAAGGCCAAAGAAGAATATGATTTCAATAAAAAAAAGGAACGTTGACATAATTTAAAATCTCAAATTTCAAATAACAAGAACCAAATAAAAGCTCCAAAACACAAAATTCAAATTCCAAATAAAGGCACTGGTCAATTCAACTGGATAGAGAAACGCTCCTGCACCAGGCGGGAAAATTTTGCATAAAAAACATCGGCACTCAGATTTTCCCTGGCATATTGCAGCGATTGCGCCTGCATCTGGTACAGCTTGTGATAATCGGAGATCAATATTTCCAGGGCAGTCGTTAGTTCATCGAGGTTATCGGATTGTATCACAAACCCGTTATTGCCATTGGAGATATTGAAACTGGCGCCGCAGCTATTGGTACAAATGACAGGCAATCCGTAGCCCAATGCTTCGTTCACCGACACGCCATATTGTTCGTTAATGGCAGGCAGCACAAAAATGTGATGCGATGCATATAAGCCGGATATCTGGTTATAAGGAACATTCTGTTTGAATGCAATCTGACCGGTCAGCTTCATGCGACCCGCTTCATGTTTGATCACTTTACATTTAAGCTGCTGTTCCTCCGTTGCACATTCACCAACAATGGTTGCCGTGAATGGGTACCGGCTTTTCAATTGGTTCAGCGCCTGCAGAAACAACAGGTGTTTCTTTCGCTCCTGGTGATACTTGCCAATCATTAGTATTTTGGGGCCTTCGCCGGAAATATTATTGCTGCCTGTAACTTCGGAATTAACAATAACAGGCAAGGGCACATGATACATGTATTTCAATCCGCTGTTGCATTCGGGCAAATGACTGGTTTTGACCGGCGTCATCCAGGCAGCCTTAAAAAAACGAATGGTCCATTTTTGTTTCAACAGGGTGCGCTTTGTTCTGGACCTGAACACATCTTCCTGCGTGTAAAAAATGATCTTTGCTTTTGTTAACAGCGCATAAAAAGCCGCCAACAGAGAAAATAATTTATAAGGGTCCCTGATAATTACAATGTCCGGCTTCAGTTGCCTGAAAGTGTGCCAGTAACTGAACAACTGCGGAAAATAATATCTTCTGTTTACCCCGCCTTTCCCAAAGATCTTTTCAATGAAAACCGACAGCCTGCTTTGTTTATGTTGAATGGGCTTTACCAGGCTATGGTCTTCGGTTATTCCAATACAGGCAGCATGAAAAAATATGGCATGTTTTTTATCCAGCAGTTTTTTTATCAACTGAAACTGATTGGTATGAAAACGGGGAGCCACGAATAGGATCTTCATATACTATATACTTAATTCTTACTAAAGCCGGTATCAGATCTAAAGAATTTTATGGAGGAGATAATTTTCCACAATGCCGACCGGTCGCCCTGGCGTAAACCGAAAAAGTAAAAAATGAGTAAAGAAATAACAAAGGCGGTGGGGGCAAATACGATCAATTGAAATATTCCTAATGTTCCGGTCTTCGTGGCCAGCCACACGGCCACGCCCAGCAATAACAGGGCGGTTAAAAAGGGCCGATAGTTGACCATGAATGAAGTCCGTGGTCCCGTGTTCATGAGAGCGGCCAATATTCTTCGTTGCCCGATAAATAAGAACAATCTGCTGATCATCAGGCTGAGGCAAAGTCCGGCAATTCCCATTTTGCCCACCAGAAAAATGCCAAAGCCTGCAAATAACAAACCTGAGATGAGGGTTAGAAAAACCTTTTTCTTTATATCGAGTGTAGCGCTGATGATACAGGCATCATTTTTCACAAAAGTATCCTGAATGGTCATGATCATGATCAGCACATTGGCCGTATGACCAGCAAAATGCTCATTCCCTACCCAGACACGTAAAAACGATTGGTTGAAAAGAATGATGGTTACACCGAAAGCTGTTGTCAACAGCAAGGTGACGCTGTTTATATTTTTTCTTACCTTATTTATTTTCTCGTATTCCTTCAGGCCCAGCAATTTTCCGATCCCGGGCATGATCCCCAGGATCAGCCGGTTTATGATGCCCTGCAAAGCTGCCGGGATAAACTTCGTCAGTGTGTAATAGGCAACCATAACGGGACTGGTAATAATACCCAGTAACAATTTATCACTGCTGCTATTCACAATATTGGCGCCGGCATCGGCCAGGTACCAGGCGCTTAATTTACCGAACCGTAAAATATTTGCGCGATCGGGTTTACCGAACCCGAACCATGCCACATTTTTTTTCACAACAATATAATAAGAGATGCCGAGCAGCAGGGTGTCGAATAGCTGAACCACCGCAAGCCCTGCCAGGCCATAGCCCAATGTAATGGCCAGCACTTTTAATCCACCACCCACAATAACGATACCTGCACGTACGCCCATCCGTTTGAATGTAAGGTTCATTCCCCGCAAAATCGCTTCAAACAATTCAAAGAATTTGAAAACAATTACTGAAAAGATCAGCAGCGAGCAGGTGATCCTGATTAAATTATAATGTGCTTTTTCTGTATGGGTGATATAGGGCGCATACCAGGCGATGATACTGCCGGAAATCAATATCACCGGCATTACAAACAGCATGACGATAAAAGCGGCGCCTGCTTCCTTTCTTAATTCATCGGCCGTAGCTACGTCCTTTTTTTGCGCTACCGTCCATTTCAACACTTGTGATGACCGTGTATCGGCAATATTGACGTAGCCTGTAAACTGACCAAGCATTTGCCAGATGCCAAACAAAGAAGTTCCTAATCCGGCGATGATAAATGGATTAACAAACAAACCGGTAAGCCGGTTTGCTGTATAATCCATCATGCTCGATAACGTATTCAAATAGGCACGTTGCTTAAGGTTTTCTTTCTTTCCTCCCGCCTTCTTTTCATCGATCGCTTCAGAGGGTTTCTTTATTACCGGTTTTTCAATCATTGCGTTAGTCATTAATATACATTATTCATGGGGCTGATTGCCAACTGCTCAATAGCATAATATTCCCTGAACCATTGAATGAATTTTTTTAACCCGGTTTGAACCGTGGTGGTCGGCATATAGTAAAAGTTTGACACCAGTTCATCGATGTCTGCCCAGGTAGATAACACATCACTTCGTTCCTGGTCCTTCATGGCTATAATTGCTTTTTTCCCGCAATTTTTTTCTATTTCCTTTATAAAATCAATTAACTCCACCGGGTTATCGTTGCCGATATTATAAATGCGCCAGGGTGCTGGTGAACAGGAAGGATCAGGGCCTGCCCCACTCCATGTTACATCAGGCGTTGCCGGTTTATCCAGTACATGTACAATGCCCTCAACAACATCGTCTACATAAGTGAAATCCCGCCTCATATGCCCCTCGTTGTATACGACAATAGGCTTATCCTTCAGGATGGCATCTGCAAAAAGAAAATACGCCATATCGGGCCGGCCCCAGGGGCCATACACGGTGAAAAAGCGTAAACCGGTGGTGGGTATATTAAATAAATGGCTATACACATGCGCCATCAATTCATTTGATTTTTTTGTGGCAGCATATAAGGAAACGGGGTGATTGGTGCCATGTGTAACCGAAAATGGCATCTGTTCATTTAAACCATATACGCTTGAAGAACTTGCATACACCAGGTGAAGCACCTTGTTTTGACGACAGGCTTCCAACACATTGAGGAACCCGGTAATATTGGACTGAATATAAACATCGGGGTTGGTGATGGAATATCTCACGCCTGCCTGGGCAGCCAGGTGAGCCACCATATCAAATTTTTCTTTTTTGAAAAGCGCCAGCATCTCTCTTTTATCTTCGAGGTTCAGCTTAACAAACCGGTAATTCGGGAATGTGCTGCTCTTCACGGCTGTGTTCCATGTAATACCGGCCCTGTCAATGCCATTCTCCCCCAAACGGGCATACTTTAAATTGACGTCGTAATATTCATTGATATTATCGAGGCCAACCACCTCATCGCCCCGTTCGAGTAGTTTTTTTGTAAGAAAGAAACCAATGAAGCCTGCGCTTCCTGTAACCAGGATTTTCATCTGAAAATATTTATTTTGGAGGGGAAAAGAAGGAAATATTAAACGCTCTGTAATTTTGATTTTTTCTGTTGCTTTTCGCGGTACACATTTTCATAGCCATAGCCGTAACTATAACCATACATGCCTTTCAAAATGCCCCTCGACCTGATGCCATTGAAAACGATGAAAGGATTTTTCAATGCTTTGAACTTATTATTATTGTCGAGTCGTTGTACAATTGTTTTGGGCGTGCGGCCATGCCTGATAACAAATAAAGTAATATCGCAGTATTCAGAAAATATATACGAATCCGAGACGGGATCGATGGGGGAAGCGTCCATAACGACGTAATCGAAATGAGCGCTGAGATACGTCAACAGATTGCTTACCCCCCCGCTCAATATAAGTTCCCTGGAAATATCTTTACCATTGCCTGCCCCGATGACAAATAACTTTTCGTGTTTGGTTTTATTGATGATCTCCTCAGGTGTCTTTGTGCCATCCAGAAACTCTGCAATGCCGGGTTCATCAACCACGCCCATGATGGTTGAGGTTTTTGGAATACGGATATCCAGATCAACCAACACCACTTTGTTTCCTGCCAACGCCAGGCTTGTAGCCAGGCTTGTGCTTATATAGGTTTTTCCTTCGTGGGGAATGCTGGAGGTGACCAGTATCTTTTTTATGTTCAATGCCTGTTGCCGGCCATACAATCCATAGGCAGCCCGCAAATGCCGGAACTGTTCAGCAACAACAGAAGCCCTGGAACCGGTGTTCAGGAGGGATTCTGTATCCTTGTTGGCCGAAATTTCTGCAATGACTGGCACAACGGTGAGTGCTTCAATTTCAGAGCGGAATAAGATCTTTCTGTTTAACTGTTCTTTTGCTGAAACCAGCCCAATGCCAATACCAATTGAACAGGCCAGCACCGCAAAATAAACAAGCGATTTTTTGGGACTGACCGGCATGTCGGAAGACTTTGCCATATCAACGATCTTGCTGTCTGAATTAGCTGATGAACTGGCCAGCGCCGTCTGTTCCCGTTTTTCGAGTAAATAATTATAGATACTTTTCTTTATAACCTGCTCGCGGCTGATATTCATAAGCTCCCTTTCTTTTTTGGGAATGGTGCGCAGCATGGAATTATAACCACCGCTTATGGATGTGAGGTCTTTTTTGCCGGCTTCCAGATTGATCCGGTGATTCTTTAGTTTTTCCAGGATCAATGGCCGGATCTGCTCAATTTCTTTGGCTACCTCAATGGCAAAAGGATTGTTTTCTGCCGTGGTTTTCATCAGCTTCCCATATTCAACCTTCGCATTGTTCATCTTTTGCAACAATTCGGTGAGCACCGGATCGGCAATTCCCATGGTGGCGGGCACCACGTCGGCACTATTTCCTTTTGAAGTAACATGGCGTTCCATTTCGTCCAACGCGGCCAACTGCATGCTTAGATCGGCTATTTTCCGGTCATTGCTTCCAACATTTTCAAGGTACTGTTTGCTCTGCTCGCCAAGATCCACCACACCTTTATCAGTCCTGAACGATTGTATCGTATGTTCTATGGAGTCGAGTTCTTTTTCAACTTTTGCAAGGCGGGTTTCAATAAATTCGAGGGTATTGGTGGCAGTGCCTTTTTTTTCTTCTATGGAGAGCCGGTTATAGGCCAGCAGTAGTTTGTTCAAAATATCTTCTCCCCGTTCGGGCACTTCATCGCGCAGCGTAAGATTGATCGTTGAGGATAGTTTGCTGGCAGATTTTACTTCCAGATTACTGATAATGGCGGGCGCTATATTTTGCGGTTTGTATAAGCGGAAAAAAAGCGGACCGCCGGCCGTATCTGATTGCTTCTCATTTGGCTCAAACTTCAGTTCGCCATACGGCGTAATACACCACGTTTTTACCGGATACGTTTTATGATCGATGATCACTTCCTTAATTTTTTTTGTGCGTTCATTTCCCCCATCCATCTCCTTACCAGCAGTAAAATAATTAACTGAAAAATAGACGTCCGTATCACCTGTTTCCTTTAGCTCATCGGGTTCCCGGGCTATTATACTAATGGGAGAACTGATATAGGCAGAAGTAGCATTTATTTTTCCTTTATTGCCCGCAGCTTCAAATACAGGGGCATATAATTGAAGTTGTTCAACCACTTTTTCCATCAGTTTTCTGGAATGAATAACTTCCGTTTCATTTTCGACAATATTTTTTGTGGGATAAATTTGCAGCGCTTCCAGCGAGCCTGACTCATCTACTCCTTTTTTTTCATCTTTCACCATGATGGTAGCATAGGTTTCATAAACGGGCGTAGCATAAAATTTCAGGTACGCCCACGCACCGGCCAGGCCAACAACGATCAATATCAGGAACAGAGGCCAGTATGGCAGGTACCAATTGATGGCAAGGGAAACGATATTCGTTTCACTGTTTGCTTTCTTATTCGTTTGCATAATTACCTGGTTAAACGGTCAATAATCACTGCGGTCAGAGAAAGACCGCTCAGAATAGCCGGCAGCCAGTTGCGGGTATTGCTGGCGGCTGAAACTTTCGCGCTATTGGGTTCTACGTAAATGATATCATTTGACCTGAGATAATAATAAGGAGAGGTGAGCAGTGCCCCCGAGTTCAGGTCCAGTCGTTTCACAATTCTTTTTCCTTTTTCTTCCCGAACCAAAGTAACATTATCCCTTCGGGCATAGATGGTGAGGTCACCTGCAAAGCCCAGGGCTTCCAGGATATTTATTTTTTCATCGGGCACATTGATCACCATCGGCCGGGCCACTTCACCCAACACAGTCACTTTAAAATTCAGGTAACGAACAGTTACAACCGGGTATAAGAGATATTTATTATCAACAAGGTTCCTGGTTATATTTTCTTTCAGTTCTTTCTTGGTTAGCCCGGCAGCTTTTATGCGGCCAAGCATAGGGATCTCTATATATCCGTCCTGGTCGACCAGGTAACCGGCCGCCTGCGTGGAAGTATAACCAATGGCCTGTGTTGATACGGTTACCGCCGTATTAAATGGCTGGCTTGCTACCGCATTCGGACTGCTGACGGTAATACTAAGCAAGTCGTTTTTTTGAATAACGGGCTCCAGGTTATCAACGGTGGTATTAATTTCTATATCACTAACCCCTTTCATATAAACTACCTTATTGGTATTGGCGCAGGAGGCGCATAAAAGCCCGAATACCAGAACGATAAATACAGGATGCCTGTACATGCCGTTTTTGTTTTGTTGATATGCTGCATTCACGATCATAATATTGATAATTAATAAAAAATGATCAACTATTCCCCCTGGTCCTGGCATTCACCACTTCCACGTGTGCTTTGGGTATTTCGGCCAGCATGGAATAGCCAAGTGAAGGCAGAGACACCCTGACTGTTTTATCGAGCACTTCTACTACCCTACCTTCCTGTTCTATAAACAATCCGTAATTGATGCGTATTTTATCATTTACGTCTACATCCATTTTTTCCAGCCTTACATTACAATGTTCAAGCAGGAATTTTTTAATCAACTCAATTTCCGCATCCCGTATAGCGGCCGGTTTGCCCTGCCAGCTCACATAATTGAGCACGCCATCTGTTTGCAACACAGGGATCCGTTCTTTTTCACCTACTCTTATAAACACATAACAGGTAAACAACGGTTCATACACAATTTTTTTCCGGTCGCTCCATTGCCGCAGTACCCTGTTCAGCGGACAATAATTTTCAATGTTTTTATGGGTTAATAGATCGGCTACTTTTTTCTCCCACTTGGCATGTGTATACACTGCATACCAGTTCTTCACTGTATTCATAGTTGAAATTTAATCGTGAACAAAGGGCTCCGCCTATCATAATCCCATTTCTAATGGAATTTTTGATAAAAGGTTAAGACAATTAATGGATTGGATAGAGAATGGATTCGTCCCAATGAGGGATGGAGAATGGATTAATACAAATAATAGATGGAGAAAGGATTAACTTAAATAAGTGATAAAAGAAAGGCGTTTCGTGAGTTATAAGGCTTCGCCAATCATAATCACATTGTTAATGTATTTGATAAAAAGTTATCGCCATAAATGGATAATGGATAGAGAAAGTATTAGCAAGAATAATGGATTGGAATAAACTCAGTACAAAAGGTGAATGGTACTAAAGAACAAAAAAGAACTTCTAATTAAATGGAGGCGAAATGCATCAATGAAAACGGACTGTTTTGTTACAGCTGGTTCAGAGGATGATTGGAAAGCTGTTTGAAGATAATACTAATTAAAATATATGTCAAGCGTTTTAAAATATATGTCAGGTGTTATTTCATAATATTAGGTGTTTTCGATTAAGGCCCGTCTAAACCTCTTATAAAAAATCTAAATGGCTGACCGGCATATGGCTTCGCCAATCATAATCACATTTTTTAAATGGCTGTGGTGGATAATAGACTAATACAAATAATGGATAATGGAGAAGCTACAATCGGGGATAATTGGATACACTACAGGGGTTAAAAGGATACCTACAGGGGATAATGGATAAACGGTGAAGATGTGAGGGCATCGTACTTTCAAGAATGCCTTTTTATAAATTTCTTATTCAAATTTAATGTTATTTATTCAATACTCGAGCAAAAAAAATAAGATAATGATATTAAAAAATCGGGTAAAATATTCAACATTTATACTGGTATGGAATATTCTTACATGATTTGCTGTAATATAAATCTGCATATGGCAACCATTTTATCAAAAGTAATGGTAAGCACTAAAGTTCATTGAATGTACCGGGAATAATATTTGGTAACCAGTGGTCATATAATAACCGCCAATGGCGCTGCCATGATAGAATTTGCGATTGCCATCTTTAATAAATTCAAAGTAGAAGAACCTGATTTTATTGAAAAAATAAGTGCGTTGTATAAAAGCGGCGGAATGGATTACAGGTTTTAGTGGTTCCATTTTACATATCAACCTTACTTAACAGTATCCTTCTGGTGCTTCCATAGTTCCTGGAAGATGGGGCTGTGTTCGCGCAGGTACTCAAACGTTCCTTCTGCTACAATTCGTCCCTGTTTCAATACATAAATATAATCGAACTGATACAACAGGTGCAGGCGGTGCATGGAAGAAATGATCGCCTTGTTTTTGAAAGCAGCAAACATTTTCTGATAGATCATTGCTTCCGTTTTGGGATCAACACTGCTGGTGGGTTCATCGAGCAGCACCACTTCACTTTCACTGGCCGCCAGTATACCGCGAGCCAGCGCCAGCCGTTGTTTTTGACCTCCAGACAGGTTCACCCCTTTTTCGCGGATATCCGATTCCAATCCTTTAGGCAACTGGGTGATCACATCGGTGAAATGGGCGCTTTCGCTAACCGCCATAATTTCAGCATCGGCAAAGGGAAGGCCGAGTGTAATATTGTAAGCAATGGTGTTTTCAAAGATCTCCGGCTCCTGTGGGAACAGCGTTACGGTTTCATTGATGGTGGCCAGCGCAAAAGGTCTGTCATCGACCAGTAATTGCATGCCTGCCTCGGGATTGTACAGTCCTCTTAATAAAGCCAGCAACGTACTCTTACCGCTACCACTTTCACCAATGAGGGCAATCTTTTTTCCCCGGCCAATGGTAAGGTGCAGGTTATGCAGGCTTTGCGGAGCGTGTTCGTTGTCGTATTGATTGCGGTGCGAGAAACTGAGGTTGTTGATCTCAATCGTTTGCCAGTCACCAGGTAAATCGGTTGGTTGATCGGGGCGATGTTGTTCTTCGTAAGCCTTTTCAATATTCCGGGCCGTTTCTATATGCGTGTTGTACCGAATAATTTCAGTGTATTGCCAGGCCACATCGTGGAAAACAGAGGTGAATTGGGACACAAAACCCAGCAGGGTAACCAGTCCCGCCACAGGGAATACCTGACCGGATTCCCAGTTTTGGTAAACATATCCTGCCGCGATCACTACATAAATGAGGGTGACCATCATGTCGGCCACAAACCATTTCCATTCATTGATCACCGCATTTTTTCTGAATGGCCGGGCAATGGATTGTATTTTATTCAGCAATCCGGTTTCCATGCTTTTTTCGAGGCGAAGTGTGATCACGGTCATGATGTTCGACAGGCTGTCGAACAGCGTGGAAGAAACAATGTGCTCCTGCTCATTCACCTCATCGAGTGTTTTGATGAAGGGCCTGTCGAATTTCATGATCACCCAAATGGTGATGATGCCGAGCAGGATGCCGATGCAGCCAAACAGCGGAGAGAAATATAACATGGCAATCACAGAAAACACCAGCTTGCACAGCGCATGGATATACATGAATCCCTTATCAAAAAATTCTTTCAGCGCCTCGTAGGCTTTCCGGATCCGGTTGATGGTGGAGCCGCTGTGATGGTCCTGGTGCCATTTTACCGGCAGGTGCAGGGCCTGGTGATAACGTTCCATCAGGAAATTGCGACTGAGATTGAAAGCCAGTTGGCGCTCCATGATGCGCGATGGACCATGGAAGCTCCATTCACAGAACTTCATTCCAAAATAAATAAGGGCGTATAGCAGCGCATAATAAAAAACCCGCCGGGTGTCCTGCTGAATTTTTCCAATGAACCAGCCGAAAAGAATGGGATTCAGGGATTGGATCACATTGGCGAAAAAGAACAACGTATATACCAGTACGTATTTTTTTCGTTCATGGCGTGCATAATGCCATGCGGTGCGCAATAGAGAGATGTATGGATTGGGCATTTTCTGACCCGCAAAGGTCTGGAAAATTTTTAAAAGAGATAAAACCGATTATATATACATTGCAGCAAATTTTTCTACAATAATAATAAAGTGTAAGTTATGGAATACAGGCAATTAGGCCGTTCAGGTATAAAGGTTTCAACGATCACCCGGCACCATGACCTTCGGCGGTTCCGGTAAATTTGCACAGGTAGGCGATGTAGATGTTCCCCTCGCCCGGAAAATCATTGATTACTGTATTGAACAGGGCGTTAACCTCATTGATACCGCTAATATTTATTCAGCCGGACTGGCCGAAGAAATCATTGGCGAAGTATTAAACGGAAAGCGCCCCGGTAATGTTTTGATCGCTTCAAAAGCAAGAATGCCCATTGGTACAGGAAACGTGAACGATGAAGGCTTCTCCAGGCACCACCTGATCAGGGAGTGTGAAAAAAGCTTACAAAGATTACGTACAGATGTAATCGATATTTATTACATGCACCAATGGGATGGACTTACGCCGCTGGATGAAATGCTGGAAGCGTTGGATACCCTGGTGAAACAGGGAAAGATCCGTTACATAGGCAGTTCCAATTTTTCGGGCTGGCACACCATGAAAGCCCTGGGCACAAGCCGCGAGTACGGTTATCAACGGTTTGTGACGCAACAGATCCATTACTCTTTGGAATCAAGGGAGGCCGAATATGAATTGCTGCCTATTGGCATTGACCAGGACCTGGGTGCATTGATCTGGAGTCCGTTAGCCGGTGGCTTATTGACCGGAAAATACACCCGGGAAATGCAAACGCTGAACGAAGGACGTTTTGCAAAGGGTTGGACGGAACCTCCGATCAGGGATTTCGATCGCCTCTGGCGTATTGTAGATGTGTTGAAAGCAATTGCCGCAGAAAAGCAGGTAACAGCGGCCCAGGTAGCGCTGGCCTGGGTACTGGGACGCCCATCGGTTAGTTCTATTGTTATCGGCGGAAGGAACCTTGACCAGATAAAGGATAACATAAACGCTCATAGCATAAAATTATCGGAAGAAGAGCGTGAAAGGCTAAATACGGTCAGCCGGTTACCGATGCTGTATCCTTACTGGCATCAGGCAATACTTGCTAAAAACCGGTTAAGCAATGCCGACAGGGTGTTGCTCGATGAACATATAGTGAAATAAAGCATTGTACTATACATAAAAAAAGAGGCTACCAATTTTGATAGCCTCTTTACCATTTCTGTGATCCCGCTGGGACTCGAACCCAGGACCCCAACATTAAAAGTGTTGTGCTCTACCAACTGAGCTACGAGATCAACCCTTTAAAAAAATTCTATATTGAAAGATAAATCCAATAAAAAAGGCTACCAAATTTGATAGCCTGTTTCTGTGATCCCGCTGGGACTCGAACCCAGGACCCCAACATTAAAAGTGTTGTGCTCTACCAACTGAGCTACGAGATCAATATTTCAAGTCTGTTTTTTCAAGAACTTTTCCCCAAAATCTCCACTCAACTCATTCATTCTCTTCTTTTTGGCCGCTTTTTGTATCGGTGCGTTTATTTTGGGAGTGCAAAAATAGGGGAAAAACAAATCACACCAAATTTTTTGAAAAAAAATCATGAACTATTTTCTCAACTTGTATTTTTTCAGCGGTTTAACTCCGTTATTTTTGTACCTACAAATGTAACGCTATGTCATTTTTAAAAGATAAGGTTGTAGCTATTACGGGTGGTAGCGACGGAATTGGAAAGGCTTTGGTTGACGCTTGTATTGCCGCAGGGGCCAAAGTTGCTACCTGTGCCCGCAATTATGATAAGTTATACACGCTGCAATTGCAGCACGCCAACGTGATGCTGCATACCATCACCTGCGATGTAAGCAAGGAGGCCGATTGCCAGCGCTTTATTGATTCTACCATTAAAACCTTCGGTGGTATCGATATTCTCATTAATAATGCCGGTATCAGTATGCGTGCCTTATTTAACGATGCCGATATTGAGGTGATCAAAAAAGTAATGGATACCAACTTTTTTGGCTCGGTATATTGCACCAAATATGCATTACCCTCCATTTTAGAAAGGAAAGGGACCATTGTGGGCGTTTCTTCCATTGCCGGTTACCGGGGTTTACCCGGCCGCGCCGCTTATTCTGCTTCCAAATTCGCCCTTCAGGGCTGGTTGGAAGCCATTCGCACCGAATTATTGCATTCCGGCGTACACGTTATGTGGGTATGCCCGGGATTTACGGCTTCCAATATCCGCAATGTGGCGTTGAATGAGCAGGGCAATCCCCAGGGTGAATCACCCCTCGACGAGGCCAGTCTCATGAGCGCGGAAGCATGTTCCCGTGAAATTTTAAAAGCCATTGAACACCGTAAGCGTACCCTGGTGCTTACCTTTAATGGTAAAAGAACCATCTTTATGAATAAACTCTTCCCTTCGCTAACGGATAAGCTGGTGTATAAATTCTTTTTTAAAAATGATGAACTCACCAAGTAAAGGGAAATGAAAAATGAGAAATGAAGAATTACAAATGAAAAAGGTTAGTTTCGTTTCTCATCCCCTCGATAGTTTTCAAACTTTTTCATTTCTCATTTCAAATTTTTAATTCTTAATTTCTCTAATGCCTTTACTAACCCTCACTTCTGATTTTGGTATGCAAGACTACCTGGTGGGTGCAGTAAAAGGCCGGTTATTGCAACTCAACCCGGCGTTTACGCTGGTAGATGTGTCGCATACCATCTCCCCATTTAATTATCCCCAGGCTGCTTATATCTGCCGCAACGCCATCAGGCAGTTCCCCTCCCACTCTTTTCATTTATTGCTGCTCAATCTCTATGAAAAGAAACCGGAACAATTGTTACTGGCCTGGCACCAGGAACAATATATTTTATGCGCCGACAATGGTTTGCTCTCCATGATACTGGAAGAAAAGCCTGAAATGATCATAGGCCTGCCCCTGGACCCCAAAGCAATAAAAAACACGTTGTATTTAACCCAGGTGATGGGCGAGGCCATTCAACAATTGCATGGGGGCGCCCGTTTACAGGATATCGGTATTCCCGATGTTCCTTTTATTGAAAAAAACCATTTACGACCCTTGTTGGGAGAGAACTGGATGGAAGGACAGATCATCTTTATCGACCATTTCGAAAATATTGTTGTAAATATTACCCGCGACCAGTTTGAAGAACATCGCAAAGGACGGCCTTTCAGGATCGTTTTTAAACGCAATGAAATGATCGATAAGGTGGTTGAAACCTATGCGGATGTGCACGAAGGTGAAAAACTGGCGCTCTTTAATGCAGCGGGCTATCTTGAAATAGCCATCAATAAGGGCAATGCGGCCGGTCTCTTCGGCTTGCAGGGCTTTACCGAACAGGCGCAGCACCTTCAAAGCCGGCTGTTCTATCAAACTGTGAAAATCATGTTTGGGTAATTAGAGAGATCGTCAAAACATTTTCGCCATTTTATGGAACTTGACAACATCATCGACAATATATTCCCGCTGCCAGAACGGTCAAAGACCTTACTGAAAGAAAACATCTACGAGATCACTTATCCCAAAGCGCATGTTTTATTTAAAGTGAACAGGATAGATCCCAAAGTATATTTCATTAAAAAAGGGATCGTGCGGGCCTATGCCAATCAGGGTGATGAGGAAGTGACTTTCTGGTTTGGAAAAGAAGGCGACGCCGTTATTTCCATGAAGAACTACGTTGAAAACCAGAAAGGATACGAAACCATCGAATTGCTGGAGCCATGCGAGCTTTATGAAATACAAACGGAGGAACTGAGAAAACTATACAACAGCGATATACATATTGCCAATTGGGGAAGAAAGTTTGCAGAACAGGAACTGATAAAAGTTGAAGAACGATTTATATTCAGGCAATGCAAAACGGCATTGGAACGCTACAAAGATCTAATCAATAACGATCCCACCTTACTACAAAGAGTACAATTAGCCTATATAGCTTCTTACCTGGGCATAACGCCGGTATCCCTGAGCCGCATACGGTCGGAACTTAAATAAGAACTGCATTTCTTATCATTTGATAATTTTTTCAAGCCTCCCGCAAACGAACTTGCAGGTATAAAATCTGTAAGTTATGAACTGGATTATTTTAATCATCGCGGGTTTATTTGAAGTGGCTTTTACATCGAGCCTGGGAAAAGCCAAAGCCTCAACGGGTACAGAAATGGTTTTATGGTATTCAGCGTTCGTGTTCTCCCTGGTGGCCAGTATGCTTTTGTTAATGAAGGCAACCCAGTCGCTGCCTATCGGAACGGCCTATGCGGTATGGACGGGTATAGGCGCTGTGGGCACCGCCCTGATGGGCATCTTTGTATTTAACGAACCGGCTACTTTATGGAGGCTGTTCTTTATAGCCACGTTGATAGGGTCAATCGTTGGATTGAAATCGATGTCGCATTAATTAACCCTCACAGAAGATATAAAGTGTTTAAATTTGGAAGAATAAAATACAGATCATGCACCAACCAAATTCCCGAAGCGGCACTTTGCCTGAAATATTTAAAGAGGAAAGCACTATACCTGACAATTACAAGATCACAGAAATTCATCAAAGAGAATATTTATTGAACGGCGCACTGGTGCCCTGGGATGGCCCTGTCACAAACGTTTATTCTCCCGTTTGCATCCCTTCTCCAAACGGACCTACCAAAAAATTACTTGGCAGCATACCTAATACCACACCCAAAGAATCACAGGAAGCGCTTGATGCCGCTGTAGCAGCTTACGCAAACGGATTGGGCGAATGGCCTACCATGCCTGTTGAGGGACGGATCAAATGCATGCAAAAGTTTGTATACTTAATGATACAACAAAGGGACCTGGTGATCAGGCTGCTGATGTGGGAAATTGGAAAAACACTGGCAGATGCCACCAAGGAGTTTGACCGTACCGTTGAATACATCAACGACACCATTGATGCATTGAAAGACCTTGATCGTGAGTCGTCCCGTTTTCAACAGGCAGAGGGCACCATTGCCCAAATAAGAAGAGCGCCGTTGGGCGTGGTATTGAGCATGGGACCGTTCAATTATCCATTGAATGAAATTTTCACCACCCTCATACCTGCCCTTATCATGGGCAATACCATTCTTTTTAAATTACCCAAATTCGGTGTTCTGGCGCATTATCCCTTATTGAACGCGTTTAAAGAAGCTTTTCCCAAAGGCACCGTAAATACATTATATGGTAAGGGATCAGAGATCATTTCACCGATCATGGAAAGCGGCAAGGTGAATGTACTGGCCTTTATTGGTTCCAGCAAAGTAGCGAACGGACTCAAAAAATTACACCCTAAAGTGAATCGCCTGCGCGCCATATTGAGCCTGGATGCAAAAAATGCCGCTATCGTCACAAAAAATGCCGACATCGATGTAGCGGTCAACGAATGTATACTGGGAGCGCTTTCTTTTAACGGGCAACGTTGTACCGCCCTGAAATTAATTTTTGTACAAAAAGAAGTGGCCACTGAATTCACCGAAAAGTTGTCTGCAGCGGTGTCTGCCTTAAAACCAGGATTACCCTGGGAGTCAGGTGTAAAAATAACGCCCCTGCCGGAAGAGAATAAACCTGCCTATTTGAAAGCATGCATAGAGGATGCGGTTTCCAAAGGCGCTAAAGTGATGAATGAAAACGGTGGCTACCAGGAAGCATCCTTTGTATTTCCTGCTGTCGTATACCCGGTGAATGACCAGATGAAATTGTATCACGAAGAACAGTTTGGACCTATCATCCCGGTAGTTCCTTTTGAATCCATTGATGAACCGGTAACGTACCAGATAAACGCCTCACATGGCATGCAGGTAAGCATTTTTAGTGAAGACCCAACCGAGGTGGCCAAACTGATAGACTCCTTTGTAAATTTGGTAAGCCGGGTAAATATTAACTGCCAGGCGCAGCGTGGACCCGATGTTTTTCCGTTTACCGGAAGAAAGGACAGTGCAGAAGGAACGCTTTCCGTATTCGATGCGCTTCGTTCATTTTCTATACGCTCATTGGTAGCGGCCAAAATAACAGAATCAAATAAAAACATACTCAATACCATTGTCAGGGATCATGAAAGTAACTTTTTGAATACAGCCTATATTTTCTGATCACCACTGACAACATGCACATCGCAAATAAAAACCCGGACAGGCCTGTTAGCTGTGTCCGGGTTTTAAGTTTACTAATATAGCAACCCTAAAATTGAACCGGTGGTAATACCATATGCGTTCAATGTTAAACTCTCGTCGAGCACCTGGCCCCCAAAGGTCAAGTCAAAGCTATCTTCAGGAATATCCAGCATATAAGCCACTGAGCTTTTAACATCGCCTACCGTATCGGTAAAGAATACCAATACCGGTAATTTCACGACAGTGCCATTCAGGCGCGTTTTCACATAAATGGTTTGCGGATGTGGCTCGGGTTCACCACTGATGCTGAGTTTTGTTGGCTGATGTGCGAAGGAGGGTATTGAGAAGGAAATGCACAATAACGTACAGAGTCCGGCAAGGACCATGAGTTTTTTCATAACGATAAAATTTAATAGTTAATCGGGAACAAATAAAAAACTAACCTTACGAATATAGGGTTCGTCGTTAAAAAAACAAGCCCATGAAACATATTTATCGTTTCTGTATGTATGTTAGAACATTGACGAGGTTTGTGTCGGCCTTCCCGGCCACAACTGGGCCAACGCGCATGGGCCTATTATAAAAATGTTCAAACCAAAGACACCATATATATATCCCTGGTATCTGCCACTGATAAGCCTGCCATTGACCTCAATAAAAAGATCATGGCCGAGTTCAGACCAGAAATGAAAAAGTATTATTATCACCCTGATCAATTCAAAACCTACCTTGATCAGTTGGGCATTAAATATCCAACGTTGAAACCAGTTGGAACTTCGAAAACAACAACTACAGTCAGTACCGACAATTAGTACATCAATATAGTTTAGTTAGCTGTATCAATAAGAAGCCTTCAAATTCATTGAGTTTGAAGGCTTTTTTGTGTTCGATGGGACAAATCTCTTAAATTTTGTACAAAATTCAGATTTGCTGATTAGCGTTAGTCGTTGTTTGTTATTTTCAGGCCCAGAATAGGCGCAGGTAAAAAAAGATAGAATACGACATATTACAGAGAAGAATATTTTCGCATAATTACGGAAATATAACGTTTCTGGTAATCCTAAAACCCAAAGCCCTTTATAGATGAAATTAAAACACGCCATTCTATTTGCCTACGCGCTTATCTCATTTACAGCTTGTAAAAAGGAAACTGTTTCGCCAATAGATAAACAGGTTCGACTCGAATTAAGCGCCGTATTTGATGTTGGAACCAGTGATACAGCCTGGACTATCCCTTATTATGAAACTTATCAATTAGTTAAGTTTAATAAGCATAATTACATTTACGACAGAGTCAAATCAATAATTTTCACTCCTTCCATGCATACCTCCGACCAAAATGTAAGTTGTATTGTTGAGTTATATAATGTAACAGACAGTGTCCCTATAGCCGGAAGCCAGGTTGTTTCCAATGACCTTAGCTGGCATTTCTATGAATCACAGAACATAAAGGATGCTTTACCGGATAAGGAAATAACTTTAAGTATACGGATCAAATCTCAAAGAAATGGCACATTCGTAAGTACCGGTGTGAGAAACTTACTTTTTATCAACCGGGAATAAAATGATAGCTGCATGGAAGCAGCAGTAATACGAAGCCTCTCAAAAAGAAACATTATGTTTTTATACCATAAATCGGCCGCCTCTTATATTTGAGGCGGCCGATTATTTTTTAATGAATGCTTTATTACCGCCGCTATTCCTGTACATAGCCTGCTTATTTTCATAAAACGCAGCCCCTTTCGTCAGCCATAAAAGAAGGTTATTATTTGAAAATCAAAGGCATAGCAACAAACAACGACCCGCAAACCAGGCTACATTCCCTGCCGCTTCGGTAAACCGGCATACAGCCGGTAATTCGCAACCCCAATATCGGTCGGGCTTCGAGCCATCTCTTTCTCCTAACCTCCAAACAATCTAATAGTTAACATAAACTTTGAAGGGAAAACTTAAAACTTAGAACTTATATTTGCCATTCTTTTTAAACCAACACTTTATGAATTTTAACCGTGTGAACAACATAGTGGGTTGGATCGTGTGCCTGATTGCTTGTAGCGTTTACGTCCTCACTATGGAAGCGACCGGCAGTTTTTGGGACTGCGGCGAATTTGTTTCCAGTGCCTACAAACTCCAGGTCCCCCACCCGCCAGGAGCTCCCATGTTTATTTTACTGGGCCGTTTTTTTATCGTTCTATTTGGCGATAACCCCGCCAATGCCGCACTCGGCGTGAATTTCATGAACGCCATCGCCAGTGGCTTCACCATATTATTCCTCTTCTGGACCATCACCCATTTTGCCCGCAAACTGATTAAAAAAGATGGTCTCGACCTTACCAAACAGCAACTGATCACCATCATGGGTGCCGGTGCTGTTGGCGCCCTGGCCTATACTTTTTCCGATTCTTTCTGGTACAGCGCCGTGGAAGGTGAAGTATACGCCCTGTCGTCCCTGTTCACCGCCGTTGTTTTCTGGGCCATCCTTAAATGGGAACATGAGGTTGACCAGGAAAGCAAGACCGATGGCCATAAATTTTCCCATGCCGACCGCTGGTTGATATTTATATTTTATATGATGGGATTGTCGATCGGGGTGCACTTGCTGAACCTGCTGACCATTCCCGCCATTGTAATGGTGTATTATTTCAAACGCTATAAAGTTACCCGTTGGGGAACCGTAGCCGCTTTCTTCCTGGGTTGTGTGATCACCGGCCTGGTACAGGTGGCCATTATTCAATGGTCAATTAAAGGCGCCGGTTTGTTCGACATCTTCTTTGTCAATAACCTGGGCACGCCATTCTTTGTTGGCTTTGGCACTTACTTCCTGCTGCTGAGCGCCTTGCTGGTGCTGGGTCTCCTGTTCAACGATGAGCAGGTGAGGAAGTTTACCCTTTTCCCGGTCTGGTTATCGGCCATCATATTATTATTCTGTTTTCCCTTCATACAGAGTGGCCTTACGTTCTTTTTATTATTAGTAGGACTGGCCGTTCTCATTGGCATTTGCTATTACGTAAAAAACAATATTATCTCCTTTTTGAAGATCGGTCTTTGGTCTACCATTTTCCTGATCCTCGGCTATTCAACTTATTTCACTACCCTGGTACGGTCATCGGCCAATCCATCGGTAGACATGTATAATGTTGACAACCCGGTGAGTTTGGTTGGTTACCTGAGCCGTGAGCAATATGGAGACTGGCCTGTTTTGTATGGTCCTGACTTTGTTTACCGTTCGCCTTTTGTTACTACCGGCGATCTGTATGTAAAAGGAGAAGACAAATACATTACTGCCGGAAAAACGCGCAAACAGGATTTTAGCTCCAAGCCATCTGAAGAAGACAAAGCCGGGCTGGCGCAACAACACCCCACCTGGGAGCCTGAGCAGATTGAGAGGATAGGACCGCACATTTTCCCGCGTATGTGGGATAATGGCAATGAGCGTAACCAGGAGTATGTATACCGCAATTTCGGACGGCTTGGCGATGGACCACCTACCTTCGGAAGCAATATCGTCTACTTTATCAATTACCAGTTCCGCTGGATGTACTGGCGCTATTTCATGTGGAATTTTGCCGGTAAACAAAACGACCTGCAGGGTTTTGGTAACCGCCGCGACGGTAACTGGAACAGTGGTATCAATGCAATAGATAAATTGTTCGGGCATAGTACGCCCGCCGAACTGCCCGCAACGGCCGGTTCTGCCAATAAAGCCAACAATAAATTATTTTTCTTACCGGTTATTTTAGGCACTCTTGGATTTTTCTTCCACCTGAACCGTAATAAACGCGACTTCCTCATCAACTTCCTGTTATTTTTCTTTACCGGATTGGCCATTGTGGTGTACCTCAATCAAAGTGGTCAACAACCACGTGAACGTGACTATGCATATGTAGGTTCTTTCTATGCATTCGCCGTGTGGATAGGTCTCGGTGTAATTTGGGTAAGAGAGCAACTGGGCCGTTATCTGAAAGGCGCTATGCCCGATTACGCAGCCTTAGGCATTTGCCTGCTGGCTGTACCGGTACTCATGGCATCACAGGAATGGGATGATCATGACCGTAGCAAAAAAGTACTGGCTCGTGACATTGGTAAAAACTACCTGGAAAGTTGCGAAAAAGAGGGTATCCTGATCACCTTTGGCGATAACGACACCTATCCGCTGTGGTATTCCCAGGAGGTAGAGAATATCCGTCCCGACCTGCGTGTGATCAACTACAGCCTGCTGGGTACCGACTGGTACATCAACGAGCTGCGTTATAGAGTGAATGAAAGCGCACCAACAGATGTTATTTTCACACCGCAACAAATTGAAGGTGATAAAAGAAATGTGGTATTTACCGGTTCTTACCTGAGCCGCGCCAACTACAATGCGCCATTGGTTGGGTACGATCAGAATAAATACTACAACCTGTATGATCTGTTGAAAACGGTAACTGCCAGCGACGATCCCAAATACACGGTGCCGCTGAACGATGAAGATATGGGCAACATTTTACCGGTTAACAAGGTGAGCGTTCCGGTTGATGTAGACATGGTGCGGAAAACCATGAAGCTGAATCCCGGTGACAGTGTGGTGAGCGAACTGAAACTGGATATCAAGAGGCAGTACCTGCAAAAGAATGACCTGGCTGTACTGGCCATCATTGCCGGCAATAAATGGAAACGTCCTATTTATTTTACATCAACACAAGAGCTGGAAGACCTGGGACTGGAAAAATATGTGCGCATGGAAGGACTCTCCTATCGCCTGGTACCTGTTGAAGGCACCAATGTAGAAATGGATGTGGCCTATAAGAACATCATGGAAAAATTCAGTTACGGCAATGCCAATAAACCTTCTGTTTACTTTGACGAGGAGAACCGCCGTCATATAAACAGCATTCGCCAAACACATGCGTTTTTGGGAATGGCGTTGGTTGATGCTAATAAAAAAGATTCAGCCCGTAAGGAATTGCGTAAATATGATAGCCAGGTGCTGGAAAGCAATGTTCCTTATGGTATGACAAGTAACCGCGGCAACTTCCATAACCGGGTTACCATGACCTACCTGTATGCTGCTTATCGCTGTGGCGATCTGGAACTGGCAAAAAAAGTAGGTCAGTCGGTTAAATCGGACCTGGAGCAACAGATGAAATATTATCGCTCACTGGGCGATGAAGGCGGAAACAACGAATCACTGGCTATGAATGCCGCCGGTTATTTGAACAATAAAGGCGGTGTTTTATCAGAAAAGCAGGAAGATTTTGCACAGGATATTGTATCCTCATACCAGATGCTGATGCAAATGGCCGATTGGGAAAAGCAATATGGCGGAACCTCAGCCGGTAAAAATCAGGGCGAGAACGGCGCCACTACCCTGCCCGCCCCGGATTCACCCAAAACAGTTGATACAATGAATAAGTAAGTATATATCAAAAATATATGCACCAGGCCCTCCCGATCGATCGGGAGGGCCTGTTTGTTTTAAAGGGTTACTCAACAATTCTTCACCTGCATTGTTAAATCCTGAACGAAGTCGAAGGACTGTTAACATAAAATTACATGTAACAACGAATGAATATTAATGTGTAAATTGGGTTAAACCTTAAAAACAGATTAGCAGTGATAGGACATCATTTCACCAAATACGATCCCCGTGCACAGGGTAAAACGAAATTCGAGCAATTGCTGGATGTTTTCATGCAATTGCTTACCTATACCAATGGCGATGTAAGTGAAGCTATGAACTGGATGAACCAGCTCGATAAAGAATATGAGCTTACGAACGAAGAATATGGTATGGGCGATTTCATTGAAGAGTTGAAAGACAAAGGCTATTTACAGGAGAACCAGGTAAACGGAGAAATAAAGATCACCTCCAAAACCGAACAGGGCATTCGTAAAAAATCGCTAGAAGAAATTTTCGGCAAACTAAAGAAGACAAAAACAGGCGACCACCATACGTTTAAACCCGGCTCAGGCGATGAGATCAATCCGGAAACCAGACCCTTCCAGTTTGGCGACACACTGGAGCAGATTGATTTTACCACATCTATCCGCAATGCACAGATCAATCATGGTATTGAAAGTTTCAGCATGCAGGAAGATGACCTGGCCATTCGCGAAACCGATTTCAAATCGCAGACCTCTACCGTACTGATGATCGATATTTCACACTCGATGATCCTGTATGGCGAAGACCGCATTACACCGGCTAAAAAGGTAGCCATGGCACTCAGCGAGCTCATCACCACCAAATATCCCAAAGACACGATCGACATTGTGGTGTTTGGTAACGATGCCTGGCCAGTTGAAATAAAAGACCTTCCCTATTTACAGGTAGGGCCTTATCACACCAATACCGTAGCCGGTTTGGAAATGGCGATGGATATTTTGCGACGCCGCAAAAATCCCAATAAACAGATCTTTATGATCACCGATGGCAAGCCAACCTGTTTAAAAATTGGTAAACGGTATTACAAGAACAGTTTCGGGCTTGACCGTCGCATTACCAACCGTTGTTTAAACCTGGCAGCCCAATGCAAAAAACTAAAAGTGCCTATTACCACTTTTATGATCGCAACCGATCCTTACCTGCAGCGGTTTGTACAGGAGTTTACCGAAACCAACAGCGGTAAGGCCTTCTTTGCTTCGCTCGACCGGCTCGGCGCATTTATATTCCGTGATTTTGAAAATGGAAAAAGAAAGACCGTATATTAAAACAACAGACAGATAACGAATATGAGTATACCAAAAATAAAAACACTGGGTGAATTAAAGAAGAGCGGCTATCAACCAAAATCGGTAAAAGATGAGATCAGAAAGAACCTTATCTGCAAATTACAAAAGAATGAAAGTACCTTTAATGGCATCATCGGTTATGAAGAAACCGTAATTCCTGATGTAGAAAGGGCCCTGCTTTCGCGCCATAACATTTTATTTCTTGGACTGCGCGGACAGGCGAAAACCCGGATGGCGCGTCAAATGATCCAGTTACTCGATGAATATGTGCCGGCCATTGAAGGCAGTGAGATCAACGACGATCCGTTAAATCCCATATCACGCCACGCCAAGGACCTACTGGCTGAAAAAGGCGATGCCACGCCTATTGTATGGATACATCGCAGCGAACGGTATGGTGAAAAATTGGCCACGCCCGATGTAAGCGTAGCTGATCTTATCGGAGATATTGACCCCATTAAAGCAGCCAATCTGCGGTTAAACTTTGCCGATGAACGGGTGATCCACTATGGCATCATTCCACGCAGCAACCGCGGCATCTTTGTGATCAATGAAATTCCCGATTTACAGGCCCGCATACAGGTGGCATTGTTTAATATCCTGGAAGAAGGCGATGTGCAGATACGAGGTTTTAAACTACGAATGCCGCTGGATATTGTATTTGTATTTACGGCCAATCCGGAAGATTATACAAATCGCGGCTCTATCGTAACGCCATTAAAAGACCGTATTGAAAGCCAGATACTGACGCACTATCCAAAAACCATAGAAACCGCGCTCACCATTACCGAGCAGGAAGCCGATATTCTGCACGAACAAAAAGAGAAAGTAGATATTAGCGACCTGTTAAAGCGCCTGATAGAGCAAATATCGTTTGAAGCCCGTGCCAGTGAGCTGGTAGATAAGAAAAGTGGTGTATCGGCCCGTTTAAGTATTTCAGCATTTGAAAATGCCGTCAGTTCCGCCGAACGCCGGTCCATTCTGAATAAAGAACCATCAACACAGGTATGGATCAGCGATATGATCGGCCTCATCCCTTCTATAACCGGTAAAATTGAACTGGTATACGAAGGCGAACAGGAAGGTCCGTACCAGGTGGCCATGAACCTGTTGGACAAAGCCATCCGGTCGCAGTTCATACAATACTTTCCCAATCCGGAAACGCTGAAGAAAAAACGCAATCAGCAGGCAGCCGAAGAAAATCCTTATCGATCCATATCATCCTGGTTCGATAAAGGCAATTCATTGAACCTGCTTTTCCATACCAAAGACGCCGATAAAATACAGCAATTGTATAAGGTAGATGGATTGCATGCGTTGGTGAAAAAGTATTTCAAACAGGCCAATGAAAAAGAAGCGGCCCTGTTGATGGAGTTTGTACTGCACGGACTGGCAGCCTTCTCTATGATCAGCAAAAAAATACTGGAAAGCCGTATCGAGTTCAAAGACCTCATGGGCTCTATGCTGGGCAATACCACGTCGCTTACCGATGATGAGTTTGACAATGAAGACTTCAATTAATATTGAATATAAAAGTGAATTCATAAAGGTGGGTCGTCCTTTGATGGGCGGCTCACCTTTTGCTTTATAGCTATTTAAGGTGAGCCATCCGCCAACTGGCGGAAGTGATCCACTAACAGGTCTTTGTTTTTTCATTATTTTTAGGGCATGAGATTATTACTAGCCGCATCCCTCATCATGAGTGCATGTACCGCTCATTCCCAACAACCCGCCTTCTATTCCGCCAATGCCGACAGCACCCGGTTCTTCTTAACCCGCGAAGGCGCAACGTTCCTGGCTTCTTTACCATTGAAATGCATTTACCAGGAATATCCCAATAAAACCGGTCATACCGCCAATAGCGACAGCGATCAGGTGCTTACACCAAAGCAGCTGCATCCCACTTTTTATGGTTGCTTCGACTGGCACAGTTGCGTGCATGGTTACTGGATGCTGGCCCGCTTACTAAAAAAATTCCCCGACCTCCCACAAAAGGCCGAAATAGAAAAAGTGTTTACAGAGAATATTACCCCCGAAAAAATAGCCATTGAGGTCGCTTATTTTACACCCGTATTGTCAAAATCATGGGAACGCACATACGGCTGGGCCTGGTTGCTCAGGCTCGATCAGGAGCTTATGGAATGGAAAGATGAAAAGGCGCAACAATGGCATACAGCGTTACAACCGCTTACGCAAAAGATAGTAGCGTTGTGGACGGCATACTTACCCAAGCTCACCTACCCTAATCGCACAGGCGTTCATCCCAATACGGCGTTCGGACTGGTGTTTGCGTTGGATTATGCACGGGCAGCCGGTAATAAAAACTTTGAGCAGGCCATTGTACAAACCGCTAAAAACGTATATGGGAAAGATGTACAGGCGCCCATTCGTTGGGAACCCGATGGCTCTGATTTTTTATCCCCTTCCCTGGAAGAGGTAGACCTGATGCGCCGGGTATTAGCGCCCGCTGAATTTATGAAATGGTTCAACGGGTATATGCCCGAAAACGGATTGCAAAACGTTATGAAGATACCGGTGGTGAGTGATCGCACCGATCTGCAGATCGTGCATTTGGATGGATTGTGTTTCAGTCGCAGCTGGTGTTTAAAGGGATTGGAAAAGGTATTGCCTAAAACGGATAAACGCCGTCCCCTATTAATAAAAGCAGCGAACCGTTTGTTGAGCAGCAGTCTGCCCCATGTAGCCAGCGGCCATTACGGCGGAGAACACTGGCTGGCCAGTTTTGCGGTGAATGCGTTGGTGGATTAAGTAAACAAAAAGAGCTACAGTGAACCACTTTATTTATTATGAAAAGAGCTACATTTTTAGTTTTATTTTTTTCCATAACGGCATATGGTTATTCCCAAACCCAAAAGGCAGCGTATTATGCCGAAAAAGGCTGGAAGGCTATAGTAGAAAAAAAGTATGAAGAAGCGATCAGATTTTACGATACTGCCATTAGTATAAATGACACGAACTCGTTGTCATATTATAGACGAGGGATGGCAAAAGGGGTACTCAAGAATTATCCTGATGCGCTTGTAGACTACGACAAAGCTATTGAAATGGGCGAAAATTTTTTCGAGATATGGTACAACAGAGGTGTTGCCAAATACTTTACGAAAGACTACGTTAATGCAATACCTGAATTTGAAAAAGCAGTTAAGTTAGATTCAAACAGTTTAACTTCTTATTTATACATTGGGTATTCAAAAGAATTCTTAGAGTCCTACCCCAGTTCAATCGCAGCCTTTAATAAAGCACTCAAACTTGACCCGAAAGAAGCCAGTGCTTACGCCCATCGTGGCCTGTGTTATTTGTATTTAGAAATATACGATGCGGCCTTACAGGATTTCAACAAATCAATTGCATTTAATTCAACGCAAACCATGTCGTATCATTTGCGATCACAAGTAAAAGCAATCATAAATGATTTTAAAGGCGCTTTAAAGGATATAAATATTGTATTGAACGTCAACCCCGATGATACATTAGCCCTAACTACCAGAATGCTTATTCGAAAGCAATTGCGCGATAAGCAGGGCGCCTGTGGAGACTACCGGAAAGCCCTGGCATTAGGCTATGAAAGGGTCGCTGTAATGGAGGAATATTGTAAGTAGTGCTTTAAATACATTAGTACCAATGAATGATTCGAAACTCACTTCTTTTCCAAATAGGTTGCCTGCAGGGCCAGTAGTGTCCACACGTTTCCCTGTTTCATATACGTTCCGGTAATTCGTTCCCATAGATCTCTTACAACGGTTTCGTTTGCTCTAATTATGTTGATATGAACAACAGCTGTTACAACAGCAACATTATCAACAACAAGCACCTGTTCTTCGGTACTTACAAATACCGGTAACTTTATAGCAGGATTCATTACAAAGCCTTTTATAAAAGCATCCTTTTGTTGCACATCGGCATTTGCGTTGGTGAAAACAAACGCTTCCTGCAGATTGTTCCTGACAGGTGTTTCCTTTTTATTGGCTATAGCCTCAAAAATTTGTTTGTGAACACCCAAAACCTGTTCTTTTTCCTTCTCTATGTTCATGGTTGCATTTTTATTTTGTGCGTACATACATATCCCTGTCAACAGGATGGCGCCTGTCAATACAATTTTTTGAATCATAAATAATTTGCTTTTTTACAGGAGGTAAAATTAGCGAGGACTTTATGAAAGTATTATAACCTGGGTTATAATCGTGTATCAGGTTGTATTTTTTGCAACCGTTTTCTTATCCGGCTAAGCGAGGGTTGTTTAATGCCCAGGTAGGAAGCAATATGGTACAAGGGTACTCTTTCAAATATGCGGGGATGGCTTTGAGATAAATTCAGGTATCGCATTTGTGGTTTATCGAGCAACAGCATTTCATTGCGAGCCTGGGAAGCAACAAATGCATTTTCGGTAGCAATTCGACCAAATCGTTCCCAGTTCTTATTTTCCTTAAAGAGGTATTGTAAATGATCATACGCGATCGAAAAGATCTCTGCATCTTCCAGTGCCTGGATCCACATTCTGCTGGGTGTTTGCGTTAAAAAACTATGATAGGCTTTTGGCCACTGTCCTTCGAAATAAAAATCGCAGTTAATTTCTTCTCCATCGATTACGTAATAGGCGCGAAACAATCCGCTTATAACAAAAGCAATTTCCTTATACGTTTTCCCCTCTTCCACGAAGTATTTACCTTTCTGTATTTCTTTGTGCCGCAGCCCGGGCTTGAATAAATTCCAATCATCATCTGTGATGTTACTCACCCGGTGAATTGCTTCACGGATCATATCATAAGCATCTGTCATACTATTATTTGATGCTGTAATTTACATGCCGGAAATAAAAAAGCCCACATGTAATTTTTAATGACATGTGGGCTTAACGATAAAAAATCAAAACCCATTTATTTCGTGAATAATTTTTTGAACACCAAGTTTGAGGTAAAATATTCTTAAATAAAGCGGCACAATTAATTGTATTTGTTTAATTTTACATCCAATCCCTGCGATGCCGCTGTTTAGCCTTAGAGCTAATTAAGTTTGCAGGTTAAGTTTTTAAGGAGCCACTTTCGAGTGGCTCTTTTTTCATCGTCTACACCACATTCACCTCGCGCTCCAGCGCCACGCCAAATTTGGCCTTTACGCTTTTCATCACGTCCTCGCTCAGGTCATAAATGTCCTTACCCGAAGCATTGCCATAATTCACCAGCACAAGGGCCTGTTTTTCATGCACACCGGCATCGCCCCGGCGATATCCTTTCCAGCCGCTTTGCTCTATCAGCCAGCCGGCGGCCAGTTTAATGGTGCCATCTGTATTTGGGTAGCCAACGATTCCTGGGAATTGTCTTTTTAGTTGCTCATAAACAGTTGCGGCCACTGAAGGATTCTTGAAAAAACTGCCGGCATTGCCAATTTTTGCGGGATCGGGCAATTTGGAGGTACGTATATTGATCACCGCCTGCGAGATAGCCTGTATGCTTACCTGCTGCACGCCCATGCGTTCCAGTTCCTGCTCAATGGCGCCATAGCTGGTATTGAACCGCGGTTTTTTATTCAACCGGTAGGTGACATTTAAAATAATATACTGATTCCGGTATTTTCCTTTGAATACACTCTCCCGGTAACCAAAAGCGCAATCATTGGCGCTGAAAACATGTATTTTATTGTCATGTATATGCCAGGCCTCCAGTTCTTCAAAAACTTCCCTGATCTCTACCCCATACGCACCTATGTTTTGCATGGGACTGGCGCCTACGCATCCCGGTATCAGGGACAAATTTTCGACCCCGGCCCAGTTCCGCTGCAGGCAATGCTGCACAAAGCCATGCCAGTTCTCACCTGCGCCGGTTTTTATATAAATATGATTGGTATCTTCTTTTACGATATCCAAACCCGGAATATCATTTTTCAACACCAACCCATTCACATGGTTTTTAAAAAGAATATTACTGCCCCCGCCCAAAATAAGGGGTGTTATTCCTTTTACGGGATTTTTTTCTATTAATTCACCCAGTTCATCAACTGAAGTAAAAGTGGCAAAGTGGCTGGCTATTGCATCAATACCCAGTGTGTTGTATTGCCTAAGCGGAATATTTTGTTGAATTTGCGTCATCAGCAGGGCAAAATAACAAATTATGCATCGAAAAACCGCCGTTGTACTGGGCGCGACCGGATTAATTGGTCAGCAGCTGGTACAGGAACTGTTACAAAACGAATTTTTTAGCAAGGTAAGAATATTGGTACGCAGACCCTTAAACCTTAATCACCCCAAAGCCGACGTTCAGGTGGTTAATTTTAATGATGAAAAAGACATTGCAGCCAGAATAGATATCGGGGATGTGATCTTTTGCTGCATGGGTACCACCCGTAAAAAAGTAAAAGGCAACAGGACTGAATACCGCAAGGTGGATTATGATATTCCCATCATTACAGCCCGCCTGGGCATTCAGCACGGTTTTAACCAGTTCCTGATCGTTTCAGCCATTGGCGCCAATCCGCTGGCCGCCAATTTTTACCTCCAGTTAAAGGGTTGTATTGAAGAAGATGTTACCGCTCTTCCCTTCGAAAGCATCCATATTTTCAGGCCTTCCATTTTGCTGGGAAAAAGAGAAGAATTCCGTGTCGGTGAAGAGATGGGCAAAGGATTTATGAAAGCCATTTCTTTCCTGCTCCTGGGTGGCTGGCGCAAATACAGGCCTATTGCTGCCGCCGATGTGGCCAAAGCCATGGTAGCCGCCGCCAACAAAGAAATAGCCGGGGTGCATATGTATGAATATGACCAAATGCAAAAACTAATTCGATGATCCGCTAAAGCGGGACAAGTTGTAATAATTTGATAATGCGTCCCCACCTTCAAGGAGGCTTGCGCTCCTTATAGAAGCCTCATCTATAAGGAGCTATACATTTCATCGTTTTCTTATTCACATTTTTTTGCATTACTACTGGCAAATCAACACTTTATCATCATGCATATTATCCTTAGTGATAATACGATTGCACCTTCCATCAATCGCTATTATATTGGCGGCATAATTAATATTTTATAAAATAAATATGTTTTGTTTTATAAGCATTATTAATTATCAATAAATCACTTACCCTCTGAGTAAACATTAGGAATTATGAAAAAAACAATCCTGAGATTCTCGGCTGCCGTAATGGTGGCCAGTGTTCTTTTTGCCTGCCAAAAAGATATGTCAAACAGTGCAAAAACCGAATTAAGCAGTTCGGAATCATCTGTGACAACCCTTTCTATTGCGCTTCCCTGCGGCCAGTTGCGTACGCAAACACAGGGTGGATGGGGTTCAACGCCGTCTGGAAACAATCCCGGTACTTATTTACACGCGAACTTTCAGACAGCTTTTAGTGGTGGTTTAACGGTAGGTTGTTATCCAAACGATTTTTTCGTGAGGTTAACTTCTGCACAGGCCGTTACCGACCTGTTACCAACAGGCGGAAAGGCTTCGGTTTTAACAGGCAGCGCTGTTAACCCAGCTTCCAGCAAAAATGTGCTGGTGGGACAACTGGTAGCCCTGAAACTGTCGGTTACCTTCGACGCCTATGACGCCAATTTTGGCCAATCATCTGTTGCATTAGGCGATATGATCATTGGCAGTGGCACGTTTAAAGGTTATACTGTATCGAAATTCCTTGATATCGCTGAACAGGTATTGGGCGGATGCAGTACAGCATTTACACCAACACAGGTTAATGAAACAGCCTCTTCAATTAATGAGAATTTCGTTGATGGAAAAGCCAACAATGGTTTTCTGACCTGTCCTGAAGATGGCGGCGGCGATACCGGCGGCGGAGAACCACTGCCAGGATAATGTGATGATTTGCTAATACTTCTGTTCGGAGCTTCGCAATTAATGCAACTTCAAAATATACAGATGTAAATCGATATGAATACAGCCGCTTGAAATCAAGCGGCTGTATTCATTAGCACATTAGCTAATTATCGAATTAGCACATTAGTTATACTGCGTCTACATCCGCTATCACCACCACATTCCTGAATTTTTTATCGTTATGCAACTGGGCAACCTGGTCCTGTATAAAGCGTTTGCAGCGTTGTATCAGTTCGCCGTCTTTGGGCAGCTTCACCAGCAATTCCATCAGGTACTGATTACGCACCCGGTTTACAACCGGCTCCGCCGGACCAACCAGGTATTTTCCATATTCCACCTTCATGGAGAACGCCATTGCCTGCGCTGCCGAATCGGCAATTTCCTTTTGTTTATGCTTGAATGTAAGTTGTATCAACCGGGAAAAAGGCGGATAAAAGAACACTTTGCGCCCTTCTATTTCCTGCTGGTAAAATAACCCGTAATCGTGCTGCTGTACAAAATACAACACCGGGTGCTGCGTATTGGAAACCTGAATGAACACTTTGCCCTGCTTGTCCTTACGGCCTGCACGACCACTTACCTGCTCCATCAGTTGAAAAGCCCGTTCATTTACCCGGAAATCGGCAAAGCTTAACAAACTGTCTGCATCAAGAATACCCACGAGCATCACATTTTCAAAATCAAGTCCTTTCACCACCATTTGCGTGCCTACCAGAATATCGAGGCGGCCCTGTTCAAATTGCTGTATCAGGCTGTCATGCGCCGTTTTACCACGAACACTGTCAATGTCCATCCGGGCAATGCGCGCCTGCGGAAACAATTCTTCCAGGTGTTCTTCAATACGTTCCGTACCAAAATTCCGCTGGGCGAATTTGTCGCTGCCACAAGCCTGGCAGGTGTGCACCGGCGGATAAACCGTTGCGCAATAATGGCAATGCAGTTTTTGCGTGTTCTTATGAAAGTTCAGCGTAACATCGCAGTACTTGCAATGCGGAATCCAGCCGCAAACCTGGCAAACCTGATAAGGCGAATAACCACGCCGGTTCTGAAAAAGGATCACCTGTTTATTTTGTTCGAGCGATTGTACAATGGCAGCTTGTAAGGGCGGGGTAATAATGATCTTGTTTTTATCGGCCCCGTACATTTTCTTCGTATCGATAATTTCAATGACCGGCAATTCCACACCGCCGAACCGTTCGCCCAGGATGGCCAGTCCATACTTCTGCGATTGCGCATTGAAATAGCTTTCTACCGATGGCGTGGCGCTGCCCAGCAATACATTCGCATTGAATAAAGATGCGTAATAAATAGCGCCATCGCGGGCGTTATAGCGCGGCGCGGGGTCTTGTTGTTTATAGGAAGTATCGTGTTCTTCATCTACCACAATCAGGCCCAGGTCGGTAAAGGGTAAGAATAACGCCGAGCGGGCGCCCAGCACCACTTTCAGTTCACCGGTCTTTACCTTGTTCCAGATCTCTACCCGTTCATTCTGGTTGAACTTACTATGATAAATGCCGATGAATCCGCCAAAATGCTTTTGCAAACGGCGGATAACCTGCGAAGTAAGTGCGATCTCCGGCAGCAGGTACAGCACCTGTTTTCCCTGCCTGATGTACTGTTCAATAGCTTTAACGTACACCTGTGTTTTACCGCTGGCGGTAATGCCATGTAACAGGCATACGGGTTTGCTTACCAGTTGTTCGGTGATGGAATCAAAAGCCCGTACCTGGGCGGGTGTCATGTCAAAATCTATCTGGATGTTGCGGGGCAGATATTGCAGCCGGTCTACCTGCCTTTTTTCCAGCCAAAGAATATTTTTATCAACCAGTCCTTTTAATTGTGCATCCGAAGCGCCGCTTTTCTTCAGCAATTCCGATTTGGTGACCTCGCCCGATGTTTTTATGAGGTGCAGGTAGCTGAGCAATAGTTCCAGTTGCTTTTCGGCGCGTTGCAGTTTTTTATCATCATTCAGTAAAGCCGCCAGCTCTTCTTCATTGTCGTATTTGCCATTTAGCAGCACAAAAGTTTCCTTTTTGGGCGACCAGGTTTCTTTCAGGGCTTCCCAAACAAAACATACTTTTTTATCGATGAGTCGTTTAATGACGGGGTATACGCGGTTGGAATCAAGTAGCTGTTGTACTTCGCCCAGCTTCAATTCTTTTTTAAGTAACAGCGCCTCGCCTATCAGGTATTCATCATGATCGAGGGTGGAAAAGTTGTCGCCAAATTCTTCGTTAAACACCACGACCGTTTCGCTGCTTAATTTGAAGTGGGCGGGCATGGCAGCGGCCATCACTTCACCTTCGCTGCACATGTAATACCGGGCGATCCATTCCCACAATTTCAATTGTTGCTCAAAAATAACAGGTTCCGCATCGAGGATATTGAGGATATCCTTGGCTTCAAACGCTTCGGGTTTTTCGGAATGAAGCCGTTTAACCACGCCTGCATAACGCTTATTCTTACCCAAAACCACCTCTACACGAACACCCGGCTTTACCTGCTCACGCAGCGGCTCAGGCACCGACCAGGTATAGTTCCTGGGCAATGCCAGGGGAATAATGACTTCTGCAAACAAAACGGAACTACTCAATGGTCAAATTTGATTTTATAAAGAACAGAAGCACACATAAAATGTTCAATGCCTGTCTGTTCAGCGCCCAAGATACGAAATACAGGCTTGAATACAGCCGTACGCCGCACGCTTCAAGCTACAAGCAAATACAAAAGGCTAAACGCAAACTGTATTTGCTTGTAGCTTGAAGCCTTATTTTATCCACCCCGCTTTATACTCCTTCAGCTTTTGCTCCATGATCTCACGCACGTGTTGTTTTAGTACCTCCACATCTTTACTGGTTAAACCGGCAACCGGTATTTCCTTTAAAAACACCGTGCGCGAACGGCCTGGGTTAAAACTGAATACACTGCTGTAATGCATGCGATGCCAGGCGTCTAAAAACAACAGGGGTTTAATGGGTGTTTGCGTTTCAATGGCTATGCGAAAAGCGCCATCGTACAACTCCTTCAGTGGTTGACCGGTTTCATTAAAAGTACCTTCAGGAAAAATGAAGATAGAGATGCCCTTTCTGATGACGCTCTTCAATATACGCACACTATTGGCCCGTTGCGCCGCACTGCTGCGATCGACGGTTACCACGGTATTGCGGTATATAAATCCGAACAGGGGAATTTTTCCAACTTCTACCTTGCCCAATACCCGCACTTTCTGCCGAAGGGTTTTTACAATGATGGGGGCATCGAAATAGGAAATGTGATTGGCAACAAAAATGTATTGTTTGTTTTTATCGTGCGGATACTCGTAGAAATTGCTGTGGCGGACGCCGATCAGGAAGAACCAAACGTCGGCCCACAAAGTACAAACCCGGTAAATAAAATTGCCGCCGCGCACTCGTCCGAAAAATGAAGCTATCACTACCGGTGGAATAACCAGTAACATGCAAAGAATGAAAATAATCAATGCATAAAAGCAGTAAAGCAATCGCAGGAATCTCATGTGTGTGAATCAAGGGGTGTACGGAATAAATAATTGAGGAAAATACACTATATAGTCGGCATATTAAGAAGGTGGGGATATTATTGAAAAAGTATTGAGCCGGATCAAGTTATAATGCTTATTGCTACTTCAAACACATGCCTTTCCATCACTTGCAATCACAGCTCCACTCGGTTCCCAGATCAATCACTGTAATAACTACCATTCCCCGTTTGGCCGTGGCAAAAACAATGCGCACCTGTTGCCCATCGCGGGTAGTGCCTTCGAGCGCATATTTGGGATCGGGTCGGCCCGCGGGTTCGCTTTTGCGGTAATTAATGCGGCCTTGCTGCAGAATTTCCTGCACCTCAGCCTCATCAATATGGCGGCAATTCATGCGACATCGGGCGTGTTTGGTGTAAATGAGATGGTCGGGATGACGGTTAATGACGTCATCTTCTTCTGCACGCGGGTTTTCCCGGCCGGGCCCGGCATTCGGATTACGGGATTTCGAATTTTCAATGTCAGGTGAAGGCGTATCATGGCCGGGTGGCCGGGCGCTATCCTGACAGGCAGCTAAAAAAAGGTATGAAAATAAGAGGAACGCGGTTAGTGTTCTTATCATAAAGGAAGCAAGATAGGGCGTGAAATGAAAAATGAGAAATTCAGCATTAAAAATCAGAAAGAGAATGGAATCTGGAATGTATCTGGTAACATTCTCCGCCAGCTGGCGGATTAGGGGGTATTTATTTATCTTTGCCGCCTCTATGGGCTCAAAAAAAACAGTGGCATTTCATACATTGGGTTGTAAGCTGAACTTTTCAGAAACCTCTACCCTTTCGCGCATGCTTGAAAATGAAGGGTTTGAGAAGACGGATTTTGAAAACGTGGCAGATGTGTACGTGATAAACACCTGTTCGGTAACCGATAATGCCGATAAGGAATGCCGCATGCTGGTACGACGCATTCAACGCAAATCGCCCGAAAGCTTCGTGGTGATCACCGGCTGTTACGCCCAGTTGAAGCCAAAAGAAATTGCCTCCATACCCGGTGTTGATATGGTATTGGGCGCTGCTGAAAAATTCAACCTGGCCCAGCATTTAAAAGAACTGACCAAAGGCGACGCCGCCAAAATTTGCAGTTGCGATATTGAGGAGGTGAGCGGGTTCCATGCTTCATTTTCCATAAACGACCGTACCCGTACCTTTTTGAAAGTACAGGACGGCTGTGATTATAACTGTTCTTTCTGCACCATTCCCATGGCGCGGGGCAAAAGCCGCAGCGATTTAATAGGCAACGTGGTTGAAAATGTAAAACAGCTGGCTGCCAGCGGTATAAAAGAAATTGTGCTGACCGGAGTAAACCTGGGCGACTTTGGAAAGGAAAAAGAGAACTTCTATGAACTGGCCTGCGCGCTCGACAAACTGGAAGGCATTGAACGGTTCCGCATTTCTTCCATTGAACCCAATTTACTCACCAATGCCATTATTGAAATGGTTGCCAACAGCAACTCCTTCATGCCGCATTTTCATATTCCCCTGCAAAGCGGCAGCAACCGAATTCTGGGTTTAATGAGAAGAAGGTACCGCCGCGAGTTGTATGCCGAACGTGTGAAGCTGATCAAAACGCTGATGCCGCATGCCGCTATCGGTGTTGACGTAATTGTGGGTTTTCCCGGGGAAACCGCTGCCGATTTTCAGGAAACGTTCGATTTTCTGCACGAACTCGATGTAACCTATCTGCACGTATTTACTTATTCTGAAAGAGATAATACCCATGCCCTGACGCTGGGCCCCGTAGTGCCTATACCTGAAAGGCATGAACGTAATAAAACACTGCGCAATTTATCGTACATGAAAACGCAGTACTTTAACCAGTTCCACGCCGGCACTACCCGTAAAGTCTTGTTTGAAAAAAACGCAAAGAGCGGAATGATGGAAGGCTACACAGATAATTATATCAAAGTGGTAGCGGCGTATAATAAAGAATGGGTGAACCAGATTGTGGACTGGACGCTATAACCCCCCTTTAGAGGCCGGGGGTTTCGTATTCCACGCCGGTTTATGCTTCAGCACCACCTTATACACCGGACAGGTAGTAATATGCGCGCCGGGCAGGTAACCGGTGCTTTGCAGGAATTCGCCAACAATTTCTCCCCCGGTAAACCGGAATGTATTCTTAAACAGCTTTACCCACTCTTCTTTCGATAACGGATGATTGGCATCGAGCCAGTTTTTAAAAGACCCATGTTCCTTTTGCAGTTGCAAGATCCTTTTCGCGTTTTCAATGGTGGCTTCTATTTTAAGCCGGTTGCGTATAATGCCGGCATCCTGCATCAGCTTTTCTACCTTTTTATCGCTGTACCGGGCTATTTTTTGAATATTGAAGTCGTCGAAGGCTTTAAAAAAGTTATCCTTTTTCTTTAAAATGGTCGTCCAACTTAAACCGGCCTGGTTAATCTCCAGTATCAGCCGGGCAAATAATTCATTATCATCATCGATGGGGAAACCGTATTCTTTATCATGATAATGAATATGCACATTACCGGCTTCCATTTGCCAAACAGCCGCGCAGTAGCTAGAAGGTTTTTCCATAAGCAGCAAAAATAGTGATTTACCCGATTTGCAACCGGCGTAAGAAAGACACGGTCAGATTAGTTATTTTTTACATGAGATAAGTATTTCCTATTATACATTTAGTATGATTATGCGAAATAATTTGCCCAAATGAAGTAGATTACATTCGGTTCATGTAGCAGCCTGTAATGGTATCAATTTTATAGATAAAAGCTTATCGTTGCTATTGATTCACAATTACAGGAAATACAGGTTAAAAGCTCTGGGGTAGTATATTAAAATATACGCTCAAATTCATGCTATGCTTGCAGCTGCCCATCCTTTGAATATATTGGTGGTAGAAGATAATGAAAGTGATTTCGTACTGTTTTGTGAGTATCTTAAGTTAACTAAACTTCCCACTGGAAATATATTTCGCGCCGAGCGCCTCGGCGAAGCTTTGCACTTACTACACGAGCATCAACCCGATCTGATCTTTCTCGACCTCAGTCTCCCCGATAGCGATGGCATCAATTCTTTTGTACGGTTGAATGAAGAAGCCCGGCACATATCCATTATCGTGCTATCAGGCTTATCTGATAAACAGATTGCGCTAAACACCATTTCCCTCGGTGCGCAGGATTACCTGGTAAAAGGCGAGTTTGACGATAAGCTGCTGGCCAAGTCCATTCAATATAGTATTGAACGAAAGAAGATATTGCAAAAGGTGGTTGAAAATTTTGAACGGTATAACACCCTCATCAAAGCCACCAGCGATACCATTTGGGACTGGGACCTGCGAACCAACGATGTACTCTGGAACGAAGGTATTTTATCTATTTTCGGATTTAACCCAGCGATTGTACAGAACACCATAGAATGGCATCATCATAACATTCACCCCGACGATCGCGAACGGATATTGCAAACCATCGATGAATGTATGAAGGAAGGAAGAGATCACTGGCAGGAAGAATACCGGTATAAATCGGCCAACGGCATTTACAAATTTGTATATGACCGGGGTTATATTTTAAAAACCGAGCACAACAAACCCTATCGCATACTGGGCGCCATGATGGATATTACCGAGCGCAAGAAAATGCAGGAAGAACTGGTGCGCAACCAGATTGAAACGCAGAAGCTCATTACCCAGGTTACCATTCAAACACAGGAACAGGAACGGCGCGAAATTGGCCGTGAGTTGCACGACAACATCAACCAGATACTGGCTACCGCCAAGTTGTGTGTGGATATGGCGTTAAACGAAGAAGACCATCGCAAAGAACTGCTGAGCAAGGGTTATGAAAATATCTCCAAGGCCATCAATGAAATTCGCATTCTGTCAAAAACGCTGGTACCGCCATCCTTAGGCGATATCGGGTTAAAAGAAGCGTTGCTCGAACTGATCGAGAACCTGACGGTTTCACCTGAAATAACGATAAAAATAAAAGCCAACGACCATTTGATAGAAAACATGTCGAACAACAAAAAGCTCATAATGTACCGCATTGTACAGGAGCAGTTGAACAACATATTAAAACATTCCGGCGCTACGGAAGCATCGATAGAATTGAAGACCATGCGCAACTGGCTTCACCTGAATATAAAAGACAATGGCGTGGGGTTCGATACCCGCAAAAAGAAAAGAGGCATCGGTCTTAATAATATCATCAGCCGCGTTGAAATGCAAAATGGCAAAATGGAGATCATCAGTTCTCCCGGGAAAGGATGCGTTCTTAAGATTGAAATACCAGGGTAGAATTGGAGTTTTGGGTCCCAATTATTCAGTTTATGGTTTATGGTTTGTAGTTTATAGTTGCTGCCGCGCTTTGAGGCTCGAAAATAATTTTGAACACCCGCGTTAAAGAACAACAAACCATAAACAATAAACCATAAACTGCTTCCTAATTACCTCTATTAACACTTATCCGGAAAGTAACGATGTAAGATATCTTTCAACATTCCATGCGTCAGTGGTTTATTCCTGAATTCTTTAACCGATGGTATTTTGCGCGCCTTTAATTCATCTTCGGGGTTAAAGGAAGTAGTGAGCATGATCACAATAATGCTGCTTTTATGCGCCTGGGGTAAGGCTTCATACCGTTGCAGAAATTCCCACCCATCCATGGCCGGCATATTGATATCCAGGAAGATAATTTCAGGACTGGGACAATCTTTGTTTAATGGTTCACGCTGACCGGCACAAGCCAGGTAGTCCAATGCTTCACGGGCGCCGGGTATCACTTTAATATTATCCGCACACCCCAATTCTTCAACAGCCATTCTGTTTAAAAAGTTAGTAGGCTCATCGTCATCAATCAATAAAACGCAATTTAATTTCACCTTCATAACAAAGATGCTTTCAATATAGGTTAAAATAAAAATTTATGTAGATGCGGTGTACCCTTTTTCAATAAAACCCGATCAGCGTTTAAACGGGGGATCTTGGATGCAGTTTCCAATGACGATTCAAAAAACAACAAAGGGTAAAATCAGGAAACCGGCAGGTTTTTATGCCCGTATATATTCACAGCGTTATATGCTTTCTGGTTAATTGTGAACCTTATAAAGATAAAATATAAACCCGAATTAAAATATAATTAATCTTCGACCTATATATTTTCACTTATACGTTAGGTATACTAAAGCGTTTTTATATTAGGATTACTAACAGGTTAAATGGCCCGCCGACTTAATGATTTCCATCGGCAACCGTGAAAAAAAACGTACTCCCTACCCCGGGTTCCGAATGCACCCATATTTTTCCGCCATGTAATTCTGCAATTTTCTTACAATGCGCCAGACCGATACCCGAGCCATCATACATTGACCGGTTGTGCAGGCGTTGAAAAATAACAAAGATCTTTTCCAGATATTGATCTTCGATACCAATACCGTTGTCCTTTACAGAAAACTGCCAGTGCCCGTTCGATTGCACGGCATCTATGAATAATACCGGCGTACGGTCCCGTTTCCTGAATTTAATGGAATTACTCACCAGGTTTTGAAACAGCGATTTCAATTCGGTAGGATACGCGTTATGCAATACCGGTAACTGGCTCAACTTAATACTCACCTCATTTTCAACGATCACCTTATTCAGATCGGCCAGCACTTCCTGAACAATGACGTTACAGTCCACCTGGCGGCATTCGTTTTCGCGGCCTATGCGTGAATAATCAAGCAGGTCTTTAATTAATATTCTCATTCTGCCCGACGCCTGTACCACATAATCGATATACTGATCGGCCGTTTCATCTAACCGGCCATGGTATTGTTTGCGCAGCAACTGAACAAAGCCAGAGGTCGTTTGCAGAGGTTCCTGCAGATCGTGCGACGCTACATAGGCGAACTGTTCCAGATCTTTGTTCTTTCTTTCCAGTTCGGCTGTACGTTGTTGTACTTTTTTTTCCAGCAACTCCAGCAGGTTCCTGAACTTTTCTTCCGCTTTCTTTCGCTGCTCCACTTCCGCCTCCAGGTCGGCTGAAGACCGCAAGGAAAACGCCAACGGCAATACTTTGATCAGGTAAAAAACGGTGGTCCAACTTAAAATGCCGGTAATAGCCCTTACCAGGGCATTGACGCGATATAAAGGAAACCAGAAAGTGACCGCATCAAAAAAATGGGTAGCGCCGCAGGCGAGAATAAAACCGGCAAATAAAAAGTAGATCCTGATGAACCGGGCATCGTGTTTTTTGGAAATGTACCGGATGATGATAAGGGGAATGGCAAAATAAGCCGACCATACCAGTATATCACTGATGATGTATAACCAGCCATGAAATTCACTCCACTTGCCGCATTTCCAGCGTGCAGGCCAGTCGGACGTATCGAATAATTTTTTGAAGAATTCGGCTACCTGTTTCATGACAATAGATTTAGTAAACTGTATGATATAAATACAATTCAACTACTAATACTAACTATGGGAATGTGATGCAGGTGGAGCCTAACCAGCGGGAATCATTTAACCTTCTCTAAGGTAGGGAAAAAACCAATGTGATAATTAGCTAACGTGATAATGAAAAAGGCCAGTAGCCCATTTAGAAGGACTACTGACCTTGTTGTCTTATCAACTTTTCAACCTACTCTACTATTTTAGTCGCCGATATTTCACCAACGGTACCAAACCAACCGTAAATTTTTGTTTTGCTGGTCGATTGCAGGTTATTCACGTTTGCCGGTACATTATGCATTACTTTACCAAACAACCCATCATTGGTTAACTGCTCCTGCACCTGTTCCATAAACTCGTACGATGGTTTTGACATGGAACGGATCAGCACTTTCACCGTTTCGCCTTTTTCATATGGTTTTTCGCCCGAAGTAACGCCATCGCGGAAAGGCGGAATAAAGGAATAACCATCTGTAAGACCATCATCATCAAAAGATCCATCGGCACTCAGCATTTCACCAACATTATAGTTGAGCGCTCCGTTGCGGTAAGTACGGATCCAGTAATAATCAACTGCACCGGGCACATCGTGCACATACAGTTTTACGTAATACCCTTCTTTATCTTCACCATCTGCCTCTTCAAATTTCGAGGTCAGGGAATCGATCTTCGTATTACGATTCAACATGTCGGTCGCTTCAAACTGTTCGCTCTTCCAGGTAATGTTTAATTTATAGGTATGCCCTACCACGCCAATGGGTGTACTACCCGCATCGTAATTATAAGCACCACTCTTATAAGTGAATGGATACGATTTACCGGCCGTAACATCTGTTACTGATATCTGTGCATCGGAAATTACTTCCGCGGCGTTTGAATTCATATAATTGGTGGCCTTCATAAACTTAATGGTTTGCACACCTGGTTGATCGGTTATCCAGGCATCCACATACGGTATCGCGTCGCCATTGGGTAAATCGAGATCAATCACCCGCTCACAGGCGGTAAAAGAAGCGCCTAACAATACAATTGAGATATATTTGATTACGTTGTTTCGCATTGTGTTATTATTTTTCATTTAGAACTTAAAATTCCAGGTCACAGAAGGTATCAATGATCCAATGATGGATAAACGGATCGCTTCTTTCTTTTCAGGCTCGTCTTTGTTTTGCTGGAAGTAGATGCTGTAGGCATTCTGGTGTGCATATACGTTGTAAATTCCAAACACCCATTCCTGTTTCATCTTCTTGCCCTGGCGACCTCTCATAGTAGCCGACACATCGAGGCGATGATAAGCAGGTAACCTGAAATCGTTCCGCTTGTTGGTGCTGTTGTAAGGAATAGCCAGGCCCTGAATGTCTAAACGCGTATCGGGGAAAGTTGATGGCGTACCGGAACCCAATGTGAAGTTGCTGCTGAACGACCATTTATCGTTCAACGTATACATCACGCAGCTATTCAGCACATGGGTACGATCGTAGCGGCTCAAATACCAGTCATTATTGCTGATGCCCGCTGTTTTACGCAAAGATTTCGACAAAGTATAGTTCACCCAACCCTGCCATTTGCCGGTTTCCTTTTTAATTTCCAGCTCAACGCCATATGATTTTCCTTTACCGGTAAGCAGTTCTGCTTCTACCAGCTGGTTCAAATCGAGGCTGGCATTGTCGATATAATCCAGCAGATCATTCATCTTCTTATAGAAAGTTTCAACAGAAATTTCTACCGGCCATCCGTCGGGCAGTGTAACAAAACCAACGGAGAACTGGTCGGTCATAGAAGGTTTGATGTTATTGGTGCTGGGGAAATACAAGTCAACCGGAGTGGGCGAAGCCGTGTTGGTCAACAGGTGAATATATTGCGTAGCACGGGTGTAGCCGGCTTTTACGAAAGTATTATGCTTTAACTCATACCGCAATGACAAACGCGGCTCGAAGAAGTTCCACTCTTCTACGGGCTTTTTGCTGCTCACTTCTTCAACACGATCGAGCGGTTTGCGAATGTTGGCAGTGGTATCTCTGAAATAGAATACGCTGGTGTTGCCCAGGTAAGCATAGCGGTTCAACCGTACGCCGGCCTGGATCTGGAATTTTGAATTCAGCTTCCAGGTATCTTCGAGGAAAGCAGCTGTTTCTGAACCATACCGGCGCTTTAAAACGATCTCATTTTTATTGCCATCGCTGGTGGCCACGCCTTTACCAGGATAGAAATCATAATAGATCACATTCACGCCGGTTTTGATCGTGTGCTTATTGCTGGCAAACCAGGTCAACGAAGGTTTTACGCCGTAGGTACGAATGTTAGAGGTCCAGTCGTAACCCTGTGGAATTTCATCATCCGATTTAAACTTCAGACTGTAATCGTATTTGGAATAATAAACACTGGTATTCAAAAATAATTTTCGGTTGAACAAATGGTTCCAGCGGAAAGTACCGGTGGTATTGCCCCATTTAAAGTTTACCTGTTCGCCAAAGCCAAATACATCACGGCCAAAATAACCGCTCAGGTAGATGGTATTCTTTTCATTTAATTCATAATTCAATTTGGCAGTGACGTCGTAAAAATACATGGTGCTGTTGCGGTCTTCTTTTTTCAGGAAAGGTTTAGCCAGCACATCAATGTACGAACGGCGGGCAGCCACCACAAAAGAAGAACGGCCTTTTTGCAGCGGACCTTCCACTGCAACACGGCTGAACACGTTACCGATACCGCCACTAACCGCATACTTCTGGTTATTACCTTCCTTCATACGGATATCCAACACCGAAGAAGTACGGCCACCGAATTCAGCGGGGAAAGCACTCTTGTACATGGTTACGTTCTTAACCGCATCGGGATTGAATACCGAGAAGAAACCCAGCAGGTGCGAAGAGTTGTACACTGGTGCTTCATCCATGATGATGAGGTTTTCGTCAACATTACCACCACGCACATTAAAACCGGCCGAGCCCTCCCCTACGGTAGTAACACCCGGTAAGGTAAGCAGGGCTTTCACCACATCAGGTTCGCCCATGAATGCGGGGATCTTTTTTATCTGGCTGGCACTTAATTGTTGAATACCCATACCAACGGTATTGGTACGGCGCAATCGCTTTTCACCGGTGATCACCACTTCCGCCATGTCTTTACCCGCTGTGGCGAGGGAAACATCCACCCTGGTGCCGCTCTTTACTTCAATTTCCTTTTGATACGCTTTATAACCCGAATAGGTTACTTGCATGGTATATTTACCGGCAGGCATGGTTACAGAATAATAACCATAAGAATTGGTCATTACTGCGACGCCTGACGGCTGGATGGTAATGGTAGCATTGATAAGGACTTCACCACTGGATTCATCTTTAATATAACCACTTACCGTGTATTTGCCGGTTTGTGCCTGCAAGGAATCCGCTAAGGCTAGTAATAAAATAAAACTGACTACAGAAAAACGCATCAACTGTCGAATCATAAAAATTGTGGTTTGAGAAAATTAGACAACGGGGAATCTATTCACCCCTATTGGGTTGCAATATTTTTTTATAAAATCCCCCTTTTTAAAGAACATGCATTCATATAAGGCAATAATCGTATACATGACAACCAATAAAACCCGTATGTAGCAAGACCCTGGCAAATATTACATGATAAATTCAATCCCATTTACTGTTCCCTTACATGAAAACAGCGGCCTTTATTATACTAGGCAGACGAATGACTTATAGAATAATTGCAAAATTCAAACAAAAAGATGAGGAAGCGAGTTGTTTCACCGTAAACTCACCGAGAAAGGGAGTGAAGTTGTATGTTCTGTAGTTGAAATTTACGGTGAAACAGTAATTCAGGGAATACAGGTAGTCTTTTATTTATTTACATCTTCATGCAGGCGACAACTTCAAAACAACCGGGAGACATGTTATCGATATATTGAAGCATATCGTTATAGGAAAGAAAGGAAGTTAATACCAACGATTCATCGTAGGCAACATTAAAAGTGACGGTGTTATCTAATTGGTACAAATGATCAAGGCAGCCACGTAATTCCGTTTTGCAATCGGGCAACAGGCATTCAAAAGATAAGAAGGGAACTTTTTCAGACAAGCCTTTTAATACCTGCCACTCGTAGCCTTCCACATCAATTTTAATAAAACCGGGTTTACCATATTGGCTGATCAACTGGTTGAGCGTTGTTAAGGGAACACTTACCTGGTCGCTGAACTGAATATTTTCGTTCCACCTGCTTTCACCATCCGCTTCTAAAATCTGTTTCCATTTTGGATTGAGCGTATTGAAAGCAGAACCGGCATGATGCACATAGTAAGTTTCGGTACCGGTGTGATCCGAAAGGGCTTTATTCTCCAAAAAGACCCGGGAACGGTAATTCCTGAACCTTATTTGTAACGTACGGAAATTATGTTTATCCGGTTCGCAACAAACGACCCGATCAGCCAATTCAAGGAAAGCGGCCGTTTTATGGCCATCGTAGGCGCCTATATCAAAAATCAGGGCGTTATGGGACAAGAAAGATCTATAGAAATCAACTTCTTTCCGGTGATCCCGGACCACCTGGCGTTTGAATAATCTGGTATAAACAGTGAAAAAAAACGAATAGCGGAAATATTCATACCAACCCAGCTTTTTAAGAAAATCCCTGGCTATTTTCATCATAGACCGACACCTGTTATTTGAGGGTCAAATCTATTTAAAATATAGCCAGGGAAGCTAATTAATTTCTATTATATGAAAACGGAATGCCAATATTAGTATTTACTAATTCCAACCCATGAGCTGCCGGTATATTTTACGGTAATGGCGCCTTATGAAGTAAAGCAGTACATACTGAATCATCCTTTATACAATTTGACTCCCTTTATTTCTATATATTCGTTACCAACCTCTACCTTTACCTGTATCTTTTTAACTTTATACACCCCATTTTCCAGATCAATTACACAAAAACTATTGCGGTCGTTGTTCAAAATATTAATAATGCCATGCTCATTCAATTCTAAATTTTTTCCATTCACAGCAGCATCGACAATAATCATATACTGCTCATCAATTGTAATTTCATGTGAAGTTTCCTCAATATCCTTAATTACTGGTTGCTTAGAATAATCCCAGGATTCATTAAAATATAGCCCCTCGCATACAATAATACCTTGTTGCGCTTTAAATATTTCAATTTTAGAACTCATAGCAAAAAAAGTAAGATATTTTAGATCAAACTCTTTTAGGAATGAATCCAATCCAGCTTCTTCAACGCTTATATTTTCGGCAATTAAATCATAATCACTTAGATCATTGTTCTCCTCATCCGAACCACCCCATTCTCCTATAGCCTTTTTAGATGAAATCAAAAACACCCTGCCAAGCAATGACCCAATATGTTTTGTTGTAATTGCCATCAAAAATAATTTATAAAGTTTCGCATGATCATTTCTCCTGTCTCATATGTTGGTGATTTTTTACACGATCGGCATTGAGTAGGTGTACAGATGTTGGACCTGCAAGGCTTTTCGAGGCAAAGGAAAATTCGGTAGTCAGAAAAAAATATTCCCAATTATCATTATTCATTGTTACTTATTTTTTTACCTAATTGCTTTTTATTAAACTTTTAGTTCTTAGTTAATAATAATTGTGCTTCTTATAATTAGCCCCATAATCAACATCGTACTGAAAAGTGTAATATGGCTTTGAATAACCACTACTCACAAAAAAAACATACTTTTTCTCTTTATTTCCTATTGTGTCTTTTAAATATTCATGCTCACTAAACTCAGGTATCTCTTTTAAGCTATCTCCTGACACCCGTTCAAAAAACCGAAGTGTTTCACCAGGATAAGAAGTTCCTTCAATAAAGGGCAATGCGCTTAAACACTTACCATTTTCAGGAATTTCATATACTATGCACCCATTTTTATCATACTGCTTTTGGCCATTCTCCTGATTGTAATAAATTTCAACATTGCCCGTAAAATTAGGAGTGAAGAAATGCCGCTCACATTTAATGGTATTATCGCAAGAATACTCCACAAAAGACAACAAACAAATGAAAACCGATACAGTTTTTGTATTCATTTATACTCTCACCAATATTTTATCTTGTATTCAATCATAAGCTCTTCTGAAATAAAAAGCTCAAGATTTCTTTTAATCTCAAACATCTCTTTTTCAGAAACCCCATAACACAAAATGAATTCCTTCGAACCAATTTCCAAATACATATTACCGATTGCACGAATTGTTATTTCTCCATATCGGTCATAAATTTTTATCTTTTTTTTCTCATCAACTAAGAAAGAATATTTATTACCGAAATGAAATCTATTATTAATTCGACTAATTTCTATCGTGCATGTCCTTAGGAATGCTCTATTTATTAAAAACATAGTACCAAAACAAATTATAAATAGCAAAATGAGATACTCAACTTTTAAAGGCATATGAAAAATATAATAACCCATAAAAAGTATCCCGCAAATAGCAGTGGCACCCAAAACAAACATTATCCAATCGCGAATTATCTCTTTTCGGGTTTTCCTTATTGAAAATATTGTATCGGTAATATCAAATATCATTCTACTTAATAAATTTGTTAATCCCCCCAGGAATAGAATCAATTCCGCATGGCCTCCACGACCGCCATTTTTTACATAATATTTTCAGGACAAAAAAGAGTTTTGGGATCCATTAACCTTTTATCTCCCACATATCTAAAAATGCATTCATTATTATCTTTTATTAAACTCACAAAAACAAGTAAAATGCCAGACTTTCGACTTACATAAAACCCTAAATTATCATTAGGGTAAATGAAATTAAACTTTCGAAAGACAATCTTATAAATAGTATCGTTATTACCCTTAACCATTTTATCCTCTACGATCATGAAATACTCTTTTGATACGTCCTGCCAAGCCGTTTGAAGTCTTTTAAAAAGGAAATTATTATGTACAAAAATAGAATCCCCTTTTTTCATATTGAAATCAAAAAACAATGAACGGCTATCATTAAATTTTCTCTGATAAAATACCTTACCCCCTTCTTTCGAAAGCAAACCTGAATACCCAAATTCAGGAATAAAGGTATTTGAATTATCAACATAGCCTTTCCCCACGATAAGGATAATCCTCTAAAATTAGAAAAACAATAACCCCATAAACAATTGACCCAATAATCGAAAACAACAACACTCTTTTTTCAAAAACAGTGTTTAAAACTGCTAATAAAACAACAACTACAATGTACTTAACGACAAATCCATTAGATGATATCCCCCATGCCACGCCTCTTGAATATACCAGTCCCATTTTATGAGCCAAATAGTTACTTATTTCATATGCTAAAAAATAAAACACTATTTGTATTATAGGCACTATAATAATATTTGTTCGATCTTTCATTGTTAATATAATTTATATGGAATTTGCCCGATAGTCATACCAAGTAAAATGTTTAATACCATCAATAGAAGCAATACTAGGATTTATATTAAATTCAGAACATACTCCCGCGTAAGTATATGTCAACAAACTAATCAAACACAGCCTGACCATTCCAATTGTTATCTGAAGGCGATGCTACAAATAAAGGACTAATTCCAAAGTCGAACACAGGCGTTACTGGTTCTGATAATAGGACAACACCCAGATCGACACCTATTCCCCGCCAAAATAACACGCAAATCTCCTTTTTCATAATTTAATCGTTATAACGCCCCAAAATGAAGAACCCGCCCCGGGCCGGGACGGGTTCTTACCGTTTAGCTGCCCCGCAAGGCGGGACTTACAATGCATTCATGGCTATTATGCTATAAAGGATAATGGTTGTAATGGCCAAACCTGCTGGTTTGAAAATGCTCTACACCTTTCGGTTATTTCAATTAGTTATTCCAGTACTTGTAATCATACGTATCGAGATACGCGCCATCGAAACCGGCATCGGTAAACCTTTTTATATAGGATGTATTGTTTCCATAAACGATCGATTTCCATTCCGGCATCCAGTACCGTACAGGATAATTGCCTTCCCAATTCGGATCTTCGACAACATGTAACCAGGCGGGCGGATTCGTTAACCATTCGGATTTCCAGTAACCGCGATAATCTTCTGCATGTCCAATGGCCACATAGGCCAGTACGATCCGCTTTCCACCATTGAATTTTGTTTTTAACGATTGTACCTGCGGTGCTGTCAGCGGTTCAGAATCATCGTTAAAAAATCCATCGAGAATGAGCACATCAAAATTGGTTGAATCCAGTTTATTAACGAATTGCTGTTTGCTTAAGTTTTGGTAAGAATCCGGATTGATCAGGTACAGAAAATTTTTAGCGTCACTTAAACTGTTCACATTACCTGCATGCACGTTATACGGCGTTGCCCTGGCAATATTGTTCAGCTCGAGTGCAGTAGCAGCATAAGAAGCCCATCCGTTTCTGAAATTCCTGGCGTAAGAGGTATCAATCTTCCACGGTGTGGTGCAATAATCGGTAACCAGCGCCGGCTTGCCATTGCTTTCTGCGAAGCGTAACATGCGCTGGTATTCATTGCTGGCGTCCACAGGCGTGGCCACATCATCATCGTTTTCGTATCCATAAAACACCTCCTCCTGCCCTACGCCATCAATAGCGGCCAAATAAGAAGCTACCGGCGTTCCGGTATTGCTGCCATTAGATGAAAGCATGCTGAGCCCATCCTGCGGTACGATCAGAAATCCAGGCTTCTGCTGCCTTGCATAAGCACTGAGGTCCTGGATGAATGTCCGCATCTCCTGTTCCGTGTCTACTTCTGCGGAAATTTTACCGTCGTCTTTTGATTTGTCTTCATTTGTTTTCTTCTGACAAGCTGTTCCCAAAACTAAACATGCAGCTACACATAAATAGCGGGATTGGATTTTATTCATATTATAAGGATTGGTTGTTCAATGTTCAAACAGGCTGATGTGCGAATTTGGTAACGAAATACTGAGAATAGCAATCGTCAATAACAGCAGCACGCATGCAAGTACAATTAACCAGACAGTCCAATTCAATGTCCGCTCATTAATCGGTTGCTTATATGTGTTATTATTTAATATTTTTATTTTCATAACTGCCCATCAAAACCAATAACTATACCAGCAATCATCATGTGAATAAAATCACAGGTGAAAACGTCAATGGGCAATCGCGAAACGTAAATGCAGCTATACATACATGCAATACATGTGAATGGTAAATACAGCTGAAACTTATCTGCCAAAAATTGAAAGCAAGAACCAAAACACAAAAAAACAAATCCCGGAACAAAACAATCTGCAACCGGTAACCAGGAGACCGGCTATCAACGTTAAGCTCCTGCTATCCTTTAGTCTTGTTGCCTTTAGGTCCCGACTGGCCGGGATTGCCTTTCCTGACTACTTATTACTTAAATTGCAGCAGATATGCGACAACTTGCAGCCATTTTATTTGCAGATATGACAGGCTACACAGCCCTCATGCAGGAAAACGAGCAACTGGCCCGCCACAAGCGCCAGCGGCTAAAGGAAGTTTTGGAAGCGACTATAGTCCGGTTCCATGGTAAAATATTACAATATTATGGCGACGGATCGTTGAGTATTTTCAATAGTGCTATCGATAGCGTGCACGCCGCCATTGATATTCAGCAACAACTGCAACAGCATCCCAGGGTCGACCTGCGCATCGGCATCCATACCGGCGATGTGACCATCGAAGAAGAATCCATTTATGGTGACGGAGTGAACCTGGCTTCCCGCATTGAATCGCTGGCCGTGCCCGGCGGCGTTTTCGTTTCTGAAAAAGTATACGATGAGATTCGCAACCAGGAGCATATCCAGACCCGCGAAATGGGCTATTTCGAACTAAAGAATATAAAACAACCCATCCGGGTTTTTGCCATTGCCAACAATGGTATCATAGTTCCCGGCCGCAACGAAGTGCGCGGTAAAACCGCCGCTCCGGTCAACCGGCTGGCGGTACTGCCTTTTGTGAACATGAGCGCCGATCCCGAAAACGAATATTTCAGCGATGGCATTACCGAAGAACTGCTGAACGCCCTCACCCGGGTCGATGGCCTGCAGGTAACATCCCGCACCTCGGCATTTGCCTTTAAAGGGAAGAATGACGACATCCGCGACATTGCCATTCAACTGAACGTAGACAAGATCCTGGAAGGCAGCGTACGTAAAGCCGGCAACCGGGTGCGTATTACCGCCCAGCTAATCAATGCCGCCGATGGTTTTCATATCTGGAGCGAAACCTATGACCGTAAACTCGATGATATTTTTGAAGTACAGGATGAGATCAGCGGTATTATTGCCAATAAATTAAAAGAGAACATGACCGGTCTGCAAAAGCCGGTACCAGCCATAAAATCAAGCATCAAAAATATTACCGCCTACACCCATTATCTAAAGGGATTACATTTCAAGAACAAGATCACACCAGCAGATACCCGCAAGGCTATTGAATGTTTTAAACAGGCTATTGCCCTTGAACCCGATTATGCACAGGCGCATGCTATGGTGGCACAGTCCTATTCCACGCTCGGTTCACATGGACAAATGATACCACACACTGCTTTTGAAATTGCTCATCAATATGCCGATAAAGCCCTTGAGCTCGATGACTCCGTTGCAGAAGGTCATATTGCCAAGGCAATGCCTTATCTGTTTTATGAATGGAAATGGAAGGAAGCATACGATGCATTGCATAAAGCCATTGAATTGAACGCTGCCGATACAACGGCTTACGACCTGCTTGGTTTTTATTATGTTGCTATGGGGCAGAAAATGCAGGCAGTGAAAACGCTGGAAGAAGCAGAACAAATAGATCCGCTCTCTACTACGATCATCCGGTCATTGGGCATGATGTATATTTTTGCCGAACGGTTTGACGATGCTATCATCCAGGCAGACAAACTGCTTGAGATGAATCCGGAAATGCGGAGTGCCATTGAATTAAAAGGCTGGGCCGTTGGAATGAAAGGCGACTGGCACGCGGCCCTTCGCTTGTTTGAAGAAGTGCACCGGCTTACCGGTCATCCGTTGAAAGGTTTGATGGGCCTGGGTGTTGCTTATGCCCGGTCGGGCATGATGGATAAAGCCATGGATTGCGTTCATAAACTGGAACAAAGGCAACAGGAAGAGCCCGATTCGGTTGTCGATGGTGATCTCGCCGCTGTATGGTTGGGCATCGGTAACATCGATAAAACATATTACTACCTGAACGAATGCATTGATAAAAGAATGGGGCCCGTGGCCTGTTTTATTGAATATCCGCCGTATAAAGTGGTGAAGGAAGATCCAAGGTTTGAGGATCTGAAGAAAAGGATGGGGATATGAAGAAGGCACAAAGGCAATAAGTAAAAGGAATGATCAGTGATGAATGTTCAAATATTCACCACTGATCATTCCTTACTCACTACACACAACTCCGTTTCGGGTGATGTTTTTTACTTCCCTTTACCACCGTTTATTAGTTTTTTTAACTGCTCGTTCTCCTGTTGCAGTGCACCTACCCGTTGGTTCAATTCATGTAATTGTTGACTGTGTGCCTGTTGATTCTTATTCTGCTCGATCACATACAATGTCAATTCCTCAATCTTTTTCAGCAACATAGCCTGGTTATCGCCTACATCCAGTCCATTCTTTTCTACTTCTTCTGCAGATGGCACTTCGGGTAAATGATGATATTGATTGATGTATTGTTCTACTTCGCTGAGGGGACGCAAGCGATAGTTAGTGTGGAAGACATAGTCGGGCCAATTCATTTTTTGCTTAACGACTACTTTTTCAAAAATGGCATTTCCGTTCACCGCCAGGCGGTATCCCAGCGTATTACGCGTGGCTATTCCCACATTCCCATCTTTATCTATGCGAAGCCCTGACTCTGTGTTTATCCATGGCGCAACCACAAATCCGAAGTTCGTGCCAGTTGGTGATCCATAAATAATACCAGCATCCCCATTCTGAGTTATATTATTATAATCGTTATTGCCTAATGAAGTACTATGAATTTTTACATACCCCAGATCATTGTGCGAAATATTGATCCCATCCAGCGTATTGGTTGTTTTTATATCTAATTTCACTCCAGGCGTTGTTGTACCAATACCTATTCTATTATCAACTAAAAAATTTGCGTTGCTTACCCTCAGTCCTGATGCACAACAAAGCGGCTCAAAGGTTACAAATCCATCATTCCAGTCAAAAAAACCGCCATCATCACTAACGGCAATTCCCCCACCATTCTGGTTACTTCCATTCACCATTAAATTCGGGTATTTGATCTTATTATACGTATTCCAGGCAAACCCTCCTGTTTTATTAATTATTAACGGGTAGTTTGGCGCCGTTGTGCCAATTCCTACATTACCCCCACTATAATCAATACCTCCGGTTGCAGGGTCCCATTGAGCAGACACAGATAACACGAATACAGAAAAAGCCGTTGTAAGAAGCATTTTGGTAATTCTCATAACAAAAATAATTTGGTTGGTTGGGTTTTATAATTATCAGGGCCTCACGTAGATTGACAACTGTAAATTCCTTTAAAGATAACAACCGGATAAAAGCATCAATGCAAAATTTAATAAGTGTGCAGTTTTGCCAATAGGCGTGTTATTTTAGTCGATAACCGTGTAAACAATTTTCCTTCACCCGCCCAAAAACGACGCCCCGCTGCCAATAGTTTGTTATTAAAGACCGGGGCTAAAAACACCGCCGGCCCGGTGATTTATGCCATCAGGCACCAGGTATTTAGTTTGGAGCAGTTTTAGCCATTTTGAATTACTTTTGAGGCCTTTAAAAATGGTTATTATCAATAATTCATGATCGTATTACATGAATTATTAAACATCTACGGCAATATGGCTTTATTAAAGGTTTCAGCGGTCAGTAAGCAGATCAATGGAAACGTTGTTTTACAGGACATATCGTTCACCCAAAAGAAGTTTCAAAAACTGGCGATCGTGGGCGAATCGGGTTCAGGCAAAAGTACCCTGTTAAAGATCATTGGCGGACTGGTACAACCTGATAGCGGTGAGGTATTGTTCGAAAACAAACATGTAGAGGGACCGAATGAAAGATTGATTCCCGGCCATCCCAAAATGGCGTATTTGTCGCAACACTTTGAGTTACGCAATAATTACCGGGTAGAAGAAATACTGGAATATGCCAATACTTTGCCGGAGGCTGAAGCGCAAAGTCTGTATGAAATATGCCATATCAGTCAATTGCTGAAAAGAAAGACCGACCAGGTCTCCGGGGGTGAAAAACAACGCATTGCCATGGCGCGTTTATTAATAGGCGCTCCTTCCCTCTTCTTACTCGACGAACCATTCTCGAACCTCGACGTGCTGCACAGGAATACGCTACGGGCTGTTATTCGCAATATGGGCGAAAAGCTCGGCATCACCTGTTTGCTGGTTTCGCACGATCCGGCAGATGCCCTCAGCTGGGCCGATGAGATATTGGTCATGAAAGGCGGACAGATCATTCAGCAGGGTACGCCGGAAAAAATTTACCGGCAACCTGTTAACGAATATGCAGCGGGGTTATTTGGCAAATACAATGCCCTCACCAAAGCGCAGGCTGCCGCGTTTGGAGAAATTCCAAAGGCCTATGGCAATGGAAAGAAATTGTTTATCAGGCCCGAAGCATTTATCCTGTCGGCTAAAAAAAGCAAAACATCCCTGGCAGGAAAAGTAACTGAGGTATCCTTCCTGGGAAGCCATTATGAGGTGGAAGTCGCCCTACCCGACAACATGGTTACTGTAAAAACCGATACATGTACATTGGCAATGGGAGATGATGTATATGTGACTTTTAAAAAGTAAATTTATAGTACGTATGGAGCAAACAAACACCACCACGGTCATTTCTTCCCGCCAAAAAGAGATAGTACTGCAATACATCGCAGAGCTGGATAAACATATGCAGGAACTAAAAGCCGGCCAGGTGGAGATCATGCATGAAATAAGTGATTTTGCCAATATGCTGCATATTCACCCTGTACACCTGAGCAATACCGTCAAACAGGTAACGGGCCGCTCATCTTGCGATCTGTTTGAGGAACGTCTGGTAAACCTGTCAAAAGAATTATTGACTACCACCTCTTTACCGGTTGCCGAAATAGCCCGGCAAATGACCTACGATCCGTCGAACTTCACCAAATTCTTCAAACGCTTTGTGGGCATGACCCCGAAAAAATACAGAGAAAGTTTATAGTTCAATGTTTAGTTCTCAGTGGTTACCAGGGGTAGAGCTTTCCCGGACATTCAGGGTTTGTTATTTCACGTTTGCCGTTTCACGTTTCACGTTTTCTTAAACAGTCACCATTTTTTCTTAAGCTGTCACCATGACCGGTGTTTTATCTGGCTGCAACTTTGCATCATAAAACAGAAAAACATGTCAACAACATCTAAAATCGCATTGGTAACCGGCGGCAGCCGGGGATTGGGAAAAGATATGGCCATCAGCCTGGCCGAAAAAGGGATCGACGTTATACTTACCTACGTAAACAATAAGGACGCCGCCGATGAAACCGTAAAAGCCATTGAAACACTGGGCCGGCAGGCAGTAGCGCTTCAACTGAATATGGCCGATGGAAAAGCCCTGGACCCGTTTGTACAGCAGGTAACAACCACCTTACTATCGAAATGGCAAACAAACGCGTTCGATTTTTTGATCAATAATGCCGGTATTGGCGGTGGTACTCCCATCGAAAAAGTGACGGAGGAAATGTTTGATGAATTTTTGAACGTACACTTTAAAGGCGTTTATTTTTTAACGCAGAAATTGTTTCCTTACATCAACAATGGGGGTCGCGTTATTAATATTTCAACAGGAACCACCCGTTTTACCAACCCAGGATATTCAGTGTATGCATCTATGAAAGGCGCGGTTGAAGTATTCACAAAATATATGGCCCGGGAATTCGGCCCCAGGGGTATCACCGTTAATATAGTAGCGCCAGGTCCCATCGAGACCGATTTCAACAATGCGACCATTCGCAATAATCCGAAATTAAAAGAACACCTCAGCACTTTGTCGCCTTTAAATCGAGTTGGTGCAGCGGAAGACATTGGTCCGGTCGTTGCATTCCTGTGTACCAGCGAAGCAGGTTGGATCAATGGTCAGCGAATTGAAGTGAGCGGCGGGATCAATGTGTAGTAAGTTGAAGGTAAGTTTTAAGAAATAAGCATTGAAGAAGAAAGCGTGGTTTAACGACTACGCTTTTTTTATTAAACTCCGATTCACCGATACATTCTGCCTGTTGATCGATTCCCGCCGGTTTGGCGCTCCCGCAACCAAACACATTCGAATATTTCACCGTATCATGCTCAATGCAAGTGCATCAAAGGAGCTGATTCCAAACCTCCTTCCGGCGCCAGTGCAGAGTTCTTTAAAAAAATGGTATCAGTCAAAGTATTTAGAAAGGCGGTCAATTGCCCGATCTCGTAATTCGACAGCGGCATCTTATGCAGCAGCAACGTGTCGGTATTGGCTGAAATGACCATATCCCGGCGATAATGCTCAAATACATTCATCAGGGAGAAGAATCGGCCATCGTGCCCATAAGGGAACGTGACGCCCACATTTCGCAGGGAAGGCACTTTGAACTTACACGAGTCGGCCACGTCCTGGGTAATGGTCATGCGGCCAAAATCGTTCAGCGTATTGTCGACCGGTAACCCGGTGTTGCGGAAACTGCCATCGGTGAACAACGGTTCTTTATGACAGGAACTGCATTTCTGTTTAAAGATGTCGTAGCCCAGTTGCTCAGGTAACAGGAAGCTGGCTTCACCGCGTTTCACCTGGTCGTATTTGCTGTTACTGCTTATCAGCATGAGCATGTATTGGCTCAGCGCTTTGGTGATACGCTGGGTATTGATGAGCGCACTGCCGAAAGCGGCGGTAAACATTTTTTTGTATGCCGCATCGGTTTGCAGTTTTCGAATAATACCGGCCAGGCTCTCGCCCATTTCATTGGGTGCGGTGAATGGCATCAGCGGTTGCAGGTCGAGATGCGTTATACCACCATCCCACATAAAATCAGTTTGCCAGGCCAGGTTTTGTAAGGCCGGCGCATTGCGGTTAGTGAGGGAACTGTTCACGCCATGACTGAGATTATGCTCGTATGTTGAAAAGGCAGCGAATTGTTGATGACAGCTTCCACAGGAAACCGTGGAGTCTATGCTCAGCCGTTGATCATAAAACAATTTTCTACCCAATGCAAAGCCTTCGCGTGTAAGCGGATTTTTCGTGAAATCGTATTTCGGTTTTGGCCAGTTGCGGGGAATAACAAATTTCAACGGCGTGGGTGGTTTGCCGGCTTCTATCCAGGCCACACCAGCCAGCAGTAATAGCAGTAGACATGATATCGTGATGTGGGTTCTCATTTCGCTACGGTGAACATCCGGGAATAATTATCGGCCAGTTGCATCGCCAACCGGCCGGGTTGATGACAAAGAGGTGATTGCGTAATGGAAATGTTGTGTTGGGCATTGAACCATTTCAACAGATCGGCATCGATCACAATGACCGGATCAGCAGCTGTTGTTATTTCAACCGGTAAAGTCAATTGTATTTTTCGTTGGGCCTTATTGGGTGATCTGAATCCACCTACATCCCAGTTGAGGGAATGAGCCGGCGCATGCGAGGAGTCGCTTTTGCCTTCGAGTTTGGCAAAAATATAACCGCTGTTCCAGGTCCAGAACATACCCTGGAGCGGGTCCAACGAACCGGTTTGCACACCGCTTACATTCAGACTGCTGTCAACACCGATCATAAAGGAAATGGTTTGCAATGCCCTGTCATCGGTAGTGAATGCAAGCGTCTTTGATTGCGGGTTCGCCTCATCAACCAGGAAGGTTTTATCAGATAGCACCTTTTCTTTTTGACCGGCGCCTGTGATGCTAATATGTGAAATATAATATTTGAACCGGGTGATAACGATCGGTTCTCCGAATGGGTTAGTATAGGTTTCATTGAACAATTGCAATGCGCGGGCGCCCATTTTATGCCTGAGCTGAATGGTTATCGTGTGTGATGGGCGTAATACAAAACCGGTAACCGGCAACAGGCCCATGACGAGAAACAACTGAAATAACTGTTTGATGATCGAATTCATTTTTTTGTAAGAATAGTCAATAACCAAAAGATCAATTATAACGCAATATTATACCAAATAGTGAATGCATCAATTTCTTATGATTAGAATATCGGTACAAACCCTTAGAAAACATGTACTCCTGCCCCTGTTATTGTTATTGTGTTCGCAATCAACAACTGCGAATCACGTAAAAGGCGGTTATATTGAATACAAATACAATGGCGTTGGCTCAACTTCCGGCACTTCTAATTACACGATTACGGTGACCGTGTTTTTCAGTTGTACTACCAATGGCCCTAAACAATCTGTTTACCTGGGTGTTTTCAATGCAAGTACCAATGCACTGGTTAACAGTAAGTCGATCAGCTATTCTTCTGTAAATACCATTTCAAAGACAACTTATAGTCCATGCATGAGTAACCCGCCCGGTATTTGTTACGAACTGCGGACGTTTGTTTACACGGTTGATCTGCCCGACATTTCGGCCGGTTATATTCTCGCTGTACAGGATGCCTTGCGGGTAAGCGGCATTATCAACATCAGCAATTCCGGTAGCTCAGGTATTACTATTACGGCGATGATCCCCGGCACCATAAACAGCGTGGATTATCACAAGAACAACAGCCCCAATTTTTTATTCCTCGATACGGCGATCGTTTGTTACAATGGTAATTTCAGTTATCCGTTCAAGGCTACGGATGCGGATGGCGATTCACTCTCTTACACGTTTGGCAATGGATTAAACGTGGTTAGCCCCGGCGGACAAACTTCCTCCAACGTACCGGGCAGTCCGCCCTACCCTGTTTTAACATATACATCGGGTTACAGCGGCACATCGCCGCTGGGCAGTTCGGTAACCATTGACCCGGCAACGGGTTTGCTTTCCGGTACGGCGCCAGCCACCACAGGCGAATATGTGGTAGCCGTGTACGTTAAAGAATGGCGGAACGGGGTATTGATCGATTCAATAAAAAAAGAATTACAGATCTATGTCTATAACTGTACATTGTCCGCGGCCAGCCTGAGATCAAACTATATAAATTGTAATGACTTTACGTTCTCTTTTCAGAACGAATCCACAGCGTCCAATATCACTTCGTATTCGTGGGATTTTGGGGTGCCGGGCATTACGACCGATGTATCTACAGCAGCCACGCCCACTTATACGTATCCTTCGGCAGGCACGTATACTTTAAAACTAAAGGTGGGCAATGCATCGGGATGTATTGATTCTGCAACGGCAACGGTAAAAGTATACCCCGGCTTTACGCCGGCGTTTACATTTACAGGAAGCTGTTACCAGTCCCCGTTTCAATTCAACGATGCTACAGCAGCATCGTACGGCACGGTGAATAGCTGGACCTGGTCTTTTGGCGAATCTTCATCTGCGTCTAATTCATCATCAATAAACAACTCCGCGCATACGTATGCCAGCGCCGGTAATTATACCGTTACCCTTACCGTAGGCAGCAGCGTAGGATGCAGTGGTTATATCAGTAAAACAGTTACGGCCAGCGACAAACCCGATCTCACCTTACCATTCACCGACACGTTGATCTGTACCATCGATACATTGCCCCTGATCGCCAACGTAACGGGCAGCGGGATTACCTATAGCTGGTCGCCCAACTATAATATCCTGTACGACAATACCGCCAATCCGCTCGTATGGCCAAAAGACACAACGGTGTATACGGTGACTGTAACCCAAAATGCCTGCGTGGCCACCGGTTCTATAACGGTAAATACCCTGGATTATATTACAGTGCAACTGCCAGCCGATACAACTGTTTGTAAAACCGACAGTTTTAAATTGAACACGGTGAGCCATGCATTACAATATGTGTGGTCGCCTGGTACCGGGCTCAGTAGCACAACCATCAAATATCCCATAGCGTATGCCGACAATGATATTACCTATACGGTAACCGCCAACCTTGGCAAGTGCCAGGACCAAACAGCCATGCGGGTGAAAGTTGTTCCCTATCCGCAGGTTTATGCCGGTGCCGATACCACCATTTGTTATAACAGCACAGCGCAACTCAATGCCAGCATGGTAGCGGCGTATTTCAACTGGCGACCGGTAAGCACCCTGACCAATTCCAATACGTTGTCGCCGGTTGCTCATCCCACAACGAGCACTGCTTACGTAATTACGGTGACCGACACCCTGGGTTGTCCCAAACCGGTTTCCGACACCGTAACCGTATTCGTTATACCGAAAATTATTGTCTTTGCCGGCAACGATACGGCCGTGGTAGTAGGACAACCATTGCAATTACAAGCCATCGCCAATAATGGGATTACGTTTAATTATAATTGGAGCCCGGCTTCCGGGTTGAATGACCCGACGATCTACAACCCGATAGCGACTTTCCCATCGAGCGTTGATAGCATCACGTATGTAATTACAGCCACCACCGGAGAAGGGTGTTATGGCGCCGATGCCATGACGGTAAAAGTTTTTAAAACGAACGCCGATATCTTTATGCCGAATGCGTTTTCGCCCAATGGCGATGGAAAGAATGAGGTGTTTAAACCCGTATTGGTGGGTATTGCAAAACTAAACGTGTTCAGTATTTACAATCGCTGGGGACAACTGGTGTTTACCACTTCGCAGCATGGTAAAGGATGGGATGGAACTATTCACGGCACCAAGCAGGATCCCGGCACGTATGTATATATGGTATCGGCGATCGATTACCAGGGCAAGGTCGTTACAAAAAAAGGCGCTTTTACGTTGGTAAGATAAACTTGGGATTGGGGGATGTCGGGATATAGAGATTTTTGGATTTAAATCTCAAAATCCCGACATCTCTAAATCAGAAATACAAGAACTCCCGTATATTTTCCACTACAAAGCCAGGGAATACCCCCAACCACGCCAATAAACACATTAATACAACCAGCGAGGCATAGGTAGCAAAATAAAAGAATGGATGCAGGGTGCGTTCTTTTGCCGGCATTAATGGCGGCGCAGCAAACAGCGTGCTGATGATGCGCAGGTAATAAAACAAACCAATAACACTGGTCAATACCAGAACAATTGCCAGCAACCATTGATGCTGTTGTACACCGGCTGTGAGTATAAAAAATTTTGCCGGAAACCCAGCGGTTAATGGGATACCTGCCAATGAGAACAAAGCAACTGTGAATATGGCGGCCATCAACGGGCTGCGCCAGAACAATCCCCGGTAACCGCTCAGCTCATCGGCATCTCTGCGTTGGGTTGATAACAAGGTAATGATGCCAAAGGCCGATAACAAGGTAATGGAATAAGCCAGCAAATAAAATACGGCAGCGCCCACACCGGCCTCGCCCGACAAAAACGCCACCAGCAAGTAACCAAAATGCGCAATGGATGAATACGCCAGCAGACGTTTGATATTCTGTTGCATCAGGGCCAGTACATTACCAACGATCATACAGGCAATGGCAATGACCGTAAATACTGTAACCGCTATCTGATATTGCTGCAGGTGAATAGCTTCCGCAAAACGAACCAACACGGCAAACACCCCTATTTTTGAGATGGTGGCAATAAAAGCCGTTACCGGAGCAGGCGCTCCCTGGTAAACATCGGCAGCCCACAAATGAAATGGCACCAATGCCAGTTTAAACCCGATGGCCACCACCATTAGACCAATGCCCATAATAAATAAAACACCAGAACCGGATCTTTCAATGGCACGGCCTATTTCCGAAAACTCCATACTGCCCGTTTCCATATAGATCAATGCCATGCCAAACAACAAAAATGCCGACGACAAAGCCGCCAATACCAAATACTTTATACCGGCTTCTATTCCATTATTCCGGTTGCGCAGGTAAGCGATCAATGCATACAGACTTACACTCAACAATTCCAATCCAATAAACAATGAAATAAAATGCCGGCTGATGGTTAACACCGCAGCGCCCAGTGTTGCCAGGAAAAGAAGGATATAATATTCTTTGGGATTTTCTTCGCGTTCTTCAAAATAGATGTAGGAAAGCAAACCCACAACCAATACCGAGAAAATGATAAGCCCGGTGAACAGGGCGGCAAAACCATCTACCACTAATAAAGGCGGCACTTCCCGTGGTAAAGTATCGCGCACATACCACATAGCTAATACCACTCCGCACATCATCACAAACCCCGTCACCTGTATAACGGTATGACTTTGTTTGAAGGCGATAAGCAGGATCACCACAATGGCAGCCATTGCGAGTATCATAAATGGGAGTAAGGCAAGAAATTGTTGATATGTCATGTTGTAAATGTTGAATGATATATATAAGCTACCATATCCAACACCGGCTGCGGATACAGTCCCAGGAAAATGATCGCAACTGTGAGGCATGCCATAATGATCCATTCGCGGGCACTCAAATCAGCTGGTGGTTCAGTCACAGTTTGGATCTGACCAAAAAATACTTTCTGTATGATCCGCAGGGAATACAGCGCCGACAATACCAATCCCACACTGGCGATAATGGTTAAGACCGGACTCACCGGGAAAGCCCCTATCAGGATCAGAAATTCAGCAATAAAACTGCCCAGCATCGGCAAACCCAGGGAAGCCATCACAAACACCATAGCCAATGCGCCCATATGCGGCATGGCCGTCCACAAACCGCCCATTTGATTGATATCGCGGGTATGCAACCGTTCTTTTAACATGCCGGCCAAGACGAATAAAGCGCCGGTACTGACACCATGCGTCAACAATTGCATCACCACGCCCTGCAGCGCTATTTCGCGAAAAGCAAAAACGCCCAGCAACACAAATCCCATATGGCTGACGGAGGTATAGGCAATAAGCCGCTTGAGATCGGTTTGTGCAAAAGCCAGCAGGGCGCCATACACAATACCAACAACACCCAATAGCATAGCCCACCAGGCCATACCGGCCGATGCCTGCGGAAACAGCGGCAATACAAACCGGATGATGCCATATGCGCCAGTCTTCAATAACAACCCGGCAAGGATCAAACTGCCCGCTGTAGGCGCTTCGCTGTGTGCATCGGGCAACCAGTTATGTAAAGGCACCATCGGCAACTTGATCACAAAGGCAAGGAGGAAGCCAAGCATGATCCAGCGGGCCGGCCCATTTTCTATCGATGTATTGAGCAAAGCGAAATAATCGAACGTATAATTGCCGCCGCTTTGTTGTCCATGAATAAAGTACAATGCCAGTATAGCCAGCAACATCAACAACCCACCGGTTTGGGTAAAGATGAAAAACTTATAAGCGGCATACCGGCGATTGTAATCGCCCCAGATGGCAATTAAAAAATACATGGGCACCAGCATCACTTCCCAAAAGAAATAGAACAGGAAAAGATCCATGGCGACAAAAACGCCTGCGATTCCGGCCAGCGTCCATAACAAATTGAAAAAATAAAAGCCTGTCTTCTCCCTGATCTCCTTCCAGGAACACAATACCGATAAAGCACCCAGCAAAAAAGTAAGCAGTAATAATATAAAGCTAAGCCCATCCATGGCGAGGTGGAAACTGATACCATAGGCGGGGATCCAGTTGGCCTGGTAATGTATCAGCCAGTTGTCACTGCCGGCGGTTACTGGCTGCTGTTGAAAATACCAGCCGACAGGTATCAAAAAAGCAGTTATGACCGCAACCAGGGCTATCCAGCGGCAAGCTACAGGATAGCGTTGCCCCACCAGCCAACAGGTGATGCCACCAACGAGTAAAGTACCTATCATAAAAACCAGTATCATAACAACAATTGAAGGGTGATTATAAACAGGATACCGGCCAGTACACCTACTATATACAACCGCAAGGAGCCATTTTGCGAAACTGAAAACCAACTACTCAATTTCAAACTGGCCTGCGCTATGCCGTTGTATAATTTATCTATCACATCGCTTTTATTGATGCCGGTAATAAATACAAAAGGTTTTACGAACAGGAAATTGTACAGCTGATCGAATTTCCAGCCGCTGAATAAAAACTCCCGGGTAACGGACAGGCCCGGTGATTGCTGCCACCGCACGCCCTGCTTACCATAATACAATACATAACCGAGATATACACCTGCCAGGGTCACCAACGTAGCAATTGCCTGAAAGAACCATTCCGATGGCAGGCTTTGTTTCAATACGGTTTCAGGTAACACGTTTTGTACATGGTTTGAAAATAAAGTCAGGTGAACCATATTATGAGGCCATTCAATAAAACCAGCCATAACGGAAAAGAAAGCCAGCACAACCAAAGGAATAACCATCCCCTGCGCCGGTTGCTCATGGATGGGTGTTTTCATGTCACCCCAAAAAACAACCAGCATTAAACGCGTACTATATAAGGCGGTAATGAAAGCGCCGGCCAATGCCATCACCCATAGAAAAGGGCTGCCATTGGTTGCACTCCAGCTATACCAAAGGATAGCGTCTTTACTAAAAAAGCCGGCACTTATCAGCGGCAATGCGCTCAGGGCAGCGGCGCCCGCCAAAAAAGTAATGAACACAACCGGCATACTTTTGCGAAGTCCGCCCATTCTGAAAATATTATGTTCATGATGCAGGGCTTCAATCACAACACCGGCCGCGAGGAATAACAAGGCTTTAAAAAATGCATGGGTGAAGAAATGGAAGATGGCAGCGCTCCAGGCGCCAACACCCAGGGCCAGGAACATATAACCGATCTGGCTGATGGTTGAATAGGCCAGTATTCTTTTAATATCCGTTTGCGCCAGCGCGCTGCAACCGGCTACCAATAAAGTAATGGCGCCAATTATGGCAATGATGGCCATGGTTACCGGTGACAATTGAAACAATACATGCATACGGGCAATGAGGTACACACCGGCTGTAACCATGGTAGCCGCATGTATCAATGCACTTACCGGTGATGGACCGGCCATGGCATCGGGTAGCCAGGTTTGTAATGGCATTTGAGCCGATTTACCCATGCCACCTACCAGTAGCAATAAAGTGATGAGCACGATATTTGAACTTCCCGTTGTAAAATAGTTTGGCGCCTGTTGCAGTATACCGGGTATGTTCAGGGTGCCCAGTTCTTTGAACAACAGGAACAAACCGATCAGTAAAGCGGTATCTCCGATGCGGGTTATCAGAAATGCTTTATTGGCTGCGCGGCCATTAGAGGGCACTTCGTACCAGAACCCGATCAACAGATAACTGCATAAACCAACGCCCTCCCAGCCCAGGTAGAGCAACACCAGGTTATCGGCCATCACCAGCAACAACATGGAACACACGAACAGGTTCATACTGGCGAAAAAGCGGGCATAGTCCCGGTCGTGCCACATGAAGAAAGCGGAATAAATATGAATGAGCGCTCCTACGAAGGTGATGATAAAAATGAAGACGAGCGTCAATTCATCTACGCGCAGACTAATATCAACCGACAACGCTCCCACCCTGAACCAGGACCACAACAATTGACTGTACGCACCGCCAGCCGGTGGGGTTTGCAGAAAAGAGATGCCCAGCACGATGGTAATCAATGCAGACAGGCAAACCGTACCGGCGCCCATCCAGGCAATGGCTTGTTTGGATAGTTTCCTGCCAAACAGTGATAGTATCAGGAAACCAATTAACGGTAAAGTTGGGATGTATGTTAATAGTTTGTCCATTTTTTAGTTCTTAGTTCACAGTTCTTAGTTGTTGAGTTTTTAGTTGAACTTAATAACTTATTTACTTAATCCCTTAGTTCCTTCAAATCTTCCACATCCAGCGTTTTATGTTGGTGATAGATCTGCAGCACAAGCGCGAGGCCAATCGACACTTCGGCAGCCGCCATAGCCAGGATGAACAGGAACATCACCTGCCCATCGGCTTGTTGCCATTTTGATCCGGCCGCCACAAACGCCAATCCTGCTGCATTCAGCATGATCTCCACAGAGATCAGCATAAAGACTACATTCTTCCGCGTGAGCACACCAATTAGTCCGAGGGTGAACAACACGGCGGCGACCATTAACACCATATGTGCACTTTCAATCATGTAAAACAGTTTGTTCGTTTGTTTCTGGTTCAGGTTGCAGGGATTGTTTGGCTTTCTCTTTTTCGCCTTCGCCATTTTGTAAGAACCGGTGCAGTTCTTTCCGGGTATGCTTACCAATGTGTGCCGCGCCTACAATGCCGGCCATCATCAAAAAACCGGTCAGTTCAACGGCGATGATATACTCACCGTATAATGAAAGCGCTACTTTGCGCGGATCCACTACGGATACCTGCATTTCAGATGAACTGTCTTTGAACAGCAACACGATCATTTCGATCAGCAATATCAACACGAGTATGGATGGTATCAGCCAGACCTTAGGCTTTAACCATTCCTTTTCCTGTTGGGCGGTTTCCCGGCCAAGATTCAGCATCATCACCACAAAAATGAACAACACAATGATGGCACCGGCATAAACGATAATTTCCAGCGCGGCCACAAAGGGAGCACCCAATGATAAAAAGACCATCCCCACCGCTAAAAAAGAAACCGCCAGGTACATTAACGCATGCACCGGATGATACCGCGTTATGACCATGATGGTTGATGCGATGGCAACGATGGATGATATGTAGAATAAAGTTGACAAGTTGAAAAGTTAATAAGTTGATAGGGTTAACAAGTTATTAAGATGAAGTACGTGATTTATCGGTAAACAGTACAGGGATCAGGTTCGCCACTTTCACGTTTGCCGTTTGCCGTTTCACGATTCACGGTTTACGGCAGCAAACTATGCACATCCACCGGTGGTTCCTCATTGACGCCTTCTCCTTTTTTCTTTACTCCGGCATCCAAACCTGCCACCCGGTAGAAATTATAACCCGGATATTTTCCCTGGCTGTCGATCAACAGGTCTTCTTTTTCAAACACCAGGTTTTGCCGGTTGTATTCCGCCATTTCAAAATCGGGTATCAGTTGTATGGCGTAGGTTGGACAAGCATCTTCACAATACCCGCAAAAAATACAGCGCGAAAAATTGATGCGGAAAAACTCCGGATACCGGCGCCCTTCTTCATCTTCGGTGGCCTGCAAGGCAATGCAATCGACCGGACAGGCCACGGCGCACAAATAGCAGCCCACACAACGTTCACCGCCATCCGGGTCTTTGGTTAAAACGATCCGTCCCCGGTAACGCGGGTGCAAGTCCACTTTTTCTTCGGGATACTCGATCGTTTCTTTTTTATGGAAGAGGTGTAAAAACACCAACCACATTGTTCGAAGATGACTTAACATGATTCCTAATTTTTTAGCGTCAAAAATTATTATCGTCAATGGTCAATTGTCAATGGTGAATAGCTCGCAATCTTTAAGATTATTAAACGAACTTGCGCCGCCCGATTTTTTTGCCGTTTGCCGTTTCACGCCCCTCTCAGCCACAACGCCACAGCTCCTGTGATCAACACATTCAACAATACCAGTGGCAACAATATCTTCCAGCCGTATGAGATCAACTGATCGTACCGCGGCCGGGGCAGCGATGCGCGTAATAAAATAAATAACCCGATAAAGAAAACCAGTTTGAGTGAAAACCACACCAGTGGTGGTAAGAACGATGGCCCCAGCCAGCCGCCAAAGAACAAGGTCACGATCATGGCGGAGATCAACGTAATACCCAGGTATTCACCAATAAAGAACATCCCGAACTTCATCCCGGAATATTCGGCATGATAACCGGCAATAAGTTCACTCTCCGCTTCGGGTATATCAAATGGCAGGCGATGCGTTTCTGCAATACCTGCAATCAGAAAAACAACAAAGCCTACCGGCTGCGTTACGATAAACCACAACCCTTTTTGTGCGTTTACGATTTCTCCCAGGTTGAATGACCCGGACAACATGACCACACCCATCAATGACAAACCCATAAACACTTCATAAGCGATCATTTGTGAAGCGCCACGCAAGGCGCCCAGCAAAGCATATTTATTGTTGGAAGCCCAGCCGCCTAACACAATGCTATACACGCCCATGGATGACATGGCCAGGAAGAACAGGATGCCGATATTGAGATCGGCCACTACAATGTTGGGGGCAAACGGAATGATCACAAAACCCATCAGCACACTGCCTACGACAATAGCCGGCGCCATTATAAATACCCATTTATCGGCAAAGGGCGGAACCCAATCTTCCTTGAAAAATAATTTGAGCGTATCGGCCAGCACAATTAATATTCCCAACGGGCCCGCCCGGTTAGGTCCCAGCCTGTCCTGCCATAAAGCAAGCAACCGGCGCTCCACCCAAATGAGCCCGGCGGCAATATTGAGCAACACGAACAATACGCCAAAAACGATTAATATGTGTTGTGTGGTTGACATATCACAGCTTAATACTTACAAATTGTACCCAACCGTTCCAATTCATCACCGGCATGCCGGGCAAACCCGCAGGCATTAATACCATGCCCTTTTGCAAGGCGGCATCTATTTTTACCGGTAATTCATATTCCTGTTCAAAAACTTTTACCGAGATCAGTGATCCGTTCACAACGCCTAATGGCTCTGCATCCTTTTGCGACAATGCGATATAAGGTTGCGGCGCCAATTCGCTAATGCCATTGGTATACGCACTTAATTCTTCTGAACCCAATACATGGTATTGCGGTAACAACAGCCATTTATCTTTACGTACAACAAATGCTTCGGGTATATCTTTAAAATAACCCGGAGCGGCCTCTTTCTTATATTCAAAAAGCAATTTGCCTCCATGTTCATTCCGTAAGGGTCCACCCGGCTCCTGCTGATATTTATTGACAGCCTGGATAGAATTCCAGCCCGGCGCCCAGAAAAAGGGGATCAGCGGCGAGGGCGTTGACATACCGGAATAACCTTCCATCGTGAATGTGAAAGGCGAATCATCGTCTTGCTTAGGTTTGGGTTCGCTCACTGCCAGGTTCGATAGCATGGCCGTACGCCCGCTGTAACGGTGTGGCTCACGGGGCAGTGATTGTCCGTTTATGCGAAAATCACGACCAGGCGCCGCATCGCTAATGCCCGAAAATTGCGGCAATAACTGTTCGCATACCGCCAAGATATCTTCCGGGTGAAATGCATGTCCATTAGCCGATCCGGCTCGTAATGCCTGTAGTTTCATTAACCACTTCCAGCTTTCCTGAATTCTTTTATTGTCAGGGAGAAATACCTGGTAGAACCGTTGCGCCCGGCCTTCATTGTTGACCAACGTTCCATCGGCTTCGGCAAAGGTAGCTGCGGGTATCAGCACATCGGCTTTTTGTGTGGTGAGATTATTTAATGAATCAAGCACAACACAATGGTTGCAGTTGTTAAAGAAAACATCAACCATGTGTGTGGGAAAGTTCCGGTATAGATCATTTTCCAGTACAATAGCAGTCACATTTTTATCACGGCTTGTGCGCAACACCGCATTTTCAAAACCCGGCGCATGCATCATGGCCAATCCCATACTGTTACATTCCGGTAACACATAGGCGATGTGCACTTCCGTCGCTGTAGTTTTGAGTGCAGCGGCTATATCAAATGCCGCCCTGACCAACGCTTCATTATAACACCCCGTACCACTTATGATAACCGGCCGTTTTGCCTGCTGCAAGGCATTGGCAATAACTGCGGCCTTTGTCATCGTATCATTATCCAGCTGTACGGGCGTCAGGGCTGCATTCAAACGATATGCAATGGAAAATCCCAGGCGTGCGATATCATCCGGCGCCGTATGCACTACACTGGTGCTGATGTCATCGAGTGGCGATGCCGTGATGGTACAATTTGCCAGGAACCCTTTTTCTTCCTGTACCAGTTCCTTCACCGCCGCATCGTGCCAGCCAGGCAAATCCCTGTTTTGCAATGCCTGTTGGGCGGCAGTCTTCATTACGCCCTGGCGAACGGCCAATGCCATTACCGGGGCGGTATTCCAGACATCCTCGCCCAATATCAATATGGCATCCGATTGTTGTATATCATTGAGGGAAGCCGTTTTTACCACGCCGGTTTGCAGCACTTCTACCACACGCTTTTGAATGAATCCTACGTTATCACTAACGGCCTGGTAGAAATTCTCCCTGCCAACCAGTTGCATCAGGGCCACATTACTTTCAACTGAGGCCCGCGGCGATCCGATGCCAATAAGTGTATGGTTGGTTATAAGCGATTGCCAATGGCTCAGCAATTCCGTTTCATCCACCGCTTCAACAGCCCGGTTGCGGATAAGCGGTTGTGTTATGCGGTTATCACTGTTTACAAATTCATAGCCAAAACGACCGCGATCGCAGAGGAAATAACCGTTTACCTGGCTGTTGTAGCGATTGGTAATACAACGCACCTTCCCGTACCGTTCGCCGGCAATGGTGTTACAACCCAGGCTACAGTGATTACATACTGAAGGCGCTGTGGTGAGGTCCCATTTACGGGTATAATGTTCCCGCAGGGTTTTGTCGGTAAATACGCCGGTTGGACAAATCTCTGAGAGGTTACCACTGAACGGACTTTGCAACACCCCATCCTGTTCGCGGCCAAAATAAACATGGTTGTGCGCGGCAAATACATTCAGGTCATTTCCGCCGGCATAATCGTGATAATAGCGCACACAACGATAACATTGTATGCAGCGGTTCATTTCATGATGAATGAATGGCCCCAGGTATTGATTGGTAAAGGTTCTTTTTTTATAATGGAAACGACGGTAATCATGGCCGGTCATTACGGTCATATCCTGTAGGTGGCAGCTGCCGCCTTCATCACATACCGGGCAATCATGCGGGTGATTGGTCATCAACCATTCTATCACCTGGCTGCGAAAAGCCTTAGCCGTTGTATCTGTCACAGACAGATGCAATCCGTCTTTTATATTCTCCATACAACTCATCACCAGGCGGCCGCGGGTATCTTTTTCATCTTTAAATACTTTTACCGCACATTGCCTGCAGGCGCCAACACTGCCTAAAGCCGGATGCCAGCAGAAATAAGGCAGATCGATACCCAAGCTCAAACAAGCCTCAAGCAGGTTCTTACCGGCTTTTACTTCGTATTGTTTGTTATCAATGAAAATTGTTGACATAACGTGAATAGTGAATGGTCAATGGTGAATAACCTCAAATTCCAAAATTCAAATTACAAGTTCCAAAAGTTGTGGTCATTGGCTTTTGCAATTTGGAATTTGTCTTTTTTTTGGTTCTTGTTATTTGGTCCTTGGAATTTAATTTTCAACTCCCATACGGGCATTTATGCATCGTCACATGCCGTTCAAAATCATCTTTAAAATATTTCAACGCACTTTGCAACGGTTCCATAGCGCCGGGCGCCAATGCACAAAACGTATTACCCGGTCCCAGTAACTGGGTGTGCAATTGCAGCAGTTCCATTTCTTCGGTTGTGCCATTTCCCTCTTCAAGACTTAGCAACATTTTTTCTACCCAGGGTAATCCTTCCCGGCACGGCGTACACCAGCCACAACTTTCCTGTGCAAAAAAATGTTGCAAGTTATGAACAAAGCCAACCGGACAGGTAGCATCGTCCATCACCACCATAGTGCCCGTACCCAACCGGCTGCCGGCCGCAGCGACGGAAGCAAAATCCATCTTTACATCGAGGTGTTCGGTAGTCAGAAAATCGGTAGAGGCGCCGCCGGGCAGCACGCCTTTTAGCTGGTAGCCGTTCTTCATGCCGCCGGCATGTTCTTCAATCAATTCGCGAACGGTAACGCCCATGGGCAATTCCCAGCAACCCGGACTATTCACTTTACCGCTTACGCCATACAATTTGGTGCCGCTGTCTTCACTATTACTTAATCCTTTAAACCAGACAGCGCCTTTATTTACAATATGTGGAATATTACAAAGCGTTTCTACATTGTTAACGATGGTAGGTTTTCCATATAAACCGCTTACCTGCGGAAAAGGCGGCTTGGCCCGGGGCGTTGCACGTTTTCCTTCCAACGCATTTAACAAAGCCGTTTCTTCCCCACACATATACCTGCCCACACCGGTGTGCAAATGCATGTCAAGATTGAACCCGCTACCCAGAATATTTTTTCCCAGAAGCCCGGCAGCATATGCTTCATGAATGCTCTTGCGTAACAACTGCGCCGCTTTTTTATAGGCCCAACGTAAAAAGATGTACGAAATATCGGCCTGGATGGCATAAGCAGACAGGATCATGCCTTCGATCAGCTGATGCGGATTGCCTTCGAGCAACAGCCGGTCCTTGAAAGTACCGGGCTCCATTTCGTCAGCATTACAGATAAGATATTTGGGATGCGGCGCCTGATCGTCCATGGGTACAAAACTCCATTTCATACCGGTCAAAAAACCGGCGCCGCCCCGGCCTTTCAACCCACTGTCCTTCACCAGCTGTTGCACTTCCTGCGGCGACATTTTGCCGATCGTTTTTTTCACAGCGTCATACCCACCCGTCATCTCATATTCCCTGAGATCGAACGGCGGACAGCCGGGATGAATGAATTGTGTAAGCGGACGTTCCATGGTACTTAGGTATAATTGTGTAAAAGCCGGTCGAGCATGTCGACCGTTACATCTTTGTACAAATCGTTATCGATCATTAATGCCGGCGCATGGTCGCAACAACCCAGGCAGCAATTCGGCAACAACGTAAAACACTGGTCGCCGGTGGTTTCACCAAACCGGATCTTCAGTTTTTCCTGCAGCGCTTTATAGATATCGCCATACTTCATCACATAACACGAAATACTATCACACACCAGGATCACATGACGGCCAACCGGTTTTCGGAAAATAAGATTATAAAAAGTGGCCACACTGTCAACCTCCGCCGGGCTCATTTGCAGATAAGCGGCAATCGCGTTCACGCTTTCATCGCTGATCCAGCGGCGGTGGTGCTGCACTATTTTTAATGCCTCGATCACCGCAGCGCTTTTATGCGGAACCTGGGCGATCTCATGATCTATTTCACTGCGTTCCAGATCAGTCAGGTACTCCCCACCCAATCCCTCCGTATACTGTGCGGTAGCACCTGACTTCTTTTCATCTTCTTTATTTAATTTCTGTATTATCATTAACAAGCTGCTTTAATCGTGAAACGTGAAACGGCAAACGTGAAAAAAACCTTACTTCTGTATTCCTTTAGCATATTATCAAATTATCTATCGATGTCCGCCAGCACAAAATCAATACTTCCCAAAATGCTCAGCAAATCGCTGACCGTATAGCCTTTACTGATATAGGGCAACATTTGCATGTGCGGAAATGACGGGGTGCGGATACGAACCCGGTAAGCCGCTGTATTGCCATCGCTGATACAGTAATAGCTGTTGGCGCCTTTGGTCGCTTCGATGCAGCTCATCGCTTCTCCATCCGGTATCACCGGTCCCCAGCTCACATTCAGAAAATGCGTGATGAGCGTTTCAATATCCTGCATCGTATATTTCTTTAAGGGGGGCGTGGTCAATGGGTGGCTCGATTTATAATCACCGGCAGGCATATTCCGCAGGCACTGCTCAACAATGCGCAGGCTTTGCCGCATTTCTTCTACCCGTACCACGGCGCGATCGAAACAATCGCCGTTCTGTGCAACGGGAATATCAAAATCAAACCGTTCATAACCGGCATACGGACGCTTTTTGCGGAAATCCCATTCCAGTCCACAGGCTCTCAATCCGGGTCCGGTAACGCCCCATTCAATGGCTTCTTCCAGGGTATAGATGCCGATGCCTTTGGTACGCGCTTTAAACAAACTGTTGCGGATAACCATTTTATCGTACTCATTTACCCTGGCGGGGAAGTAATCGACAAAATGCTGTACAAGACGCTGCCAACCATTGGGCAGGTCCTGCGCTACGCCGCCGATACGGAACCAGTTGGGATGCATGCGGCCGCCGCAGATCGCTTCAATGATATCGAAGATCTTTTCCCGGTCGGTAAACATGTAAAACACCGGTGACAACTGACCCAGGTCCTGGGCAAATGTGCCAAACCAAACCAGGTGGCTGGCAATGCGGAACAGCTCGCACAACATGACCCGGATCACGATGGCGCGATCGGGCAGTTCGATACCGGCCAGCTTTTCTACTGACAGCAGGTAAGCGAGGTTATTCATGACGCCGCCTAAATAGTCAATACGATCGGTGTAGGGAATGTAGGTATGCCAGCTTTGGCGCTCCGCCATTTTTTCGGCGCCACGGTGATGAAAACCAATTTCAGGCACTGCATCAACAATATCTTCCCCATTCAATTGTAGAATGATACGCAAAACGCCATGTGTGCCGGGGTGTTGCGGACCAATATTCAGGAACATAAAATCGGCATCATCGCCGTGTTCCTGCATGCCCCAGACTTCGGGTTTAAACCGAAGGGCTTCCTGCTCTATGTCCTGTTTTTCATCCCATAGCTGAAACGGTCCCATTTCGGTTGCCCGTGCCGGATGCTCCTTGCGCAAAGGATGGCCCTCCCAGGTAAGCGGCATTAAAATACGGGTTAAATGCGGATGCCCGTCGAACCGAATGCCGAACATATCGTACACTTCGCGTTCGTACCAGTTGGCGTTTTTAAAAATAGAAGTAATGGAATATATAGAAGGGTACTCACCACGTAACGCCACTTTGATTTTGATAAAATCGTTCCGTTCGAAGGAGAACAGTATATAGACCACGGTGAAATCGGCCAGTGAAAATCCGTTGTGGCGGTGGTTCCGGTTGCGTTCATCGATGCCAAACAGATCGTACAACATTTTATAAGGTTGCGTCGCTTCTGTTTTCAGGTACTGTATGGCAGGTACGATCTTCTCCTTAGATACCCACAAAGTGAGTATTTCATCAACTGTTTGCTGCTGATGGCAAGCTTCAGCGCCTAATCGTTGCTGCAGATGGAATAATATCGTATCCGCATCATACATGAATTAGTTCGTAGTTTGTTGTTTGCGGTTTGTAGTTGCCTAAGTTCAATCAGCTTGCAGCACAGAAAGAACCACAAACTATAAACTACAAACCACAAACGTTTCATACTTCGTCTATTCCTTTAAAATTCACCTTATGCATTCTTTCGTCGTGTTTCTTTTCTTTCATGGAAGTCATCGTTGGTTTTATGATGCCCTGCTCGCCAACAACCCAGCTTAACGGACGCTTTTCCTTTCCCACGGCATCAGCCAATAACATCAACCCCTGCATAAAGGCATCGGGCCGGGGCGGACAGCCGGGGACGTATACATCAACCGGCAGAAATTTATCAACGCCCTGTACCACGCTGTAAATATCATACATACCGCCGCTGTTGGCACAACTGCCCATAGAGATCACCCAGCGGGGTTCCATCATTTGTTCGTGTAATCGTTTAATGATGGGCACCATCTTTATAAAAACGGTGCCGGCAATTACCATTACATCTGCTTCCCGCGGTGTACCGCGGATCACTTCGGCGCCAAACCGGGCCACATCATATTTACTGGTAATACTGGTTGCCATTTCAACAAAACAGCAGCTCAGGCCAAAATGGAATGGCCACATGGAATTTTTTCTTCCCCAGGCCACCAGGCTTTGCACAGAGGTAAGCATAATGCTTTGGCGAACGGCTTCTTCCATACTGCCGTTACCGGATAAACTACCGGTTGTATCACCTGCTTTGCTTAACCACCACTTCATATTAATAGTTTGTAGTTTATAGTTTATGGTTTGTAGTTGCTGCCGCACTTTGAGAACTCCCAACTAATAATGACTTCACGAACTAAAGAACAAGAAACCATAAACCTCAAACCATAAACGGTTTCATTGTTTACTTGTCAACTCCTTATACTTCTTCAACAACTTCTTCCCATCTAAACCTATATCAAGCGCCCCTATCCCCCACTCATAGATCAATACCACTACCAGCTGACCGATGAATATGGCAACGCCGATATAACCGGGCCAGCCCAACTCGTAAAAGCCCAATGCCCATAAGATGATGAACACAGCTTCTACATCAAAGATCACAAACAACATGGCAACGAGGTAAAATTGCGCAGAGAAACGAAGACGTGCAGAACCCGTTTGTTCTATGCCTCCTTCGTATGGCTTATCGGTAGCACGGTCGCGGTGATGCTGACCTAACAGGTAAGACAGAGAGAGAATTGCAACGAGCAAAACCACTACTGCGATTGCATACAATAGCAATGGCCATAAGAGAATACTATTGATATTATTTCCCAGCATAACATAATAATTCCATGATGGGCGTTAATAAAAAGCCCACTACCGTCCTTTCACATTGAAGTGAACCAAATGCACAAACCCAAACAGCCAACAAAGTACGATCGACAGGTTGTTTTAACTGGTAATATAATGTTCCAGGTTCTGAATGATAAAATCCTTCTGATCGATGATATGTTTTACAAGATCACCGATAGAAACAATTCCAACTAATTCATTGTCTTCCAGAACAGGTAGATGACGGATAAATTTATCGGTCATCAATTGCATGCAGTATTCAATCTTTGTATCAGGAGTAACAAACACCGGGCTTTCTGTCATAATATCCTGTACCCTGGTCTCTTTTGAGGATCTTCCTTTTAATATTACTTTGCGGGCGTAGTCTCGTTCTGTAAAAATTCCATCCAGTTTACCACATTCTTCCAGTACAACCAGTGCACCTAAGTTTTTGGATTCCAGTGTTTCTAAAGCTTCATATACGGAGCTCTCCGGATTTACTGTATATACCACATGTCCTTTAATTTGTAGTATATCTCTTACCGTATCCATGGTAATGATTTTAAGAACTATGATACTATTAAGTTAAACAAATTTTTAGGAAATAAAAAAATAATCCCGAAACGCAGGGTTCAGGTTACCGGATGCCTGTTACAAGATGCCGCTTGCAAGTTCAGGCTTACGCATGTAGCCTGAAGCTGCATTTTGTATTTGTATTCACTGGCTAATTAGCACATTAGCTCATTAGCTAATTGGTTTTCATAACCCGCCGTACCGTATTGGTTTTGCCATTATTACCCACAAAAGCCAGGTAGTAAGTTCCGGGCCGGTAGTTTTGCAAAGAAACGAGGGTCCGGCTGGCAGTGATGGTTAAAGGAATGGTTTGCAGCAACTGTTCTGCAGTGTTATATAATTTTATTTCGCGCCACGCGCCACGGTTATAACTAACATCAATGGAGTTCACGGCCGGATTTGGTCCTACCCTTAATCCGATGTCCTGTATCGTCACGATCTTCACACCCAGTATCTCTTCTTTACCATCCCGGTCGGTTTGTCGTAACCGGTAAAAATTACTGCCCTGTTCGGGTGAATGATCAATAAATGAATAATCAACCGGCTCGTTGTGATCGCCTTTGCCCGGCATGGTGTTGATTGTGGTATAATGAACGCCATCCGTGCTTCTTTCAATGGTAAAATGATCGTTGTTACTTTCCATGGCAGTGCCCCAGGTAAGCTGAGCGGTTTCACCGGCCAGTGCCTGTGCATTAAAATAGAGTAAAGTAACAGGTAGTACGGTGAAAGCAGCAGGAAATACACCGCCGCTGGCAATGTTTAAGGCAGTCGGGTCACTGCCCACCCAATTGGCAGGGTTTGATATGGCAGCGAGCAACGTAGTTTTGGACCCGGTTGTGGTACCTCCATAATACATATTATCGAACCCGTAATTGGCAGCACCAAAAGCACCGGTTCCATGAGAAAAATTGAGCGCATTTGAGGTTAACGTTGCAGTGGTCGTGCTGTTTAAGCCCGGCGGTATGTATGAGTAACTATCACCAACAGTGACACCTGTCGTCATCCAACTGCCATCGGTGGGATATGCAGTGGTTTGCCCGGTATTGATCGCATAAATAAAGGTAGCGCCGGTGGCAGTACCCAGGGTTCCCTGGTATACAATGATCTGATCGCCGCCCGTGCTTAAATAAGCAGCTGTGCCACCCAGTTGCCCGGTAACGTTGGCAGTTGACCCGTTTATTTTTGTATTGGTAGCATAAATAATGGTTCCTTTTAATACCGCTCCGGGTGTAGTCCATTGCATATGCCCCTCGTTGACTGAAGACACCCTGAAGGCGCTGGTGCCATCATACCCTGCATCGGTAAAATTAATTATTGTGTTGGCCGCTAAATTTCTCATCGTCATAAAGGCCCAACGTTGGTTTGGGTACACATCATCCGTATTAAACCCCAAAACAACGATATCCCCGGCCGTTAGTGTGGTTTGAGCCCGCGTTGTTTGTCGGGTCGCAAACAATAGCAGCCATAAACATACAACGTATGCATAGTGTAATCTTATTATCATAAATACTGTCGTTTTCAGATATTATTAAATGATTGGCCTTTTAAAAAGCCATAATTTGCTGCAAACCGGCCGGGCATGAACATTCCGTTAAATGCAAGGCTGTGGATCCTGACCACTTCGTTGTTACTGCATGAAACCAATAATATCGGTGAAGTTTCGAGTATAGTACCTGAAGGATATATCCCGTTACCAGACGTTTTTTTCATGGCCTCTTCCGGTTTTACGGGTTCGGCATCGGTAACCCGCACTTCAAAACCGTTATAAAATGCAGTGGCGCCATTGCTCCAGGGGTTACAGGCTTTCACCAGGTCGCAGATAGCCGCAGCGCTCATGGTTTTCCAGCAAATACAAACATCCTTTGAACCGGGTTTGCCAAAATAAGCAGCTCTTCGCTCATCCTGGTCTGTTAGGGGAATGGGATGTCCCTGTTTTTTTAACTGCAACAAGGCGTGTACACCTTCTATGACGAAATGGCTCATCAGTTGATGAACATAGGCATAATTGAAGAAAGGCTCATTGGGGTATTCTTTTTTCCAGGCCACTGCACCCGCATCAAGCTGCTCGTTAACGCGGTGAATGGTGATAGCCAAAGAGGGGGCTCCTTTTTTTAATTGCCAGAATACAGGGTTGGGTCCCCTGTACTCTGGCAAATGGCCAAAATGAACATTAAACAGATCGGGCATAACGGTAGTAAACCGGTTCATGCGAATGATCTCGTTATAGCCAACTATAAAAATAATAACAGGTTGTTGTTTGCTTACCCAATCGTACAAAGACTGACCACTGCTCTTTTCATGTGTACAGGAAATACCAGCTCTTGTGCAAAAAGAAGCAATTGCGCTTTTATCATTTACGGCCTGCTCTGCTGAAAAGACAACAACATCTTCTCCCGCAGCATGCAGGTAATTCAAAAGCGGTAAACAAATTATTGAACTGGATACAATGCCTGTTCTCATACTACTTACAGGCCCAAATCAGCGGTTCCTTAATTACGGGTTGGGAATATACCCTCTAAACAAATAATGTAGTTCAAACACAGGGAGGGTTGAATGTTTTCGTGCGGCTGATTGCCGCCGGTAGCAGCAATCGAGTTAACAGCCAATGTTGCACTGGGTGCCCCATTGTAGGTATTTACGGGTATTGGGTCGGCGCCGAACATCGCATTTGTAGTAGCCAGATAATTGTTACTGGCGGTGGCTACATCTGCATTGCCAGTACTCACCTGAACAAGATGATTATGAGCAGGCATTTCGGTAGATAATAGCGTTACCGTTTCTGTACCCTGCGCCTCTCCAAGTATCCAGTTACTTAAACCGGGCCCCTGCCCCTGACCAGCAGGCACCCTGCCTCGCAAGTCAGGTAATGCAAAAGTAGTTTGTCCGTTACCGCCATACGTGGTTCCAAGAAGAGAGAACAGTGCGGTATTTTGTGCGATGGGTAATATCTGGCCAGCGCAAAATTGCCAGCCGCGGGGAGCGAAATTACCGGCAAACAATACAATGCTGCCAATGAATGCTTCCATGAGAGATAGTTTAATGGTGATAAAAATTAATGGCTCTTAAAATTATGACAATTTAATATACAAACACCAATATGAAACTTGATAATAATCATCTTTTCAGGTGTCTGTTAGTGTTTGAACGACAAGATCAACACATACATTTGACATAAATCAAAATCGGAATCAATGCACATCGTTTAGTACATAAAGCCCATACCTTAGTACAAAACCAACAACATGAAAATGTATTGCTCACTTTTATTGATCGCAGGTGGTATGTTCTTTATCACCTCCTGCGAAAACGCTGCCACTGATAAAACAGCAGCGAATACAACCGGCGACACTACTGCCGCTTCATTTGATCTTGGTAAAGCAAGAGAATGGATTGAAAGCGATAATGCCAAATTTATGGAAGAAGCAAAGAAAGGTGATTCAAACGCACTGGCAGCCCATTATGCGTCCGATGCCTGGCTAATGTTCGACCAAATGGAACCTATGAAAGGTAGTGACATTGCAAAGGGATGGGGCGGCGCCATCAGATCGGGTATGAAAGAATTGAAAGTGAATACCCAGGACCTTATTGGCAATGCCGACTTACTGGCCGAAACAGGCATGTTTGAAGTAATAGGCGAAGGCAATAAAACACTCGATAAAGGTAAATACGTGGTCATCTGGAAACCGGAAAATGGCGGCTGGAAAATATACCGCGATATAGGTAACAGTAATATGCCGCCACATAAATAATATATGAAGTAGGATGTAGGAAGTAAGAAGTATGAAGAACCCGCATTTCTTATTTCCTACCTCTTAATTCTTACCTCCTATCTCATGCTTCCCATCTTGCCTCTCGCCATTAAGGTCATCCATACCAGGTTAGCCTTATTCTGCCTTAAGAGTATCCGTCTTTACGATACAAGCTACTAACACCAGGATCAAAGCAATGGCATTGGCAATGGTGCGAATGCTGTGTAATTGGTTCCAGGGTTTTTCGAATAAGGCTCTTTGCTGGCTGATCTCTTCGGCAGAAGCAGCCTGGATATTAAAAGCATCCAATGCATTATTCAGGGGAACATTACCCACCATGGTTACCCCAAACGTACCAATAGCATACACCAGGGTGGCCGCCAGTAACAAATAAAAACGAAGCGAAACCGGATGGCCGTATTGCAACCAGGTGGCAATGGGTAACAAAATCACTGTGCCCATAAAACTCATAAAGAATAAAGGATTCAATATTTCGCGATTGATCCCTTGCATGGCAGCCATATATCCGGCATCGGGTAAGCGACCCAGTCCGGCATTCACCGAGCAGGAATAAGCATAAAAGAGACCGGCAATAAGCGCTGTTGTAAAAGCGGCAGCGAGCAAAGCGATGTTGGCAAAAGTCATGACCTGTGTTTTTATATTATTGTAATTGTAAATACTTTTTAATCAATGCGAGCGCTTTCTCATCAACCACGGTAGTACCTGTACGCGGCATACTCCCCTTCTCCATCAAACTGACAATCCGGTCCTTTTTGGCGGTGATACGGGTATCTTCCATTGGTATTTCCCAGGCAAATCGAACATCAGCACGGGCACAGGAGCCGGTGGCACTATGGCAATGCGCGCAATTCACATCAAGGTACGCCCGTACTCTATCTGATATAGAATAAGCATCATTTTGCCAGGCAGGTAATTTTGAGAACCGGTCGGGGCTAACCGCGTTCATAATACCGGCATCCTGCAAATACTGTAACTGGTTCACGGAAGTATTGTTCCGGACAACATCTCTATTCAGGTTTCTTACTTTCAGTCCGATGGGCATAATGATATTATTGTTACTATGACAGGCGCTACAATCCTTTGCAGATGGAATTTGATAAGAAATAGTTTTGTTGTTGGAGCTTTCATCGATCCAATTAACAGCCGTTTTTTGTCCGCCGGTTACCAGCACCGCATCGGATTGCTCCTTATTCCATACGTACGTGCCCGCCATCCACTGACCGTTATTTTTGATCAGTACCCGGGTTTCAATGATCCTTTTGCCTTTTGACACATCTCTTTTATCATTAAAATAATAAAAAGTTTTAGCCAGTATGGTACCCTCGGGGAATTGGGGCAGACCATCATTCACGGCATTGATCTTTTGGCTGGCCGGCACTTTGATGAGTCGTTGCTTTTCGGCATAATCAGTAAATAAACCCGTAGCCAGTTCATATAAATGAAACCCATTGCCGGGGGTGAGCGCCGCCGGGTCACCTGTGAAAATATTATAATCCGAAAGCTTTGGCAGCAACACACTCGCCTCTTTTGCAGTGACGGTACCGAAAGTACCAGGCATGTACGCAGCAGCAATAATGGCTGAAAGTAACAAAGCGACAACGGTTATAATGCGGTTCATAATAAAGACGATTATTATTGAAACCAAAATTATAGCTGTTGCCAGGCGGAAAATAGAACAAAACCGACACGGGGGGTAGCAAAAGGCAATAGGCAATTAGCAACAGGTAATGGGTGTCCAGCTAAGCTGGGAGGAAGGAAGTGCCGAATAATTTCAAAAAAAGTTGGAAAATCTTCATTATCAACGCAAAAAAATTTTGGCAATAATGTAGCTCCCCTTATCTTTGCAATCCCAAAACGCAATAGGGGTACAGAAAAGAGGTAAAAGAAACAGCGTCAGGGAATTAGAAAGAAAATTAAAGGGAGTTTAGCTCAGTTGGTTCAGAGCATCTGCCTTACAAGCAGAGGGTCGGCGGTTCGAGCCCGTCAACTCCCACACCAGAAAGGTTCACTGAAAAGTGAGCCTTTTTTCGTTGGCATAAACCCAACCAGCACAAAACAATGCTGAGGTCGGAAATACGGATCGAACCCAAAAAAAAATCACATGTTAAAACTACTCACCTTTATCACAGTTTTTCATATTACCCTTCATTGTTTTTGTCAAACCAGCGATTATGACAAGGCTTCAAAACTTTATGACAATGAAGATTATAAGAATGCCCTGAATAATATTAATGCTGCATTAAAGGAAGACTCAATAAATACTACCTATCTTTTATTAAAAGGTAATACACTTGAAAAACTAAAACAATATCAGGAGGCATTTTACACCTACTCGGCAATAATCCGCCTGGATGCGCATAACAGCATTGCATACAATCAAAGGGGAATATTATTAAATAAATTGCAGGAATCAGAATATGCAATTGAAGACTTCAGCACTGCTTTAAGATATGAAACAAAAGATTCAATGAGGTTATCCTTACTTGTAAACAGAGGAGCCGCAAAAATTGACATCAGGAAATTTCAGGAAGCTTATGATGACTTTATAAGTGCGCTCAAGATTGACTCTTTGAATATTGGAGTATTGAATAATCTCGCCGCGGTTTGTGATGAAGTTGACAAAAAAGATGAAACACTGAAATATTTATTCAAAATCATCAAAATAGATTCAACATTCATAGGAGCCTATGGCAATATTGGTTTTAAATATCAGGATATCGGAGATTATAAAACAGCCATCAAATATTTTAACAAGGTGCTCTCCCTCGATAAAAACGAACCCCTCGCCTATAACAACAGAGCATTTAATGAATACAAACTTGGGAATTTAAAAGATGCCCTTTCGGATGTTAATACATCGCTGCAACTTTACCCAACTAATTCCTATGCATTTCGAACAAGGGCATTTATTTACATTGCTTTAAAAAGAAACAAAGCAGCCTGTGATGATATTTCTGAAGCGTTAAGACTGGGATTCACGAGAATGTATGGAGATGAAATGGAGAAACTAAAAGCAAAACATTGTAACCAGCCATTAACAAAACCATTATGAAACGGTTGATTTTTATTTTCATAACCTCTTTTCTCCCAAGCTGAATGAAGCATTAGCCCCCGTCGTATATTACACAATTTAATATACTTCCCCATTTGTGGAATCATCAAATTACTGCATCCAGTAAGTATGAAGAAAGCTTATTTTTTTCTGATCATTTTTCTCCTGCTGGTTTCCGCTGCTCTTTTCATCGTTTATAGCCTGAAGCAGATTGCATTGGTAACAAAATAAATGCGCCTGTAAAGAACTATTCGCTGGTCCCGGTGTAATTGAATATTCCGGACACAAAAAATATTCATTACCCATTATACCGGCGCTATGACGTATCGTATTGAAAAAACAGTTCTAATAAATGCACCTGCCTCAAGTGTTTGGAAGACACTAACCGAACCTGCGCAGATGAAACAATGGATGGGTGACCCAGCAATGGAGATCGACATTCAAACAAACTGGCAGTTGAATAGCCCCATCGTTATTTCAGGATCTCATCACCTGAAATTTGAAAATAAAGGAACCGTTCTGCAGTTTGAACCCGGCCAGGCACTCAAATACAATTTCTTGAGTTCACTATCCCGGCTGCCAGACATCCCTGAAAATTATACGATCATCTCATTCACCCTCTCCCCTTCCAATAACCAAACTGCATTAACGCTCGTTATCACCAATTTTCCCACCGAAACCATTTACCAACACCTCGACTTTTACTGGCGTACAACCATTGAGTTAATTAAACAATTGGTAGAAAAAAACGCCCCGTCTACGGCACACATATAATTTACCCACAAAAACGAAGTACCGCAATAAATCGCTATTCATTCTTAATGAATCACTTACGCCAAACCCCCTGTTATTAAAAACATTTAAAAGGCTTGCTAGGCGTAGGGTATTTTTATAAATTTGTGACGGATTAAACCACCATATATGGCATTTGACGGACCGGTAAAACCACAATTGGAAGAGGACACCGATGTGCTCACAGCATTGGATGAACCTTACAGTCTGATTGTATGGAACGATGAGGTAAACACCTTCGAATGGGTGATAGAAACACTGGTAGAAGTATGCGGCCATTCAACCGAACAGGCCGAGCAATGTGCTTATATCATCCACTTTCAGGGGAAATATTCCGTAAAACAGGGCTCTTACGACGAACTGAAGCCTCAATGCGATGCTATTACCGACCGCGGTATTGGCGCTACGCTTGAAGTATTGGCCTAAACAAATTCCAGCCAACGTACTACACTAACTTTTGCTTGCCGCCGATTGCCTTTCCCCCGATAAAAATCGGGGATAACAATCGGGAATTGCGATCAGGACCAGAAAATATACATTCTTCTTTTTATCTATTTTTACGGCAATCAACCACATTCCGGCATGCCTTTATTTGCTTTGGATAAAGAATTAATATTTCCACCTGTGCACCTGGCCGAACCGGATGGGCTGTTAGCCGTTGGCGGTGACCTAAGTACCGAGCGCTTGTTACTGGCTTATCGGCAGGGCATTTTCCCCTGGTATGAAGGGCAACATATTTTGTGGTGGTGCCCCAATCCGCGTTTCGTATTAACGCCTGCTACCCTGCGGGTGAGCAAAAGCATGAAACAATTGCTCAAAAAGCAGGCATTTACCTTCACTATAAACAAAGCATTTGCCGAGGTGATCAATAATTGCAAAGGTATTGACCGGCCCGGACAAAGCGGTACCTGGATCACCAACTCCATGAAGGAAGCCTACATTCGTTTACACCGGCAGGGATTTGCGCACAGCGCAGAAGTTTGGTTGAACGATGAACTGGTGGGTGGTTTGTATGGCATCAGGTTGGGGAAGGTGTTCTTTGGAGAAAGCATGTTCAGCAAAATAAGCAACGCCAGCAAATATGCGTTTATCAGCTATGTGCAGCAATTACAACAGGAAAATGTTCAATTGATCGATTGCCAGGTATATACCGAACACCTGGAAAGTCTGGGCGCGCATATGATGCCAAGGGATGAATTTATACAGCAAATACAATCGTTGATCTCATAAAATTAGATGTACAATGGGCAGCCGGTAACCCCATGCAAAAGTTCATAACAGTGGTTGCTCCTCTCATAGATAACCAAAGCAGATCAAAGCACTCAGTCACCAACTGCCCATTGCTGTAGCTTTTACCTCGTGTACGAAGCTACTGTGTAATGTTTCAGGGAAGTAACTTTCAGTTGATCATACTTAACATACACTTTCTTGTACTCACGAAACTGATCGTGATTATCCATAAAACCAACGATACATGAATATTTGTCCTCCCCCTTTTGAATAACAGGTTTTGGCAGAACACCCACATCGGGCAAATTCAATGTATCATCGCCTTCCATCTCTTCGTACTTTAATTTCATTACATACTGAAAAGTTTTAGGCGTTTCATACAGCTTTACTGAAAAATACCAATCGTTTAACGGGTTGTCCGTTTTTTCCTGGTACTCCGCTACCGGTTCGGCTTTCACCGTTGCCCGGTATAAGGGTACTTTTTCTGCAGGGGGTGGTGCTTTAATGGCTGGGGCGTTTGTTTTCTCGGCCGACCCGGCTTTTGTGACTGCTCCTTCTGTAGTGGGTGTTGTCTCACGACACCCTGCTGCGAGCAAACAGCACAGTAACAGCTTGCGTCTTTTCATAGTGTGGGTTATTTACACAAAAATTAAATAAAAACATGAACCTGAAAAAGCGTTGTCGCATTTTGTGTCACAACTTTAATACCAAATTGTGATAATGTTTTCGTTATAAACAGTAATAAACATTTAATAAAATACCAACGTCAACCCACATGGCGTGATTTTACGCATAGATGCTGCAGTAACTACGGAGGTCAATGTAATAATGTGATAATATGCTAACTAATTATAGCAGTTGTAATAATCAAAATAGGGTAATCTTTTTCTTAGGGAATTTCTCCGCGTATTGATACACCAGTCCGCGGATGTAATCATTTTCGGGATAGGGAGTCAGGTAGGTTTTTAATTCATCCCGGCTGGTAATGCCTGTACCTATTTGAACACCTGCCGGTATATATCCCATACCGTAGAATTTTCCTTTCTCCATTAAAATGCAACTCTGTTCCTCGCGATCATTACCTTCATCTACCACCGCAAAGGTAGGCAGCCATTCTTCCAGCCATTGCAAAGCCAGCTGTACCCGCTCGTTATAGGCGGTTGCATCTTCCTTATGCTCACAAGCCCCGAGGCAAATGGCCTCACCCGTGTTGGTACAGGGCCCCGGTGCGGTTTGCATGAAACACAATTTGGCACATAAGTTAAACCGTTGTATCAGCTGATTCACCAGGCGGTGCCCTTCAACAAGCAAATTGAAAGTGTACAGCGGTTGCATGTTCTTCTTCTTTTTATCTATCGCCAGCCGCAAATAACCGCTGCTGTCTTCAAACATATACAACCCGAACGAATGCGTGAACCGTTTCTGGCTGCTGTTGAAGGCAGGCCATAATCTTTTTATTTCTATGCTTTCCAGTATAAAAGCCATTAACTCGGTACTGGTACTCTGATAGGTAATGCTGTAGATATTCCGTAAAAAATCCTGCCGCTGTTTGCCGGAACCATTATGCGTGAAATGACTGCTCACCCGGTATTTGAGGTTCTTTGCCTTACCCACATAGATCACTTTGCCGGTTTGATTATGAAAATAATAAACGCCCGGCGTATACGGCAACTGAGCAACCTGTTCTTTGGGCAGGTTCGGCGGCAGTGATTGTTCTTTGGCGCCGCGTTTTATAAATTGCTGTATATGCGGTTCGGCATTGTGTTGCAGTAAATGTTCCAGCAACCGTACCGTTGCATCGGCATCCCCGCCGGCCCGGTGCCGGTTTAAAATATTGATCCCGAAATAACGGCACAAATTACCCAGGCTGTAAGAAGGTATGCCGGGGAAAACCTTTTTTGATAAGCGAACGGTACATAGTTTCACGCAGTTCAGCTCATACCCCGCCGCGCTAAAATGATGTTTCAGGAAAGAGTAATCAAAATTCACATTGTGGGCGATAAAGATCTTTCCTTCCAACAGTTCAAATACCTGGGGAGCCAGTTCTTCAAAAGAAGGCGCGTCGGCTACCATGTCATTGGTAATGCCTGTCAATACCTGAATATAATGCGGTATGGTACGAACCGGCCGTACCAGGCTTTCAAACCGGCTTATAACAGATTGTCCATCATGTAACACAATAGCAATCTCTGTTATATCGTTATTGGCTGCGTACCCCCCGGTAGTTTCTATATCAACGATAGCGTACATAGATTGATGTAAAGTTACAAAAACGACCGGAAGCCTGCAGTAAGAAGTAGGAAGTAAGAAGTAAGAAGAGCGTAAGCGTTTGGCAATCTTCACATTGCTCCAAATGTTTATATTCATACCTCCTATTTCTACGTCGTACCTCGCATTTAATCCTACCCCATGAGTGTTTAATCCGCCCCCCTATCATTGTTAAACCTCAAAAAATCCGTTGACTATGCAAAAATTTAACTTGCATCCATCAGGGGAGAAACGCACTATTGCAGTGATCGTTGTGTTCTTTACTGCACTGGTACTGTTTTCTTACTGGTATACCCAAGGCTAATCGCTTTGCCACCATCTGAAGTAGAAATCTTTAGTATGAAGCGCAAAGGGGTAACCGTCATAGATCTCATTTTGTGCTTCATACTTTTCTTTTTCCGTCAACACCAGGTATTTCAACTGATTTACAGCGTCTTATCTCCGGCATTTTACATCAAATCACTCACGGCCTGCCCCATACTACAATATGTAGCCCCAACACCTTGATATTCAAACATCCCCACTCCGCGGTATTTTCAATTTTTTATATATGCAACATTTGCAGCTTTAACGGCTGTGTATTACCTTTGTACCGGACGTTATTAACAGCCTGGCTTTTTAATTAACTGGTTGATATCCTTCCTTGAATCACCTCGGCTTTAGTTTTAGTTTTTATACCCTTTACTTTCGTAAGCCTTTGAAAACCGATTGCATGATCGTACTACGGATTTATTCACTAAAAAAAAACGTAGCGTATGAAAAAGTCAACGCATCATTTCCATCTGGGCGAAAACGGCAAAGTTGCATTAATGGCATTGGGTTTTCTAAGCTTGATTATGCTTTTATCGTACCTGTATTGGTATGCTTAATAGCTGAAGGCTAAACCCTTACTGAGACACAAAAAGTTTTCCGGTATCTTAATGGTATTGGATTGAGAATTCTTTTGTAGGCATTTCGCGTGATTGCGGGGTGCTTTTTTTATGCCCGTCTGGGACCCGACAAATTACAAAAATCAATGTTTACCAATCTTTTATTAAATCAGAAACCTCATTTTTACAGTTTAAAACGACCCATTTAAAACTTTTTTCACCCCATTTTAAGCTGGAAACACCCCAAAATAAATTTATTTCACCCCATTTACTGATAGTAAACACCCAAAAAAAAGCTGGAAACGACCCGTTTAAAACTTATTTCACCCCATTTTCAGCTCAAAACGACCCAAAATAAATTTTAAACGACTCGTTTAAAACTATTTTTTGCCCGGTTCAAATTGGAAATGGTGCAGTTGTAATTTGAAATTATGCGCTGAAAATTATTTTCTCCCCGCTTCCGTACGCAAACCATGCTCCCCGCAGTCTTCATTCCCCCCTTTGTGCCTTTTGCCTTATTGCCTTTTCTTGTGCCTTGTTCCCTTGTGCCTTGTTCCCTTTTCTTAGTACCTTTGCACTCCCTTAAAAGGAGATTACACGTCTATGGAATTAAGCAAAAACTACCAACCCGAAGTGGTGGAGGATAAATGGAGTTCACATTGGAAATCAAAAAGATATTTCAACAGCACCCCCGATGAGCGGAAGGCGTTCACCGTGGTGATACCCCCGCCCAACGTTACCGGGGTATTACACATGGGCCATACCCTCAACGAAACCGTGCAGGACATCCTGGTGCGCAAAGCCCGTATGAGCGGCTTTAACGCTTGCTGGGTGCCCGGCAGCGACCATGCCTCTATTGCTACCGAAAGCAAGGTGGTTCAAATGCTCGAAAAAGAAAAAGGCATTAAAAAAAGCGATCTCTCCCGCGAGGAATTCCTGAAATACGCCTTTGAATGGAAAGAAAAATACGGCAACATCATCTATCACCAGATAGAAAAACTGGGCTGCAGTGTTGACTGGGACCGGGTTTCTTTTACCATGGACCCCGATTACTACAAAGCCGTTCTAAAGGTTTTTGTCGATCTCTATAATAAAAAAATGATCTACCGCGGCGCCCGCATGATCAACTGGGACCCGGCAGCAAAAACCGCCCTCAGCGATGAGGAGGTGGAATATAAAGAAGTACAGGGGAAGCTGTACTATGTGAAATATGCGGTGCAATCGGAAGACGGTAAACCATCAACTGATTTCATTACCATCGCCACCCAGCGCCCCGAAACCATCATGGGCGATTCCGGCGTTTGCGTAAACCCCAATGACGAACGTTTTGCCCACCTGAAAGGCAAAAAAGTGATCGTTCCGCTGGTGAACCGCGCCGTTCCGGTCATATTCGATGAATATGTTGATCCCGCTTTTGGTACCGGGGCATTGAAAGTTACTCCGGCACACGATATAAACGACTATAACCTGGGGTTGAAACACAACCTGCAGGTAATTGATACCCTCAACGAAGACGGTACTCTGAACGAAGCCGCGCAGATTTGCGTGGGCATGGACCGGTTTGCAGCGCGTAAGAAGGTGGTTGAAATGCTCCAGGAACAGGGATTGCTCGTAAAAGAGGAAGAATATACCACCCGCCTGGGCTTCTCCCAACGCAGCCTGGCCGTGGTAGAGCCACGCATTTCTACCCAATGGTTCGTAGCCATGCGCTCCCTGGCCGATAAAGCCCTGGGCGCAGTAACCAGCGGTGAAGTAAAAATTCACCCCGGCGACAAATTCATGGCCACTTACAAATACTGGCTCGAGAATGTGAAGGACTGGTGCATCAGTCGCCAGCTTTGGTGGGGTCAGCGTATACCGGCGTTCTATGCGCCCGATGGCACTTTTGTAGTTGCTGAAACAAAAGAGCAGGCGTTAGAACAATTCAGCATGCAAGGGACTAAAGTTACCCTCGACGACCTGAAACAGGATGAAGACGTGCTCGACACCTGGTTCTCAAGCTGGTTATGGCCTATTGAAGTGTTTAAAGGCGTTACCCATCCCGGTAACCCCGATATCAACTATTACTACCCGACTTCCGTACTGGTGACGGGGCAGGATATCATCTTCTTCTGGGTAGCCCGCATGATCATGGCGGGTATGGAATACATGGACGTAAAACCGTTCAGCGACGTATACTTTACAGGTATGGTGCGCGATAAAATGGGCCGCAAAATGAGTAAGCAGCTGGGCAATTCACCCGACCTGCTGCAGCTGATAGAAAAGTATGGTGCAGATGCGGTGCGCTTTGGCATCATGATCTCCTCCCCGGCCGGTAACGACCTGTTATTCGATGATACTTCTCCCGAACAGGGCAGTAAGTTCAATAACAAGATCTGGAACGCCCTGAAGCTCGTTAAAATGTTTGAAGCAAAGGTTAGCCCAACAGCGAGCGGCGTTACACCTTTTGCCGTTACCTGGTTCGAAAACAAGCTGCAAGCGGCCAAAGCAGAAATTGAGCAACACTATAAAGATTTCAAACTCAGTGAAGGCTTAAAAACCCTTTACTCACTCATCTGGACCGATTTCTGTAGCTGGTACCTGGAATGGGTGAAACCTCCCATGGACCAACCCATCGACAAAGGCGTGTACGACAAAACGGTTTATTTCTTCACCGAACTGTTGCATTTGTTGCATCCATATATGCCGTTCGTTACAGAAGAAATATATCATCTGCTGGCCCCCCAAACCGAAGACCTGTGCGTTAAACAATTCACCGCGCCGCAATCATTCGATGCCGTTGTTTTGCGGGAAGGACAATTGCTGCAGGACGCGATCACCGGTCTGCGCGATGTGCGGGCAAAGAACCAGATCAAACCTAAAGAACCCATCAAACTGTACATCCAGGGTGAGAACAATGAGCTGTACAAAGCCATTGAAGCAATTCTGAACAAGCAGGTAAATATTGATCAATTAACATTTGTTTCTGAGCCTGTAGTACAAACCATTACAGCGGTGATCGGCAAGGATAAATTCTATATTGAAACTGAACGTGCTATAGATAACGGCGCCCAGAAAGATGAGCTGTTAAAGGAGCTGGATCGCCTGAAAAAGTTCCTTGAATCCGTTAACAAAAAGTTAAGTAATGAAAAGTTCGTGCAATCTGCGAAGCCAGATGTCGTTCAATTAGAGCAAAAGAAAAAACTGGATGCTGAAGAAAAGATTAAGGTCCTTGAAAGTAGCCTTTCAACACTCTAAACAAACGCCGTCCCAAACTATATTAAAAAGCATACTGCTTACAGCGGTATGCTTTTGCTGTTCTAAACCGGGCGCAAAAGCGCAGGAGCAGAAATACAGTTTCGACCAGCGCATATTGATGAATATGATGGAAAGCCGGTGTGCAGGCACTACCAAAGTAATGCAGGGCATATCTGACTACACACAGGAAATATCATTTCTTGTTCCCGCTACCGTAGCAGTGATTGGTCTTATCGACAACAATAAAACCACCCTGCAAAAAAGCTTATACCTGGCAGAATCGGCCGCAGCAGCCACGTTTATCACCTTTGGAATGAAGTATTCTTTTAAGCGGTCGCGTCCGTATATAACCAATCCCGATCTGAAGGCAGAAGGTTCGGGCAATAGTCCCTCCTTTCCATCGGGACATACCTCAGTAGCTTTTTCTACAGCCACCTCTCTGTATCTGGCCTATCCCAAATGGTATGTAGCGGTGCCGGCCTTTGCCTATGCCGCATCAGTAGGATATAGCCGTATGTACCTGGGCGTGCATTATCCCAGCGACGTACTGGCCGGGGCAGTCATTGGCGCCGGCAGCGCCTGGTTGATGTATAAAGCCAATAAATGGTTATTTAAGAAGAAGCCCGTTTTAAAGCCGGAATTATAATTACCGTCCCAGTAGATTAATTGGAAGTATAAACTCCCACTGATTGGGATCGTAGCCCCGCAGCTTATCCAGCATACGACTGTAGCGGATCCCAAAACTTACATTGTATTCATTCCACCATTTGGTATCAAAATACAATTCGCCGCCGGCCGACCGCCATTGCAAGTAACCCGCATTGCGAAAGAATTTCAGATAAGAATAGTCATAAAACGCATTGGCGCGCAGACGCAGAAAATAAACAATGTTACCAACGCCCAGGTCGGGATATAACAATGGCAAATGATAGTTAACCCCCACTTTGTACATCTCGGGAATGGAGAACTGGTTAGCCGAAGGGTAGCCGCGTGAAATAGGAAAGCTGTTGCTAAAACTGTAATCGCCCACGGTATCCCGTTTTTGATAAGCACCTGTTATAACCAGGTTATGGGTGCGCGCCACACCGGGCAGGTACAAAGCGGCGCTGGTGAGCCATTGAAATCCGCTGTAATTAGAAATAATCGTTCTGTAACGGGATAGCAAACTGATGCCGAAACGCGGATAGATATGCTGCCGCGCCACCTGCGATTGCATGGTAAATGAAACAGATCCGTCTGCAAATTCAAATTGCTTATCGGCATACCTGGTCTTGGCATAATTGGTATAGTTCACCTGGTGATGGTTAATACCACCCGAAATACTTAACCGGCGATAATACCGGCCGCCATTAAAAGTAAAAGGAAATTGTAATCCTACCCGGCCATTGAGCTCATTCCAGGTTTTCGTAACCGGACTGTCACTCTCCTTCCGGTCGAATGTTTCTGCAACGCCTAAGGTGAGGTAAGGAAACCAGGCCCCGTAAATGGCGGTAGCGCCCACCTCCTTAAACTTTTCATCGGTATTGTAATTGAAATAGATCTCTGTTTGCAGGGTGTTCAGCACGTTCTGCCCGATCAGCGAAAACGAATAATCCGGATCGGAAATATATGGCCGCCAGCTGTGAAAATTGATCAGGTTGAACGCTTTGCGATAACGGCTAATCCGGAATGGCCGGCTGGTATCAACCGGCAAAGGCTGGTCCTGTTTTAATGAACTCAGGTCATACGAGAACAAGGGGTCCGCGAAGGTCTCAGCGCTCAATGGCTGCCAGGTTTCGGCGTTGATGGATTGTTGCACCACGTGATAACCTGCCGCGGTAAAAGCCGTATAAACAGCTTTGTTATTATGTGCGCTCCACTGATAGTTACCGGTGCCCGTATTAGACGGTGTCTGCAACCGGAACAATTGTTTATTGATCAGCGCAAACAGCTCATCTCTTTGCTGCCAGGCCGCTGTAAAGGTGATGGTATCGCCCTGTACCGAAGGGAATCCGGTTACATGCAGGGAGTACGGCAGCAGCTCTTCTACCGAACCATCATTGATGTTCACCAACCCCAGCGTGCTTACACCGGCTGTGGTGCGAATGGCCGATACCACGCTTTGCTGGTTATAAAATTTGGGATGGCTGTAAAACAACCCTTGCGGATTGGGTACTGTTTTCAAAACAGCGCCAGAAGACGCATCCAGGATATGCAGTTCAGCGTTGGTGCCCGCCTGTACATGCACCGCCACTACCTGTTTGCCATCGGCCGAAATATCAGGCGCAAAATAATGCGTGTGATGGGTGATCGTTTGTTGCTGCCGGGTACGCACATCAAGCACCTTCAAAACACTGTAATCTTTCCACGCCCACCGCAGGTCTGCTTCATAAGCAGCATATACAATTTTACCATTGCGGTACGAGAAGTAAGGATCCAGCGAAATATCTTTTGTACTTAACCGGGTATCGGTTTCTGTGATCGTATTGCGCAGGTAAAATGCCGGTATCTTTTTATAGCTGCTCTTTACCAGCACCACCGTGTGATCATCTATCCATTGCGGAAATTCTTCATCGCCCGCAAAATGGGTTTGTTCCTTCGCCCAGTTGCTCACGGCATCATTTTTAGAAGCAGTAACATTTGTTTCAAAATATTTCATGGCTTCCTTGCGGAATGCAGCATAAGGGGTTTTGCTGTATTTTTTAATAGCCCGCTGAAACGGGTACAGCACACCGTTAAACCGGGCCGCATCGTCGGTCACGTTCTTCCAGAAATCGGCGCCGTATTTTTCGCGGCCATAAGCCACCTGCATATAACCAAGCCTATAATGATCGGGCACAAAATCGCGCAGGGAACCATTGCGCAGTTTCATCCATGAATAATTCTTATTGGCCACCCATAAGGACCGATAGTCATTGAAGAAAAAGGGTAACCGGCCCCTGCCCTGCTGGCTTTTCAGCGTTTCCTGGTACACGGCATCGCCTTCCCAGAACCAGTTTGGAATGGCCGCACTATTGGCCATGGCCAGGCCTTCCTGACCAAACAAATAGTAAGCAACCCTCGACAGGCCTTTGCGGAAATTATTGTATTGCTGCACATGGCGGTATTCGTGCAACGCCAGGGTATGATACCAGGGCGTGGCGCCCAGTTCAAAAGGGCTTTGCGGCGGCGTAAGGTAGAATTCACTGCGCCAGGGGCCCAATCCAACGTAGGCATTGGAGATAGTAGTACGTGGTTGCAGCACGATGCTGATCTTACGCACCCGGCTGCCGATGGTAGGCGCCGTTTGCAACGCCAGCCGGTGAATGGTAGCGGCAATGTCTGCGGCCTGTTTGTCGAGGCCCGATGCCGCTGGGAAAATAACCCGCAGGGTATCTGTATTGATCTGGTTCCATTTTGTTGAAGGGGAATGACCGCCAAACTGTTGCGCCTTTAATAAACCAAACATTGGCAAACAACAGATAAACAGGAAAAACTTTCTCATTACATGGTATTAAAGTACGTTCCAATACACTACACGGCCACGCTATATAAACCTGAAAATAAGACAAAATCAAGAACCAAATTCCAAAAAACAAAAGGAACCTGTATCTTGAGCCGGATTGTTATGACTGTACCACGTTCTGTATTCCTGTGGGGTAAAACATATTTGTAAACCATGCTTTCTTTATTAGCTCTGGCGATAGCCCCTGGTGCGGCCATTACCCTGTATATCTATTCAAGAGATAAATATGACCGGGAACCGCTGTTGCCTTTATTGATCTCTTTTTTACTGGGCATGGTGGCCACTGCTCCCGCTATTCTTATTCAAACCAGTTTAAAACCGCCATTGTTCCTCTATTGCACGGACTATAATATCTGGTATTACTTTTTACTGTCATTTATTGTTGTGGCAGGTAGTGAAGAAGGCAGCAAGTTTCTCATGTTGCGGGTGTATGCGTATCGCAATAAAGCATTTAGCGAACCCTTCGACGGTATTATATATTCAGTCATGATCAGCATGGGGTTTGCCACGCTCGAAAACATCGGCTATGTATTGAATTACGGTTTCAAGACCGGTATCATCCGCATGTTTTTGTCGGTGCCTTCGCATGCCGCCTTTGCCGTACTGATGGGTTATCATGTGGGCCTTGCCAAGTTCGATGCACCCCGCGGTATTCAGCACATTATTAAAGGGATGCTGCTGGCGATCTTTTTTCATGGCGCATTCGACTTCTTCTTACTGCTGCAAAACAGTGCGCAGGTAAAAAAATATGTATCGAATGGATTGTTATTATCAGGTGCGCTCGTAGCCTGGTATATTGCCATCCGCATCTCCATAAAATCGATCCGGCTGCACGAGGAATTATCGCGCCTGCACTATCATAAAAATAACGAGACTATTAGCGAAGTATAATATTTTTGCGGCTTATGGTAACCATTCGATTTGCAAACGCAGATGATTTAACAACTGTAGAACAATTAGCCCGGGAAATATGGCCGGTAGCTTATGACGGAATAGTGGAGCCCGTACAACTGGCCTATATGCTCGATCTGATCTACAACAACGCCACTTTGCGCGACCAGCTGCTGAATCAGCAACATCAATTTTTAATGGCTGAGTCAGCTGGAAAACCGGTAGCCTTTGCCGCTTTTTCAACCGTTGAGCCCGGCGTGAGCAAACTGCACAAGATCTACGTGCATCAAAATACCCAGGGCCAGGGAATTGGTAAAAAACTGATCGATTTTATTACCGGTCACCTGCAATCGCAATCTATTCACACCCTGCGACTGAATGTAAACCGCCGGAACAAAGCCAGGTTCTTCTATGAAAAACTCGGCTTCCTGGTTATAAAGGAAGAAGACATAGATATCGGGAATGGATACTACATGGTGGACTATGTTATGGAGAAGAAACTGACTAATTAACTTTCCCGTCCCATCGCCCCCAACTTCATCTTCTTCGTCAGTTCCGGACCAAAATACCGTTCAATCCTGCCTTCCACCAGGTAAATAACAGGCGTCAACAACAGCGCCATCAGGAATTTATACGTATAGTTCATCATTCCAATGGCCAGTATCTGCTGCCAGGTAAAGATGCCTGAAAAAGCAATGAACAATACAATGTAGCTATCTACCAGCTGCGATACAACGGTTGACCCGGTGGCGCGCAGCCATACATGTTTTTCGCCGGTGCGTTGCTTAATTTTATGAAACACGGTCACATCAACGATCTGGCTTACGAGGAAGGCCACCAGGCTGCCCACAATGATCCGCATGCCCTGCCCAAACACGCTGTCAAAGGCATTTTGCATATCAGGGATGCCTTGTTCTTTTCTGCTGGTAACCCAGAAATCGGCAGCGGGTACATGAATGGCCAGGTAAAACATCAGGAATGCATAAGAGATCAGCCCCACGGCAATAAAACTAATGCGGCGCACCGCTTTGGGACCATAAAACTCATTGATGATATCGGTCATTATAAACTCCAGCGGCCACAATAACACGCCGCAGGTAAGGGTAAATGCCAGTCCACTTTGACCAAAAAGGGTAACATTAGCCGGTTGCGTACCGATCAGTTTTTCGAGGGAAAATAATTTAGTGCCAATACACTCTGCGATCAGGGCGTTGGCAACAAAAAAAGCGGCAAAAAACACAAACAGGCGGGTCGGTTTATCCTTAATAATCGATGTGATCATCTTGTGAAAAGTATTATCTGTGGCAATAAAAAAAGAAAATTAGTAATTATCAGCCATCCCGGAAAATGTTTCCAAACCGCTTTGCGTTGCACCATAAATACAATAACAAAGAGGTTCACGGCAATATTCAGCAGAAAGGCGATCAAAATGCCTAAAATCAGCACCAGGGAAACAAATTCGCCGGGCTGGCCCTGTTTAAGTATGGGATAATAGCGCATGAACCATACTACCGCAAAGCAAACATTACAAATAAAAGCTACCCGACTGAAAAATATTAAACTTTGCATATAATCAACTTGCTGTAAAATTGCATTATTTTGCCCAACTATTAATTATTTGCAATAATGAAGAAAACACTCTGGCAACAGGTAATGCCGCATCTGATATCCATTGCTATTTTTCTGATAGTAGCCTTACTCTTTTGTAAACCGGCGCTGGAAAGTGATGCAGTGATGAAACAAAGTGATATTACCCATTGGGAGGGCATGAGCCACCAGTCGTTTGAATATAAAGCAAAACATGGTCACTTTCCTTTGTGGACAACCAACATGTACGGTGGTATGCCTGGTTACCAGATTGCCCTCGATGGTCCGTGGACGCCCCTGGGCGCTGTACACAACATCTTGCAGCTGGGATTGCCCAAACCCATCAACATGTTCTTCCTGGCTTCCCTTTGCTTTTATTTTTTGTGCATGTGCCTCCGTATTCGGCCCTGGGTGGCTGTTATTGGCGGATTGGCCTTTGCCTACAGCACCACCTTTCCCCAATTTATAACGGCCGGCCACGATACGCAAATGCTGGCGCTGGCCTATGCACCCGCCGTATTGGGTGGCGTCATATTATTGTTCGATAAAAAATACATCAGTGGTTTTATAATGACCGCCTTATTCGCCGGTCTGCAGGTTGCCATGGGTCACCAGCAGGTGAGCTATTACATGTTCCTGGTGATTGGTATTATGGTCCTGTTCTTTTTGATCCAGGCTTTCCGTTCCGGCAAAGCAGCCCCGCAATTAAAAGCAACCGGCCTGTTGGCAGCTGCCACTGTATTAGGCGTCATGATCAATGCGGTAACCTTATTAACCGTGTACGATTATTCGAAGGCATCGAAACGCGGCGGCCAACTGGTGATGGATAAAAAGCAAAACACCCAGGATGTGATGGAAGGCGATAAAACAAAAGGGCTGAGCAAAGAATACGCATTTCAATGGAGCTACGGTTGGGATGAATCACTGACCCTGATGTTCCCCGGCGTTAAAGGATATGGTACGCATTATGGCGAACGCGATGGCGAACAGTTCATGTATCCCAAACTGGATGAAAATTCGAATTTCGCCAAATACCTCTCTGAAAAGGGAATTCCCGAAGATCAGGCAGCCAATGAAGTTTTTCAGGCAGCCACCCAATTATACTGGGGCGATCAACCATTTACAACAGGCCCTATTTACCTGGGCGCGGTGATATGCATGCTGTTTATTTTCTCCATGGTATACCTCGACGGTAAACATAAATGGTGGATCCTGACGGCCGCCATACTCGGCGTATTGCTGGCGCTGGGTAAACATTTTGCCGCCTTTAATTATTTCCTGTTCGATCACCTTCCATTTTATAATAAATTCCGGGTGCCTACCATGGCGCTGGAAATAACCGGACTGGTACTACCCATCGGTGTTGCGCTGGCTTTGGAAAAACTGGTGGTTACCCAAACCATCGATGTTAAAAAAATGCAGTTAGCGGCCATGATAACAGGCGCTGTATTTGTGCTGGCGGCCGGGTTGTATTTCACATCCGATTACAGCAATGAGAATAAAAAACGCACTTCGGCCATTACCCAGCTTTTAAGTTCGCGGGAAAACAACCCGAACATACAGGCTGCCATGAGGACCATCGATAGCACATATCCCGGCCAGGCCGACAATCGCCTGTTTGAAAGTTATCTGAATAAAACAAGGGGTGATGTGGCTGTCGCCAAAGGCATGGTAACCGCGCTGCGCGAAGACCGCCAACAGAAATTTGGCGCTACCATCCTCCGTTCGCTGGTATTTGTGCTGCTCGCCATGGCCATTGTGTATCTTTTTGTTCAAAAGAAGATCAATGCCATGATGTTGCTGGGTGGTATCGCCCTGTTAACGGCCATTGACCTGTTAACCATTGATAGCAATTACCTGAACAGCTTCAGTTTTGGCAGCAAAGAGAATTATGAAGCCAGTGAGTTCCCCTTAACGCCGGCCGACCAGGCCATTCTGCAGGATAAAGATCCCAACTTCCGGGTTTTAAATACAACGGTAGGCGATCCTTACACCGGTGATGCCGGCACTTCATATTACCATAAGTCTATTGGCGGTTATCACCCGGCACGCCTGGGTATTTTTGACGACCTTATAGAATATCAATTGTCTGGCTCACCCAACTTATCGGTGCTCAATATGCTGAATACAAAATATGTTATTCAGCGAACCGAGCAAAACAGCGTCGCAGCTGCGCAAAACCCAAATGCATTAGGCAATGCCTGGTTTGTGAAAAACGTACAATACGTAAAGGGGTCGGTGGAAGAAATGAAAGCCATCAGCAATTTCAACCCGGCTGAAGTAGCCATTGTAGACGATACCTTTAAAAACCTGTTAAACGGCGCGGTTGCAGCAGACAGCACGGCCACTATTAAACAGGTTGCTTTTGACAACGACGCTATCAAATACGAAAGCAACAGCGCAGCAGCGCACGTAGCGGTGTTCAGTGAGATCTTTTATAAAGACTGGAAAGCATACATCGATGGCAAACCGGCGCCTTATGCCAAAGCCAATTATGTGTTGCGCGCCATGCTGATACCAGCAGGCAAGCACACCATTGATTTTAAATTTGAACCAAAAGCATATTATACAGGCAGCACCCTTACTTCGATTGCAGGATGGCTGATTACCCTGTTGATGCTGGGGTATATTGCATGGCTGGTAAAACCGCTTATTGCTAAAAGCAAAAAGTAATATTGAATATTAAATAACCAATAATGAATGTTGAAGTAAAATACACTTCAACATTCATTTTATAAAACATGTCCAGTACAGGAATAGCTATTGTAATAATAACGTATAACCGGCCAAACGATGCGCTGGAACTGGCCCGTAATATCAGCGCGCTACAGGATGTAACCACGTTGTGCAGCGAGATCATCTTCGTCAATAACAAATCGGACCTATCCTATACCGAACTGGAAACATTTATACAGCAACACCCGCATATTCCCTTTCGCTATTTTAAAACGGATGAAAACCTCGGCGTTTCGCGGGGACGCAATTTCGCCATTCAGCAAAGCAGCGCCCCCTACCTGGTATTTCTCGATGATGACGCCCTGTTCCGGAACCTGGACGCGCTGCAATATATTCCTCAAATTTTCACGCAGCCGGTTGTTGAAACCAGCCAGCCCACGGGTATTATTTCCTTCAAAGTGTATTACCATGCAACCGGCGAATTACAGCAAACCGCTTTTCCGCATAAACAATTTGAACGGCGTAAGGAATGGCATCATTTTCAAACCGGTTATTTTGTAGGTTGCGCCCATGCCATACACCGCGCTGTTTTTGAAAAGACCGGCTACTACCCCACTAATTTTTTTTATGGCATGGAAGAATATGATCTCAGCTATCGTGCCATCGATGCGGGGTTCAATATTGTGTACGATGACCGGGTAGTTATTTTGCATAAAGAATCGCCCTCAGGGCGGCTGCCCAATAAAGACAAGCTCCGCGGCATGTGGGTGAATAAAACCAAAGTGGCCTGGAAATTTCTGCCTAAGATCTATTTCTTTACCACCGCATGGCTGTGGAGTTTTGAATACCTGCGCAAGAGCGGTTATCACGTAACGGGATGGCTGAAAGGCTGGAAAGAGATCCTACATATTCCCGCTACTGAAAAGAGAACGCCGGTAAACGAAAACGGCCTGTCCTACCTGAAGAAAGTAGAGGCGAGGTTGTGGTACTAATACAGCCTTAAGCCAATACAAGCTATAAGCTTTAAGCCATAAGCTATAAGCAATACAGAAGTAATTTGTGCATTTCGGCTTTTCGCTTACAGCTTTCTGCTTACAGCTTATAGCTTATAGCTTATTTGTATCCAAATTTGCCTAAAAATTCATCCTTCCGCCGCGTAGCCACTTCTATCAGGGCGTTATCGCTCATTTCAATTAACCCGCCTCTGCCCTTGTGGTACTTCTTTACAAAATTCAGGTTAATGATGTGCGAATTATGGATGCGGAAGAAAATATCAGCAGGTAAAATTTCTTCATACTCTTTAATGATCCTCGACGAAACATATTTTTGATTATCGTTACAATGCACATAGGTATACCCGCCTTTTGCTTCAAACCGGATGATTTCTGATAACTGGATAAATACCAGTCCATCATTATTAGGCAGGGCAATTTTTTGCAGGGAAGAATTGGGCTTGTTGATATTGAACAGCAGGTTCTGCAGCTGCATATTGATGTTCTTGACCCGGATGCGTTCCTTGGCTTTCAGAACGGCCCCTTTTAATTCGTCGATGCTCACCGGTTTCAACAAATAATCCAGCGCGCTATATTTAAACGCTTTCAGCGTATAAGCATCAAAAGCGGTTATAAAGATAATTTCAAAATTGATCGGCATTATACTGTCAAGCAGGTCAAAAGCATTGCCATGGGGCATTTCAATATCCAGGAATACCAGGTCGGGTTGTTTGGCAGCAATTAGCGGAATAGCGGTTTCGGCGCTAACGGCGTCCCCGATAATCTTTACATCCGGGCAACATTCGGCTAACAATCCGTGTAAAATCCGGATATTTTTTGGTTCGTCGTCGACAATCAATGCGTTAATCATACGGCAAAGAAAATGAATATATTAAAAAACTGGAAAACTTATTGTCACTCTGGTCCCCAATGAATTGTGAAAAACATCCTCCAGGTCGTCGATATACATCGTAATTTTTCGATCATGCTCCTGGTTAAACATCGAAATACGGTCAGCCGTCAGTGATAATCCCTTCGACTGGTAATTGATCGGGGAAATACTTTTATACCGCATCGCTGCTTTTCTGCCCACCCCGTTATCTTCCAGAATACAGATCAGGTAACCGTCTTCGCGCTTTACGGTAATAGTCACCTTACCCGCTTTATCCTTGCGAAAACGCAACCCATGGCGCACGCTGTTCTCTACAAACGGTTGCAGTATCATGGGTGGTATATAATATTCAGCGGGATCAACCGATTTATCAATATTTACCGACCATGAGAACGCATTTTCCAAACGGGTCTTCTCTATTTCCAGGTAATTGGTTAAATAGTCAAGCTCCTCTTCGAGGCTGATCTCCGGTTTGGAAGAAAAATCAAGGGTTTGCCTGATCAGCCGTGAAAAACCGGAAATGAATTTATTGGCGCCCGCCACATCGGCATCCATTACATACTGTTGAATGGAGTTGAGGCTGTTAAAAATAAAATGCGGGTTCATTTGCGCCTTGCGACTCAATTGCTCCAGTTCACTGATCCGTTTGCTGATAGCCGCTTTTTCCCGTTCCCGCTTCCTGATGCGCCGGCTAATGACCCAGATCAGCATACCGGTAACCGCCAGGAACAACAGCACGAGCAAAACCCGGAACCAGGTTTTCTCATATAACAACTTTTCAATCGTAAAACCGGTTGTAACCAGCTGACTGTGCACATCGAACTTATTAATGGCCTGGAGTTGCAATTCGTATTCGCCCGATGGCAAAATGGGATAGCTTAAAAAAGTCTCCCTGGTTTCTTTCCAGGCGCTGTCGAGCCCCAGTAGCCGGTACCGGTAGCGGACATCGCCGTTCGATTTAAACGAAATACCTGCATAACTAAACCGTAGATTGTTTTTTTCATGAGGAATTAAGACAGGTACATCGCCCATGTAAAAGGTGTCATTTCCAACAGTAACGTCTGCCATTCGAAGGTCGCAACGCGACTGGTTCGTTAATTTCTCTTCATCAAAAAAAGTAATACCCTCCGGTGTGCCCACAAATACTTTATTGCTATCTACATACAGGGCGTTGATAATATCTGAAGCAAGGCCGTCACCGGTTGTATACTTTGTGATCGGATAATCGGGCCGCGCTACGTTTATTTTATTCAGGCCTTTATCGGTACCAACCCAGAGTGAAGAACCACACAAGTAAAAGAGGCGGCAAATATTGCTCGTTAAACCGCTGCCCCGGTTAATGGTAGCCACAATACGGCCGTCTTTATAACCCATGATGCCTTCTCCATATGTACCCACCCACAATATACCGGCAGCATCTTTGCGCAGCGCGGTAATACGGTTACTTAATGCTGGTATTTTTTCACCCAGAAAATGCATGGAGCCATCGGGCAGGTGACAATACAACCCGCTTAATGCGCCAATATAGGCCGTATCGTTGCTGACAAATACAGAAGTTGAACGTTCATGCCAAATGGTGTCGGTTATTGTAAAGGTTTCAGGGTTGATGATAAAAACATTATTTCTTGTAGCCACATACAATTTATCACCCGATGGATGGAATCCCTTCACAACAACATGCGGTATTTCGTATTGCATTTTAAAATCAGGCGACAGGTTATACAGGTTTGTTCCGGTTCCACATACAATACTTTTTTGTTGATACACATATAAACTGGTAACCGGGTTAATTCCTTTTTCCTGCAACGTTATATTTTCCTTTTCTGGCTTGCCCGTTTTCGGGTTAAACCGGTATAGGACATTTAATTCCGAACCGGCCAGCACGGATTCTCTATACCTGGCAAATGCAAACACCTGAACAGGTAAATTATTTTTTCTGATCTTTAAATTCAATACAAAAGGAGAGCTTAATTTGTACACGCCATGTCCCATCGTACTGAACCAGGTATTGCCTTCCGAATCCTTTAGTATATTATTTACAGGCAAACCGGGCAACAGATGTTGCGTACTATCGGGCTTATTTATATTATACAAAAAAACGCCATCCCTTGTACAGTTCGCCACGATACTGTCATCAATAAAACTATAACCGATATGGCTCGCTTTAAAAGGAAACTTTACTACTTTATTCTTTTCAAATGATACAGCTTTGCTGGTTGCATGCTGGCTACGCCATACCATTGATTTGGCATTAATGGCAAAAAAGGTGTAATGATGTCTATAGTCATCAATTGTTCTAATTATTTGAAACCGGTCGTTTTTATATTCAAACAACCTGTTTCCAGCAATTACTATAAAATCCCCTCCGGCACCGGTGCAAATGGCATTTTTTAATGCAAACGGCTGCCTATTGATTGTATCAATAACCCGTATGCTTCCATTTGCCGACATCAGGTGCAGTTTTTTAATTTCCTGCATAAGGATATTGCCGGCTTTATCCTCTGCAAAACGAACAACATTATCCTCAATGTGAAGCCGGCTCAAAACGGAATCATTTTTCGGGGTATACATTTTTCCTTTGTAATAATAACAAACGGATTTTTTAAACGGCGCTATCCATACCCGGCCTTTTGAATCGGCAAATAACTGGATGATCTCATTATCGGGCAATCCGTCTTCCTTGGTAAAATTCTTGAAATGGGTGCCATCAAATCTGCTCAAGCCAATATCAGTTCCAAACCATAAAAATCCTTCCTTATCCTGCGTCATACAATATACGGTAGAACCGGGCAACCCATCCTTGCTTTCGTAATGGGTATAACCATACTCCTGGCTAAAAACAGCCGGCAAACCTAACACCCCAAAAAGGATCGTACACAGAAGTAATCGCATATATCGTATAAAAGTAACCAGTTATTAAACATTAAAAAACCGGGAAATGGATGGTTACCCGGGTACCCAATGGATTGCCCAATTCATCTTCCAGATCTTCTATCAGCATGGTGATCTTTTGCTCATGCTCTTTATTAAACATCGCTATACGGTCTGCGGTCAGTGATAACCCCTTTGACTGGTAATTGATGGGGGAAATGCTTTTATAATGCATCGCCGCCTTCCGCCCTACCCCATTATCTTCCAGTATACAAACCAGGTGGTCGCCTTCCTGTTTTACCATAATGAAAACGACACCCGCTTTGTCTTTGCGAAAACGCAGGCCATGCCGCACACTGTTCTCCACAAAAGGTTGCAGTATCATCGGCGGAATATAATGATCGGCCGGATCAACCCCTTTATCAATGGCCACCGAATACGAGAAGGCGTTTTCCAGCCGGGTCTTCTCTATCTCCAGGTAATTGGTTAAATAATCCAGTTCCTCTTCGAGACTTATTTCCGGTTTGGAAGAAAAATCAAGCGTTTGCCTGATGAGCCGCGAAAACCCGGCAATAAATCTATTGGCGCCCGCAACATCGGCGTCCATGACATACTGTTGAATGGAGTTGAGGCTGTTGAAAATAAAATGCGGGTTCATCTGCGCCTTGCGCGACAATTGTTCCAGGTCGCTGATGCGCTTGATAAAATCCGTTTTTTCCCTTTCCCGTTTGCGGATACTTCGAATGATCAATAACACCGTTCCAACGGTAACCGACAGAAACAACAAACCGATCGATACCAGGAACCATATTTTCTCATACAACAACTTCTCAATCGTAAAACCGGCGGTAAGCAGCTGGCTGTGCACATCGAACTTATTAATGGCCTGGAGTTGCAATTCGTATTCGCCCGATGGCAAAATGGGATAGCTTAAAAAAGTCTCCCTGGTTTCTTTCCAGGCGCTGTCGAGCCCCAGTAGCCGGTACCGGTAGCGGACATCGCCGTTCGATTTAAACGAAATACCTGCATAACTAAACCGTAGATTGTTTTTTTCATGAGGAATGATAACAGGCGCGTCGGCCGGATGAAAGATCTTATCTCCCACAGTTACCTCTATTATTCGCAGGTCACAACGCGACTGGCTGGTCATTTTATCTTCATCGAAAAAAGTAAGGCCTTCCGGCGTACCGACAAATACTTTTTTATTCTTTACATAAACCGCGTTAATGATGTCTGAACTCAATCCATCGTTGGTCGTATACTTTTCTACAGGAAAACCGGGTTGCAACACATGCACTTTGTTCAATCCTTTATCGGTGCCCACCCACAATTGGCCATTTTCATAAAAAAGCGTGCGACAAATATTACTGGCTAGTCCATTGTTTTGGGTAATATGTTTAATGAGTTTACCATTCCGCCAGCCAATCAATCCTTCCCCGGCAGTAGCCACCCAAATAATATGATTGGCATCTTCGCATATATCAGCTATTCTGTTTTGAAACGCCCTGATGGTTGCGCCCAGAAATTGCACTTTTTTATCAGGCGTTATCTGGTGCAGGCCGTTCAGGCCGCCTATAAAAATGGTATCATTGTTTGAAAACACACAGGTGGCGCGTTCATGCCATAGTGTTTCGGTTATTTTAAAAGCTACCGGGTCAAACACCACCGCATTTCTATCAGTAGCTATTACTATTGCATCTTTATGCCTGCACATGTCCTTCACTGCAATAACTTCTAAAAATTTGGTAGTGTCGGCAAGGTCTGCTGACAATTTCACCATGAAACTAGACCCCATGATGACCCTGTTATCTCCTATTATTAAAAGGGGATGGGGGTTAACGCTTGGATAATTTCCTACAGCCTTACCTACCTGTTTTCCTTCTTGAGGGCTCAATTTATAGATCACGCCCGTTGCGGTAACTGCCAGTATCCACTCTTTGTACTCTACAAAAGATAATACCTGAAACTCCTGTTGTTTTGCTGAGGAGCCCGCCAACCGGGCATTCAAAACAACGGCAGAGTTTAACCGGTACACGCCTTTTCCAAACGTACAGAACCACCAATTGCCTTCCGAATCCTTAAACATATAAGAAACAGGGACCCCTGGCAGGTAATGCTGCATACTATCCCTGTCATTCAGGTCATACACCAACGCGCCATCCTGGGTACAGCAGGCTACATGGCGATCATCAACTAACATGCCATCGATGTAACTGGTATTAAAATAATATGGAATATGGAGGACCTTATTCCCCGGCATTAACATAACATACATCGTATTTGGGCGGCGGTCAAGCCACATCAGCTTTTCGTCTTTAAACGATGCATACGTAAAGTGTAAAAGATGTTGTTCAAGGGGAAGTTTTTTTAATAACGTAAACTGACCATTGCTGAATATATTCAATTCATTAGCATGCATTACCCAAAATCCGCCTGCTGTGCGGCCGGCTATCAACGATACATAATCCAGCGGTTTGTCGCCCATTGCCGAAATAGTGGAAACATCCCCATTCACTTTTATTAAATGAAGAACGGGCGCCATGTCCTGCAGTAAAATATTACCCTCGTTATCTTCCGCAAACCCCACAATGGTATTCTGGATATGCAACTTTTTTAGCACCGGATCATTGTCACTATTGTAAATTTTCCCTTTGTAATAATAGCAAACAGATTTTCTAAACGGGGCCATCCATACCCGGCCTTTTGAATCGGAAAATAATTGTAAGACATCGTTATCCGGCAATCCATCTTCCCGGGTATAATTCCTGAAATGCGTACCATCAAAGCGGCTGACGCCGGTCTCTGTCGCAAACCATAAAAAACCTTCCTGATCCTGGGTCATGCAATACACGGTAGAACCGGCCAAACCATCCTTATTTTCGTAATGGGTATAGCTGTATTCCTGCCCACAAATAAACAGTGGGCATAAAAGCATGAATAAAACGGCACGTAAATTACAGGTCATACTACCAGGTAAATAAAATCGATATATAATATTAAAAAACCGGGAAATGGATGGTTACCCGGGTCCCCAACGGATTGCCCAATTCATCCTCCATATCTTCTATCAGCATGGTGATCTTTTGCTCATGCTCTTTATTAAACATCGCTATACGATCTGCAGTTAATGATAATCCCTTTGACTGGTAATTGATGGGGGAAATGCTTTTATAATGCATCGCGGCTTTTCTACCTACCCCATTATCTTCCAGTATACAGATCAGGTTGTCGCCTTCCTGTTTTACCATAATGAAAACGGCACCCGCTTTGTCTTTGCGAAAACGAAGGCCATGGCGCACACTGTTTTCCACAAAGGGTTGCAGTATCATCGGCGGAATATAATGATCGGCCGGATCCACCGCTTTATCAATGGCTACCGAATACGAGAACGCATTCTCCAGCCGGGTCTTCTCTATCTCCAGGTAATTGGTTAAATAATCCAGTTCTTCTTCGAGACTTATTTCCGGTTTGGAAGAAAAATCAAGCGTTTGTCTGATGAGCCGCGAAAACCCGGAGATGAATTTATTGGCGCCTGCCACATCGGCGTCCATAACGTATTGTTGAATGGAATTGAGACTGTTGAAAATAAAATGCGGGTTCATTTGCGCCTTGCGCGACAATTGTTCCAGCTCACTGATCCGTTTACTGATGGCTGTTTTTTCCCGTTCCCGTTTTCTGATCCGCCTGCTAATGAACCAGATCAACATACCAGTAGCTGCCAGGAACAACAAGCCGATCAATAGCCGGAACCACGTTTTCTCATACAATAACTTCTCGATCGCAAAACCGGCTGTAAGTACCTGGCTGTACACATCGAACTTGTTAATGGCCTGCAATTGCAACTGGTAATCGCCCGATGGCAAAGTGGGGTAGCTTAAAAATGTTTCCCGGGTTTCTTTCCAAACGCTGTCGAGCCCCAGTAACCGGTACCGGTATCGGATATCCCCATTCGATTTAAAGGAGATGCCGACATAATTAAACCGGATACTGTTCCTCTCATGGGGAATGGCAACAGGCGCACGGGATGGGTGAAAGATCTCGTCGCCCACGGTAACATCGATCATCCGCAGATCACAACGCGACTGGCTGGTCATTTTATCTTCATCAAAAAAGGCAAGGCCATCCGGCGTGCCGACAAATACTTTTTTCTTATTTACATACACCGCATCAATGATGTCTGAACTCAATCCATCGCTGGTCGTATACTTTTCTATAGGAAAACCGGGCTGCAACACATGTACCTTGTTCAATCCTTTTTCGGTGCCCACCCACAATTGGCCATTATCATAAAAAAGCGTGCGGCAAATATTACTGGTGAGGCCATTGTTTTGGGTAATATGTTTAATGAGCTTGCCATTCCGCCAGCCAATCAATCCTTCCCCGGCGGTAGCCACCCAAATAATATGATTGGCATCTTCGCATACCGCAGCAATCCTGTTTTGCAAAGGCTTGAATGTGGAATCCAACAATTGCACTTTTTTATCAGGATTTATCTGATGCAGACCGTTCAGTCCTCCTAAATAAATAGTATCATTGTTTGAAAACACACAGGTGGTTCGTTCATGCCAGATCGTGTCGCGTATTTTAAAGGTTACCGGATCTAACACCAACACACTTTTTTCAGTAGCTACTAATATTGCGTCCTTATACGTGCACATGCCCTTAGCCGTAATAGTATATAACACTTTGGTAGTGTCGTTAAGGCCTGCCGACAATTTCGCCAGGAAATTAGACGCCCCCATGATGACCCTGTTATCTCCTACAATTAAAAGGGTATAATGACTTTGTGGGTGTTTAGTAGCCTGACCTTCCAGTTTTCCTGTTTGAGGATTCAGTTTATAGATCACGCCCATGGCAGTGGCTGCCAGTAGCCACTCTTTATAGGGTACAAAAGATAATACCTGAAAATTCTGTTGTTTTCCGGAGGAGCCCGCCAACCGGGCATTCAAAACAACGGCAGAGTTTAACCGGTATACGCCTTTTCCAAACGTACAGAACCACCAATTGCCTTCCGAATCCTTAAACATACTATTGACACGTATTCCGGGCAGGTGACGCTGAATACTTTCCTCATAATTCAGGTCATACACCAATGCGCCATCCTGGGTACAGCAAGCTATATGGCTATAATCAACGACCATACCATCGACGTAACCGCCATCATAATGATACGGATAATGAAAGACCTTATTCTCCTGCATTGACATAGCATTCACGGAATATGGGGTGCTGAGCCACATAAGCCTTTCTTCTTTAAACGACGTATAAGTAAAGTGTATATCTCTTGTTCTAAGGGTTTTCGAAAACGTAAACCGACCATTGCTGTATATATACAAACTATCATACAGTATTACCCAAAACCCGCCTGCTTTGCGGCCGGCGATCAACGAAACATAACCCAGCGGCTTGCCGTCATTGGTCAAAATAGTGGAAACATTCCCGTTCACTTTTATTATATGGATCACATGCGCCATATCCTGCAGTAAAATATTACCCCCGGTATCTTCCGCAAACCCCACAATGGTATTCTGGATATGCAACTTTTTTAGTACCGGATCATTGTCGCTATTGTAAATTTTACCTTTGTAATAATAACAAACTGATTTTTTGAACGGGGCCATCCATACCCGGCCTTTTGAATCGGCAAACAATTGGATCACATCGTTATCCGGCAATCCGTCTTCCCGGGTAAAATTCCTGAAATGCGTACCATCAAAACGGCTGACGCCGGTTTCTGTCGCAAACCATAAAAAACCTTCTTTATCCTGTACAGCGCAATACACCCTGGAACCAGCCAGGCCATCCTTACTTTCGTAATGGGTATAGCTATATTCCTGACCACAAATGAGCAGTGGGCATAACAGCAAGAACAAAAAGGTGCGTAAACTACATGTCATATTACCTGATAAATATAATCGATATGCAACATTAAAATACCGGAAAGCTGATGGTTACCCGGGTCCCCAATGGATTGCCCAACTCATCTTCCAGATCTTCTATCAGCATGGTGATCTTTTGCTCATGCTCTTTATTGAACATCGCTATACGATCTGCTGTAAGCGATAATCCCTTTGACTGGTAATTGATGGGGGAAATACTTTTATAATGCATCGCAGCCTTCCGCCCTACCCCATTATCTTCCAGTATACAGATCAGGTGGTCGCCTTCCTGTTTTACGATAATGAAAACGATACCCGCTTTGTCCTTGCGAAAACGCAATCCATGCCGCACACTGTTCTCCACAAAGGGTTGCAATATCATCGGCGGAATATAATGATCGGCCGGATCAACCGCTTTATCAATGGCTACAGAATACGAGAACGCATTCTCCAGCCGGGTCCTCTCTATCTCCAGGTAATTGGTTAAATAATCCAGTTCCTCTTCGAGACTTATCTCCGGTTTGGAAGAAAAATCAAGTGTTTGTCTGATGAGCCGCGAAAACCCGGCAATGAATCTATTGGCGCCCGCCACATCGGCGTCCATAACATATTGTTGAATGGAATTGAGACTGTTGAAAATAAAATGCGGGTTCATCTGCGCCTTGCGCGACAATTGCTCCAGCTCGCTGATGCGCTTGATAAAATCCGTTTTTTCGCGTTCCCGTTTGCGGATGCGCCGGCTAATGAACCAGATCAATATACCCGTAGCTGCCAGGAACAGCAAACCGATCAATATCCGGAATCCTGTTTTCTCATACAACAACTTCTCAATCGTAAAACCGGCCGCAATCACCTGGCTGTGCACATCGAATTTATTAATAGCCTGCACCTGCAATTCATAATCGCCCGACGGAAGCGTGGGATAGCTTAAAAATGTTTCCCGGGTTTCCTGCCAGGCACTGTCAACGCCCAGTAACCGGTACCGGTACCTGACATCGCCGCCTGATTTGTAAGAAATGCCTACATAATCGAACCGGACGTTATTTTTTTCATGGGCAATAACAGCAGGCATATTATCTGTACGATAGTGCTCACCGCCCATGGTAATATCGGTGAACAACAGGTGACACCGCGACTGGCTGATGATCTTCCCTTCATCAAAAAAAGTATACCCTTCGGGTGTTCCAACAAATACTTTATTGCTGTCTATATAAATGGCGTTGATAACATCAGAAGCAAGCCCGTCGCTGGTTGTATATTTTGTAACCGGATAATCGGGCCGCGTAATATTTATTTTACTGATCCCTTTATCGGTGCCCACCCATAGATAATTGCCCTGCAAATAAAGGGAACGGCAAACATTGCTTGTTAACCGGCTGCGCCGGTTAAGGGAAGCAACAATACGGTTGTTCTTATACCCTATAAGCCCATCCCCATAAGTACCTATCCACAAAACGCCTGTTGAATCTTTTTGAAAGGTGGTAATACGACTTTTAAATGCGGGCGTCTTTTCCCCCAGGAATTGCATCGATTTATCGGGAAGTCGACGATACAATCCCGCTACGGTTCCAATATAAACGGTATCATTGTTGACAAATACGGCCGTTGACCGTTCATGCCAGATGGTATCTTTTATTTTAAACGTTTCCGGATCGATCACCAAAACACTTTCTTTTGTTGCCACAAACAATTTACCGTTATATGGGAACATTCCCTTAACAGCAATCGGGTTAATGCTTTTTTGCTCTTTAAAATCAGGCCCCACTTTAAACAGGTTTGACTGGGATCCACCAATAATATCTCTTTCCTTATAGACATTTAAATGGTTAATTTGGATATACACCACATCATCATTAAGCATACTCTCCTTGTTTGGCCTGCCGGTTATCCTGTTCAGATGGAATAGTGTATTTAATTCAGTGCTGGCCAGAAGGGTTTGTTTATACCTGGTAAATGCCAATACCTGGAGAGGCGAATTATTTTTCCTGAGCTTCACATTCAAAACAAAAGGAGAGCTTAATTTGTACAGACCATGTCCTAATGTGCTGAACCAGATATTACTCTCTGCATCTTTCAGGATACCGTTTACAGGCAGGTCTTTTAAAAAATAACGGGCACTATCAGTCCCGTTTATATTGTAAATAATAACCCCGTTTTGTAAACCCTCACCCACCAGGTTATCATCGATAATGCAATACCTGATATGGTTTTTTTTAAAAGGGACAGTAACCAATTTATCCTGCCCAAATGATACGACTTCTGTTTTTTCAACATCCTTCCTATGTACCAGCAATTTGGAATTCATAGTAAATGTGTCGAAATGAAACCCATTGGAAGGAATTGTTTTTCGTAGTTGAAACCGGTTATTCCTGTAATAGAACAAGCCGCCCTGGTATATTACCATAAATCCACTGTCAGCATGGGCGCTTATAGCACTTATTTCCTGAATAATCGGCGCCCCATTGATGCTATCGATTACCGTAACACGGCCGGTTGTATCAATCAGTTGCAGCGTTTTAGCTTCCATCAGCAGCACATTGCCGGCTTTATCCTCGGCAAACTGAATAACAAAATCGGTGACACGAATACGTTGTAAAACCGGGTCATTGTCGGGGGTATACACTTTCCCTTTGTAATAATAGCAAACCGCTTTTTTAAATGGAGACATCCATACCCGACCTTTTGAATCGGTAAACAATTGTACGATCTCATTATCAGGCAGTCCGTCTTCTTTGGTGAAATTTTTAAAATGCGTGCCATCAAAACGGCTTAAGCCGCCTTCGGTACCAAACCATAAAAACCCATCTTTGTCCTGCGCCATACAATACACCGTAGAACCGGCCAGCCCCTCCTTGCCGTCGTAATGCGTATAGCCAAACTCCTGGCTAAAAACAACCAGCGGACAACTCAACCCAAACAAGACCGCAAACAGAAAATAACGCATATATCGTATAAAAGTAATTAAAGTTGACAGGTTGATAAGAACTTCCGTTTCATCCGCCGGCTGGCGGACCGTTTGCCGTTTCATCCGCCGGCTGGCGGACCGTTTGCCGTTTCATCCGCCGGCTGGCGGACCGTTTCACGATTTAAATAACCGGAAAATGGATGGTCACCCGGGTCCCCAATGGATTCTGCAACCCATCTTCCAGGTCGTCTATTTGCATGGTAATTTTTTGTTCATGTTCTTTATTGAACATCGCTATACGATCTGCGGTCAGCGATAAGCCCTTTGACTGATAATTGATCGGGGAAATACTTTTATAATGCATCGCAGCTTTCCGCCCTACCCCATTATCTTCCAGTATACAAACCAGGTGATCACGTTGAAGCCTTACAGTTATCGTTACGATACCCGCTTTGTCCTTACGAAAACGCAAGCCATGCCGCACGCTGTTCTCCACAAAGGGCTGCAGGATCATCGGCGGAATGTAATACTCAGCCGGATCAACCGCATTATCAATGGCCACTGACCAGGAAAATGCATTTTCCAAACGGGTCTTCTCTATCTCCAGGTAATTGGTTAAATAATCCAGTTCCTCTTCGAGACTTATCTCCGGTTTGGAAGAAAAATCAAGCGTTTGCCTGATGAGCCGTGAAAACCCGGCAATGAATTTATTGGCGCCTGCCACATCGGCGTCCATTACATATTGTTGAATAGAGTTCAGGCTGTTGAAAATAAAATGCGGGTTCATCTGTGCCTTGCGCGACAATTGCTCCAATTCGCTGATGCGCTTGATAAAATCCGTTTTTTCCCGTTCCCGTTTGCGGATCCGCCGGCTAATGAACCAGATCAGTATACCGGTAGCTGCCAGGAACAACAAAGCGATCAATAACCGGAATCCTGTTTTCTCATACAATAACTTCTCTATGGTAAACCCGGCCGTAAGCACCTGGCTGCGCACATCGAACTTGTTGATGGCCTGCAACTGCAGTTGATAATCGCCCGACGGCAAAACCGGATAGCTTAAAAAAGTCTCTCTGGTTTCCTTCCAGGCGCTGTCGAGCCCCAGTAACCTGTACCGGTAGCGGATATCCCCATTCGATTTAAAAGAGATCCCTACATAACTAAACCGGATATTATTTTTCTCATGAGGAATGATAACCGGCGCATCGGCCGGATGAAAGACTTTATCTCCAACAGTAACATCTATTATTCGCAAATCACAACGCGACTGGCTGGTCATTTTATCTTCATCAAAAAAAGTAAGGCCTTCCGGCGTTCCCACAAATACCTTTTTATTTTTTACATACACCGTATTAATAATATCCGAAGACAATCCATCGCTGGCGGTATACTTTTCTATAGGGAAACCGGGTTGCAACACATGTACCTTGTTCAACCCTTTATCGGTGCCCACCCACAACCGGCCGTTTTCATAAAACAGCGTTCGGCAGATATTACTGGTGAGGCCATTATTATGCGTAATATGTTTAATGAGTTTACCATTCCGGCAGCCTATCAACCCTTCGCCGGCGGTAGCCACCCAAATAATGTGATTGGCATCTTCGCATACTGCGGCAATTCTGTTTTGCAATTCCCTTATTGTTGAACCAAGGTTTACCACCCTTTTATCCGGGTTTAGCTGGAACAGGCCGTTCAGGCCGCCTATATAAACGGTATCATTATTTGAAAACACACAGGTGGCTCGTTCCTGCCAGATGGTGTCGCGTATTTTAAAGGCTACCGGGTCCAATACAAACATTTTTTTATCTGAAGCCACTAATATTACATCCTTATACGTGCACATGGCCTTAACTGTAATATTTGGTATCAGCTTGCTGGTGTCCATGTCGCTAAGCTCTGCCGGCAATTTCAGGATGAAATCAGCCCCCATGATGACATGGTTATCCCCTGTAATTAAAAGGGCATTGTGATTGGGCACGTTATTTCCCCGCTTGCCTTCCAGTTTTCCCGTTTGAGGGTTCAATTTATAGATCACGCCCATCGTTGTGGCTGCCAGTACCCACTCTTTATATTGTAAAAATGATAACACTTCTAAGTCCTGTTGCTTTCCGCCGGCCAGTCGTGCATTCAAAACAACGGCAGAATTTAACCGGTACACGCCTTTTCCAAACGTACAGAACCACCAATTGCCTTCCGAATCTTTACACATATTGGAGACCGCTATTCCGGGAAGGTATTGTTGCATACTGTCCTTATAATTCAGGTCATACACCAACGCGCCATTCCGTGTACAGCAAACGATATGGTGATAGTCAATGACTGCAGTATTAATGTCGCGGGGAGATAACATATACGGAAGATGAAAGACCTTATTTCCCTGCATTGACATAGCGTACATGTCATATGGGTAATCGAGCCACATCAGCGTTTCGTCATTAAAAGCAGCCCTGTTAAAATGTATATTCTCACCTGCGATCCCTTTCACGAATGTAAACTGGTTATTGCTTAGGATATACAATTTATTACTCAGTATTACCCAATATCCGCCTGCTTTGCGGCCGGCGATATAAGTAACGTAATACAGCGGCTTGCCGTCAATGGTTGAAATCGTGGAAACTTCCCCGTTTACTTTTATTATATACATCACCTGCGCCATATCCTGCAGTAAAATATTACCATCGGGGTCTTCGGCAAACCGTACAACGGTATTTTGTATATGCAATTTTTTTAATCGCGGATCATTGTCACTATTGTAAATTTTCCCTTTGTAATAATAGCAAACAGATTTTTTGAACGGGGCCATCCATACCCGGCCTTTTGAATCGGCAAACAATTGTATCACATCGTTATCCGGCAACCCGTCTTCCCGGGTATAATTTTTAAAATGTGTACCATCAAAGCGGCTCACCCCGGTTTCTGTGCCAAACCATAAAAAACCTTCTTTATCCTGTGTAGCGCAATACACCTTTGAACCAGCCAGCCCATCCTTGCTTTCGTAATGGGTATAGCTATATTCCTGCCCACAAATAAACAGTGGGCATAGCAGCATCAATAAAAAGGTTCGTAAATTATAGGTCATACTACCTGGTAAATATATTCGATATCTACTTTAAAAAACCGGGAAACTAATGGTTACCCTGGTCCCCAATGGATTGCCCAACTCATCTTCCAGATCTTCTATCAGCATGGTTATCTTTTGTTCATGCTCTTTATTAAACATCGCTATACGATCTGCCGTTAATGATAAGCCTTTTGACTGGTAATTGATGGGGGAAATACTTTTATAATGCATCGCAGCCTTCCGCCCTACCCCATTATCTTCCAGTATACAGATCAGGTGGTCGCCTTCCCGTTTTACGATAATGAAAACGACACCCGCTTTGTCTTTGCGAAAACGCAGGCCATGTCGCACACTGTTCTCCACAAAAGGTTGCAGTATCATCGGCGGAATATAATGATCAGCCGGATCCACCGCATTATCAATGGCGACCGAATAAGAGAATGCATTCTCCAGCCGGGTCTTCTCTATCTCCAGGTAATTGGTTAAATAATCCAGTTCCTCTTCGAGACTTATTTCCGGTTTGGAAGAAAAATCAAGCGTTTGCCTGATGAGCCGCGAAAACCCGGCAATAAATCTATTGGCGCCCGCAACATCGGCGTCCATGACATACTGTTGAATGGAGTTGAGGCTGTTGAAAATAAAATGCGGGTTCATCTGCGCCTTGCGCGACAATTGTTCCAGCTCCCCGATCCGTTTGCTGATAGCCGTTTTTTCCCGCTCCCGTTTTCTGATGCGCCGGCTAATGCCCCAGATCAGCAAACCGGTCACTGCCAGGAACAACAAGCCGATCAATACGCGAAACCATGTTTTTTCGTACAATAACTTTTCGATCGTAAAACCTGCCGTAAGTACCTGGCTGTACACATCGAATTTGTTAATGGCCTGTAACTGCAGTTGATAATCGCCCGATGGCAAGGTGGGATAGCTTAGTAATGTTTCCCGGGTCTCATTCCAAACGCTGTCGAGCCCCAATAATCGGTACCTATAGTGAATATCACCGGCCGATTTATAGGAAATACCCACATAATTAAATTGTATATTATTCTTCTCGTGGGGAATTATCACAGGCGCATCTGCCGGGTAATAGGTTTTGCCACCAACAGTAACATCAATAAATTGAAGATCGCATCGCGACTGATTGTTCATTTTTTGCTCATCAAAAAATGTGATGCCTTCCGGTGTTCCAATAAATACTTTTTTATTGGTAACATAGATCGCATCTATAATGTCTGACGACAGGCCATCACTGATGGTATACTTTTGTATTGGAAAGTTGGACTGTAATACGTCTATTCTGTTCACACCTTTATCGGTACCCACCCATAATTGGCCATTTTCATAAAAGAGCGTACGGCAAATATTACTCGACAATCCATTTCGCCTGGAGATATTTTTAATGACCATTCCATTCCGCCATCCAACCAACCCTTCACCAGCAGTAGCCACCCAAATAACATGGCTGGCATCTTCACACAACGCTGCTATCCTGCCCTGAAGAGCCGGTGTTCTTTCACCCAGATTTATCACTTTTTTACCAGGTATTAATTGGTACAACCCATTCATGGTGCCCATGTAAACCGTATCATTATTTGAAAACACACTGGTAGCCCGTTCCCTCCAAATGGTATCCAGTATTTTTAACTTTTCCTGGTCTATAGTTACTACACAATTTTCGGTAGCCGCTATTATCGTATTGCGGTGCTTACACATGGCCTTAACGGTTATAGGCGTTAATTGTGATAGTTGTTTTGTAAGGCCAGGCGTTAGCTTTGTAAGAAAGTATTTACTCCCCAGCATAACACTGCTATCCCTCAACGTCATCATGCTAAAAATAGGCAGCTGATTATACCAGGCAAATGCCAATTGATGGTCCCACTTTCCGTTTTGACCGGCATATTTACTGATCAGGTTGAAGGTGCTGATTGCCTGCTTCCACTCTTTACTTCCTGTTGAACTTCCCATCCTGTACCGCATGATCCTTCTTTCTGTTAACTGTACATTCAATGCTACTGATGAGTTCAGGCGATAGATCCCTCTTCCCATAGTACAGAACCACCAGCTACCCTCTGAATCTTTGAACACATTGGATATTGTCAATTCCCGCAGGTGATGCTGTATACCGTTTGGGTTATTCAGATCAAATATCAATGCCCCTTCAAGCGTGCAGGAGGCCACAAAGCGGTCATCGATAACAGCAGAATTGACATATTCGAATTTCTGACTCATCTGGTAACGAAACACGCTGTCGTTCCCCATTGACAATACACCTATTTCGTGCCCCCGGCTTTGCCAAAGCACCAGTTCATTATTCATGGCCGCATAATTAAAATGCAAATGGTCGTACCCATGATGAACCGTTTTCACCAATGTAAACTGGTTATTGACGAAGGAATAGATATTGCCGGACAGCATAACCCAAAAGCCGCCAGCCTTGCGGCGGCCAATATTCGTTACATAACGCAGGGGTTGGCCACCAATTGTCAATATGGTGTATACTTCTCCGTTCGTTTGTATCAAATGGAGTCTGGTTGTTTCCTGTAATAATATATTGCCTGCCGTATCTTCGGCAAAGTGCACCACGTTATCCTGGATGCGGAGCTTTTGTAAAAGGGAATCATTTTTGTTGTTGTGAATGGCGCCCCTGAAATAATAGCAAACGGTTTTTTTGAAGGGCGATATCCAAACCCGGCCTTTTGAGTCGGCAAATACCTGTATAATATCGTTATCGGATAAACCCTCATCTTTAGTGAAATTTTTGAAATGCGTACCATCAAAGCGGCTTAACCCGGTTTCCGTTCCAAACCATAAAAAGCCATCCCTGTCCTGCGTCATGCAATACACTGTAGAACTCGCCAGCCCTTCTTTACTGTCGTAATGAGTATAGGCATACTCCTGGCTGAAAACAGCCGGTATACAAAAACACCAGACCAGGAACGTACATAAATAAACTCTCATAAGTATCTATAAGGGATGGAAAGAAGAAAAAGCAGGAATACGAATGGCCATCTCATAGTACCTTATAAAAATAAGGTTTATTCGATAAAATAATGGGCATGAAGCGCCATATCCGGGCCACGTTGCCCGTAAACCGCACAGCCATTTTGAAATCGGTGAAAGGGTTACGGAATCTGAAAACATTTGCTATAAAACCGGCAATAAAGAACAGAGGAATGGTAAATGTATAAAAGGCCAGCTGCACCAGGAACCAGCCAACGCCGAATTGCTTGCGGATGCGGACAAAGTTCGACAGCATCACCTGTAGCCCCTTGCGATCGTACAGGTTGTAATATCCTTTACCCGATGAGCCAAAGGCTTCATTGGCCGATTCGCCCTGCAGGTGAATGACCTTATATTGCCCGTAAATGCAAAGTTTACCGGTCTTGCGCAAGCGGCTGCACCATTCAGCTTCCTCGGCATACAGGAAAAAATCTTCATCCAGCAAACCGGCTTTTGCAATAGCTGTTTTTTTGACCATTAAAAACGCACCATTGATCCAGTCCACTTCTACAAGGCCACTCGAATCGGGCACATTGGGCTTTTCCACTTTTACCTGGTTACCCAGCCATTTTAAAAAACTGCCCACATACGGCAACGGCAACAGGTAATTCAACCCGCCTTTCATAAAATAATTACCCGAGATCTGGGGCGTACCATCTGCATTCAGCAGCTGCACACCGCAGGCCACGTAATCAGCGGCGACAAACTGCTGGTAACAATGTTCTATGGCATTGTCAACATTCAATGTATCGGAATTCAACAGCAATACCACTTCCCCCGCCGACTGGCGTATGCCTTCATTGTTAGCGCGGGCAAAACCGGCATTGTAAGTCATTTGTATCCATTTCACCTGCGGAAACACGGTGGTAATGAGCGCACGGCTGTTATCGCCCGATGCATTATCAACGACGATCACCTCTGCACGGCCGGCCGCCATTTGCTGATAAACCGTTTGCAGGCAATCAATAAGTAGTTGGGGAGTTTTATAATTAACTATAATAATGCTGAGATCGGCCATCCATTAATTTTTGACAGCAATTCTTCCTGTATAATCAATGCGGTTCAATAATAATTTTTCACCGGCTGTAAAATATTCGTCCACCGCTTTTCTGGCTCCCTGCCAGTGACCGTAGTCATCGAGAATGAGCACGCCCTGTTTACTTAAAAGCGGGTACAGGTACTTTAATTCATGCAGGGTCGATTCGTACCAGTCTGTATCGAGCCGCAATAAAGCGATGTTAGCGGGAATCGTATGGGGAATGGTATCTTCCACTTTACCTTTACTAAATACGATCTTACTGGCAGGATATCCCGTACGCTGCATATTGGCCTTTACTTCATCGAGGGTTGAGTAACACCAGATATCTTCTGTTTTTTGCGCACCTTTTAATTGTACCTCCGCAGAACCACCATAAATATCCCTGTCATTATCGGTAGGCGCCGACATACCTTCATACGTGTCATACATATAGATCGTTCTGTTCTCAACGCCTAATTTTTTCAGGGTAAGTGCAATGATCATGCTGCTGCCGCCTTTCCATACACCACATTCAACAAAATCGCCCGGCACGTTGTGGTCAATTACATAGTGAACGCTTTGGTACAACGAATACATTCTTTCTATTGAGGTCATCGTAAAATCCCGCACTTGCCCATAAATAGCCATAAACCCGGCATCGGCATAAATATCTGCGGCAAACTCAGCCGGGTTCACTTTTTTCAGTGTGTATTTAAAAGGCTTTAACAATCTATTAATTAAACCTGTCATTTTCATCAATTAATAGCCAAAGTTAATGGCATATTTCTTTATTCCCACATATTGATGGGGCTTTTAAAACAATCGTTAAAAATAAGCGTAATCCCGCTATTTTTGCACGAATGGCCAATACCATGGAAAATTCAGCAAAAAACGTACATCCGGAATTTAATCCTGCCATAACCCATCCGGGTTACCTGGTCCGTTCCCGTTTACTGAAAGCCATAAAAAAGTACAGCCCTTTTCTAAAAGGCCGCTTACTTGATTTTGGTTGTGGTTCCAAACCGTACAAAAGCCTGTTTAAGGTAGCAGAATATGTAGGGGTCGATTATGATAGCCAGGGGCATCCGCATAACAATGAGCAAATTGATTTTTTTTACGACGGGCATCACCTGCCTTTTGGTAATGAAGAATTTGATTCCATCTTCACGTCTGAAGTATTTGAGCATATTTTTAACCTGCCCGACATATTGAAAGAACTGAACCGGGTATTAAAACCGGGCGGACGGATATTGATCACCTGCCCTTTCGCCATTTGCGAACATGAAGTACCGAACGATTTTGCCCGCTATACTTCTTTTGCCATGAAGGATATGCTTGAAAAGAATGGCTTTACCATTGTACATCTCGATAAAACCGGCAATTACATGGAAACGGTATGGCAGCTACGAATTACATACTGGCATCAGCATATGATCCCCATTGTAGGCAAAATTCCTGTTGTACGCTCGGCAGCCCGTTTGCTGATCTATACCGGCTTCAACCTGCTTGCTTTATTCTGGAGCAGCATACTTCCGGAAAGAAAAGACCTGTACCTGAATAATATAGTTCTGGCCGAAAAAAGCAAACCTGTTTCAGCATGAAAATAGCCATCGTATCGATGATCAGGGAACCGTGGGGTGGCAGTGAGGAATTGTGGGCAGGCATGGCCGCAAAAGCATTGCAACAGGGACATACCATCGCACACTCCAGCTTCCGGTTTTCGCAGGTAGCTGATAAAGAAAAACAACTGATCGAAAAAGGATTGCTACATATACCACGCCGAGGTTTTGTAGCACCGGGCACTGCGGTACCTATACGGTGGTTAAAAAAAGCCTGGTACCTGTTGCTGAACAGGATCAACAATCCCTTCAGCAGCTTACTGGCCATACAACCAGACATGGTCATCTATAATGGAACAGCTTACTCAATAGCCTTCGAAAAGGAACTCATCGGCATATTACATAAAAAACAGATACCCTATTGTATCATTGGCCATTTCAATAACGATAGCCGCCGCGAGATCACCGACAGGGAAGCAACCATCATCAGGCAATGCTATCAACAGGCCCAAAAAGTTTTTTTTGTAAGCCAGCGCACCCTCGATACGGCCGAACGGCAATTGCCTGCCCGCATTGCCAACGCCACAGTCGTACGCAACACAGCCAATGTTGACAATATATCGCTGATACCATACCCGGAACAAACAAATACCCTGAAACTGGCGCTTGTGGGTAACCTGCTAACCATACACAAAGGCCAGGATATAGTGCTGAAAATACTTGCTTCAGACAAGTGGAAAAACAGGAACGTGCAGTTGAATATATACGGACAGGGACCTGACGAACAATATCTGAAAGAGCTGGTAGCTTTTTATCAGCTGCAACAGCACGTTACTTTTTTCGGGAAAGTAAAAGATATTCGCGCTTTGTGGGCACACAACCATATTTTACTGATGCCTTCACATATGGAAGGCATGCCCCTCGCTGTAGTAGAAGCAATGATCTGCGGCCGGCCTTCCGTTGTAACGGACGTAGGCGGCCATACAGAATGGATCCAGGAAGGCATGGAAGGGTTTATTGCAGAAGCCGCTTCGGTAAATTCTTTCGGCAATGCCATGGAAAGAGCCTGGCAACAGCGTGAACAATGGCCACAGCTGGGCATACAGGCCCATCATAAAGCCCTGCAACTGTACGGCGAGGATCCGGCAAAAACATTTTTTGACATTATTCAACAACTTGTAAAAGATAGGAATTGAAAAAACTGCTTTTTATATTTGGTACGCGGCCCGAAGCTATTAAAATGGCGCCGCTTATTTTAGAGGCCCGCCGCCACATGAACTGGTGCGAGGTAAAAATTTGCGTTACGGCCCAACACCGCCAGATGCTTGACCAGGTATTACAGTTCTTTGAATTAACGCCTGACTATGATCTGCAGCTGATGAAACCCGACCAAACGCTTTTCGATATTACAGCGAACGGTTTGCTGGGCCTCGCCACGATCCTTGAAAATTACCAGCCCGACGTGGTGCTTGTGCAGGGCGACACCACTACTGCATTTATTGGCGCCCTCGCTGCTTTTTACAAAAAGATCAAAGTAGCGCATATAGAAGCAGGTTTGCGCAGCCATAATAAATTATCTCCTTATCCTGAAGAGATCAATCGCAAACTGGCAGGCGTAATTACAGACTATCATTTTGCACCTACCGATACAGCCAGGGCAAACCTGCTGAAAGAAAATATTCAACAGGATATTTTTGTAGTAGGCAATTCCGTTATCGATGCGCTCCTGTTGGCGCTAAAAAAGGTAAAAGACCAGGAAGAGCTGTACCGCAACTATTTCAAATTCCTGTTACCCGGTAAAAAGATCATTCTGGTAACCGGTCACCGCCGCGAAAGCTTTGGAGAACCTTTTGAACAGATCTGCTATGCATTAAAACAGATCGCGGCTGATTTCCCCGACAGCCAGATCGTTTATCCGGTACATTTAAACCCGAACGTAAAAGAACCGGTAAACCGCATTCTGCAAAATCAGGACCGGGTATTTCTTATAGAACCACTGGATTACCCATATCTGGTATGGTTACTATCGCAAAGCTACCTGGTACTGACCGATTCAGGTGGCATCCAGGAAGAAGCGCCGGCATTGGGAAAACCGGTACTGGTGATGAGAAATGTTACGGAACGTACTGAAGGCATTGAAGCCGGCACAGCCCGGTTGGTTGGCACCAGCAAAGAAGATATTATAAACAACGTCGCCGAATTATTCAGGGATGCGGCAATATATAAACAAATGGCAAATGCCATCAACCCATATGGCGACGGTTCTACCGCTACCAGCGTCATTAAGCAATTAAAACAGTTATTATAATGGAGTTTCCGCTGATTTCCATCGTTTTGCCTACTTATAACGGTTCAAAATATATAGCCCAGTCAATCGAAAGCTGCTTGCAGCAAACCTATTCAAACTTTGAGCTCATCATTGTTGATGATTGCTCTACAGACAGCACGCCTGATATCGTACGCACTTTTGCGCAAAAAGACAACCGCATCAGGTTTATCAGGAATGAAAAGAATAAAAAGCTCCCCCTTTCATTGAACACCGGCTTCGAGGCAGCCAGCGGAAAATATTTTACCTGGACGTCTGACGACAATTATTATGCGCCCACAGCACTGGCAGAAATGGTAAAGCTGCTTGAATCGGATGACGCCTATGGCCTGGTATATGCCAATTATACAACGATCGATGATAACGGCAAGGTCACTGGCGCCATGTCATTCGGTGATGTGAATGACAGCATGGTTACCTGGAAAGGCTGCGGCGCCTGCTTTTTGTATCACGCCGGCATACACCACCAGTTAAAAGGCTATGATGCTTCAGCCTTTTTGATTGAAGACTATGATTTCTTTATCCGCGCATTGACCGTTACCCGGTTTTATTACCTCAACCGCCACGACCTGTATTTTTACCGGCTGCATGCCCAATCGCTTACCTCTTTATACGGCTATTACAATTTTGATCTGCAGAAAATAGTGATCGAACGGCAGCTGCCTGCCCTGCTAAGGGTTGCTTCGAAAAAGGACAGGGCATTATGGTTCCGGAAATTTGCCGTTTATTATGGGGTCACCAAGAATAATATTAAAAGAATGGAACATTATTTAAAACAGCTGTATGATGTTTCATTTATGCAAACCCTCATTACTATCGCCTATATCGCTGCCCGCAAAATGGTTGTTTTTTTTAGTGTAAGCATGGCGGCTGCATGGATACTCATTAAACTGCTCATGCGAATAAATAAGAAGTAGCTCTTACTTCACAAAACAAGGGCCATTGATGTTGATCAGCTAATTCCATTTACACACTTATCGGCTAAAACAACACGCTTATTGGCAATTCTGCACGGTTATCAGGTAATTGGGGCACCATTACAATTTAACTATATATTTATCCATTTTTGAAAACCCTCATTTGTTCCTTACGATAAGGGACAATGAAGTAGCGCCTTTAACCCCCAAGACCTGATGAAATCTTTATTAACTGCTGTATTATTTAGCTTCCTGTTTGTAAATGCATTTACCCAAAACTGTACCAACTGGCTGCAATTAAATGCCCAACCGGCCTATGTGAACATCGGCGACCTGGATGTGCCGGGTGACAAGATCACTGTTGAAGCACAGTACAACAGAACTACTCCTTATTCAGGCGGCCCTTTATATGCGGGTGACCTGGTTTCAAAACATACCGGCCCCACGGATGTAAATTATCTGTTGCGGCCCAATCACGCGGAGATCACCACCAGCAATGGGTATTTCAGAACACCGGACATTTGTGAAAGTGAATTGAATAAAACCTACCATGTGGCCTTTACGTACGACGGCGCCACCCTGAAGTTTTATCGCGATGGTTTTTTAATGAGCCAGGTAGCTGCCACCGGCACCCTGTTCCAGAACAACCTGCAAACCCGGGTTGGACTTTATTCCGCGAACGTTTTACCAACCCAATTCGTCGGTTATATCAATGAAGTACGCATCTGGAATGTAGTGCGGTCGCAGGCCGAGATCCGGAGCAATATGATTACAAGCCTGCCTACCCCCACCACCCAACCCGGTTTGCAGGCTTATTATACATTCGACAACCTGATCAACAAACAGGGCAATGCCACCTGGAATGCAACCCTCACAGGTAGCGCTGCGTTGAATGCCACCAACTCCAATTGCGCATTAACACCCGATTCCTGTAAGCAGGTGGTCATAAATTTTACAACGCCCGATACGGTTTGCGTGAATACGCCGGTAACCATCAACAACACAACGGCCGGTGCTTCGTCGTATTACTGGAACTTTTGTGTAGGCGATCTAAATACACCACCTGCAGCGGTCAATATGGGCAATCCCAACAGTTTGCTTTCAATGCCTGTATTCATAGATTATGCGTACTCCAATGGCAATTATTATGGTTTTACCGTAAACTTTAACCCAGCCAGTCTGATACGGCTCGATTTCGGGAATAGCTTACTCAATACACCTACGGCAGTAAACCTGGGTAATTATGGCGGTCTATTGCAAAACACCGGCAGCGAAGGCATACAGGTAGTGCAGAATGAAGGCAAATGGTATGCGATTATTGTAGGGGGTAGCGCACCTGCCGGAACAGTGCCGCGGATCGTAAAGATCGATTTCGGCGCCAACATTAACAGCCCCGGCGTTCCTACCGACTGGGGTAATATTGGTAACCTGAACCAACCCATCGACCTCCATGTTTTTAAAGAAGGGGCCAACTGGTACGGTTTTACAGTGAATGCGGAGGGGAATACCATTACCCGTTTTAATTTCACCAACAGCTTCAACAATACTCCTACCGGCGTAAACCTGGGCAACATTGGCGGGTTACAGTACCCCACAGGTATTCATGCCATTAATGACAATGGCTTCTGGCGGGTATTTATTACCAATGGAGGCGATAACCAACGGATTGGTACGCTTTCCTCATTGACCCGGCTTGATTTTGGGGCCTCCCTGTTAAACACGCCCACAGCCGTAAACCTGGGTAACCCGGGCAATGTGTTAAAGCATCCCCGCGACTTTACCATTATGAAATTCTGCGGACAGGTCCTTGGTTTCGCTGTCAATGGAAATGCCAGCACGAATGACATCGTCAGGCTTAATTTTAACAACGATCTCACTACGGCGCCAACCCTTACTTCGCTGGGCAATCTCGGCAACCTGAACTTCCCCCATTCCATTTCAAAACTGTTTAGGGTAAACGACGATGTATATGCCTTTATAACGAATGTTTCCAATAATACCATCACCCGGTTACGTTTTCAGGGTTGTACCAACGCCAGTGTTTCCAGTTCAACCGATCAAAACCCGGCTCCGGTAACGTACAACACACCCGGCACCTACAATATTAATTTAACGGTGGATGACGGTTTGCCTACGCAAACGGCTTATTGCAGGCAGGTAGTTGTAATGCCGGCCCTCACGCACACGCCAACCCAGACTATAAATATTTGTACCGGTACCAGTATCAAGATCGGTACCGGGGTAAAGTATGCGCAGTATACCTGGAATACCGGCGCTACCACAGATTCCATCATTGTAAATACGCCGGGTACATACTGGGTACAAATGGAACGGTTTGGGTGCAGCAACCGGGATAGTATGATCGTAAGCTATACCGCCCCGGTAGTGAATATTGGGGCCGATACGGCCGTATGCGCATTCAGTAATTTTGTGCTGGATGCAGGTAATGCCGGCGCCACTTTCCTGTGGCAGAATGGCTCCACGGGTCAAACATTCACCGTGAACAATTTTGGAAAATATTATGTGCAGGTTACCCTGGCCAATGGCTGCGTGGGCTCCGATACAATAAACATTACCCCGGGGTTCAAAATACCGGCCGACTTCTATTACAAACAGGATATCTGTAATCCACTGTCGGTTCAATTCTTTGGGGTTGGAAATAATTTACTAAACCCATACTGGGACTTTGGCGATGGCAATACAACGACCGGCAGCTTTACCCCGGTACACACCTACCCTGGTTTCGCAACTTACACCGTGAAGTTCGGCATAGAAAGCGGCGTCTGTAAAGACACGATCACCAAAGTAATTTCCATAGATGTAACCACCAGCAATCTGATCCTTACACCCGATACAACCATTTGTTTCAATAGCACCAAACAATTGCGCGCCCAGCCGGCCCTGGGCTTTTGCTGGTCGCCCACTACGTACCTCAATAGCCCGGCGTCACAAAACCCGATTACCTCCACACCAGGGAAAATGACCTATTACTATACGGCGGAAGTCACCGGCAATAACATCATTACCAATGGTGACTTTACCAATGGCAATACCGGCTTTACGTCAAAATATAATTTCGCCAATCCTAATGTAACCGAAGGACAATATTTTATAGGAGCCAATCCGCAGGCATGGAATCCTTCACTTGGTACCTGCCGCGACCATACTACCGGCACCGGCAATATGCTGATGGTGAACGGCTCGCCCATTGCTAATGAATATGTGTGGAGCAGCACCATTACAGTAACACCCAATACCAATTATGCCTTTTCGGCCTGGTTGCAGAACCTGAATGTGAATGTGATGACCAGCAATCCGGCCAGGCTGCAATTTTCTATTAATGGAATTCCAATAGGGAACATTTTTCAGAGTAATATCACGAGTTGTATTTGGGAGCGGTTTTATGAGACCTGGAACTCGGGCAATAATACCACCGCTATAATATCTGTAGTTAACCAGAACACCCTGGCTTCAGGCAATGATTTCGCATTGGATGATATTTCTTTTGCCCCGGTATTTATACAACGCGATAGCGTTGTCATTTCAGTAGATACGCCTGTAGTACGAACGAACATGGATACCACGATCTGTTTAGGCCGTCCCGTTCAATTACATGCAACCGGCGCCGCTACCTGGTCCTGGACGCCGGCAACCGGTTTAACGAATACATCTATTCCCAACCCCATAGCTACCCCCACTGACAGCACCGTTTACATAGTTACCGGCACTACCCTTAACGGATGTACAGCAAAAGATACGGTGGCAGTGAACGTGTTCCCCATACCAACAGTTATAAGCAATCACAACGTTATTACTTGTCCGGGCACCCCGGCCCAGCTGGCGGCGAACAACAGTATGGTATCCTATGCCTGGACGCCAGTCGCAACTTTGAATAACCCGGCCATTGCCAATCCCATGGCCATGCCCGCTGTAAATACCAGGTATACCGTGCAGGTAACAGATGCCAATCAATGCAGCTATTCCGATACGGTACTTGTTGAAATACGCAGAATACCGGCCGACTTCTATTACAAACAGGATATCTGTAATCCGCTGTCGGTTCAGTTCTTTGGGGTTGGAACCAATTTACAGAATCCATACTGGGACTTTGGCGATGGCAATACGACTACCGGCAGCTTTACCCCGGTTCACCCCTACCCTGGTTTCGCGAATTACACCGTGAAGTTCGGCATAGAAAGCGGCGTCTGTAAAGACACGATCACCAAAGTAATTTCCATAGATGTAACCACCAGCAATCTGATCCTTACACCCGATACAACCATTTGTTTCAATAGCACCAAACAATTGCGCGCCCAGCCGGCCCTGGGCTTTTGCTGGTCGCCCACTACGTACCTCAATAGCCCGGCGTCACAAAACCCGATTACCTCCACACCAGGGAAAATGACCTATTACTATACGGCGGAAGTCACCGGCAATAACATCATTACCAATGGTGACTTTACCAATGGCAATACCGGCTTTACGTCAAAATATAATTTCGCCAATCCTAATGTAACCGAAGGACAATATTTTATAGGAGCCAATCCGCAGGCATGGAATCCTTCACTTGGTACCTGCCACGACCACACTACCGGCACCGGCAATATGCTGTTGGTAAACGGCTCGCCCATTGCTAATGAATATGTGTGGAGCAGCACTATTACAGTAACACCCAATACCAATTATGCATTTTCGGCCTGGTTGCAGAACCTGAATGTGAATGTGATGACCAGTAACCCGGCGAGGCTGCAATTCTCCATTAATGGATATCCAATAGGGAACATTTTTCAATCCAATGTCTCGAGTTGTATTTGGGAGCAGTTTTATGAGACCTGGAACTCGGGCAATAATACCACCGCTATAATATCTGTCGTTAACCAGAATACAGTGGCTTCCGGCAATGATTTCGCACTCGATGATATTTCTTTCGCCCCGGTATTTATACAACGCGATAGCGTTATCATTTCAGTAGATACGCCTGTTGTACGGGCGAATATTGATACCACCATCTGTAAAGGCGGGCAGGTTCAATTACAGGCAAGCGGCGCCGTTACCTGGAGTTGGACGCCGGTTGCCGGTTTAACGAATACAGCTATCGCCAATCCCATAGCTACCCCCGTTAATAATACAAATTACATAGTAACCGGTACTACCGTGAACGGATGTACAGCAAAAGATACCGTGGCAGTGAACGTGTTCCCCATACCAACGGTTATCAGCAATCACGATGTTATTGCCTGTCCGGGCACTCCGGTTCAGCTAGCGGCGAACAGCAGCATGGCATCCTATACCTGGACGCCAGCCGCTACCCTGAATAACCCGGCCATTGCCAATCCCATGGCCACGCCCGCCGCGGATACCAGGTACACCGTGCAGGTAACGGATGCCAATCAATGCAGCTATTCCGATACGGTACATGTTGCATTACGCATCCACCGTTTTTCGGCCCTGGGCCTCAACCCCGACATTTGCCGCGGCGACTCGGTGACATTAAAGGCCGCTGGCGGACATACCTACCTGTGGAGCCCTGCCGGTTCGCTGGATGACGCTACCAAAGCTTCACCCGTTGCCTCACCCGATACTAGCACCTGGTACCAGGTTTATATGACTGAAAGTAATTGTAACCGCGACACCACCATTGCGGTACGTGTTATCGTAAACCCCACCCCCACGGTAACCGCGGAGAAAACAAATGATATCGATTGCATCATACACTCGGCCCAACTGAATGCGACCGGTTCAGCAGGTAATGCCTACAGGTGGTTACCGGCCAGCGGTCTCGATTTTACCACCATGCCCAACCCCGTTAGCACCACCGACACTACCATTACCTACAAGGTAACAGGTACCAATCAATACGGATGCGCTGCTGTGGATAGCGTAACGGTGAATGTTACGGCAAAAGGGAAAGTAATATTCGAGGTACCCAATGCTTTTACGCCCAATGGCGACAGCCGCAATGATTGTTTTGGTGTGAAAAGCTGGGGCGGTGCTGTCATCGAAGAATTCGCCATATTTAACCGTTGGGGCGAAAGAGTATTTAGCACAAAAAATGCTATGGGATGCTGGGATGGCCGTTTCAAAGGCCAGCCAGGTGCGGCCGGCGGTTATGTGTATGTAATTAAAGCCAAAACCTTTTGCGGACCCATAAAACGTACGGGAACATTGATACTGGTGCGGTAAAGTAGTTGAAACCACAAGTGGCAAGCTACAAGCTATCAATTTGTATAATAATCGTGTAAGGCGCTTTATCTTTTATGGGTAAGCCGGCTGCCGGTTTAACAAATACGTCCATCTACAAAGAAAAGGCCCCCGATGCATCGGGGGCCTTTTCTTTGTTTATCTTTCTGATCAATTCTTAAATGTCTCTGCGAGTTTGTTGATCTCACAATCGCTCAGTGCCCGGTTATACAATCGAACTTCATCCAGTTTACCGTCAATGGATACAATATCAGCTTTCCACCAGCCGCCGATCATGAGGTCGCCGCTATCACATTTTTTAACTTTTGTAAATGTTCTTGTGGTTGAAGATTGCAGCACCCCGTCAACATATATTTTCTGAACACCATTCACAAATGAAGCTATTACATTATACCATCTGCCAGGTACAATAGGCCCATTGGCATAAACAGTGCCGCCCGGATCGTAAGCATACTGTTTTGAACAGGCATCCGTTCCGGGAACTACGCCGAAGCCCCATTTATTATCCGTAACCAGACTATGATGTATTCCGTATGCCAGCGATTCCCCGGTTTGAAAATTAATTCTGCTTACGGTCACATGTCTGCGGCTCATGGTGTTCACCATCACTTGAAAAGAAATCGTTATCGTATCTGCATTCAATTTACTACTGCCCGGTACGATCAGGTAATCATCATAACCATCGAACCCGGCAGATTTATCGGCCTTGCCCAGAAAATCGGTTGTGAGAAAAGCGCCGTTTTTCGCAGTGGCTGTATTGCCATTACCGCTTTCATCATTAAAATTGCCGTTGAAGGGATAATAAGCCAGTAAACCTTTGGCTAAGTCTGTTTTGCAGGTATACGTTGAATCGGGGTTCGGTTCACAATCTTTGGTTTCGCATTTGTCACATTCTTTGGTACAGGCCACCATTGAGGAAATGGCAAATAAACTAACAATGACTTTTTTCATGCTATTAATGTTACGTTTAAAGGTTTTAACCTTCAAAATTAACAAAGCCGGTCACATATAATAAAAAACCCGATAAGTGTGCAGAATGTGGGCAAAAGCGTGCAGTTTTGGCAATAGACGTGTAACCCTCTGCCTCCGCCAACTGGCGGAGAAAAGCAAATGTGATCATTGCAGCTCAGGGGATGCTTTTTATCACAACTCTTTCTTCGTTAATGAAAGATAAAAATTGCTGCAGCCCCTTTCTTTTGGCAACCGACAGCTCATAGCTGATATGCTCCGTATAATATTTGTGCAGGTCAAACACGTTGTAGGGAATGCCCGCCACCACATTGTTTATATTTTCCAGCCCTTTTTTATTGGCTTCATTGAACGCCGCAATGAAATCCGCGGGCAGGGGCTTGTTACTTACCCAGGCGGCAAATACGAAGGGCAAACCTGTAAAATCGACCCAGGCTTCACCCAGGTCATAAATATAGGGAGACACTTTCCGTTGCTCCAGCGCGCGGTCGCCAATAACCACCCCGGCGGTTGTGCCTTTGATAGCGCCCCGGTAATCGGCCTTTGTGTCTATCAGCTCAGGTTCTATTTGCCAGTATTTTCTCAGCAACACTTTAGCCAACGCCACGGAGGTGCGGCTTTGGTAATCGAGCAGTACTTTTTCGATCTTTTCGATCGGAACTTCACTAAAAATGGCCACAGACGCCACCGGACCGGTACAACCTATACAATAATCGGTTATAATATGATACTCCTGTAAATGCGGGATCACCGCCACCGGCACCAGGCCCACATCAATTGAACCTTCTTTCAGCATTTTGGCCACATTGGCCGGGTAATCTTCGATCAATAACAGGTTTTCTGCCACCGGCGACTGCTGAATTCCATATATTAAAGGCTTCGTATTGAGATAATTAACAATTCCAACCTTAATCTTATTCAATTGATTTAATTTTGCGGCAACAAAGGTACTAGACGAGCCCTAATAAACAACACGTTCATGGAACTAAACGCACTTACGGCCATTTCACCGATTGACGGACGCTATCGCCACCAGGTACAACATTTAGACGATTATTTTTCTGAATTCGCCCTCATCAAATACCGCGTGCTGGTAGAAGTAGAGTATGTGCGCTTTCTGGCCGATAAAAAATTCTTTGCCCTTACTGCCCCGCAAAAAAATGCGTTGCAGGAGATCTGCGAGAACTTCTCAGTTGACGACGCCCGCAAAATAAAAGACACCGAAAAGATCACCAACCACGACGTAAAAGCCGTGGAATATTTTCTGAAAGAAAAATTAGCCGCGATGGATGCCGAAGCCATCCAGGAATGGGTGCATTTTGGACTCACCTCGCAGGACATCAATAACACGGCCATTCCCCTTTCATGGAAACACGCCATTGAGAACGAATACCTGCCAGCCCTGCTGAATTTCAACCGCCAGTTGGAAATACTGGCCACCGATTGGAAAGAGGTGCCCATGCTGGCCCATACCCATGGTCAACCCGCCAGTCCTACCCGGCTGGGCAAGGAGATCATGGTATTTGTAGAGCGTATCGGCAACCAGGTTGAGCAGGTGATACAGGTGGCCTTTACCGCCAAGTTTGGCGGCGCTACCGGTAACTTCAACGCCCATGCCGTTGCCTTTCCGGAAAAAGACTGGATAGCACTGGGCAATGAATTTGTAGAAGGCGTACTGGGTTTGCAACGCCAGCAGTTCACCACGCAAATTGAACACTACGATAACCTGGCGGCCCATTTTGATGCTATGAAGCGCATCAACAACATTTTGATCGATCTCTGCCGCGATATATGGACCTACATTTCCATGAATTACTTTAAGCAACGCACGGTGAAGGGCGAAATAGGCTCCAGCGCCATGCCGCATAAAGTAAATCCCATTGATTTTGAAAATGCCGAAGGCAATCTCGGTATCGCCAATGCGCTGCTCGAACACCTGGCTGCCAAATTACCGGTTAGCCGCCTGCAACGCGACCTCACTGACTCTACCGTATTACGTAATATCGGCGTTCCGTTTGCGCACATCGTCATTGCCATAAAATCTATTGAAAAAGGGTTAGACAAACTGGTATTGAACACCAGCGCCATCAATACCGATCTGGAAGACAACTGGGCAGTTGTTACGGAAGGCATTCAAACCATCTTACGCCGCGAAAATTACCCACAGCCTTACGAGGCGTTGAAAGAATTAACACGTGGCAAGAATGGCATCAACCAGGAAACCATTCACGAGTTTATTGACGGGTTGAAAGTGTCTGCAACGATCAAGAAGGAGTTGAAGAAGATAACGCCACAGAATTATACGGGGGTTAATCCGGAGTTTTAAATCGCCACCACAGCATCTCCCCTTTTTGCTCAAATTGTTCAAACCCATTTCTCTGAATTACTTTAATAGAAGGTAAATTGGAGATATGGGTTTCGGCAAGCACCTGGTTGATATCCTCACGGCTGGCAGCCCATTGCAACATGCCCTGCACCGCTTCGGTCATAACGCCTTTGTTCTGCATGCCCGGCATGGTGCCATACCCGAGCTCTACCTGTCCACCATTGGTTGGCGGACCTTTGAATCCCATTTCAGCAACAATCATTTTGCTTTGATCATCAACCACCAGCCAGAAAGTATAAAAGAGATAATCGGCGCCGGCTTGTTTCATGGCAGGTAACGTTACGTTCCTTACCCGGTCCTGCACCTGCGAATCAACGGTGCGGCCAAAACAGGTAAGGCCCAGGGCTTTTTCCAACTCGTCGTTCCCCTTCAGGTATGACTCCAATTGACCTATGGTAAGTGGAAACAAATGAAACCGTTGCGTTTCAACGGCATTGGGATTTTCGCTGGCAAAATAACAAAGGGATTTATTGCCCTCCATAATGTTAGGTTCCTGTATAAATCCGCTCCGTAGCAATACTTTCTGCGAAGCAATGTTTTCAACTTCGGTGATCGCCACAATGCGGGTCAGCTTCATTTCGTCAAACGCATATTGCCGGCCGGCCAGCGCGCTTTCGGTGGCAAAGCCCTTTCCCCAGTATTCTTTTAATAAAGCATAACCAATCTGAATTTCGGCATGACGGCTGTGGTCAACCGTTTCAACCGGAATAATGGCAAAGGAACCAATAAAATTGCCGGAGGCTTTTTCTATCATGGCCCAACGACCCATCATGGGACGTTGCTCGTAGAATGAAATATTCCGCTTTAAAATAACGACGCATTCCTGGGGATCTTTGGCGGCCCTTATGTATCGCATGATCTCCGGATCGCCATTCAACCGGTAAAAATTATCTTTATCAGCCGGTGTATAGCGACGAACAACCAGTCTGTCGGTTTCAAATATTATCATAGAAGCGATGTACTAAGTTCGTGGTTCGAGGTCATGTGTTTAAGTTTATCGTTTGTTGTTTATGGTTTGTGGTTCTTTAATTCGTGCAATCAATTTTTGCTGGCAACTCTCTGCATGCTGGAAAATCAGGTTGTAAAAATTAATAAAGCTTTCCCAAAGCGCGGCAGCAACTATAAATTACAAACCAGAAACCAAAAACCACAAACCATTTATACAGCTTCTTTATGTATCTCACTCGTAAAGTGAAATTCGATATCGGGGTTGTTGGTGCGCTCGGTATTCAGGAACCATTCGCTTTGCGCCAGGTATACCAGGTGACCGTCTTTATCGGTAGCGATGTTGTTCGATTTAAAGCGGGTGAATTCATCCAGCTTTTTAGGATCGGCGCTGGTGATCCAGCAGGCTTTGTAATAAGGCATGGCCCTGAACTCGCACGAAGCGCCATACTCCTGTAACAGGCGGTACTGAATTACTTCAAACTGCAGGTCGCCCACACAGCCAATGATCTTTTTATTCCCTCCGAACTGCGTAAACAACTGCGCCACCCCTTCATCGGTCAGCTGCAACAAGCCCTTTTCCAATTGCTTGGTTTTCATCGGGTCTTTATTTACTACCTCTTTAAATATTTCAGGAGAGAAAGAAGGAATGCCGGTAAAATAAAATTCTTCGCCTTCGGTGAGGGTATCGCCTATTTTAAAATTGCCGGTATCGAACAAACCCACCACATCGCCCGCAAAAGCTTCTTCAATGACATCCTTATCGCGAGCCATGAAAGTATAGGGGTTGCTGAAGCGCACGTCCTTGTCGAGCCGAACGTGATGAAAATATTTATTGCGTTCAAACCGGCCGCTGCACACCCGTAAAAAGGCGATGCGGTCGCGGTGTTTGGGATCGAGGTTGGCGTGGATCTTAAAGATAAAGCCGGAGAACTTATCTTCCTGCGGCGAAATATCGCGCGCTGAAGTTGGCCGGGGCCGCGGAACGGGTGCAATACGAATAAACGTATCCAGCATTTCCTTTACCCCAAAGTTGTTGATGGCACTGCCAAAGAAGACCGGCGCTACTTTGCCGTTCAGGTAATTGTTCACAGGCAGTTCGCCGTACACGCCCTCGAGCAGTTCGGCGTCTTCCCGCAAAATAGCGGCGTCTTTTTCCCCCACCTTGTCATCGAGCAATGGCAGACCCAGGTCTGAGATCTGCACCGCATCTTCGTCCATGGCCTTGGTATTGGCCGTAAAGAGCACCAGGTTTTTATCGTGCAGGTTGTACACCCCTTTAAAATCCTTTCCGCTGTTGATGGGCCAGGTCATGGGATGCAGGGATAACTTCAGTTCATTCTCAATTTCTTCCAGCAGGTCGAACCGGTTCTTACCATCACGGTCCATTTTATTGATGAATACGATCACCGGGGTATCGCGCATGCGGCATACTTCCATGAGGCGGCGGGTCTGGGCTTCTACCCCATTTACGCTATCTATCACCAGGATAACGCTGTCCACCGCCGTCAGGGTGCGGTAAGTATCCTCCGCAAAGTCCTTGTGACCAGGCGTATCGAGCAGGTTGATGAGGGTATTTTTATATTCAAAACTCATGACCGACGTGGCCACCGAGATACCACGCTGGCGCTCAATTTCCATAAAGTCACTGGTCGCGTGTTTTTTGATCTTGTTGCTTTTTACCGCCCCCGCCGTTTGAATGGCGCCCCCGAACAGGAGGAACTTTTCGGTGAGGGTTGTTTTACCGGCGTCAGGATGCGAAATAATAGCAAAGGTGCGTCGCTTATGAATTTCGTTATTGTATTTCATTGTTTTATAATCCATTTAGGTGTATTACAACACCTGAAAAGTGCCGCAAAGTTAAGGTTTAGCAGGGGATTATTGAAGCGAATAGTCAATTAGCTGTTTTCGCTTTAGCGGCACATTAACACCTTTTCATTATGAAAATCGGCCGGCAGGAAATAGCTTTACCGTAAACTTATAGCCTATTCCATGAAAATAGTAGCTTTCATTGCTATCTCACTCACATTCTTCACAGTAGCACGTGCCCAAACACTCGATGACCTGATCCGGGACGTTCGGGAAAATGTGTCTTCCACCAGCCGGGTGAGGCTGGCATTACAAAAACATGCATCATATGTAGATAGCAGTATGATCAAATACATGGATACCACCGCCTTTCTAAACCTCAACATGTTCAGTTACTATTACCGGTATCGCACTCATTCCCGTAATGAAATCAGCGACAATCATATAATTGTAAATCTTACTTATAAAGATGAACGGGTGGCTTACGCTAACATTACAGATTACAGCGATACGTTGTTCAGATATGTTGACACCACTTATGCAGTCCGCATGGTGAACGATTATAACAGCATAAACAAAACCGACTTCACCTGGCACGACCTGTTTGAAGACTCAATCGGTATGTATGATTACCTTGATGAATTATTTGACCCGCTCATTGACCCTGCGGTTGCTACAGAAGAAGATGGCTTACAAGGTAAAGTACGGGGCGGTATAAAATTTCTAGATCCCATAACAGCCCAGGTTTACCGGCCAATGCTTATCAACCGCGACCATGCCGGCATTATCAGGAACTGCCGGTCGTTCAACCCTACCCGCCGATTACATGGGGCGCTTTGCCTGTTCATTCTGGAACAACTGGGCGAACCGATTTCTAAAGAAGAAAAACAATTGTTCAAAACCATCCGCCGCTCTTCCGAAAGGACATTTGCCAGAATGGGTTGTATTGCTTCAGGCTATATACCGATCAAATACCTGCTCTCTAAAAGCGAACTAAAAAAGCTGAAGGAACAGGTAGAGAATTTTAAGAAAAAAGGTGGTTTCAATGATAAAATTTTTACACCCTATCGCCAGCCGGCGCCCGGAGTGTAAACACGACTTCCATGAAACAATAACTGCACTTCCGTCAACATTCAAACTTCTCTACCCCGGCGTCATTTAGCATGTGGTTGATAAAGGCCGCATGATCCTTTTTAGCGCCTTCCGCATCCCAGGTGGCCGAAAAGGTTTGCTGCTCCCGCTTCTGCGTACCTCTTCTATAGGTAAGATGGTATTGTTTCATCAGGACTTCATATTGTTCAAACACCCGATCATGGTAAGGGACCGTGATCTTATAGGTATGAACGCGGTTAATGCGATCGATGAAATCTTCAATACGGGTGAATGCCTGTAGTATAGCTATCAGCACAATACAACCCAGTAGAGAGATATACTGGTGTCCGGCGCCAACACCAACGCCCAATGCCGCCGTTACCCAAATGGTAGCTGCTGTGGTAACGCCGTTGATTCCGGTTCCGCCCATGAATATAACGCCGGCGCCTACAAATCCGATTCCTGTTACAATGTTACTGGCGATGCGGTCTGGAGAGGTTCCTTCCCCGATCTCCATGGAAAACATCGTAAACAGCGTTGAGCCGAGGCAGATCAGCATCAGCGTGCGCAGTCCGGCCGATTTGTTGTGGTATTCCCTTTCAGCGCCAATGATACCACCGATGAGGACGGCAATTAAGAGTTTTGTAATTATATCCCAGGTTTCCATGTTAATAATAATTTTAAGTTGCTGTATCTTTCGGCCATGTTTACCATAGAAAATCAACAAATCAAAGCAGTCATTAAAGCCAAAGGCGCCGAGCTCACACAATTGTTTCATAAGGAGCATGAGTTAGATTACCTGTGGCATGGCGATCCTGCTGTTTGGGGCAAACATTCTCCGGTCCTGTTCCCTATAGTAGGCACCTTAAAAAATAATACCTACTTCTACAATGATCTATCGTACCAACTGCCCCGCCATGGCTTTGCCCGCGATAAGCAGTTTGCGGTGGAAGAACAGACCGCCGATACCATTACGTTCCTGTTGCGCAGCGATGCGGAAACGCACACGATATATCCGTTTATGTTTGAGTTCAGGATCCGGTATACCCTGTTTGAAAATGCGCTGGCCGTTGCCTATGAAGTGGTGAATGCAGGGAAAGATACCATGTATTTTTCAGTAGGGGCTCATCCGGCGTTTAAATTACCGCTGGTACCAGGTACGGCGTATACCGATTACTATTTACAGTTTGATCAGTCAGAAACAGCGCCGCGCTGGCCCATTTCAGCCGATGGATTGATTGAACAATCACCCTTGCCGTTATTAGAAGATACCAACCGATTGAAACTGTCGAAAACACTGTTTCAGAAAGATGCGCTGGTGCTCAAGGGCATGGCATCTACCATCGTTACTTTGGGTAGCAATAAAACACCCCATGGGTTCCGCTTCGATTATCCGGGCTTTCCTTTCTTCGGCATCTGGGCCGCTAAAAATGCCGATTTTGTTTGCATAGAACCCTGGTGCGGTATAGCCGATAGTGTAAACACAAATCAACGGTTGGAAGATAAAGAAGGGATCAATAAGCTGGCTGCGGATGAAACGTTTACAAGAACGTGGACGGTGACGGTGTATTAATTACCCCACCCTTCATCCAAAGCAACCATTTAACACTACAGTTGCTTTATTATCAGTTGTTTCCTGTTATATTTGATCATGCGCCGTGTTCTGGAAATTCTGGGCAGTAGCCTCAATTTAACCTGGCAGGAGTTCAAAAGCCACAAAATTCGCACGCTGTTGTCTTTGACCGGCGTGGCCTTCGGCATTTTTTGCATCATCAGCGTGCTGGCCACGGTCGATAGTCTCGAACGTCAGGTTCAAAAAGACATCAAGGCCCTGGGCACCAATACCGTCTACATCGATAAATGGGTGTATGCCGGCGGTCCCGATTACCCCTGGTGGAAATATGTAAAACGCCCCTCGCCTACCTACGATGAAATGCAGTTGGTTAAACAAAAAGTTCCGGCCGCTACCAATGTCGCCTTCAATATCAGCAATAACAGTTATGTAGGGTATGAAGACGATGTTATCAACAGCATAAACTATTACGGCATCAGCGAAGATTTCGTGAAGATACAACCTGTGGATGTAGAAATGGGCCGCTACCTGCAACCCGCCGATTACGACTATGCCTCCAATGTAGTGGTGATGGGCTATGTGATCGCCGAAACCCTGTTTGGAAAAGCCGAAAAAGCCGTTGGCAAGACCGTTATTTTGAAATCGGGCAGGCGCGCCCTGGTGGTTGGACTCATTAAAAAACAAGGGAAGAGTTTTGTGGGTGGCTGGGAATACGATAACAGCATCCTGATGCCCGTGGGTTTTATGAAAGAAATTGTACGGGAGAAGAACAGCAATCCCATCATTATGGTGCAGGGCAAGGAGACGGTGGCCATGGAACAATTACGCGATGAGCTTACCGGCGCCATGCGTTCCATCCGCAAATTAAAACCTACCCAGGAAGATGATTTTGCACTCAACGATATCGATGCCTTCAGCAGTTTCGCCAGCGAGATCTTTGGCGGCATCAACATGGGCGGTTGGTTTATCGCCATCCTGAGCCTGGTCGTTGGCATGTTCGGCGTGGCCAATATCATGTTTGTGACCGTGCGCGAACGCACGTCACAGATCGGGTTGAAGAAGGCCATTGGCGCCAAACGGTCTGTCATTCTCACCGAATTCCTGCTCGAAAGCGCTTTCCTCTGTATCATGGGCGGCTTACTCGGCCTCTCCCTGGTATTCATTTTAACGCTGGCCTCCAAAGCCATTTTTGGATTTACGGTCTTTATTGCACCCAACATTTTAATACTGGCCATCTCTATCTGTATTATCGTGGGGGTCATGGCGGGTATCATTCCTGCGTCTATAGCAGCCAAGATGGATCCGGTGGTTGCGATTAGGAGTAAATAAATTCTGTATATTGTTTGTACTTCTTTGTTTAAAAGTGGTTTATTGATCTGTTTATAGTTTGTAGTTTATGGTTTATAGTTCTCTTATTCGAACAGACTTTACTATCTGAAACCTGTTGTAATTCGTAAAGAATTCTCAAAGCGCGGCAGCAACTATAAACAACAAACCATAAACCACAAACAGTTTTTATATTTGCGCCGTGAGCATAACTATTTTAGCTATCGAGTCTTCCTGCGACGAAACGGCCGCCGCTATTTGCCGCGACGGGGTCATCCTGTCTAATTTTATTGCCAATCAAACCATTCATGAACAATATGGTGGTGTGGTGCCCGAGCTGGCTTCCCGTGCCCATATGCAGAATATAGTGCCAGTAGTGCATGCGGCTTTACAAAAAGCAGCGCTTTTTTCGACTACTGATCAGGACTCAACGTCCACCTTAGCCGAGGCTTCGGTGGACAAGGCCGCCCAGGAGATGTTACAATCCGTTACGGCCATCGCCTTTACCCAGGCGCCGGGTCTCATCGGTTCTTTACTGGTAGGCGCCCAGTTTGCCAAATCACTGGCGCTGTCCCTGAACGTGCCGCTCATTGCCGTGCATCATATGCAGGCGCATGTGCTGGCCAACCTGATCGAAGATCCGCAACCGGAATTTCCCTTCCTGTGCCTGACCGTCAGTGGGGGTCATACGCAGATCGTTTTGTGCGAATCGCCGCATTCACTCAAAGTGATCGGTGAAACCATGGACGATGCCGCCGGGGAAGCCTTTGATAAATCTGCCAAACTGTTAGGACTTCCCTACCCGGGCGGTCCGCTCATTGATAAATACGCCCAAACCGGTAACCCCAACCGGTTTAAATTTCCAGAACCGCAAATAACCGGACTGAACTTCAGCTTCAGCGGGCTTAAAACGGCCATCCTGTATTTTTTGCAGGAAAACATCGCTGCCAACCCGCGCTTTATCGAGGAGAACCTGGCCGATATCTGCGCTTCCATCCAGCATCGCATCGTATCTATTTTGCTGAACAAACTGAAAGCTGCCGCTCTTACCACGGGCATCGACCAACTGTGCATTGCCGGTGGCGTATCGGCCAACAGCGGATTGCGCAAAGCTTTTACAGAACTGGGGCAGAAAAACAACTGGCAAACTTATATTCCCGCTTTTCAATATTGTACCGATAATGCCGCTATGATCGCGTTAACGGGGTATTTTAAATACATCAATGGAGAGTTTAGTGAACTTTCTGTGAGTCCTACAGCCCGCGCTGAATGGTGAACTAACTGTTTGTAGTTTGTGGTTTATGGTTTGTTGTTGCTACCGCGCTTTGAGAAGGCTTTTTAATTTTAAACCCTGATATTCCGGCATGCGGAAAGTCGCCGACAAAAAATGAATGCCCGAAGAATGAACCACAAACTACAAACTACAAACTATAAACTACAAACTGTTTAATGTCTAATACATATTTCCAGTTCAAACAATTTGTTATTCATCAGGATCAGTGCGCCATGAAAGTGTGCACCGACGCCTGTATCCTCGGCGCCTGGCTCTCGGCCAAAATACCAAACTACGCATCGGTGCTCGATATCGGCAGCGGTACCGGCTTGCTGATGATGATGCTCGCTCAACGCTCCCAGGCCGAAATACACGGCATCGAGATTGACCCGGCCGCATATGAGCAATTGACAGAAAACACCCACCAGAACGACTGGAGCGCCCGCCTGAAGACATTCCACGGCGACGCCCGCGTGTATTCCTTCCCGCAGAAATACGATTTCATTATTTCCAACCCTCCTTTCTTCGACAACGACCTGCCATCGACCAGTAAAACCGAACAGATCGCCAAACATAGCAAGCAGCTTACCCTCGAAGCGCTCATTCAGATAATTGCCGGTAACCTGCAACCACATGGCGCGTTCGGCATCCTGCTTCCGTATCACCGCTGGGAATATTTCGATAAGCTGGCTAACGAAAACAACTTCTCGCTTACTGAAAAATTGTTTATCAAACAAAGTCCGAAGCATCCCTTTTTCCGGGCGGTATTGCACTACACACGGAACCAGGACCATTTTGCGCCCGCCTTCGAACTGATCATCCAGCACGAGGACCGTTCCTATACGCCCGAATTTGTGGAACTGATGAAAGATTACTATTTGTATCTGTAAATAAAAAAGCTGCAAGCAACAAGCCATCCCGACAAGCCGGGATATTTGCTTGTAGCTTGCAGCGTGAAGCGTGCAGCTGTTTGTACGCTTTAAGCTACATTCCTTCGCTTTTCTTCTATGAAGCCTGCAGCATCAAGCCCTGGATACATACGGCCTTTCACAACATTCGCCCCCAGTTGAACGGTGGACGTGGGCTCCTGGAGTGCAAAAGGGTTTTGTTGAATACTTGGCGGACCTGGGGGTACCGCCACATACACATCAAAACTTCCTGAATTACCCTGGTTGTCCGCAATCTCCACATAGTCCTGATACAGCCCGGGTGTAGTCCATTGGATCGTGACATACAGCGGCCCTGCTGCCGGGTCGGTGTTTTGCGCCACGATAGTACCTGAATATACATTCCAGGTATACGTAGCGCCTGTTACAACCGGTGTGGCATAATAGGTAAAATTGGGTGCACCCCATGCTTCATGTTCACCGGTAATAGGAATGTCGGCTGAAAATGCGGTACTGCCAAGGGCAATAAAGAGGACTGCAAAAAGCGAACATGCTTTTAATTTCATAATAAAGATTTTTGGTTAATGAGTAATGAAGTTAATAGAAAAAGGGAGATTCAGTAAGGTGAGTTAGTCTCCAAAATGTTAATATAAAGCGCGTGAAGCGCTGACCTGTTACCGGTATTTCATCTGACTATATCAAAAGAAAATGGTCAAACGTCAATAGTATGAATAAAATAGGCGAGATTTGACAACGATCGGGCATCTGCATTAAAAAAACCTGAAACCGTAACCCGTAACACCCAACCGTTAGTCGGCATTCCTCACATTTTTTAGTAACTTCGTGATAATCACCCCTTTTTAAACTTTTGAAAACCAATTCTATAAATAGCAGCATTATATATATTCGTGTTTATTAACGTAAAAGTGAATATTTGTTTATTCCTATCCGTTGAAATACGGTGAAAACACGCTGGTACCTGACCAAACCTTGTCTGAACTTTGGATTCCCGTGTTAAAAACCGACAACTTACATGAAAAGCAAACAAAGCACCTGTCTCGTCTTGCTGCCATTCGTATTGCTATTGGTATTTGTTGCCTGCAACAAAACTGATCATTCAGACGCTGATCAGGAAGAATCTACCAAGGGTACGAACACTGTTTTAACCATCACTTCATCCCAATGCCCCAACGCACCTAATTACGGGGACAGCATCCTTTACCTGAAGCCAAAAGCTGGCGGCGATTTTTTCGCTGACCCCCTCAATAATATCGGCCTTCAGGGCACGTATCTTTCCTGGCCCGAAGGTCTTAGCATCAACCGGTCTAGCGGTTCCATCAATTTATCGAAAAGCGAAACGGGCGTACGCTATAATATTGGTTTTGTAAGGAAGAACACCACCGATACCTGCGTGAGCCAACTGATCATCGGCGGTATGACGTACCTGGACAGCATTTATGTAATGGACAAGAACGATACCCTCGCCTCCCCTATCTTTGATGCCCACCCATTTGGCTCTTCTGTTTGTGATGTCAGCGACGACAGTGATTATCCTGACAACAATGGCAATGGTAATAACAAATGTGTGTTCGATGATGCTTCTCCCGGCCAAAAGGCCAATGACCAGAAACTTCGCGTGCGTACCAAAAGCGGGATCATTAACCTGAAAAAATCACTGGCCGACGGCCTGTTTGGTCCTGTGCTGAAAAACGGCGACAGCAAACGGGTAAAGATAGCTTACCGGTTAAATGATGCCAGTCAAAAGGCATCTCAGACCATCACCGTGCAGGTAGTCTATTACGATAAGTTGTCGAACGTTCCCACCTCCCTGCAACAGGAAGTAACGGATAAACGCAAGAACATGTTCACCTACAAGATCGCGAATGACAAACCCCGGCCGCCATTATTGATCATTGTCGGTTTGTCGCAATAACGATCACTTTACCCAATCACCCTTATCTTCGCCACCCATGGGAAAAATGGTGAAGGCTACATTTCGGGGCATTGTATGGAAAAGCTGGCTGCTGCTGGCGGGCTGGCTGGTTTGTTCTTACCATACCGGTAATCCGCAACCCGTCCCTACCAGTCGGGACAACCCGAAACCTGAAATCCTCTACAACAAGGCCAACCGGTTGTTCCGCCTGGCCAACCCTACCGACCTCACCGACAGCCTGGCGTTGGTTACGTTCCAACAGGTCATTGACGAGGGAATGGTGCCCGACTCCCTTCTTTTCTACGCCCACCTGCACAAAGGCATCCTGTTCGATGTAGGCTCCAATTATACGCAAGCCATCGGCGCCTACCAGCAGGCCCTCCACATCAAAAAACGAAATCCGCACTGGAGCGACTCTTTGTTATACGAAGTGGCCGGTCATGCCGGTTCTGCCTATTATCACCTGAACAATTTCGACTCAGCCAGTTATTTTCTGCTGCAGGCCGAAACCCTGTCGCAACGCTTTCCCGGCATACCCGAAAAAGAACGGTTGTACAACGACCTCGGCGTGCTGTATTATGAGAACGGGAATTATTTACAGAGCAGGAACTATTTTACACAAGCACTGGTCATCATCAATAAAAAACCCCGTAAAGACAGAGACGCTACCTGGGTGGTGAATTTCGAAAACAATATCGCCGCCGCCTGTTACAAACTGGGTTTGTATCAACAGGCGATCGCCATTTATCAGACCCTCTGTTCGAAAAAAATTCTTTCCAGCGAGATCTTCACGAACATGGGAATCGCCTATAAAGCGATGGGCCAGTACAAACAGGCGCTGGCCTGTTTCTACCAGGTAAATACCGCCATGCTGCCATACGTGTATAACGAACTGGGGCACACGCACGGGTTGCTGCACCATATTGATTCGGCAAACTATTATCTCAACCGCTTTCAACAACAAGAGAAGATCCACCAAACTTACTCGAATAATACGTTTACCGGAATAAATTTCCTGTACCGGGGCGATCTGCTGGTGCAGCAGCAACAATACCAGGCCGCTGTAAGCACTTACCAGCAAGCCATCATCCTGTTCAGCGGGCATTTTCAGGATACCAATACCGCCGCCAACCCTACGAATTTTACCGGCACCTTTACTTCGTACCGGTTATTCGATGCCCTTTATAAAAAAGCCACGACGTTTGAAACGCTCTACCAGGTACACAAAAACAAAGCGTACCTGAAAGCCGCCCTGGCCACCTATACCAGCGCTATTGCTTTATTACGCTATATCGAAAAAAGCTACGATACCGACGATGCCAAATTGTTTTTAAAGAACAACAGCCAGCAAGTATACCAGCATGCCGTAAACGTATGCCTGCAATTGCAAACGCTGCATCCCGGCGATGATTACGCCCACCAGGCCTTTGTCATTGCCGAACGCAACAAAGCCTCAGTGATGTACAGCGGCGTAACAGAAAAAGGGTTTCGCAAACAATCCGGCATCGATCCCGCCCTGGTGCAACAGGAAAGAAATATCAGGTACAATCTGGCGCGGATAAGCGTCAAAGGCGATCAAACACCCGACAGCGCCACCCAGGCTGCATTCGCCGGCCAGAAGGCCGCCCTGGAAATACAACTGGCGCAGGTGCAACATGCCCTTGAACAGAACAGCGTGTATTATAAACTCAAATACAGCGAAACGCAGCCCCGGCCCAACGATATACAACAATTCATTACGAATGAACAGGCAGTCATTAGTTTTTATGCCACTGGTAACAGCCTGGAGCTCTTTGTAATTACAAAAGCCGGTTTTAAACAGGCGCGCATCGATTCATTTGCCACCCTGCAACAAAACATCAGGCAATGGCTGACCGCTTTACAAAACCCATTGACCGGTCGCCGGTTTAAAGGCGCCCCCTATGGCGCGTTGTTGTATGAGCAACTGGTGAAACCGGTGCAGGCGCTGGCAGGCAACAAAACAGAGTGGATCATTATCCCCGATAATATTTTGTACTACCTGCCTTTTGAATCGTTACCCACAGCAGCAGGCAACAACGCCAAAACATTGCTGGAGACCACTGAGATCAGTTACCAGTTCTCCTCACGGTTTATAGTAACCAATAACACCACCTCCCCTACCACATCTATACAAACCCTGGCCTTTGCGCCGTTTGCGCAAACCGGCATGGCCTTCCCGCATCCAGTCTATAACTATATGCAGCAACTGCCCGCCTCGGCGCAGGAGATTGCCCATATACCCGGCCGCGCCTTCACTGGTAACCTGGCCACCAAACAACAGTTCCTGGCTAACTTCAATCAATATTCCGTCGTGCATTTAGCCACCCACGCCATTGCCGATACAGGTAACAGCACCGGTTCGTTCATTGCCTTTTACCCGAACTTACAGCAACCTGCCAACGATGCGTTGTACCTGGAAGAATTATATGGTTTGCAAATGGACGCCACGCGATTGCTGATCATCAGCGCCTGCGAAACAGGCCATGGCGTATTGGTGAACAGCGAAGGTGTGCTGAGCCTTACACGCGGTTTTGCTTACGCGGGCTGTAAAAGCATTGTAAACAGTTTGTGGAAAGCAGATGACGAAGCCACGGCGGCTATTCTGCAGCAGTTTCATGTATACCTGCAAAAAGGCTATACCAAGTCAAAAGCGTTACGGCAGGCAAAACTCGATTACCTGCATAGCCATGCATTGAATAAAACGCCCGAATACTGGGCGCATTTAATACTCACCGGTGATACGCAGCCGTTGGTAAAAGCGCGTACAGTAAACCGGTGGTTGCTTGTAAGTGGTGGTGCGGTGGCAGTCTTGTTGTTGTTGGGAATCTATTGGGTTAAAAGGAGAAAAAAGTCGACGTAGCTAACACAGAAATACGGATTAAGAAAATTGCTCTGATGTGTGTACTCCGGACTTCAGCAGGTTCTGCATTATCCTTTGAGGTCAAACGCCGACTTTTTAGCGATTACATCCGTGGTCAACAGATGAAGAATTTATAAAGAAGCATAACGCTTAACGCGCAACGCGAAATACAAAATTCAAGACTTTCTGCTTTTGGCTTTTGGCGTTCCGCGTTTTGCGTTAGGCGTTTAGCGTTAAAAGAGAAGGTAACCGGGCTCCATCAATGGCCTGCCCGATTACCGACTGAAAACAAATCATTGTGCAAATCAGGTAAAAACGTTGTTTTCCAGGGGTGCTATCAACATGTTAGGGTTTAGGAACTACGCATAACGCTTAATGCATAACGCGAAACGCGAAATACAAAAATTCAAAACTTTCTGAGTTTCGCTTTTGGCGTTTAGCGTTTCGCGTTCAGCGTAAAATGTATGTGACTGAATCATGCCCGATATAGATCGGCACGAAGGGAATTGTAAAAAAAAATTCGTGAAGAAGGAACCATCCAGGTTTCTCTGTCGTAATCCGCCGGCTGGCGGATACTCAGGTTTCCGATATCATGATCCGGTCCTCACGAATGCGAAGCTATAATTCGTGAAGAAGGGAACCATCCAGGTTTCTCTGTTGTGGAACTGCCAACCGACAGACCACCCAGGTTTCCGATGTTATGATTCAAATCCTCACGAATGTAAAGGGATATTCGTGAAGAAGGAACCATCCAGGTTTCTCTGTTGTGGTAGTAAACCGCCACCCAGGTTTCCGATGTTATGATTCAAATCTTCACGAACATAAAGTGATATTCGTGAAGAAGGGAACCATCCAGGTTTCTCTGTTGTGGCAGTAAACCGCCACCCAGGTTTCCGATATTATGATTCGGATCTTCACGAACGTAAAGGGATATTCGTGAAGAAGGAACCATCCAGGCTTCTCTGTTGTCTTCCGCCAGCTGGCGGAGACCCAGGTTTCCAATATCATGATTCAAATCCTCACGAACGTGCAAGGGAAAATATTTAAAGAGCTGGTTCTATTAATTAGTAAACGCTGTTGAAAAGAACGTAACCGGGAATTGTAACTTTTTTTTAAATTTTCTTAAGATTATCTGTTCCCCTTGATTTTCAATATCTCCAGGTCGATATTCCCAATCCGGGACGCCTGTTCATGATACAAATGGCTTGCATTACCCCGTATCTTTTGTAACAAGGGAATGGCCTGTTTTGTATTATTACTGGCCAGGCTGCTCAAAGCTCCGTAGAACTCTGCTTCATCCTGAAAATAATCATCTCCTGTTTGGGTATTGTTCGCGCGCACCTGTTCAAACAACATGTTTGCTTCCGCATAATTATGTAATTGCAGGTGGGCCATACCGGCCAGGAATAAGGCTTTGTTGTCGGTTAAGGAAGAATTGTTAAGGGCGGCAATTACATTGGTCCAGTTTTGAAGGCGATAAGCCTGTTCTATACCGGTGATGGTTGCCTGTCCTCTGGTAGTTGGTAGTGTATATGTTATAAACGTGTGTTCATAGACCTGTGTTGCGCTGGTCGTAAAATATTTCCAGGAACCAATGCCAGCAAATACCAATACAAAAACCGCGGCTACCCGTAATATCGGGCGCATCCTGATAATCAATCCCTTCTTAGGAGATGCCGTGATTATCTCAACCGGTTGTATGGTTTTAAAATTTTCTTTCACCGCCGCCACCTGATCGTACAACGCTGCATATTCCACGGCTTCCACTGCGAGTTGCAGGTATTGCCATTCTTTGCGGGTTTCAGGATCGCTGTTGATCAGCGCTTCCATGTCACGCATTTCCCTTTCTTCCAGGGTCCTGTCGAGGTAATTGATCAGTAAAAGTTCGTTGTGGCCTTCCATATTAGTATCATTGTGACTGTTGGTTCACAAGCCTGGCAATAACGGGATTTTGTTTTATTAATTCCGTTAACGATTGCAGGCATTTATATTTTTTATTGCGCACCACCTGTTCATTCTCGTATGGCAGGTGATGTAAAATATCTTTCATCGATAAATTCTCGTAATAATACAACGTCAGCAATTTTTTACACGATGCGCCCAGTTTATCCAGCACTTCTACAAACTGCTGTTTCATTTCCCGGTCGGCGATATACTGGCTCACATCCATTTCAGTAAGCTCCCGGCTGGTCTCAAATACCTTTTCGCGCTTTCCACTGTGTACCCGTTTCTTCAGTTCGTTCAGCCACAGGTTGCGGGCAACGGCTACCAGAAATGTTTTAATAGCAGCCTCGCCGCGGAATTTATTCTTTTTTACCAGGTCGATGAATGTAACCACCGTTTCCTGAAAAATATCTTCCGCGTCTTGTGGCGTACCACTGTTGGCAAGAATGAATGACTGAATCGTACTGGAATACTGCTGATAAATAAAGTAAATCGCGTTGTTCAGTTGATCCCCGTTTCCGATGGCAGTGATCAATTCCGCATCAGAATACATGTTGCCATTTATCATCGTCTGTATTAATAGTAAAAGCCGGGCCTGGTTTTGTAACCGGCAAGATTCACTTTTTAATGAAATTAATGGTTCGTTGGAAGACCAGGGCGTAAAAATAACGCAGGATCGATTATAATCGCATTAGAATTTGTAGAATAACCCATCAAATTGATATATGTCAATTTAAAAACCCCTACGTTTAGGGTGTTATTCGTACCATGCGATACATAAAAGTACCTAGCGATCCCCACTCACCTTAGTTACCTAAATTTTATAACACAGCCCCCCGTTTTACCAGGAGGCTGTATTCTCTTCAAACTTGCTGCTGTAATGAACCGGTTTTTCAATAGGAATACGTTAACGGGCCTTTTAACGGGATGAGGGATTTAAGGTGGGTTCCCCTCTTAAAGGGGAGCTCACCTTTGTATCTTCAAGGGTGACCCTCCTTCAGAAGGAGAGCCACCCTTCACGGCTAAGGGTTTAACGCAGGATTATTAATGATCTCATTCTGCGGCACGGGCAACAACGCCGCGCCTGATTTCCAGGTCGTCGGTTTCTCAGCGCCCAGCACGGCATCGATGCGGCCGGTACGCGCCAGGTCTATCCAGCGATGGCCATAACCTTCGCCAAACAATTCCAGCTTTCTTTCCTTTTCAACGGCCAGTAACACATCGCTTTTACTCAGTCCAACTAACAAGGGTGTAATACCCGCGCGATTGCGGATCGCATTGAGATCGTCTATGGCGCCGGTCAGGTTATCCTGCTGCGCCCGCGCTTCTGCGCGTATGAGGTATTGTTCCGCCAGTCGCAACAACATATAATCTTCTATATTGGCCGTACTCGTTGGCGCCACCAGTTGTTTATACTTGAAATCATAATAAAAGAAAGTACCCGCAATGGTGGTACTGCCCAGCCAGTTGGTCTTGCGTTTGTCGTTCATTTCAAAAGCATTGTACAACTCCGGCCGCACCATGTTCAGACTTTTAGTGGACGTAGTCGTGGCGACAGGCACATTAAAACTGGCCCAGTAGGTGTAGTTGTTATCTGCTGTATTCACCTGCCAGATCGCTTCCTTGCTGCCGCGTAAAAAGACTTTTGTCAGATCGGTGAGCAATGTGAAGTTGGATGTATTACCGATAAGCGATGTAGCTTTTGCTTCGGCGGCGGACCAGTTCTTCTGGTACAGGTTTACGCGCGCCAGCAACGCCGTTGCCATATATTTATTGAACCGGCCATTGCGCACTGTAGCAGCGGGCAAGGCAGCTTCCGCTTCGGTGAGATCGGCCATGATCGCATTCAGTACATCCACCTTCGGCGTACGGCCTATGCTTGCTGTAACCGTTACATTGGTGGTTTGTATCAGCGGCACATCGCCCCAATAACTGGTCAGGTACAAATGACAAAAGGCCCGGAATACTTTCGCTTCTGCGATATACACGGCTTTCGCGCTGTCGGTAACGGGACTGCCCGGCATCTTTTCAATAATGCCATTCGCCTGGTAAATGACCTGGTAAAACAATCTCCAGGTAGCGGCCACATCGGCATTGGTACTCACCCAATTGTTGTTGGTGAATTCATCGTACTGGTTGGAACCATATACAAACTCATCGGCCGAAAGGCCCATTAAAAAATCGCCCTGGTAGGTAATAAAATTGCGCGGCTGTAGCGCGAACGTATACATACCGTTCACGGCGGCCAGCGCATTGGTGGCGCTGGAGAAAACGGTTTCCGAAGTCAGCTTGTCCTTGGGCAGGTCAATCTCCAGGTATTTCTTGCACGATGAAAACACCGTGATCATACAGCCGATCGCTGCAGTGATCAAAAAACGTTTATAGTAAGTTGTTATAAGCATATGGAGTTAATTAAAAAGTTAACTGAATACCGCCGGTCAGCGTTTTTAAAACAGGGGTTGCATTCTGCGTTTCCGGATCGAGCCCTTCATATTTTGTCCAGGTCACCAGGTTCTGCCCCTGTATATAAACGCGCAGGTTCCGGGCATGTATCTTTTCGGTTATCTTTTTAGGTAATGTATAGGAGAACGACAGGTTCTTTAACCGGATGTACGACGCATCGGAATACGCGGCATCGGAATAATAGAACCGGTTCGGGAAAGCATACCCTGCCCCGGCGCTGTTCGATACCGTGGTACTTAAAGCCGGTTGCGTGGCATCGGTATGGGTAGGCTCCCAGTAATCTTTAACATAAAAATCAGGCACATTCACTTTGTATCCCGGCGGGAAGTAAAACGCACGGTACGCGTTGTACCCGTTCTGCCGCGCGAATTGCAGGAACACATCGAGCGTAAAACCTTTCCAGGTAATGGTATTACCCAGTCCGCCATAAAACTCCGGACTTAACGAACCAATGTTGATATAGTCGTTGGTGGAATTATACAGGTTGTCCTTGTTTTGGTCTTCAAATTGCGGAACGCCGTTCGCCTGGTCAAGACCCAGGTAGTGATAACCGCGGGCCAGCTTTAACGGTTTCCCCACCACATAGGTTTGTGCATAGGCAGAAGAAGCCAGGTTGGGAAAATCGATCAGCTTGCTATCGGGCAACGTCACATTGAACGTGGTTTGCCAACGGAAGTTCTTTTTGGTAATGTTCACGGCATTCAATTCAAACTCCCAGCTGGTCATTTGGATCAGGGCCGGCAGGTTGGCCTGGTAATAATCGAAACCGGTTTGCGTAGGCAGAGGCGATTGCACCAGTTGGTTGTCGCTCCGGTTCCGGTACCAGGAAGCAGAGAACAAAAAGCGGTCTTTCAAAAAGCCGAGGTCCATGGCTACTTCCAGTTTGCGGTTGGCTTCCCAGCCAAACACCGGGTTGCCGATCTGGTTGGCATATAAGCCCAGGTTGCCGTTGTAGGCGATGCTCGGACTGCCATACAATTCCAGGTAGCGGTAATCCTGGATCTGATCGCTGCCGGTAATACCATAACTGGCGCGGAACTTACCATAGCTCAGTACAGGAAGGTAATTTCTAATGAGGTTCTCTTCAGACCAGATCCAGGCGCCGCCAATGGACCAGAAATTACCAAACTTTTTACCCGGACCAAAGCGGCTCGATCCATCGCGGCGGAACGTTCCGTTTACGATGTATTTATCTAACCAACGTACCGTTAAGCGACCGAAGCCGGAGATGTATTTGTACTGGGTGCTGGTGTTCGACCGGTCATAAATACTACCAGCTGCAGAAATGGTTTCAATAAGGTCGTCGGTGGCAAAGTTGATACCGGTGACCGAATTGCCTTTCATATTGCTGCTCTGCGCCGTACCACCCACCAGGGCGGTAATGGTAGCGAGGCCGATCTTTTTATTATAATCCAGCTGCGGTTCTACAATATACGTTTGCACGCTGCTGTTACCAAAGCTGGCGTAGTTCTTATACTGCGCCGCAATGGAAGGCACGGTATTAAAGGCCGTGGTAGGCATGGTGACCTGCTGGGTCATAAACAGCTTGGTAAAGCCAACATTTACTTTAGCATTCAGGCCGGGAATGATCGTATACTTCAATGAGGTATTGGCCAGGAAATTATCCGACCAGGTACGGCCCACTTTATTCAGGTAACTCCAGGGATTGGCCGTATTGGCCTGGGCGTCGCGGGGGATCCAGTACAAAGCGCCGGTGCTATCGTAATGCGGAAAATTAGGCGATGCATAGATGGCAAGGAACGGATCGCTCCCCAGCGTTTTAATATTATCGTTCGAATACGTAACCGACGTATTGATGTTTAGTTTTTTGTTCACCGAATAATGATCGACGTTCAAATGACCCGACACGCGTTTATCGTAGTTGTTGCCATAGATCACCGACCCTTCGTTGTGATAACCGAGGCTCAGCAAATAGCGGGTGTTCTCATTGCCGCCCGAAACCGAAGATTGCACATTGGTAAACGGCGCGGTATTGCCCAGGATCATTTTCGGAAAATTGGTATAGGCGTTCTGGTCCCACAACAACAGGTCCTGCGCGTTGGTAGTGGTGGGCGTAATGTTATCGGCAGCAAAAGCCTTGCGGCGGATATTGAGGTATTGTTCGGTATTCAAAAAATCAGGCACGCGCGTGGATACGCTGGAACCGGAATACGCATTCACATCGAAAGTCGTTTTACCGGCTTTTCCTTTTTTGGTAGAAATAAGCACGACCCCATTGGCGCCGCGCGACCCATAGATAGCAGTGGCATCGGCATCTTTCAACACCGAGATGTTTTCAATATCCTGGGGGTTGATGCTGTTGAACGGACTCACCGCGCCGCTGGCCGTGGTAATGTTGCTGAGCGACACGGCGGGGAACGGAACGCCATCGATAATATACAAAGGATCGGCGCGGCTCGACAGGCTGTAGTTGCCACGGATCTGCATGGTAATGCCCGAACCGGGAATACCATTGGCATTGGTGACCAGCACACCCGTCATGCGGCCCTGCAGGGCCGCAATGGGGTTGGTGACCGGTTGCTTCTCGAGGTCCTGGCTTTTAACGGAAGTCTGGCTACCCGTGTTGAAGCGTTTGGTAGAAGTGCCATAGGCCATCACCTGCACTTCATCGAGTTGGTTCAATACCTGTTTCAGCGCCGCGGTTACATTGGCGGAATTGCCGTTCACGTCAACGAAGACGGTGAAATCATTAAAACCAACATAGGAAATATCTAACCGGTATTTGCCTTTTGGCAGATTCGATAAAACGAATTCGCCGCGGGCATTTGAATTCACCGTTTTGTTCAAAGAAATAATGCTGATGGTAGCGCCCTGCAAAGGAGTATTTCCTTCATTCAGCACCACACCGCGCACTTCGCCGGTGTCGGAAGGCGCCTCCATCACTGCCGAAACAGGAGGAGGAGCAAGGGGCTTCCGACGGATAATAACGATTTTATTATCGATAAAGAATTCAAGCAATTGTTTTTTCAGGCATTGATGCAGAGCATCGGTGAGCGGTGCGTTGGTGAGGTCGAGGTTAACTTTAGGGGCTTTCTCCACCATTTGTTTGGTGTAGAGGAAGGTATACCCTGTTTGCCGCTGAATTTCGCGGAAGGTTTCCTGCAGGGTGGCGTTCTTCAGGTGCAGGGTTACCTGTTGCGCAACCCCTTTAGCCGAAACACACATAGTACTGACGAGAATAAAAGCAGCGGTCAATTTCATGTAAAGCAAGAATTGAAGGCCTCTGCGCCTGCCGAATAATAGCAGACGATCAAGGCCAGCCATTTCAAATAAATGCATAGCTTTGGTTGGTTTTGGTTTTAACAGATTAATATGCCAGACTGTATATTGAGATGAGAAACTGAAACTACTTTCAACCGTTCCGCCTGCAATGCGGGACGGTTTTTTCGTTTTCAGCCCTCCTATTTCACAAGGACTTTTCTACCCTTTATTTCAAAACGAACAGTGCCCGTTCTCTCCAACATATTCAGCACCGCCGAGATATTGCTAAACCGCGTAATGGTACCAATATATTCTTCTTTAGAAACATTGGGTGCATAGCTCACTTCAATATCATACCATCTTTCCAGTTGCCGCATTACCGATTGAATATTGTTGCCGGCGAAGATGAATTGTCCGTTCTTCCAGGCAACGGCAGCGTCTACATCGACATCTTTTACTACATTGATCGCTCCCCTATCATTCACCTGTGCTTGCTGCCCGGGTGTTACAATGGCCGATTGCCGTTTCACGTTTGCCGTTTCACGTTTCACGACATTCACTTTGCCTTCCACCACTGTCGTCTTCACCCCTTCTTCATTACTATATGCATTCACATTGAATTGCGTTCCCAGATCCTGCACTTCTACCCCATTGGCCAGCACCGAAAAAGGCATTTTACTATTATGTACTACATCAAAAAATACTTCACCCGTTACTTCTACCCGGCGTTCCTTGCCCTGAAAGGCCACCGGAAAACGGACCGATGATTCAGCGTTCAGCCATACTTTGCTGCCATCGGGTAACAGGAGTTGGTATTGGTTGCCGCGGGCGGTGGTTAAGGTGTTATAGGGTGAATGGTCAATGGTCAATGGTGAATTAGATGCATCATATTGCACCCGCCCGTCTTTCTTCGAAATGGTTGTATTTCCCTGCCTCGCGAGATCGTCATTCGCCGAGCTATCTAATAATATCCGGCTGCCATCAGCCAATACCAGCACAGCGTTGTTGGTGCCGGGCGGTAGATCATTAATAAGGTGTGCCGGTTCATGGCTTTGTACCGTGGACGCCGCCGGTTTTTTGAAAAAGAAATACCACGCGCCGGCGGAGATACACAGCAGCAGTACAGCAGCCGCAGCCATGCGCGATGCGGTAAACAATCGCCGAACCGGACGTTGCGCGGTCTGCATCGAGACACCGCGGTCCGCAGCCAGGATCGCATTGAACAAGGCATTGGCTTTCGATTCGCTCAAACGGTTTTCAATAGTCAAATTGCTCCAGAGACCATCGAGCCATTCCTTGACAGCAGCATTATTCGATTGTTGCTGCAATAATTGCATCAGCTCCCGGTTCTCATCAGCGCTGAGCTCCTGGTTAAGGTATTGACGAAACAAATATTCCAGACGGATGGAAGGCATAGTTTATAGTGTAAAGGATGAATGGTGTTATCTTAAAGACACAAGGTTTCTTACAGAAGGGGTAGCCTCGGGAAAAAAAAGCTACGCGCTTCAAGCTACACGCCACACGCCAAAGGCAAACTGTATTTGCTTGCAGCGTGCAGCTTGCAGCTGTATTTTCGGCTTACAGCTATGTTAACAGAATACTTGCTATTAAGAATAAGATCCCGTCAGGGTGATTCTTGAAATAAGCCCTCAGCGTACGCAACGCCTGCGCCATATGCACCTTCACCGTACCGGGTGAAATGTTCAGTTGGGCGGCGATCTCTTCGCGGCTCAGGCCTTGCTGGCGACCCAAGGTATACACCAGTTTTTGTTGCGGCGGTAGTTGCGCAACTGCCTGCAGCAATAAGCGATCGTAATCACGTTGAACAATAATGGCCTCGGTAGAAACGCCGGCGATCTGCAGGTCGACCGAGGTATCGAGCAACAGTTTTCTTTCCCGGGCCAGGCCGCGTAAGGAATTAAAAGTATGGTTGCGGGCAATGATGTAGAGGAAGTCGGCAAAGTTGCGAACGTCGCCCAGACCGGAGCGGTTGATCCAGATCTTCAGGAACACGTCCTGCACAATTTCTTCGGCGATGGATTCATGCCGGGTAACCTTCAGGGCAAAAGCAAAGATCGCATCGCGATAATGATCGAAAACGACGCGAAATGCACTTTCATCCCCTTGCGCCACCCGTTCCAGGAGCGCATTTTCATTATGTAAACGTTCTATAGGCACCAGTTGGCACAAATATTAGGATTAACACCTATCCTGCAAAATTTATTTTGAATTTGGATAAAGGTGAACATACTCGTCGTATCTCAATATATAATGTGCTTTTATTCAATGAACACAAAGCGGATAGTCTGTTCAATTGGTAGGGAATGCAGGAAACCACTATACCAGACGCAGTATCAACATTTTGCCAAAACGGCGAACATTCAGGAATAGTGCAAAACATGAACTGATTGATCGTAAAAATAACAACAAGCTCAGTAACTTGCATGTGGTAACGAGAACAGACACCTGAGTCCGTGGGGACAGGCTTATTTGTAGCGCCCAATCCATGCTCATACGAATTGTATTGCGTAAAAGCATACAATTTGTAACTAACAGTGACACTTGCTTGCAATACTGCTGTTAAAAACAACAGACTGGCAACACATCTGAATGAATGTGGTGGACGCGTGTATACACTAATAAAAAGGCTGAATACCATTCGCCACCATTCATAAAAACGGCGTGTATGCCCAAGAATAATTATAAGAAGTTTATATCATCGGCGGTAACGGGGATCAAGAAACAAATAGATCAAAACCCGATCAATGGGATCAAGACGGCCGCCCTGGCCAGCAAAGCCGGAATCAGCCGTAATCTGTTGCAGGAAGTATTCAAAGAAAAATACGGCACCTCTATCGGGCAATACAAGTTACAATTACGGATGCGCGAAGCAAAACATCAACTAAAGAGCGGCAAATCGATCAAGGAAGTATCCATTATTCTACAGTACTCATCGCCCAGTTCGTTCAGCAATGCCTTCAGCAATTTTTATGAAGAAAGTCCGACAGAATGGTTAATGGCACGCCGTTAATATAACGGTAACAAACAGTGCAAACTATGAGCAAAAAGGGCAAATCATAAACAGAAAAGCCCTTACAAATATCCGGTATCCCTTTAATTTTAAAGAAGGAATGGATCATTGCTCCGGCCGGAAGTCCCCGGAAGATTTGTAGCACGAATACAGCTGTAAGCTGTAAGCCATAAGCACACCCATCTGGACATTCAACATCTTACTATTTATCAAGCTCTATATGGTTTAGGGCAACTATAAACTATAAACCATAAACTTGGCAACTTGAGTCGGGCAAGCAAATACATATACAATTTCCTGGACGATCACCTGGGTTTATATGACAACCAGCAGGGGATTGAATTTTGTATGAACATCGACGACAGCATCTTTGTGATCTACGGCATCAAAGACCCGCCGCTGGAAGAGTATATCGATTTTGGCTTGCTGTATCCCAGTAACACCTTTAACAACTTTATGCGTGATTTCGGCTTTGCCGGCACGCAACAATTAAAAGCATTATCGCCCGAGCGCCTGTGGGAGATGTATTATACAGGCAAGGCAGAGATCTACTGCACCATTGTGGTGAAAGTGATCTTTTATGCGTTGTACTTCAGGCGCGAAGGCACAAAAATGATCGTACGCGACGATTATGATAAAGAATACGAGCTGGGCGAGATATTGCAAACGCCAATGCAGTTTGCAGAATACACCCAGCAACAGTTCCTGTTCCATGAAGGCTGATATCCCTTAGTCCAGACCATTACTCCATTAAACCGATCAGACATGAAACGTGAAAAACGATTCAGGAAGCATGTATTACAGGCCTTAGACGCGTTCAAAGGTCAGTTAGACAACCATTGCGCCAATGGCGATACAGTGAACCAGGTATCAGCCGATCATGGGATCAGCAGAAACGTATTGCAGTTTGCCTTTAAAGATACCTTCGGCATGGGTATTCGCGATTACAAACTCAAACAGCGCATGGAGCGCAGCCGCCAGCTCCTGGAGGCCGGCAAGGACGTAAAAGAGATAGCCATCACGCTACACTACACAAAGCCACGGGCATTCAGCACCGCCTTTAAAAAGTATTACGGCATAACACCCACCGATTTTGCTAATTCATTGAGTGTGTGATATAACGGTCATAAACAAATCTATATATGACTGATTAATGCCAGTTATGACCAGAAAACACCCAAAATTGGTAAATTTAGATTAGATCTTAAACAGGGCTCAAAATGATAACCCATGAAATAAATTGTCAATTACATATTGTCTATCGCAAATAGACTTTTATGAACAGGACAAGTAGATACATATATCATTTCCTCGACGCACACCTCGGCGTGTACAACAATTGGAACGGAATTGAATTTGTTGTGAACAACGACGACTCGGTGATCGTTAACTATTGGATCAAAGACCCACCTCAGGAAGAAAGTATAGAATTTGGTTTATGCTACACCAGCAATACCTTCAACGAATTTTTGCGCGATTTCCGGTTCGCCGGCACGCATGAATTAAGAGCATTAACACCCCGCCATCTTTGGGAGATGTATCATAAAGGCCAGGCAGCCATCTACTGCATCATTGCAGAGGATAAGCACTTTTTTGTGTTGCATTTCACACTGGAAGGCAATACCATGATCGTACAGGACGATTACGACAACAAATATGAATTGAACGAGATCTTACAAACGCCGGAACAGTTTACAGCATATACGCGGCAGCAGTTTCAGCAACATACAGAATGATGCTCCGCAAACGCGAACATTATTCCGGCAACAAAACGATAAACTTGAACAAGGCAGAACAAACCATTTATAACTTCCTCGACAATCAGCTGGGTATGTACAGCAACCGGCAGGGCGTTGAATTTTGTGTGAACAACGACGACTCGGTGAATGTGAACTACTGGATCAAAGACGCACCGATGGAAAACACCTGTTTAGAATTTGGCTTGTGTTATACCAGCAGCAACTTCACCGACTTTCTGGGAGATTTCGGGTTTACCGGCTTGAAACAATTAAAAGCATGCACATCCGACGACCTGTGGGAGATGTATTATAAAGGTCAGGTAGAATTCTACTGCCTCATTACGGGGAAGGTGATCTATTTTGCGTTGTACTTCAGGCTGCAAGACAATAAAATAATCGTACACGACGATCACGACAAAGTATATAAACCGGAAGAGGTCCTGCAAACGCCCTTTCAGTTTATGCAATATACCCAACAACAGTTCCTGCACTACAAAGGCCCAGCCCCCAAAGACTACCTTCGGTAATTCATTGAGTGTGTGATAAGAAGCGTAGGTTTATCGCACCAGCCTCGATTTAATAAACTCAACCCCATTATGATAAAACAGGTCTTCCACAAAACTGTTTACATCCAACTGATCTGCCCACAATTTTGAATCTTCCAGGTTTTCCAGGAAAGTGCCGAACCGCTTCCGGATCAATTTCTTCAGATCATCCATGTCTTTAACAGTAGGCATATTGATGAATGGGTTGATCAGTCCGTCATAATCAGACCCTATTGTAATGTGCTTTCGCGCCACATCCAGTGGTATGCCTGCATCCATGCATACCTGTAAGTAATGCTTGAGCTGTAACAGCACATGATCGAAGAAAAATTCATTCCTGATCGTAATGGAATCTTCGGTGCTTTCTTCCAGGTGTGTCATGGTCATACAATCGTCTTCATTGACCGTTTTACCGATGGCCGAATCAGGGATTTGCAGGGCGGTCCATTCGGACAGGGAAATATATTCCTTGTCAACTATGAATGGAGCGTCTGGATTATGACCAGTCGGTCTCGTATCATGTTTATCAACATACCCAATGATCCGGCGGTCGAGGGATAGTCCGATCATGCCGCCATGACTGACGATCCAGGCGATCTCTTCATCAAACAGGTTGATGGTCGTCATGTTAAACGAAGGCGCACCGGGTGTGCGTGGTAAATTGCGTATTTGCCGGGTCTTGGCTACTTCCAGGTGAATGGCCTGTTTTTCATTGCCTTTCCGGGTAATGAAACCGGCCCATTGGCGGAAAGGAATACCCGTAAATCCGGCATGCGTACAAACCAGGGGCTGCACATTATTGAACTGGTTGGCATCTATTTCGTTTCGCAGTTCCAGCCTTGCCTGGAAACTCATATGTTTGGTGTCGACACAAATGCCGCGATCGAACAATCCCTGAATTACGGTTCGCCCATCATTGGTGAGCCCATGGCCCCGGGGAATAAAATCCTCTTCTTTGGTTAGCTGGATGGCAAAGGCATGGTTGCACAAATTGGACTGCTGTATATGGGTAGGGTTCACGGCCATTACCGGTACTTTACCCAATACGATATCCAAATTACGCAGAATTTCTGCGGGTGGAAATGGATGGTTGACAATGTCAAGTCCGCTAACGGTATCCACCAGGGAATGACAGCCCTCGATCACAAAGAAAACATTGACCTTGTTTTTAGGCAGGGGCTGGTTAAAACTTGCTTGTGTAAGCACATTAAACGATTGCGGGGAATTCAGGTAACTGTTCAGGGTACGACCCATGGTAAACTCCGTAAATGTTGAAAAACCATCTTTGGACATATTCGTCAACAAGGTTTCAGAAAGCTTGTGCATGCTGTTTCTGCGCAAGTGGGGACGCAATTCCAAGACGGCCTTCGCCAGGAAACTTTCCACCCCATACATTACAACGCCGATCACCACTTCTTCATCAAATTCAGCCAATTGCGTTTGGTGGATCTGCGTTTCAACGACATTGGGAAGGTCGGTACAAAGACGAGGAACGCGATCGATATCGCTACGACTAACGGTAGTATCTATATTCGGGTTATCACTAAACAATTGCTTGAGGATGATATGCGCATGAAAATCGAAGTATTTCATATGAAAGCATTTATGACTTGCATAAAAAATTGAAGATGGCTCAACCAAGCTACAGGAGTTGGAGAATTTAAAAAACGGTAAAAACACCGGAAATCTCTGGGGGAGAATACGTAGCTAAGACATAATAAATATTGTTATGGAGACACGGCGCCTGGCACGGATTTATTGTATATAGCAAGCGGGATATGATTTTTGCTTTTTTCATAAAAAGGGGGTTTTTTATGAAAAAGGCGGTGCAACTTTGCTTCCCATGGATCAACAACTCTTAGAAAGGTTTTACAAACTTCATTACCCTGAATTGGTATTGCATGTAAATAGTCTGGTAAACAATCGTAAAATAGCTGAAGAAATTGCGTCTGACGCTTTCGTTAATTTTAAGGGTCTTAGCAAGATAATTAATAACGAAAACGAGATCAGGGCCATTTTATTTACGCATGCCAGGCAGGCAGCTCAACAATATATTACGAATCGCAAAGAAGAGATACAAAGATTGCAGGAATATGTGGATCCAATCGCTATTTCCTTTGGCCTGGAAGGCGAACTAATAAACGAAAATGAAATTCAGGCATTATATGCTACAATAAACACCTTACCTCCTCAGATTAAAAAAGTTGTAGAGCTGAATTTGAAAGGTTTATCGAACGTTCAAATTGCCGGTAAACTGGAAGTTTCTGAAAGCCATGTATACATTTTAAAAAGCAAGGCATTCAATATTTTACAAAAAGTATTGTCAAATAATTCAACCGAAACGGTCAATGATACCAATAGCTCACTCAATAACATACAGCAGATCAGCATTAAAGAAGACGAGATCAATGCAGCATTGATCAGTCATCTTGCCAAACATCCATATAAGCTATATGACCTGGACCCTTATAAATTCGAGCAGTTGGTCGCTGCACTTATGAAAGATATGGGATATGATGTATATCATACTTCCCAAACCCGGGATGGCGGCAGGGATATTATCGCAGTGATGAAAACGCCGGCCAATGATCAAATTGTAACGATTGTTGAATGCAAAAGGAACCGCGCCGACAGACCCATAGGCATTGACATAGTAAAAAGCTTTTTATATACCTTAAGAGAACAAGACAAAGCCAATGCCGGCTGGATAGTTACTACATCCACATTCTCCATGGACGCCATCATTAAACAGCAGGAATACCAATGGCTGTTATCGTTAAAAGATAATAAAAATTTAGCAGCCTGGTGCAGCAATTACGGCCAATGGAAACAATCCGACTCAGGAGGATTATGGTTGCCGAATAATCCGCTGGCGTGAGCTGCTGGCGTACAGATAAACGTTGAAGATAATAAAGATCTATTTGCGTTCAACCAACACACATTGGCAGGTTAAGATATTATGCATGTAGCTGGCTCAGGTAATGGTGCTCGTTCTCCTATAGAAGATCTGAATTCCTTGATGTATGTTTGAATTTTTAATTGAACTTTGGGTAAAGTGTTCCTAACTGTTAAAAACATACAGGCGGTAGTGTGGCAGATGATTGAAGTAGTCATCAAATCACGCGTATGAGTTACATAAATAGTGGAAGCCGTCATCAACTATAAGACATAAGTTCGCAACTATGAGACATAAGTTCACAACTTTGGTGCTAATGTTTGAAACTTTCCATGCAATGTTTTGAACTTTCCAACCAATCTTTTGAACTTTCCAGCCAATGTTTGAAACTTTCCACACGATCTTTTGAATTTTCCACACGAAGTTGCGAACTTGTAAAGCAATGTTTGCAACTTGTGATCCAAAGTTTGCAACAGTTGTGACGTAATTAGCAACTTTTTAGAGGACCTTTCCAAAAAACGACTCGAAATACGTATTTGTAGTGTAAAACGATCAAGTCCGGTTCCACTCCGTGTAAAGCTTCTGAAATATCTATGGAATATATATGAATAACAGATTAGCAACTTAACTGTTTTACACAGCATAGTCCCACCACTACCGGCAACAACTTCTTATCAAACAAAATATCCCGGTTCAACCAGGGAGGGCCTTTTATAATACAGGTGTTGTGTAAACCCAATAAAAATCAATCTCCTTGACCATCATCAACTTCTCACGCCCAAACCCAATAAAAAACACTACCCTATCCCGATATCTTCATAAATTAACTTTTCGCATAACCATTAAACCCGTTACATATGCTGCAAGTCGTTCAGGTCCGCACTTTTTTCTCTGACATAGAGCTACCCGACCGTAACATGATCCGCGAGCAAAATGAAGTGAAGCTGATAGTTGTAGCTGCACCTAAACAATTTAATGCGCCACCCAAAGACAGGCAGCGACTGATAGTTATAGCCAATTATTATTTTAAGGAGTTTATGAACAGGGAACCTTTTGAAGTGGCTTCCGCCAGCTTCCACTATGACATCTTCACCACCCGCGATTTGCATGTGATAGAAATTTACCGCATCGTGCTGTCAGCTGTGGAATCATTCAAGACCCATATCTTTTTAAAAAATATCCCTTACCTGCACAACGAAGCGTTTCCGTTAGATCCGCCCGACGTAATAAGAACCAAAATTGCGCCCGAGATGAAAAAGATCAATGAACCATATATGCCCATATTGCTAAATTAAACCGGCGCGCGACCCGCGTGTTTGATATCTTCTTCTTCTGTCATAAGTGACCCAACCAAGGTCATGTGGGTGGTGCGTATTACCTCCTCCCATAGAATAGTCTCCGAGCAAAACAGTCTCTTTAAAATAAACCCATCAGTTGGTTACTATCTACTTTTGGGGAGTATGTATGCAATTATGCGCGCTCAATATGGATTATCCTGCTGCCAATATTGTGAATCAGGGATTCAAACATTTCATCGATTATTCACTATAAATCATCCGTAACTCAGTATGCGACGTCAGTTAGCAACTATTGTACGCTGGTATTCAACTTTGACTCGAATGTTCTGCACGTACACGCCAAAGTTGGGTCACTTTACCTCATAGTTAACCAGGTATAACCTAAAGTTGGATCAGAATGCGGCATCCTGAGATCAGAATGCGCCAATGTTAGGTCAGGATGCGGCATCCTGAGATCAGAATGCACCAATGTTGGATCAGGATACGGCATCCTTAGGTCAGGATACCGCATCCTGAGTCACCGACGCTCTAAAGTTGTTCCAAATACGTTATCCTGAGCCCCAACGCTGTAAAGTTGGTCGGAATTACTTCATAGTGCCAGAACTTTAGTTGAAACGTCCAGGTATTTTCAATCACAGGCAAAAGAGCTCCATGAGTGACAGCCAGCAAAAATTCATGGTATACTTCGCACTTCCATCAAGGGCCGAAAAGGTCAACACATAATCGCCCGGATGCACCAACGATTTACAGAAATCAGCATGTTCCGGAGGTATGCTGTAATCCCTGATGTATAAATAAATAGCCTCTTTTAGTGCTGCTGTACATTTTTCCAGTGCCGCTATAGGGATGTCATGATAATGGGTCGTTATGGTGCGACTGCCTCCTGCTTGAGGGTAAATAATCGACGAATCGGTGAATTGGATCCTGTCCGGCTTTTCTGTTGCCTTCATGGTGTATTTCCGGTTAAAATAAACCTGGGAAGCCTTGCTTAAAATAGTTTGAGGCACCTGTTCTACCCTATCTGTTTCGGGGTTGGCATTGGCCAAACCATACTTGAATGAATACTGCGCCGAAGCCTTTTTAAACTCCTCCAATTGATTGGCTGCAGTGTGGTCGATAAACCCCAGCTCATCCATCACATTGTAAGTCCACACATCGTTCTGTAAAGCATATAACGCGTCGTCATTGGGTTGTTTTGTTTTATAGACCGCAATAACCTCTTCCAGAAAATGGCTGTAATAAGCAGGTAGTGGTTCATTGTTCACGCCAAAATAGCCTATGGCGGATGGGCCTGGTAGATTCGCTTTTGCTTTTCCATCAAACCGCGTATGTGCAAGGGTGACATATTTCGCTGCAAAGTGATCTCCAATCAGACCGTATAGCTGTCCGTCGGGGATGTTGCTGAAAAAGTCTATGCTAATGCAGGGAAGGTATTCGGCCGCATTGTTTCCGTGAGAAAATACAGCAAGTCGTTGCTGGGCAGATGAAAAAACGCTAACAATTAAACAGGCAGCTAGTAACCAACGATCTCTCATATTGCTGGATTTAAACTTAAAAAACGGGAAGACACTTTGTAACACAGCGGCGGGACATGTTCAGCGTTGGGCAGGATAAGTAACCTGTAAGATTAGAAAATTAAATTTGATTGCCAAGGGAGTAAGGACAACAATTGATGATGGTCAAGTGGCAATTTGCAAATATCAAAACATGGGTGTATGGATATATAACGGTTAACACTTAGCCGGCAATCCTGGTATAAATTTCTGATGCGGGTTCGTTACATTAAATATTGAGAATGATCAACAAATCAGCTTTCTTATCGTGACGCCTTTCTACTTTTTCTGAATAATAATATCTTTCTGCTTTCATGACTTATATAGTTATCGGTTCGTCTTGGCCGCCGATTCACACTGAGAATGACATTTTTCATTGCTCTGTTTCTCTGTTATCGATTAAATGTCTATGCCAAACGAATCGATTAAGCCCAGCGATGACGATTGCTGGGCTTTAAAAAACTGGCATATTGATGTATGCCAGGGGTTACATTTCGCTGACCCCATATTGGAACAGCGATCTTGCTATATAAGTTTATGAAAAGACTAAGCTTTGTGCTGTTGTACGGCCGATTAAAGGTATCCTTACGGATACTTTATTAATCGAATTGGCCCGGGGACGCCCGGGCTTTTTATTGCATCCATAGCCCAATAGTTGAATCAGGCGTGTATTGATAATTTCTAACTTACTTAATAATTAAATACTGCTATATGAAAAAATTAAAACTCTCCCTAACCGTGATTACTATTTTAAATTTCATTGCCTGCGGAGAAGGAACGACGGCTGTCAATGAAACAAGCACAGAAATAGTTGATACTGCTACTGCACCGCCTCCTGCCACAGATGAATCAAAATCCACAAAAAAACACTCATTTTACCCTTCCATTACAGCTTTGATTGATAGCTCCGGTGATTATGCTTCTGATAACGGAACCTTTAAAATTATTTCGAATAGTCCCCTTCACATTCAAATATCCAATATTGCAATGCCCAGCCAGTCGGTTGAGGAATTGAAGAAAATGTCCATGCATGGAATTGTCTATGTAGCGTACGATGCGTTTGCATCTACAAATATCAAAGAGATTACTATTACTTCCGTGCCCATTATTTATGATGGTGCCAATAGTAAAAATCTCGGCTTTAATGAATCGGCCCGCTACACAGCTACTATCAAAAAGGAAAGGGCGCGGCAGGTTATGCAACAACGAATCGGGACAAGTAATTTCGACGATCTTTTGGGAAATGGTGAATTTCTTAATAGTCCGAGCCCGGAATTTGATAAACTAAAGTCTGAGGACACCATTGAAGAAGTTCTTAATCAGTTGAGGGAAAAATAAGATTTAGTATTAATTGCGTTAGCCCCGCCTCAATAGCAATCGGGGCGGGGCTCTTATTTGGCAACTGCGCCGGGGATAAGAAACCTTCTCAAAACCCGGCTCCCTCCTTTAGGGGCCGGGGGTGTTACTTCCTATGCCCTCCCACCGTCTTAATAGTAACATTATACGTCCCCTTCGCATTCGGTAACTTGAACGCAAACGCCAACCGGTACTCCTGCCCAGGTTCCGCGATATAGGCGGCGGGTATGCGATAATAACACCAGTAATCGGCCTGCACCCCCGCTCCTATCTGAGCCGGATTGAACACCGGAAATACCGGCACCCGGTCCGGATATTGAAATACAAACGCCGTATCAGTCAGCTGCACATCGTAATATGGGTCCCAGTTCTGAAAACTCGCCAGCCCAGCCCGCGTCAGCACTTCGCCTTTAGCCGGGTTAAACACCTTTCCATTTTCATCGACCCATTTTATGGTGATCACTGCCGGTCCGGCCGTATCGCGCGTGGCTGTTAGCGCCGGTGTCGCACTTACCCGCACCTGCGTAATGGTATCGAGCAGATAACTATATGATGCGCTCGTCTGTACAAAATATTCCGGTGGTAAGATATTAATATCGCAGGCTTCGGTGAGCGTTTTCGTACCGCGTACGTTGGCGACGTTCACATCCATGGTATACGATCCCTGGGGGATAACCATAGTCGTGCCGGTGAACTGCAATCGCCCGCCAATGGAGTTAATGCTGAAGGGCGCCACCATACTGTCCTTTAGTTTGCTGCGTAAGATCTCGGGCGTACTGTCGTTATAGGTTACATTGCCGGTGAACACGACCATGGGCTGTGGTTTTAAAAATACGCTATCTACGCTTTTGCCGCTCTTCTTTTCCCTGATGCCTGTCAGCGTCACCTGCATGGGCGCCGTACTGCCATCGGCCACCAGGCTCCCCGATACCGTGGTTACCCCCTGCGCTACGAAGAAAGGATTCTCCAGGTAATATAAATTGTCGCTCAAAAAACCCACTTCCTGTTTTTTACAGCCGCTCCATACGCCCAATACCGTTAGTAGGACGAGGAGATAATAGGATAATTTATTTTTGGACATACTATTTTCATTTTGGGGAGTTTACAATTTATTCAGCGGCGCCGTATTCGCCAGCACATGCAGCGTAGTGCCACTGCTGGTTTGGATCCCCGTGGTTTGACAGGGTATGCTGATATCCGTTACATCGCCCGGCGGCATATTGGGCGATCCGTCGAGCGCACCATTGATCTTTACATATTGCAGCGTGTAATAGGTGTACACCGGCGCTGAGTTCGACAGGTAAACACCATACGTATTTTCTATTTTCTTCACCGCCGATAACGCGCTGCCATCGCCCGCCCAATTCGCTTTTTGCACTGCCTTTGTGGTGGCATTCCCCAATGTAATGCTGTTGTCGCCAAACAGGTATTGCGTTACCAGCTTCGAACTTACCTGGCTGTACAGGTCATTCAGATTCGTCACCTGCAGGGTATTCATCAGCGTGGTCACTGAAAAATCGGTAAACGCAAAAAACGTCCCGGCCTTGTTCACCGTATCCTTCAGGTTGAAATGATCGATGATCAGGATCACCGTATCAAAATAATGATACGTATGGCTCGCCAGGTAATCGTAAGTGCTCAACGGCGACTGTACCTGTGCCTGTCCGCCGTCGGTGAGGTAGTCATTTTTCTTACAGCTGATCAGCGATGCAAAAAGCACAGTGGTCAATATTATATGAATTGATTTCATTGTCTTGTTTTTTTACTTATTTAACTTTCCCGACCCAATACGCCGTTTGTTTCAAATTCGCATTGGTGAGAAACAACGTCGGATCTACCGGCCAGTAATACCTGCCTGCTATAAAATCAGCATGCGTAAACGTGAGAAACTCCTTATCGCCCGTTAGCCGCTCCAGCCTGATCAGATCGAACGTGCGATGTCCTTCCAGAAATAATTCCCGGCCCCGCTCATCTGCAATGGTTTTAAGCAACACTTTCCCGCCCACTCCGGCAATAGGCGTGGTGCCCCGCCTGGCACGTAGCTCATTTACCAGCGCCAGCGCTCCGGCCTCATCGGGCGCCGGTTTCGCCGCCAATGCTTCGGCTTTCAGCAATAGGATATCCGCCAGTCTGAAGACCAGGATATTATTGAGCGCTATCTGGTAGGTCGGACTGTTATTTACATTCTGAATGTTCGCCCATTTAATACTCTCGTACGCCTTTACACTACCACTGTTGATAAACACCATCGCCTTGCTGAACCGTACATCATTGGCATCGGGGAACAAACGGTTCACCTGCCCGATGTCCAGCTGCCAGGCCGGTTGTACGGCGCCGTTGCTGAGGTACGGGGGCGACAGCGTTACGCCGGTAATCGTATACACATCCTTGGCATTATTGCTTTCTACCAATGCATTTTGCGCGATCTCGAAAATGCTTTCAGTGCTCTGCCCTTTAAACAGGTCCATATAATTGCCAGCCGGAACCAGTTCGTATTGGCGGAAACTAATCACTTGTTCGCATGCTTTATTGCAGTTATCATAATCCCCTTTCCATGCGTAGATATGCGCCAATAACGCATAGGCGGCCCCTTTATCGGCCCGTACCGCCGCATCGCTGCTCCCATTGTTCTTCCAGTCTAAATATTCAATCGCTTTGTTGGCATCTGCAATCGCCTGCTGTAATACGGCTTGCTGGGGAGAACGTGGCACCTGCGGTTCCGTTGATGCGTCGGCATTGTATGTGGTCACCAGCGGCACATCGCCCCACACACGTGCGATATAGAAATAATTGAAGGCGCGGGTAAAATAGGCTTCGCCCAGGTATTTGTTTTTGGTGGTTTGTTTGGCGGTACTGGTCTCGCCGGTAAACACGGTTACTGGCATAAGATCGATGAAATACAGACAGCGATTGCTTTGTGCAATGGCCGAATAGAAGTTGGTATACAAACGCAGCTTTAACCGCGGGTCGTAGGTATTGGCCGATGGAATGCTCACGCCCCAATTCCCATTCAACACATCGTTGTACGCGAAATCACCGCCTGCAATACCCGTAAACTCGTCCGATACCAGGTCGCCATACGTATAATACGTAATGGCCGCATTAAACGATGCCCGGATCAACGAATAACAGGCCGCGACCGAGGCATTGGCATCGGCTTCCGTTTTCCAGGTAGTTTCATCGGTGGCCTGGCTCAATGGGTCCTGGTCGAGGAATTTTTTGCAGGATGATATACCCATCACCACTACGATTGACCAAAGAATATATTTGTGTTTCATTGTATTATTGTTTTTTGTGAGCGACCTGCCAGGTCTTCTTTATAATTCCAGATTCAACCCCAGCGTAAACTTCAACGCCGTCGGGTATACTACATTGGCCGAACCGGTGGTAGGGTCTACCAGTTCGGGATCGGGTATTACCTTGCTCTTTTTGAAGGTGTGCACATTATCCAGCATACCGTACACGTTCATCCGCCTTATCCCCATGCGCTGCAGCAACCCAGTGGGTAAATTATACCCAAGCGTAATGTTCCGCACTTTTAAAAAATCCCCGTTCTCTACAAAGTAAGAGCTGGCGATATTCCAGGGGTCCTGCCTCGTGTCGGTGGGATATACCAATCGCGGGAATTTGGTGCGGTCGCCAGGACTGGTCCAGAACTGATCGAGCATATTGGTGATGGCGGCCGGTCCGCTCACACTGCCCCAGCTACCGACCGATTTGCTGCCGTTCAGGTAATCCGACAAATACCCGTTGAAGATCTTACGGCCGGTCACAAACGAACAAAAAACGTTCAGTGTAAATCCATGGTATGAAAAGGTATTGCCGAACCCACCGGTCACTTTGGGCATGGGATTACCGGCAATTACCTTGTCGTCGAAGTTGATGTTGTAATCGCCGTTATTGTCTACATAAGCCGCATCACCGGCCTGCAATGCCGTGCCCTGGTAACTGAGGCGCCTACCTGTAATGGGATCAACCGGCACTTCCTTGTCGGTAGCAAACACGCCGTTGATCTGGTATACTTTGTAATTGAATAAAGGTTCGCCATAGGTAAGCGTTTGCTGAAACCAGGACGGACCGAAAATGAAATCGCGGTTTCCATTCGGCAATTTCGTGATGTAATTGTCGTTAAAGGAAATGTTGAAATTGGTATTCCATTGAAATTTCGACTGGCTGGGCATATTGCGGGAGTTCAACCCGATCTCCAGTCCGCGATTACGTACGTTCACATAGTTACCGCTGTAATACGCATACCCCGTGCTCACCTGTGCGGGAATATTCCAGAAGTATTTGTCATTGGCGTCTTTCTGGTACCAGTCCACCACCAGGCCTACCCGATTGTTGAACAATTCTATATCGGCGCCGATATCAACCTGCGGAAACTTTTCCCACCGTACGTTATCACTGCTGCTGAAACCGGTATTATAGATATAACGGTTAAAGGGAAAGGGTGAGATCACCGGTGTGCCATTATAGGTAGCAGGCGTACCGGCCAGGTACACCCACGGGCCGTCACTACCCAGTGTACCCGTGGTGCTCAGCAAGTAACTGGCATCGTTATACAGCGCCTGGTATTTGGCATACCAACTGCCGGGGTCGTTCCCCGTAACGCCCCAGCTGGCGCGCACCTTCATAAAGTTGATGGCTTTTTTAAAGGGTTCGAAGAAGGGTTCGTCCGAAGCGATCCAACCCGCCGAAAAAGAAGGAAAGGTACCCCAGCGATACGTTGGACTGTAAATACTGCTGGCATCGCGCCGGAACGAGGCGGTGAGCAGGTACTTGCCCGCATAATCGTACAACAGGCGGCCGTAGTACGACACGGTGGTCTTGCGCGCATTGTTGGTGGTCACATACAGGTTGGCGCCCGAGGGTACCGTTTGCAACGTAGTGATTCCCGTTACATTGATGCCTTTGGCCCAGGCGTAGGTATAATATTGTTTATTGTTGTAGGAACTGGTACCCGCCGCCAGGGAGAAATGATGTTCCCTGATATGGTTGTCGTACGTTAAATAATTTTCGAACGACCAGCCGGGATTGGTGGCGTTGATATCGTAGGCCGTGTTTTGCAGTCCGTTCAGTTCCTGCGGGGAGAAATAGGCGTATTTGTCGTTGTAATTGGTGGCGCTGAAATTACTATTGAACGTAAGATTGCGCACGATGGTATCTACCAGGTTGATCGACCCCACCAGGGTGAGGATGCGATTATCGTCGTAATAACTTTTGTTGCCTTTATATACGGCTTCCTGCTCGGGCGAGAGCTGCACAAAGGAAGCGGGAAAGTTCCAGGAGTTGAACAAAGCGCCGGTTGATCCCCCTACTCCATGCATTCGTTTTTCGGAGCTGATCCTGATATCTGCAGCAATACTCATCCGTTTCACCGGTCTGATGTTCACATGCAGGTTCGGCGACAGACGGCGCAAGCTGAACCCGTTGATCACCCCCTGCTCATTATAATGATTGAATGAGAGCCGGTACGAATTGTTATTACCGAAATACCCAGCCACCGATACGTCCTGGCTGTTCACCACGGCATTGTCGCGCACCAGCAGGCCCTGCCAGTCTACATGGTTATTGAACGCCGGGTTCAGGCTATCGGTGAGCTGTACCGGCAATTGTCCCTGCTGCAGATTCCCATACGGCAATTGCGCATGTAACAATTCCAGTTTCAACGCGCGTTCGGCATTGCCGGTGTATACATCGCGAAAGGCCGGACGCCTGGTTACGCCGCCATACGCCGATACCGTCACCTGCGGTTTGCCCGCCTTGGCGCTTTTGGTCTTGATGATGATGACGCCATTCCCGGCACGGGCCCCATAAATGGCCGAGGCCGATGCATCTTTCAACACGTCGATGCTTTCTATATCATTGGGATTAATGAGACTGAGCGGGTTGCTATTGCTGTAGGAGCTGCCGATGGCGTTTACGTCGTAAATGACGCCATCGATCACATAGAGCGGACCGGTATTGCCGCCATTGGCATTTCCATAATCGATATTCGTGGCGCCGCGGATAACGATGGCGGGTTTTGCGCCCAATTCGCCGGTGCTGCTGAGTACACTGACGCCTGTCAAACGGCCCTGCAGCGTTTGATCGAAGCTTGATTGTGGAATGTTGGCAATCTCTTTTCCGTTCACGCTGGCTACGGCTGCGGTTACATTGCGCCGTTTCTGGCTTTGGTAACCGATCACCACCACATCGCTCATAGCCCGGTCATCGGGCGTTAGTTTAATGGTGAGCGATTTCGTGCCCGTAGCGGTATGATCGCCGGCACGCACTTCCTGTTTGGCATAGCCGATAAAACTGATGAGAAGGCGGCCGCTGGTTCCCCGAAGGGTTAAAGTAAACCGTCCATCGATACCGGTAGACGTACCATTATTCTGTTGGCCTTTTTCTGTGATGGAAGCGCCGGAAACCGGGTTGCCTTTTTCATCGGTAATGAGGCCGGTGACCGTGCGGGCATCCTGGGCTAATAGCGGTGGTAACAGCCATAGGAAGAACGAGGCACATAGCAGCATCGTTCGTGCTAGTTGTGTCATAGCAGATAAGTTTTTGGTAAATGGTAATCGGGAATCCGGATTAGTTGTAATTAGTACACTTAAATTTACTTTTGTTTGGGAGAATGGAACTAACGGTAATTGGTGGAGTGTTAACGAATATTAGCCTATTGCCAATGTGCTAATATGCTAATTAGCCAATATGCTAATTAATACAGAGACCCAAAGGCAAACCTTACCAGTCAATCTACTGATGAATGCGCAGCACATTAATAGAATATGGCTTAAAAGTAACTGTATTGATACCAGTTATAGTAGTAGTCTTCGGTATATACAGCAGCGGCCTGGCAAATGAGTTCTCCGCCTCCCCATTCGGCGCCTGCAGGGTAATGAGCGTTGCCTGGGGTTTCATGTTGTGTAAGTTATCGAGTGTGATCTGTGTGGTATAGGGTTCTGCCCCGGCGTTCACCGTTTTGATGATGATATCACCGGTGGAGGAATCTTTTCCTGCGATGGCAAAGAAAACGGGTGGCGGCGTATAGGTCATCAATAGCTTTCCATCCAGGTAACAGGTAACGGTATCCGTGCCTACCTCGATGGTGATATCGTACCAGCAGCCGGTCTGAATAGGCGAATCCAGTTTGAATTGATTGGTCAACCCGGCTACATCATACGCATGGGTAACGCTTTCAAACACACAATGACTGTTCCACCAACTGCCGATATGTGCGCGCAGTTGCGTACTGTCGTTTTTGACGGCAAAGGGAATGATAAACGCATTGACCCCGCTTAGTCGCCGGGCTTTTAGTTTCAGCGTATACGTGTCGAAGGATCTGTCTTTTAGCCAGGCGAGCCGTTGTTCGCCATTGGCGGATTGGACCATACTGCTGTCGGTGGTTTTCCAGTCGCCACGGGTGAGTTGCCAGCCGGCCGGATCTTTAAAATCACCCTGGTAAACAATTTTCCCGTTTTGTATCACTTTGATATCGGCATACTCCGCTTGTGTGTCCCAGGTAGCCAGCCCAATACTGCCTTTGAACTGCGGCGTTTTTACAGCGGGTGGCGTAATGGTCGTGTTGGTGGACAGATTCACCGTCGCTTTATTTTCGGCCAGCATTTTAATAGCATAATAACTGATGCGGGCAAAACTTTTCACGGCATCAAAATGGATCAGGTTTACGGGCCAGTCCACATCATGCTCATTCACCAACAGCGGCGCATAGCTGCTCATGGTCACCAGGTCGCTGTTGCGTTCCATGTCCAGGATATACACGGCATCTGACAGGGCCGCCGTCATGTTACCGGCCCCTACACCACTGTTGGTGGCATATTCACCTACGTACATATTCCAGCGTCCCCGTTTGTATTTATCGAAATGATCGGTATTACGCATCGCCCAGAACGCGGGTTTGTAGGCATGTTCATCGGCAATCTCAACCTCTTTCATACTATCGAGTGTATGGCGGTTCACATTGTCGATGCCCATACTGGCGATCAGTTGCAGTTGCGGATACTTTTCTTTGATGGCTTTATAGAACCGGTTGTAACGCGCCGCATAGCGCGGCCCATGTTGTTCATTGCCCAGCTCCAGGTATAACAGCGGAAACGGTTTGGGGTGACCGTTCATATTACGCATCATGCCCCATTTACTAGTAACGGGCCCGATGGCATATTCAATGGCATCGAGCACATCGGCGATCACGGAATCGATATTCTCATCGGGCACATAATTGCCGGACCGGTATTCACAACTCACGCCGATATTGGCGACATACAAAGCGGCAGCATGTATATCTTCACAGTATTGCAGGAACTCATGGTAACCAAAACCATTCGTGCTCCAGTAACCCCATGGGCTAAATGTTGCCTTGCGGGTTTCTATTTCACCGATGCTGTGTTTCCAGTTGGGCGTATTGGCCACGCTGATACCTTCCACAAAACAACCACCCGGCCAGCGCACAAAAGCCGGGTGCAGATTGGCAATGTATAACGCCAGATCATTCCGCAGTCCGTTCTTTCGTCCTTTGAATGTATTGGTGGGAAACAGCGATACCACATCGAGCCATACCGTACCAACGCCGCCAAATGAGAGAACGAATCGCGCATTGGGATCGGACTTCGTAGCGGTCAACGTAGTGGCATATTTCCTCCATTCATTATTGGTACAATTGGGAAATGTATAGGTGGCCAGTATAGTTCCATTGGCAGATTGTAAAGAAGCGACGATAGATCCTTTGTACTGTTGATTCACCCGTACAAAGAAACTCAGCTCGTACGAAGCGCCCTTCACCACGTTGATGCCCCAGAATCCTTCATTCACCAGGGCGTTGGTAGCAGGTTGTTGTACCGTCACCTGCATGGCATGTGGTGTGGCGCCATTGAGCGGAAACTCCGTTGTTAATGCGATGGATACGTTTTTGTCGTTATTCAACAAACGCCAGCCCGGCCATTCGCTTTTATACGGCCATTCCAGTTTCCAGTCGCTCGATTGATTGTTGGGTAGATTGAAATGCGGTGATGTTGAGGGCACAATAAACCCATTCACCAATGTAGTGCCATGTGGCAGCATGCTTTCTTCAAATCCCCGGTTCTGGATCAGCTCGGCATACAGTCCACCCTCACCGCCATGACTGATCTCTTCGAAGAAAACGCCGTGCAGCGTTGGTGAAACGGGTGCAGTGGGTTTGCTCACATCAATAGTGATATGGGCTTGGGGTTGGCTGGAGGCGGTGATGGTGTAACCAACTATGACGAAAAGAAGGAATAACTGTTTCATGAAAAGCAACTTTAGTTTTGTTACCGGTTACCAGTAACTGCTCCCCGCGGCGGCGGGTCGGGGGCTTCTCCCCCTTCAGGGGGCTGGGGGTATCTATTCCACAATCCATTCATGTATTCCCGTCGCATACTCAACCGGCAATTGCACTTCGAGTTTGAGCGCGGTAGTAGCTACCGGTTCAAACGTTACACTATTGTATTTGTCTTTGGCAATTTCATAGGCTGTGGTGGTCTTCACCGGTACCCACTCGCCATCCTTTTTGTAGTAGATGGTCCATTTGGCGGGGATGCGGCAACCGCCCCAGGGACCATCATCAAACCAATATACTTTGCATGACGACACCGTATGTACGCTGTCGAAATCATACACCACCCATTCCGTCGTATTCTTCTTCGGCCACCAATGAAAATAAGGTACCGAGTTGTCTTTTGAATCGGCAGGTTCGAACTGATCGTGCACGGCGAGCAGACTCCTCGACCGGATGCTGGCTGTAACCTTACTGGTATAAGCAATCGTTGGCGCGGGTTGCGGACGAGCTGCAGCGGAACTAAACGGGATCCATACTTCCATTTCACCGGGGCCGCGGTTATCCCAGGCATAATAAGGGATGGCCGTCACTTGCTGGTTGCTCGTGATCAGGGCGGTTGTGTTCAGTTGCCGTTTGGTAGCGGTTCCGGACATGGTGATGGTATTGATGCCATTGAGCAGGTTGTTATTATAACTCACCTGCATGGGCGCGCTTTTATCAACGACGATATTCTGCACTACGCTGTCTTTATTATCCCAACCTTCGAGACAATATACGACCGGACCAACCTGGATGGCAAAACGCCCTTCATCGGCTTTCACTTTTTCATTTGCATATACGTGTTGTGGCTGCATGGGCAACTCTACTGCTATTTTATCGCCCTTTTTCCAGGTACGATTGAGCACGGCATATCCTTTTACCGCTTTTATGATGATTGGTTTTCCGTTCACGGCAATGGTTACTGCTTTGGGTTGTTCTCCCGCCGTATATAATTCTCCAGGCACGGGTTTTCCTTCCGCCCAACCAGGGATGCGGATGTGCAAAGCAAAGGCGGTTGGTTTGGTAACATCTACCTGCAAGTCTACATGTCCGTTCCAGGGATAATTCGTCGTCTGCGTTAGCTGTACTTTCCCTGCCGGCAACTGCATGTGACTGCTGTTGCTCATAAAGAGATTTACATACAGATCGTTCTTGTTCTGTGCATATACATAACCCGGTACAGATGGCAGGAAGCGCGTCATATTAGAAATACAACAGGCGCAGGAAAACCAGCCGCTACGATCATGCTGCCCGACCGAGGCGAGCGGATTGGGATAGAAAAACCGCGTGCCGTTTAATGACATTCCCGACAACAAGCCATTGTACAGGGTACGTTCCAGCACGTCGATGTATTTTGAATCGCCATGCAGCAGGAACATGCGATTGTTCCAGTATACATTGGCAATGGCGGCGCAGGTTTCGGCATAGGCGCTCATATTGGGCAGGTAAAAAGCGTCGCCAAACGCCTCGCCGTTATTGGTAGCGCCAATACCGCCGGTAATGTAGAGTTTTTTAGATACCACATCGTTCCAGATGGCGTCGATGGCTTTCAGGTAAGCGGTATCGCCGGTGAGCGCTGCAATATCGGCCATGCCACTATACATATACGCAGCACGAACCGCATGGCCTACGGCTTCCGTTTGATCGACCACCCGTTTGTTCGCCTGGTTATAAGCATCCCCGTTCGGTCCGCGTACATCCAGGAAGAATTTAGCAAGGTCGAGGTATTTTTTGTTGCCGGTAATGCGATAGAGTTTGGCCAGTCCAATCTCCACGATCTGGTGACCGGGATAGATCTCCAGTTTGCCGTAGCCAAAATCTTTACACAACAGATCGGCATTCTTTATAGCGATGTTGAGCAGGTTCTTTTTACCTGTGGCATTGAAATGTGCATAGGCCGCTTCGTATAAATGACCGGCGTTATACAATTCATGACTTAAGATAGAATCCTTTATCCAGCGCTCGGTACCGATCCAATCGTGCGGTTTCACCGGTTTAATGGTGCGGAAGGTGAACAGGTAGCCATCCGGCTCCTGCGCCTGGGCAATGATATCAATTAAGGTATCGAGGTATTTAGATAACTGTGGATTGGGCGCCACTTGCAACCCATACGATGCGCCTTCGATCCATTTATACACGTCGGTATCATCGAACGTAAATTCTGAGCAGACTTTATTCTCGCGTTTACCCGCCGCCGCCAGGAAGTTATCGATCCGCCCGTGCTCTTTACACATTTTTAAAATATAAGGAATGGTGACGGTGGCGTTGATGTTCATCTTGGGCTGCCAGAAATGGTCGTTTACGTGCACCTGGGTGAAACTTACCGGCTGAATAGGATAATCCTGGGCGAGTGCGGTGAGAGGGAACAGGAGTATGAATAGGTTTCTTATGTTCATTTTGAATCATTGTTTTATTAGTTATAAGGTGGGTTCGTCCGCCAGCTGGCGGACGGCTCACCTTTCATTGCCGCAGGGTGAGCCTCCTTTAAAAGGAGACCCACCCTTACTCTCCTTTGTTTCGATCAGGCGGGTCAACCCCCAACAGCTTCTTCACAAAGAAATCCCGCTTCTTCAACCGCCCATACGGTCCACCATCACCATGCCCCATACCGGGGATCACGAGCAGATCAAACACTTTACCGGCTTTGATCAATGCACTCGCAAACCTTAAGGTCGATTCCGGCGGTACATTGGTATCAGCCTCGCCTACCATTAGTAATAACGCGCCCTGTAATTTAGCAGCGTTGGTGATATTGCTTTGCGTGCCATAATGCGGACCAACGGGATAGCCCATCCATTGTTCATTCCACCATTGTTTGTCAATGCGATTATCGTGACAACCACAACTCGATACGGCTGCTTTATAAAATTCGGGATAGAACAACACAGCCCCTGCTGAATTCTGTCCACCCGCGGAAGTACCATACAAACCTACGCGCGACGTATCAATATAAGGATATTTTTGAGCGAGGGCTTTGATCCAAAGTATCCGATCTGGCAGACCAGCATCGGCGAGATTTTTCCAGCATACATCGTGAAAAGCTTTGGAGCGGTTGGCCGTGCCCATGCCGTCGCATTGCACCACGATAAAACCCAGGGCGGCCATGGATTGCATCTCGCCATAATTCATAAAAAGTTTCGGGACAAACGCATCCTGCGGACCGGCATAGATATTTTCAATGACCGGGTAGCGTTTGGTACTGTCAAAGTTGGGCGGGCGGCAAACGATGCCCCAGATATCGGTGATGCCATCGCGGCCTTTGGCGACAAATACTTCGGGGATGCGAATGCCCAGTTTCTGATAAGCGGTTATATCAGCCCGTTCCAGCACAGTGATCAACTTGCCGTCAGCAGTACGGCGGAGTTCGGTGACCGAAGGAACGTCGGGCCGCGAATAATTATCGATAAAATAGTTTCTGTCGGGCGAAAAACTACAAACGTGACTGGCATTGGCCGGAGTAAGCGATACCAGATTCTTACCATCGAATCCGATACGATAGAAATGAATGTTGTAGGGGTCTTCACCAGGGTTCATGCCGCTGGCCCTGAACCAGATGGTGCGTTTCACTTCATCGATACTATCTACTTTGCGCACGACCCAGTTACCGCGGGTAATGGCGTTTTTGACGCCCCCTTTTATGGCATCTACGAGGTAGAGATGATTATAACCATCTTTTTCACTGCTCCAGATGATCTCATTCGTTGAGGCGGTGTACCAGGAGAAGATGCGGCTTTCGTAAATGAATGTTTTCGTTTGCTCATCGATGAGGTTACGGGTAGCGCCGGAATGGGCGTTAACTTCGATGATGCGAAAACGCTGGTGGCCACGGTCGGCCTTTTCAAAAGAGAAGAAGTTATTGTCGTTGGAGCGCCAGTTGATCCAGGGAAAATCGAGAAAATTGTACAGTTCGGTATCTACCTTCACCAGTTTTTTATCGGCGATATTAATTGTAAACATTTCATAGCCGGTGAACGGATCGCCCGGCTGGGCATATTCATGCGAACGCAGCACACCCCGCATGGTGGTATCCACCGACGAGAGCACATAATACACCGGTTTTTCCGCTATGGGGAAAATATGTAAAACGACCAGGTGTTTACTGTCGGGCGACCACTGGAGATGCCCGTAGGGATTGGTGGTATCGCCATTGGAGGAAACCTGGACCACTTCCCCACCCTGCGCGGACCGCAGGAACACATTACCGGCACGTATGGATGCGATCCATTGTTTATCGGGCGACAGACTATCGGATGGACGTTGGCGCTCCCAGCGGCTTCTGATGCCGCCGGTGATGTAGCCGTTGTCTTTGTAAGACGCCAGCTTCGACGTATCCAGCAGTTTTGTTTTGGCGCCGGTGCGCGCATCTACCTGGAAGAACTCTGCCGTATTATCGGGCAGGCTATTCCGGTACCAGAAGCCTTTGCTATCCGCTTGCCAGTTGGCTTTGATGTTGTTTTTAAAGATGGAATTTTTTGCCAGCGAATCGAGCCGGGTGGCGGCTTTATAGGCATTGAGCACTTCGGCTCTTGTGGGCTGGTATGGCGGTAAAGATTGCTGCTGCCATTGCGCCTGGGCCGTAAACGAGGTCATTATTCCCAGAAGCCAAACCATTCCTGATACCCGGCGTAGAAACATGCAGTTAATTTTAAAGCTGATAAAAGCTAAAATTAACGCAATGACCCGGGACGCTATAGGCAACCGCTAACTGGTTGTTTACGGATATTGACTGGTTTGGAGGGAATGACAAAGCCGCCTGGGGAGGCGGCTTTGTGGTTAGTTACTCAATGAATGTATACAATTCTTTAAGAAGCTGGGGAAACTACAGTTATCCTATCATACCAAAAAATTCTGGCTTTCTCAGGTTCATCTTTAATACCCAAAGTTGGTGGCAGGCGTTTTTCTTTAGAAAACCTACCTGTTACTTTTAAAGTTAGTGGAAGGTGCACCCCATCCCATAATTTATTAGCAATTAATAAACTAGAGTCTGTTGGTTCTAAATAAAAACGTTCTACCCCATCTAAAAAAGGTATTTTTTTATACTTTGTTTCAAACCAATGTGCGCAACCACATGCTATTGCAGCATAAGAAACAGTAATAGTAATTACTTTATCGGTTATTTCATTTTTTGAAGGGTCCTGTTTATACAAAGTGTCATTACTTAAAGGAACAGGACTACCATAACCAATTACAAACTGGATCATTGATATAATAAGAGAAAGTTTCATCTTATCTGTTTTAGTTTCCTAAATTCAAATACCATCTTGCCCATGTAGCTACATTAAAACTTAGGGTTGCCGCAGGAAACGATGTTCCGGTAGGGCTTCCCTGCCACCAATGATTTATGATCAACTGGCCTCCTCTGTCATTAGCACTAAAAAGAGTATTAGATCCGTCATCGGGGTCTTTTGCGTTCATATGAGAATCTCTCGCTCCATATACAAAAGCACCTGTAACCCTGGCCAACTCCATGGCAAAAGAGCGACCTTGCGGGAAGTTTTTGGATGTATATTCTGTAGAGCCATTACATGCACCTAAATAAATAATCGAATAAGTAGCAAAATTTACCTGCCCATTCTGGACTGCTGTTCCTAATTTGGCTAAATCTGATGTATACACATTTCCTGAACCTGGATCCATGTCATCGTTAGGAAAAATCGTTCCCTCCCCAAATGTACTTCTGGTAAAGTTTTTATCATATTCACCATGTGAAAATACCGCTAAAAAACCTATCCCGTCCGGGCTCTGATCAGATATACCTTTCATTGCAGCATAAAATCCAGGATATAAATCACCCGGTATAGCTTTCACATTTTCTACTATCGCTTCAGGCACCAATGCCTTCATCGCGTCTCCCCAAACTTTCTCGCTACCAAAAGTGATTATACCAACAGAACCTGTGTATTTTTTATTCCCTTCATTTCCCCCCCTGTTTCTATCGGCTGTTTGTAAAATCCCAAAAGCAAAAACAGCATCCTCCCCTGTAAACCTATAGCCTCCATTTATTTCCATAACTGCCATCCCATCAGGATCAATCAACCTGATAGGATTATTCATTGCATAATTATAAGGGCTCCATCTTCTGCTAATATCACTCAATATATCTACAGCATTCCATCTTCCAATTTGCACATCAAGCATTCGTTTACCAAAGTCATACATTTCCAATCCACTGCCATCACTAAACTCCTTTTCCTGATTTTCTTTTCCACTATACTCAAATTTATTATCCATTGAACCGGCTGCCCTCGAACTTATTCCAGCCATCGTTAAGCCGAATGGATAATAATGCGTTTCTTCCAGTATTGGGCTTTTGGTATGGATGACCTGGAGATTATCAAAATACACATTTACAGGGCTTTCATTGCTACAATACACATACAGGTAGCCATTCTTTGTAACGGGGATATTGTTTAATGCGTGGCTCTTTACAGTATGGGCATTCGGATCATTGGCATCCCAAACCCGGTCAAAGCTGCCATTCACGTATTTGAAATTCTCATCCAGTAAGATCCAGTTAATATATGCCTTCGGCGTTGCAGTGGTTGCGGTATTCCTGCCCGGGTCGCCTAAATAACCATTGATCAAATTGGTTAGTGCCGGCTGGCCATTTACAGCAGTTGCTGTAATACCCTTGCTTCCTGCAGTGCTGGCAGGGTTGCCAAATAAGCCAGTTACGATGGTTCCTACCGGTATAGTATAATTCGATCCGCCGGTATTGTTTAGAAAGTAATACGATTTACCATAAATATCTACCCTGTCTCCACTCAATACTTTCAAAGTCACTCCCAGGCCCGTTACACCACCATTGGCAGCGGCCGTAGCCGCCAGTTTGTATAATTTTTCACTGTTTGCTGTAACATTACTGTTCGGATTATTATTAACAGGTTGATCGGTAGCATTGTTACCGCCGTTTTTATTTTTATAATCCGCTATGCCCGTAGCCATCGACCTATCTACTATATTGGCCGGATCAATATTATAGTACTGCTTTTCAATAAAGGCAGCATCGTTACTATTGGTGAGGCTACCTTCCAGGGTGGCTGCAGGGTACATATCCTGCTTTTGCTCTTCTGTGAGCACCATGCGTACATTACCCAGGTGATCTTTTACATAGTAATCATATTCAAATTTAGCCTCCGTTGTTCCCACTGCTGGCATATAACGAATACGGCCCTCTTCATGATTGATCAATTGCAACCTGTCAGTATAATTTAATGCCGACAAATTAGGGTTTGAATACGATTTACTTTCATACACCAGTCCCGTAACATAGTTGGTAGTGGTGGTAATATCACTGGTAATGCTACTATTGGCATAAGCAACAGAGGCATTCTTTTCCAAAGTAACTTTTTGCAGCTTCGCACCTGCTGCATCATACATATAGGTGATGGTTCCTTTGTTGCCATTGTCTACGTTTATCTGCCAGGGCAAATTCATGTGATTGTACACGATAGCTCCGCTGACCTGATCAATATCCGGAATACCATTCAATTTCTTATTCTTATCAGTTACCAGGTTTCCATTCCCATCATATCCATAATCATTAGTGCCTGTATTATTGTCCTGAAAGTCGCCCAATCCGGCACCCGTTTGCGGCGCTGCATTATCTGTAACCAGTTTTAATTTATTTCCATCATTGTAATACTGATAATACAGATCATCGATCACCTGGCTGTTATTGAGCTTTAAACCTGACTGTTTCATAGCCAGGATATTTCCGTTCTCATCATACGCCGATGAAGTATTTATTCCATTGCCCATTTGCATATCGAAATTGACAGTTGCATGATTTATATATGCACTTCCATCAAACTGTGTAAAGTCGGCGCCCAGTATCCGGTTCGATCTATCGTAGGTATAACCGTAAGCCCTTCTTTCTCCATCACCTTTGCTGCGCCATTTGGTACCGGCAATGTTTCCATTATACTGGTTGGTTTGGAAACCTTTATCATAATTCAGTTCCATACCAAACCAGGGCTCTACGCCATTCACCACGCCGCCCCCATTGGCATAATCTTTATTGATACCGGTCAGCCAGCCCCTGATGTTGTAGCTATAGCCCAGTACTTCCAGTGGATCATACGTAAGAGCGGTATAGTTTCCATTTGGATCTTTCTTATGTCCCACCTGTTTGCTTTTCAACTGACCCAACTCATTGTATTCGTTTTTGACAATAAGCGCTTTTTTAGTATTATCATCATTGATTGTCTTCCACACCTCCATTAGCCTGCCGGCATGATCATATTTCATATTGGTCTTTACATGCACACTGGCTGGTGTCCCCGTTAAATTGGTATGATCAAGGTAAGCGCATAATATTTTACCGGAAAAATCATATAGATTAGTGACCTTATCCGTTCCTTTATGGGTTTCACTGTTAATTTGAATTACCCGGTTACGATCGTCGTAAAAGCTTACGGCGGTAAGCCAGTTCCCGGTTGCCAGGTTATTGGGATCGGTTATTACTCTTATCTGTGATCCTGTAACCAGACCTTTGGTTTTTGTATTCGCCTGCGTTGGCATGGTTACCGCATTTGCATTGCTACCGGCATCCAGCAATCCGTTATAGGATGCAGTAAACGTTTTATTAGTCCAATTATAATTGTCATAATAAGTTTTGGTGAGTGCAGTAAACGTTGCTCCTGATGGAATAGGGTTTTTATTTATCGGAACACCATCAATGGTAGTTGCTGCATCACTAATGGTTTGTGCCGTTACAGCCAGTTGTAATGCAGCCGGTGTACCGCCATTCCAATTCATCATTCCCGTCATCACCGGCCGGTTAAGCGCATCATATAAAGTGGTCATCCACCGGCCCTGTCTGCCCAGGTTGCCATCCTGGGTAAACACCAAACGGTCACGCACATCATAGATCATATATGTCCAATCGGCGCCAGGTACCTTTTTGGCAATCACTTGCTTTCTGGCATCATATTCATACCGGAAACAAAGTTCATTAATAATGTCTGGTGTCAATTGCCAGTTGTTGACCAGCAATTGCGCCACTGCTTTGGGCGGGATCACAAAACGTAACCGGTTCAGATCGTCATATACATAATAGGTACATAAAAACCCAATATACGCGACGCCTTCCACTCCCGGAGGCATTGAAACAATTTCGCCTGACTGTACTTTTTTTAACACCACCAGCCCTTCTTTATCTTTATACTCTATCACCTTACTCCCCGCCTCATCGGTGGCCTCATTTTTATACAATTCGCCGGCCGCATAGATAGTAGTAGCAGGAATAAACGGAATATTTGTCGTTACGTCTTTATTATTATAAGTCATGGAAACACTGGTAATATTCCATATACGCACCCTATCAGCTTCCGTGTTCACCAGGTAATTCATTCCAACGCCCCGGTTACTACCCGCCCAGCTATTACCCGGCGCCATCGTTTTCAATACCCGGCCCAATGGCGAGGCCTCATAATCGGTCTTACTGTAATACACCTGCTCATCACTGTACAGCCCTTGCATAAAGGTTTTCTGTTCATTGACAGGATCTGCTTTAAACAGCCCGTTCACCTCAGGTGATACATATGGCAAGGCCTTATACACTTCGCGGCCAAACGCATCATAAAAGACCGGTGATACCATATCTTTTGCCCCTGGTGTAACCTGACGCACAACTGTTTGCAAAGGTCGACCCAGGCCATCCGCATATTGAGTCGTTTGTTGAGCATTCTGATAGCTGGCATTCAGCAACGCATTGGCATCGGTAACAGGCGCCTTTGCCTCCCAGGTTCGTACATAGTTTATTTTTATACTTCCATTATATACTGGGGTATTAACAACAGGTGTTGCGGCTGTGGGAACAGCAGGACGGTTTTGTTGCTGGGCATGTGAGTAATTATTACATACAATTAAAGCCACCCCAATTACTATATGAAAAGCCGGTATTTTAAACATAACAGATTATTTAGAACTGCGAACAAGGTTTAACTAATAATAAGATATTTCTATAGTGCCATTGTCAGAGAGGTACACACCGGTCGCTGAAAAAGTATGTATCCCTGCCTGATAAAAGCCTCCTACGTTCCATTCGTACAAATCACTTCCTCCCGACGTTACAGTTATATTATAGGTACCTACAGGGATCTGCCCCAGCTGTGCCCCTCCGCCCGATGGACCCACCGAATACTGGTAAACTACATTCGTTGAGGTATTGGTAAATTTGGCGATAAATGTCTGGGAAGTAAAGTTGTTATTTTTGACATCTACAATGGTAGGCATGAGTGTACAATCACCAAATTGATCGGCATAGGCCTGCCCATTGGCATCTACATCGTTTTGGGCCAGTTGATTTACATATGCCTGACCAATGGTTGAACTATATTTCCCTTGCAGAACCACATATGCTTTACCACCACCGGTATAACCTGTACCGCAGTTGGAACGTATAAAAAAACCGGATTTTTGATCATTAACATAAACTTTCGGACTGCAGGACCCATTGGTATTTGCTTTAAGTTGACCATTAGCGTTTGCTTCTGTCATCGCCTGCTGGTCTGCATTTAGCTGACTGATCGTTGACGTATACTTTCCCGGCGCTACCATGTAGGGAACTACGCTTCCTACATAACCAGTTTGGCAATTATTTCTGGTAAAATTTATTACCGTGCCCGCACTTAAAAAAACTGGAATGCCGGAACAATTTTCCGGCTGACCGGCATAGTTGTAACAAACCTTTTTGACAGCATTTCCATCCTGATCGCGAACAAGGACCAGGCGACCAAATGCATCATATTCATAGTAGGTGGTGCGGTTAGCGGCATCTGTTTTGCTGGTTATACCCATCATTTGTTTGTAAGTATAGGTATTGACCAGGGCTGCTGGAAAATTCTGTCTTATCTTTTGCAGCTCATCCCTTAATACCTGATCACTGGATGGATTTTGTAGAATACTATTGTTTAACACGCCTGATACATGGGCATATGTCTCTCCAATTACTTCAGCAACAGGATATGTATTATTGTATCCAAATACAAATACCTTTTTAATATCATTCTCATTTGAAAATGATGTTACATTGCCGGTATTGTCGTATGAATCAAATCGAAGTCTTGTTTCAGTAGCCTTGTTGAGGATCTTACTTTCAACCGTTTGCGGTTGAATAAGGGCCCCATAGAAATTATAATTGGTTTTAACAGATTCCAAAAACGTGGTGTTCTTATATTTCTGCTGTTCAATGACCGGTGCGATGATGTTTTTGCGGATCATTGAATCATATACCGAACTACCAGCAAAGTCATGTGGATACTTTAATTGGGTTTTTCTTTCATCTCCCTTACTGTCGAAATAATACATTGTAGTAGGAAACAGGTGGTTGGAAGACCCATAAGTAATGTTTTTTGTAGTTACAATTTCATTCCCATTATCGTCTTTCTCTGTTGTATACTCCCGGATCAATTTTCGAACACCTACTTCTATCTTTTGATCAAAATAATAAAAACGGGAACTTAAACCATTACCAGGGGTAAAACCATCACCAAAACAAGTTGAGCTGGCCGGTGTTACTATCACCTCCTGCACCAGGGTGCCGGTAATGATGGTTTTTGCACGATAGTCGGCATAATCATTACTGGTCCATTTTACCGGTTGATAATTTCCATTAACCAGTTTAAAATGGGTCATTCCACTTAGTTGCCCCCTTCGCCATGATCTGTCTGTATTATATTGGTTCTGGTATCGAGGAGAATTAACACTATACACAATATCTGGTTGCCCTTCATAAGTATAAGTTGTTTTAAGGCTTTCCGTACCACCGTCGGAATATTCAGAAACAATTTGGTAAAGCACCGGGCTGCCATTGTGGCTTTGAAAAGGGACTATCGGATTATTAAAGTAGGTCATTGAATTGCTCTGTAGATAACTACAGGTTGAATTATTGACACGAATAATTTGCTGTGGATAACTATATCTTCCGTAAGCATCCATGTCGATCATCAACAGATCATTTGCATATTCATACCTTTTGATATTAGGCGTGGCAACATCATCGGCCTTTGAGATAATACGATGAATTCTAAGTCCGCCCGAGGTTTTCGGTACGCCGCTTTGTTCACCGGTAATATTACTTTGATATTCAAAAGAAGTATAGCCCCCGGTGGGATAGGTAATTTTATTCAACATACATGCTTTCGCAAATGTTTCATTAGGTGTTCTGTTCGCTGAGATATTGGGAGCAGGTACATTGGGAATAAGATGCGGATTTTGAATTTGACCATTATAATATCCCCAAAAATCAACTGCATAAGCCGGATTCTGATATACATTTGATGGATCAAAATAGGGAGGCAGTATATTATCTTCGTTGTATGAAAAAGTATTATAACTTGTCAATGCGCTATTAGCATCATAAATATTAAGTGCATCCAGTTTAAGCCGGTAATTATATTTGGTTTCGGCAAACCCTGAAAAGAAGTAAGATTGTACGAACTGATACTTTTTTAAAGGCAAAGTAGTAGCATTACTATAAATGCTTATTGCAGTAAGCCTGTTCCTGCGCAGATCCAACCTGTCACCTGCATAATCAAAGCTCATATACCCGTTCTTGAATTTTATCTTTTTCAGGTATACAGGATAGTTAATACTGGAATTAACGGAAAAAAACAAACCCGATGTCCCAGCAACCGGACTAATATCAAATGTCCATGACTGACCAGGTAGCCTGTCATTGTAAGCATAAATAGAAGTCTCATATTCGAAGGTGATTTCGTCTGTACCATCTGCTGAGATAATCTTTGAAAGCCAGTAAGTGGAAGGGTATGCTTCCGTATCAAAGGTTGTTGATTCCCTACTATCAAAGATATACCTGGTGCCATCTGCGCTTACCACCTCATACCAATAACCACTGACCATGTTGCTGGGGTTATTATGCCGGATAATTTTATCATCAGTATAAGAAAGTGGTGTTAAATTATTCAAATGATCGTATACAAACTGGCCCGACAGGGAAGTACCGGCCGAATAATAATAATTGTCGGATTCTGCATCAACAGCCCCTCTTGCTACATTTCGCAATTTATAAAAATTGGTCACGTTTGATGTAGCATTATTAATACCGGTTTCAGTAAGATAGCTTCCCTGTGCCAGGATCCCCTGAGACTCTTCATCTGGCCGTCCTTTCACGGTACGGGTCAAACCGCCACCAGCGTTTAACCGCCAGCCCAACCCGACCACGCTGGCAACATCATCGACCCGAATGCCAGAGGCATGATACGAGATCGATATGGGTAGGCTCAGCTTACCGCTTTTAATTTCATATACAGGAATGTCAATTTTAGGAACCCCGGTACTGTAATCTACCGGATACTCACCGTATCGCATAAATGCCTGTGCCTCCGGCGAGGGCGGAATCACTGTTGGATGCGTTATAGGGCTTGCCGACGCCTGACAAATGGCATTGTTACCGGCAGCAAGCAATAAACATAATAATAAAGTCAGTCTGATCTTTTTCATACAGGGATAAATAAAAATTAACTCATTAGCAATTACGTTACATAAATACTATTACTTTTTTGAAAGCCGTTGCCAGCCGGTCGTTGGGGCCAGCCTTTTTGCTCTGAACTTTATTACAATAAGAAGAAGGGAAATCGATAATCCTATTAACAGAAGTTAGCCCTCTGGGCAATGGAAATTAGACAAAACAGCAAGCATATGCAAATAACCAGTGCGGGTAGTTGAAATCTTCTCATGTGCAGGGAAGTGTGGCATTGCAATCAATTTTGTTAAAATTAACGCAATAGGATTGGGATATGATATCGCGTAACTAACTGATTGTTTACCGATATTAACCTGTTTGGGAGGAAGCCCCTGGTGGTGGGGCATTAAAAAACCACTCCGAAAAGTGGCTTTTTAATGTTTTATATGGGTTACTTACCGCCATATTACCTATTTAATTTCATAACTGTATAAATTATCTTTAAGTTCAACTTCATTACTCCAAATCATTGTATATAGTTTTTGACTTTCCTTTGACCTATCAGAATTCCAAAGATCATTGAAAGTTCGAAAGTATCTAAACCCAACCTTAATTCTGGCAATTGATGTATCCTTTTTCCAACTAATGATTGTGCCATAAAACTGAACTGATCTTTTTGGGGGTATACTTATTTTTTTAGGTACATTATGATCGCAGCCACTAAAACAAAATGTAAATGCTATAGACTGGCTATGAATAGCAAACGCGTCCATTGGCCATGAACAACTAAATACCCAAATTGAAACTGCTGTATCCTGCGTGTTTAAAACATTTACAGTAGCAAAATAGTAATCAGAAGTATCCACTTTAGCACAGGTAGTCGGAGCACCCTTTCCTACAATATCTAACGTTACCGACAATACCTGTTTATTCTTACTATCCTGAGAATATGTTGAATCGAACAACAATAGCAGCCAAAAGGCAACGATTAGTCTTTTAAACATTTAATTACTTTTATTTATTACAGTTGGTTTAGTCGCTTCATGTTTTCCGCTTTGGTCTTTAATCGACCTCCTGGGAAGCCCCGGTTATTTTATCTACCACACCGCATTTATTTTATAATTATTGTCTTGCTTTATTACAAGCAAATCCTGGCATTGCGCTTTATTGGTGTTTTTATCATAGCCAAGCTCAAATCCAAATAAAATGCCATCACTGGTTTGACCTTTTGTTACCAGGTAATTGCGGTTAGCGCCCAACAGCCAGCCACGGATATTGTAATCATACGTGAGTGTTTGTAAAGGCGCTCCACCTGCTCCACCGGTGGGTGAAAGCATTTTGGTATTTAATTGTCCCAGTGCCTTGTAATCGTTCCGCGTAATTTCTTTCCCGGGTTTAGTAACAGCTACCCCATTAATAGTACTGTTGATTGTTTTCTTTACCGAAAGCAAGCGGCTTCCGGCATCATAGTTCATTTTTGAAACTACAATATGCGTTTGGGGATTAACAGTGCCAGCCTTTTCGGTTTTGGCGATCATCACCAACGGCTGACCGCTAAAACTGGGCTTTAGTTACCTAACATAAATATAGATAGCAGCATGCATATTAAATACCTTAGTTAGGCACTATTTGATAAGTGTGCAGCTTTGCCAATAAGCGTGCAGATTTGAGCGATAGTCGCCTACAGAGGCGCATGTGTATATGGGTTTATTTAGGCATTACACGGGTGTAGATCACATCCTGCATGCAATGAAGATTTGATAGTCACATTTGCTAAATGTGCAGTGCCAATAGGCGTGTTGATTTTGGCATTAGACGTGCAGGTGGATCACTATCACTAGAAGATGTTGATCTCTGAATTATTGCCAGCATGTTATAAAACATATACATGCACATGCAAATATCAAGTGTGGGTAATTGATAATTTCTCATTCGCAGGCTTAACGCAAGTTTTGATTATTATTACGAATGTAAAACACATCACAAACACGCTCCTTTATTTTTGATATATGTGCTGTTTTGCCAATAAGCATGTTGATTTGGGCGATAGACGTGCAGCACATCAGGTTTGTAAAGCCCATAACAGGCTGAGGGAACGTAAAAGCCCCGCCAAGGCGAGGCTTGTATATCTTTTATCTGGATTTAATTTCACCGCTTTTTCAGCAATTCCATGTCTTTTTTCAACGCTTTAATCTCCTTTTGCTGCTCAATCACATACAACGTCAATTCCTCAATTTTCTTCAACAACGTTGCCTGGTTATCGCCTATATCCAGTCCATTCTTTTCTACTTCCTCAGCAGTAGGCACTTCAGGTAAATGATGGTATTGTTTGAGATATTGTTCTACTTCACTGAGCGGACGTAAGCTGTAGTTAGCGTGGAAAACATAATCAGGCCAGTTATTAGTTGGCTTTACCACTACTTTATTAAAGACGGCGCTGCCGTTAACCGCCAGTTTATAGCCTTTGGCATCTGGGGTGCCGATTGACACATTGCCATTTGCCATTCCATCTATATATAATGTAGGGTCGTTTTCATCGCCAATAAACAACTTACCGGTACTTGACCAAAGATATGCATGTGGTCTGGCGCCCCCAACACCCAGGTTTGCCTGCCCATTATTATTGGCAACGTACATCCATGTATTAGTGGCAGCTTCATTTTTAAATGAAGCGATATTGGCAAACGTATTGGTATTGGTGGTTAATACCGAAAGCGGAGCAATGGGGGATGTTGTCCCGATGCCTACATTACCATTATCTAATATTACCATTTTTGCAGTTTCTAGTCCACTTGTTGCTCCCGGCGAAAAAAGGATACGTCCAAACTCACGAAACTCCAGTGTATTTTCTGAACGTCTGAACATAATGCGATGGGCATGATCAAGACTTCGGATCTCGCCGTTGTCTTCAAATCGAATTTGATCATTAGCCGGCACCGTAATATACTGGGCTAAAAGAGATGGACTTACTACAATCAGGCTAATTGTAACAAAAAGCAACTTGGGAATTCTCATAATGATAAAGTTGTTTGGGGTATATATTAAGAATGAGCGAATACTGTTTTATACAGCATCTGCCTGTTTATTCTGAATTTTATGAAAATAAGAAGATGGGAAGTCGGCGATAATAGTGTCTATTGAATATTTAGATCTATGCGAAATTCTTCTAAAACTACTAGAAATTATACCCTACCCTGAACTTCACCGGTTGTGTTCGTGGCACTTGCTGGTAGCTCAAAATATCCCACATCAATTGCAGTTTGGTCTTCTTGAAAAACTTACTCTTAATTGAAACGACCTTGCTGATGCCTATCAGACCGCTCTTATTCCAGGAGGAGATCTCATCCCAGTGCATGCCCGCGGTTGATGACAAACTATCTGTATTTACCGGCTGGTAATTGTATTCAAAGCCGCCACTGGCATAGAAGCTGCCCTTGAGTTTAATATCCAGGTATGACCGCAACCCTATCCCCTGGTGCGTGATGGCAATATGTTTAATATCCTGTCCCCAGCCCATTTTGTAACTGGCGCCCACGCCTACACTGTTTTTATCGTTCAGTTTATAGCCAACCGATAATCCCATATCCGTGGTCGTGGGAAAGAAATTGTTTTTCGCGGTTTGAAAATTCGTCCCGTATTCCAGGCGTTGCCAGAATGATTTTGTACGCTGATTGTTGGGCTTGAAATCGGGCATATCCACATCACCGCCACCGCTGCCACCCAGCTTGTTGAGTTTATCTTTTAACGTGTTCAATTGCGCCTGGGCCGCCTGCAGATTCTGTTGCAGGTACTGCTGTGCGTTGGGACCGGCGCTTGCCAGCTGACCTTGAATTTGCTGCTGCACCTGCGACCGGGTTTGCAAACCGGCCAGGCTTTGCGGGGTGCCGTAATTATCGGGCAACCGGAACAAACTCGCCAACTCACTGTGCTGCTTCATGAATTGCGTAAAGGCCGGCAGCTTATTCAGCAAAGACAACCCTTTCTCGATCATCCGGTCTGGGTCGTTCAGCATTTCTTTGTACTCCTTTATCTGTGCACTATAGTAATACGCCTCCTTTTGGAAGCCGGCCAAATCTTTCGTAATGCCTTTGGGCAGGTTGGTATACTTGCTCAACGATTCTTTTAGCTGTTGTTTACGCTGCTGAATAAAAGCTTTCACCTCCTCGGTTTGCTTCAGTTTCGACTGCAACTGAGTAACCTGGCCAAGCGATCCTTTTACTTTGTCCTGTACGTCTTTCGATTTAGATAATAAGGAGCTGTTTTGATTAAGGAACGACAAACTGGTTTTAACGGAATCTATCATGGGAATATAAGCGCCTCCAGATCCTGTAACCTTATCGCCGGCCGACTTCATTTTAGCGTTGAGCTCAGCATACTGTTTTTCTGAGTTCGCAAACAATTGCTGCGCGCCGGCTGAATCTACTTTCGCCAGTTTGCGCTGCATTTTCTTTTCGCGACTGAACAGCCGTTGCAGGTATTTTTCCGTTTTTTTGGTAAGCCGGTCATCGAGATCGGCATATTTATTTTGAATTTTATTATAATAAGAAGATGGGAGATCGATAAGGCTATCTACAGAAGGTTTGGTTCCCTGCGCTGTGGCCAGCTTTCCATAAAACATGCACAAGCAAATAATCAGTGCGGGAAAAGTATTCTTTCTCATATGCAGGTTTATGTAAGGTTTGGTTGTGGAACGAATATATAAAATATCATAAAAACGCCCCTTTATTTTTGATAAATGTGCTGTTTTGCCAATAAGCGTGCAGATTTGGGCCATAGCTGCGCATCCCTGTTGTTGAAATTTCGCCCTTAAGGCCTTGAAAATACCGGTTTTCCGGATTTCCGAAAAGCAGCTCAAAACAGGCCACAAATATAAAAACAGGACAACCTTCTTCACCATTTTATTAGTCACGACCCGGTTTTCGGCCAGGCCAGGGCAATTTCAGCGCTTTGTGATCCCTTTTCTACATCAGTCCATTGTCCATGGCCACTTTAATAGCAGCGGCCATGCTTTTTACATTGAACTTCTGCATCAGGTTGCGGCGGTGGGTCTCTACAGTGAGCGGACTTACATGCAGCTGTGCGGCAATGACGGCACTGGTGTTTCCATCTGCCACCAGTTTCAAGATCTCTTTTTCGCGTTTGGTGAGGGCTGGCAGCATTTGCAGGTCGCGGGCAGTTGGTTTGGCCATGATCTCCTTTGCTTCCCGGCTTAGAGCGATTTGTCCGGCCAAAGCCTCATTGATACAGGACACCACTTCATCGGCTGAGGAATTTTTGAGCAGGTAGCCACTGGCGCCGTTCTGTAACATCTTCATAATGGTACTACGCTCGTTATGATTGCTGAACGCCAGCACACAGGTGCCGCCCGATAAAGTCTTTACCTGTTTGCAGAGATCGATGCCATTGATATCGGGCAACGTAATATCTATTAAAACAATATCGGTCCCCGTGCCGGATTGTTTTATAAAATTCAGGAACTCTCCACCTGTATTAAAACAAATGGTGCTCACATAATCATACGCCTGCATCAACACTTTTTGCAAACCTTCCAGCACAATGGGATGATCGTCTACAATGGCGATGGTTATATTTTTCTTATCAGCTAACATGGAATTCAATATTTATGGTGGTTCCTGCCCCGGGGGCCGATTCAATATCCAACGTACCCTTGAGGTAATCGACCCGGTTCTTTACATTCGTTAATCCAATCCCTTTGCCTGCACCCACCTGGCTTGTCAAAAAGCCTTTGCCATTGTCCTCCACAGTTATATAAAATATGTTTTCGTTCTGACTGCATTGCACCAGTATCTGCGTGGCGCCGGCATGGCGTACTGCATTGGCGAGCAATTCCTGCACAAGACGGAATATGGTTACCTGCATATCCTGCGTTATGTCTTTTTCAATATTGTATGCCTGAAAATCTACCGACAGATCCCCGGAAGTAAAAGATTCACATATTTCCTTTAAGGCTGTTTCCAGCCCGCTGTTCAATAATGATTCTGGCATCAGGTTCCGCGCAATGCGGCGAAGCTCGTTCACAGATTTGTCGAGTTGATTAATGATCACCGGCAGGTCTTTGGCAAAAACCGCTGACGGAGATGCAGGTGATAACCTCGACAGATTTATTTTAACGCCCGCCAGCATACCACCCAATCCGTCGTGCAGATCGCCTGCCATCCGTTTGCGTTCCCGCTCCTCCCCCTGTAATAAGGCGCCAGCCAGTTTCAACTGTTGCTGCTGACTGATAGCTTCCAGTTGTTGTTGATAGCTCACTTCTTTCTGCGCCGCTAATTTTCGGGTATTCCTGTAATATAACCAGCCTAAGATGGCCAGTGCCAGCAGGAAAACGCTAAAACCGCCAAATAACCAGGCCCACAATTTATTATTGCGGGAGGTTAACGCCGCTTTTTCATTGGCCGCCTGCAACAGCGAGATCTTCTTCTGGTTCTCGGCATTGTTGTATTTCTTCTCGAACTCTATAATGTCATTTTGAAATTTGGCTTCATACAAACTATCGCTTAATACAATGTATTTAGCGGCCCAGTTGTACGCTTCCGCCTTGTTACTGGCAGCGGCATAGGTTTCTGACAGTTCTTTGTAATAAAGCTTTTTATCGGCAGTAAATACCAGCGGGCTTTTTAGGAGGTCATGCATGACCGCTAAAGCTGCCGGATACTCCTTATTATTAAACAACGCTTTGAATTTGACATACTTTAACCGGTTAATGGACAATTGCGCCCGGGGCTCTCCTTTGCCCAGGGCAATGCCCTTGTTAAAACTGGCAACGGCCTCCCCGTATTGTTTCTTCTTATTAAACCAGAAGCCTTCTGCAAAATAGTACGTCAGGTACAGGTTGGAATTTGGCTTTGGTGACAACAGGCGGCTTGCTTTGTCGAGGTTGATCTTTGCAGAATCCAGTGAAAGCAAATTTGTATAGTTCTCGGCTGAACATACATATACTTCTACCAGGGTTTCCAAACGCACCGGGTTATCAACCGGCGAACTTTCTATATGATCTACAGCCCTGATCAAATAGCTGGCCGCATCGGGACGACGGTTGGCATTCATAAAAACGATAGCAATGGCTTTTTCCATATTACCAATCAGGAATGCGTCACCCGATTGTTTGGCTACCGGCAAGGCCCGGTTTAAAAATACATCCATCGCATCCTTCTCACTTCCTTTCATCTGTTGCAAGGTCCCGTAGGCATGCAGTATAAACCCTCTTACCCTGTACGCTTCTGTGTGCGCAAACGGACGCAACATGGAATCGCCTTTTAGTAAACACGATTCAATGGCCGGGAGGTTGCCACTGGTATACAAAGATTGTGCTTTATAAAACCAGTAAGCCGCTTCGGTAAAAGAATGGGGTTTGCTCAACGCGAGGCCGCGGTTCAGGTAATCCCTGATCTTTGCGGTATCGCCTATCAGCCGGCACATACCAGATAACTTAAGATAAGCATACGCTTTTGCGCTGTCTGTTGTAGCTGCCACTACTTCTTTCTCCTTCCGGGCAATGTACGCAGCATCATCATCCAGCGAAAAAACAAGCTGCCCGTTGCCTGTAGCTACCATAAAAAGGAATAGGATCGTGTAAATCGCTTTGTTCATTGCCATGTGCCGTTTGCCTTTCGATTAAAGATCAAAAGTAACAGAATAAGTATGCCTTCCTATGATCTACTTAAAAATACCGGAATACCAGTAGATCAGATTACTCAGGGTCAGGTATATGTTTCGCCTCGATGCTTGTATAATTTTGACCCAATTTAATCAAACACTTCAGATATGAAAACACTTAAGCAACTCTCCCTGCCGGTTTTGGCATTAGCTCTCCTGGCTATTGTATTGCCAGGCTGCAAAAAAGACAAAGATGATAACACGCCATCCGGCAAAACGGTGAAGTATGAGATCACCGGTAATTTTTCCGGCGTTTTCTCTGTTATCATCAACGATAATGTAAGCGGCAATTTGGTGCTGTATAATATAACGCTGCCCTGGTCGAAAGAAATCACCTATGACAGCAAGGTGATCGGTGTTGGCATCGGCGCCATGGTCACTACGTATGGTACACCCGGACAAACCGCTGTCATGAAGATCTATTCCGGCGGTAATGTAGTGAAAACGTCCAACGGTCAGGCAGGAAGCAATGGTGAGATGTCGATACCTGCGCTTTCGCATGTCTTCTAAAACGGAAAACGTGAGACGGCAACTTTATTGATTTAAAATAACAAATAACGGGATGAAAAAATTAGCAACTCTACTACTCTTAGCAGCAACGCTGAGTACAATCACTTCGCATGCTCAATTTTTTGAAAAAGGGACCAATGTTATCAGCGCGGGTGTTGGCCTTGGCGGCCATTTCGGCAGCTTTTCCTATGGCTCGCAAACACCGGCGCTCAGTATTCAATACGAAAAAGGGATCTGGGAAACCGGCGGTCCGGGCGTGATCAGCCTGGGCGGATATGCAGGCGTGAAAGGATACAAATATTCAGGCAGTTCAGGTTCTTACAGCTATTCGGAGAAATGGAATTATACTGTGATCGGGGTGCGCAGTGCCTACCATTACAATGGCATCAACAATGAAAAGTTCGATGTATACGCCGGATTGATGTTGTCGTACAATATACTGAGTTACAAATTCAGTGACAATGGTTCTTCTTCTACTCATTTATCAGGGAATTATGGAAGTGCCGTTGGTTTTTCGCTGTATGCAGGAGGCCGGTACCTGTTTACTGACAATCTTGGCGCTTTTGCCGAATTAGGATACGGCGTGTCGTATTTGACGCTGGGTCTTGCTTATAAATTCTAAAACAATACCCCCAAAGAAATAGTCGCCAGGCTATTTCTTTGGGGGTATTTACCTATACCAGGCATAACCTGGATCAATTTATGCGATAAAAGCAATAAATACGATGAAACTGCATTATAATGCAACGCCATGCCGGATCCTGACCGGAATGGTTTAAACCCATGAGGTCAAATTTGAAGCGTAGCATTGTTATACATCGTAAAATAACATGGTTATTATTGTTTTCGATCGTCTCTCTTGCCATTGCAAGCTGGTTTATCTATACCGGTAAAAAGACCATTGAAAGAACCAATGCCCGCATCAATCAGACCTACGAGATCATAGAAACCCTTCAGGAAACCATTACGGCGGTAGTTACCGGCGAAACCCTTCCCCCACGTTACCTCGACTCTCTGCAACAACTTACCAAAGAAAATAATGACCTCCGTTCCTCCTTACAACTGCTGCATACCCATGTTGACCTGAAATGGCCCGCGACCGATATCAGAACATTGCTGCAATCCATGTTACAGGAAGAAAAGAAACTGCTTGCAGACAGAAAGACGGCTAATGAACGGGCCAACCAGCGTACGACGTATGGATTATTGATCGGCAGAACGGCCGCGTTTCTTTTTGTGGTCATCATCCTGTTGATGCTTAACAAAGACATTACCCGTCATAAAGCTACCCAGCAAAAACTCATGCTGGCCATTCAGGAAGCGGAACAGGCCAAACAAATGCAGGAACAATTCCTGGCGAATATGAGCCATGAAATAAGAACACCCATGAATGGGATCAAAGGCATGACCGACCTGTTACTGGAAACGCCGCTTACAGATAAACAACAGGACATGGCGGGCATGATAAAACGTTCCATCAATACCCTGCTTGTGATCATCAACGACATTCTCGATTTCTCTAAAATAAAAGCTGGTAAGTTGCATATTGAAAAAATTGAACTCAGCATTCAGGAGGTTTTGAATAGTACGGCGTCGCTTTTTGCGCATTCACTCAATACGAAAAGACTGCCGCTGCAGGTGACCATCGATCCGGCTATTCCCGATTGTGTTATTGGCGACCCGCACCGGTTAAGCCAGATATTGAACAATTTGTTGAATAACGCAATCAAATTCACCAACCATGGAAAGATAGACGTTGTAGTTCGTGTACTGGAACAAACAACCGATACCATCATTGTATCGTTTGAAGTAACAGATACCGGCGTGGGTATTCCGGCGGAAAGTTTGCCTTATATTTTCGATAGCTTTTCACAGGCCGGCGAAGATATCTCCCGGCGGTTTGGTGGTACTGGTCTGGGCTTAACGATCTGCAAACAGCTACTGCAATTACAGGGCGGCGATATTACGGCGAGCAGTACGGTGGGTAAAGGTTCTACTTTTCAATTCCATCTCCCTTATGGGATCAGCAACCAACCGGCCCCGAAAGTGCCCGTGTACAAAGGCACGCAGGAGTACAACTCTTTGTTGGCTGGCAAACAGGTACTGGTAGCGGAAGACAATGAAATAAACCAGAAGCTGATTGAATTTGTGCTGCGCAAAGCAGGCGGATCGGTAACCATTGCCAACAATGGCGAAGAAGCGGTTCAATTTCTACAACAAGACAATACATATGACCTGATCATCATGGACCTTCAGATGCCCAAAATGGATGGCTATGCCACCACCTGGTATATTCGCCACCGGCTTTGCCTTAAAACACCCATCATTGCCATGACGGCCACCGCCATGAAAGACGAACAATGGCAATGTCTGCATGCCGGTATGAATGACTACATGACCAAACCTTTTGAATTCTCCGAATTGTATAAGCGGATCGTGCATCTGGTGCACTAAACTATTCCCCACAAAGCAAGACCTGTCAGGTTACGTATATCGACGCAAGCGCACCTGACAGGTCTTAACGATCAGTTGCCCAACTAAGGCATATGGGTATCATTGGCTGGATCGTATAATCGTGTGCACGCTCCAGTAATACCGGAATCTCCTGCTGTAACTTTAGGGTGCTACATTCCATTTATTATTTAAAACTTAAGTCACATGAAGAGGAAAATACTATTTCCGCTCGTAATCCTTATTGCTATTGGCTTCACAGCCTGTAAAAAAACAGCCAGCACCGATTCTCCCAACCAGGACGACAATTCCGCCAAAGTGTATGCTTACATCCTTGACCTGGGATTTCCGGCCGATCAAATTGTTGACAAACCCGATATGTTCATTGTGGAGGAAGATATTACCTTCCCCAAGAATATGATCGTACCAACGGAAAAGGTTAAGCCAGAACAGTACTACACAGGTAGTCTTGTTACGCAAACCAAAGCAACCAATATCCGTTTATTGGTAGATGCGTCTATGACCTCCATGACTGCAGAGATCGACGCGGCCATTGCCCAATGGAACACTGTTTCCGGTTGCCGCATTCACTGGACGAAGGTTACCGGCACCTATGATGTGCGGATCGTAAACAGCAACCTGGGAAGCGGTGTATGCGGACAGGGCACTTTCCCCTCCGGCGGAAATGCAGGTGGCACCATCTGGATCAATAAATCGTATATAGCCGGCAACAGTTTTGCGCAACGGTCACGCACCATTTGTCACGAAATGGGACACAATGTATCATTACGCCATACCAACTGGGCGGCGCGTGGCGAGTCTTCTGCAACGGCGGTTCCCGGCGTTGGCGGCACCGATGCTTCATCGATCATGAACGGTGGCCAGTGCGGCAGCGGCGCTACGGTGTTGTCTACGAAAGACAAACAGGCGGCCGCGGTATTATATCCATTATAATTTCTGCAAATTTGATACACGAGGGCGTCTTTCCCGGCGCCCTCTATTCGTCTCGGACATTATTGGAGTGGAGATCGATGTAACATATATGAGAAGTAGCTATTTGATAACGGTAATGGTAATTGTTTTTTCAACTTGTCATGGGGTATTTTTTCGAATAATTGCGTTATATTTCTATAGACGTAATTTTTCAACATATGCCAAAGCAATATTTCAACCGGTTGGAAAATATTGACCGCCTTATCCGAGTGAAAGGAACCGGAACACCAAAACAACTGGCGCAAAAGCTGCACATTTCTGAAAGCTTATTATATGAGTATCTTTCGTTTATGAAAGAACGCGGTGCGCCCATCGTATATAGCAAAATGCGCCAAAGCTATTATTATGAAGAGCAGGGCGGATTTAACCTTCGGTTTATTAGTAATACGACTGAAAGTGAATGAGACGGGGGATTAGCTGCCTACCAGCGGCAGGCTTTGTTTCTCTGACCATTGCAGGTTGTGATCCAATGAACGGTTACTGAATTCAATATGAATGACACGTCGTTTGTTATTATTTGTTGATCTGTTTGAGGCATGGAGCAGCAAAGGCTTCATAATCATTACACCTCCTTTTTTGACGGTACAGATGGTCTCTTTTTCAATGGTCCAGTCAATGGTTTCAGGCCTGTAAACGCCTTTTGTATGCGATGTTGGAATTACTTTCAACGCACCATTGTTTTCATCCGTATCATCGAGGTGAATGCGAATGGTAAAGTTACCTTCTAAGATCTCCAGGGGTGGTTGAACAGCGAATTGATCCTGTTTAACGGTCCACGGACCATAGCCATCCACATCTATTTTCATGTCAACAGATATGGTTAAGTCCTGGTGATAAGCAACAAACCAGTTTGATTGCCCCGGTTTGTCAAAATAGATCGATTTTGTTACAAAATAATTATCACCAAAAACCTGTGCAATAAGGGAAGTTAACCGGCTATTGAAAATTACATCGGACGCCGCCGGAATTTCCTTCAGGAACTGACGGATAGCAAAAAGATCGCTCGTCTTTCTAAACGTCGGCTTTGTTGTATCTGCCCGATCAATCACCTGTAAAATGATATTGACCTCTTCTGTAGTATAGATATCATCTATAATGGTGAAACCATCATTTACAAGTTGCTCTTTATGGTCGTCCGGTATGGTCATAACGCTAAAGTATACTATTTTCTAAAAATACAACGTTCCAAAGATGGGCAAAATACCACATCCCTGGAACGAAGCATAGCTTAAAAGCCGGTTTAATTAATAATTTCCCGTGAAGTTGCAACCTGTTCTAATATTTCAATATGGGGTACCCCTTCCAATCCACTCTCATCCCTTTGTTGCTGGAATGCTTTAAATGATGGTACATCGAGTAATTGCTTTTGAATAGATTCATTATTATAATTCGAGAGATGGACAAATGTTTTTCCATCTCCTGATAAATAGACCGTATAACGAAATTCATTATTGTTCAACTTAGTAAAATCAGCCATAAATACATTGATGTTTTCTTTGTTTTTTTGAACATATTCGGGCTTAACGGTGTAGGTTACTTTTACGCTTATCATTTTCTGTTGTTTTAATGTTTGTAAATGCTTTTCTGGTAATAAAACATCCCAACAGGACAAAACGTGACAAGATCATCATTCTTTCTTTGTAAGCAGGCGGATATAATATACCGCTCCGGCCGTGCTTCCATTCAGGGCCTGGAATTTTACCCTGATATGGCTCTTACCTTTTACCATCGTATCGGGAATAGCATATTCCATGTTTTGAAATTGTGACTGGCTCCATTTACCCGTAATATCTTCTGTTACCAACTTTTCATCGTCTATATAAATATCAAACTTCCTGTTACCGCGTTCCCCACCCCAATACCGCACCATCAATTGTAAACCGGTTTTATTCCCGGTAGCCAGGTTATAACTGAAATACCCTTCCTTGCTGGCATCGCGCCAGAATTCATCTTTGAAGTTGCCTGTGTTTGAGTTTAATTTTTGCAAGGCATGGTCCACCTCCGGTTGCTGTTCGCCGGGCGCCACGGCATCGATCGTGCGCTTTTCAAGCGCCATCTTTTCTGCTTCTATTATGGTCATTGAATCTAGAAAAGAACGATACTGTGTAGCGCTTAGCGTCATCCAATAGATCATGTACCGGGAATCATGAATTTTATAAAAAGGTTCAAATACGGTATTGACAGCATTTATTATGTTAACCTTCGGAGCAGTAAAAGTTACCCGCTTACCTGCTACGGGTGTTAGTTTACCGGTAAGTGCAGCGGTATTATCTTCAATGATCATAGGTGCTTTATCCAATGGCAATTTTTTGCCATGCGCAATATGCCCCCACCGGCCATCGTCTCCTACCAGACCGGCCAGGTCTTCTGTTCCTGTTTTTGCACCCAGCAAAAGCGGACCATACATAAATGCATTATAATTGGGAACATTGGGCAACTGCTCTATGGTATGATGCATGGGCAATAATACCTGCACGATATCGCCTTTCTTCCACAACCTGTTTATTCCAACGTAGGAAGATGGATGAGCTGTATAAGCTATCGGTTTTCCGTTTACCGTAATTTTTAAAGCGCCACTGGTTACCCACGCCGGATACCGGACCATCAATGTAAATCGGGAAGCGCCTTCCGTTATCATCAGTTTGGTTTGTTCTTCCTCAGGGAATTTTGTTTGTTGTTTTATTTTTATCCCTTTCTCTTTCCAGTTCAGGGCAGCCGCAATAAAAAGATTTACATACAATGAATCTTTCGCATGCGCATAAATAAACTGACCGTATTTACCATGGTTTTCCATGCCGCTGCCTACGCAGCACCACATACCCTGATTGGGGGCAGAATAAACCCGGTAATGACGCGGGCGCGCCGGCGTGAAATAAACATACCCGCCATGTTGGGGATGTTGTGTTGACAGTATATGATTGTATAAGGTCCTTTCGTAATAATCCGCATAAGCGGCCGAAGGATGTATCCGGAACAGATCTTCCGTTAACTTAAGCATGTTGTAGGAATTGCAGGATTCCGGCCCTTCCACATCATTGACAAAATCGGTGCAGGCAGCAACACCGGGAAAGAACTCTCTTCTGCTGTTTCCGCCAAATGCCAGCGAACGTTTTGAAGTAACCGTTTCCCAGAAAAACTGTCCGGCTTTTAAATAAGATCCTTCATGGCTTAACTCGCCTATGCGTTGAAAGCCGATGGCTTTGGGGACCTGTGTGTTGGCATGTTTGTTATCGAGGTTATCTGTTCCTGCAGCCATGGCATCCAATAACATTTTATGTGAAAACCGTTTTGCAGCGTTTAAGTATTTGTTGTCGCCCGATGTTAGCTGATACGCATCGGCCAGCACTTCATTCATACCACCATGCTCTACCTCAAGCATGGTTTCCATTTGTGCATCGGTGAGGGAAGCTGTACTATTCACCGCCCAATCGCAAAACTGAAGGAACATTTCTTTTGCCGTTGCATTGCCGGCATACAACCAGGCGTCGCGTAAGCCTGCATACATTTTATGTACATTATACCAGGGAACCCAGGCAGCGCGATAAGCAGCGAAATCTCCTTTTTGTAAAGTACTCCATATTTTTTTGCTGTTCGGAACCGCACCCACATAGCCTTTACCCCAATCGGCATTATTCAACCCATTGGCTTCCTGGCAGGCTTTTAACTCAGCAATCATATACTCCATCCGCTTTTTGCAATCAGCATTATTGGTAGCCGCATAATGCATGGCCAGTGCCGATAAATAATGACCGCCTACATGCCCGTCTAACCCATCCCAGTTGGAATAGCTCGATGCTTTGGAAGGCAAGCCGGCTTCTTTTCTGTAACCGGCCAGCAATCGGTCTACATCGTATTTTAAAAGCGTTTGAATATTGAGGTCTAGCGCATGTTTGAAAGGACCCTCCAGTATGGTCACGTCCTGTAAAGAAAATTCATTCGGGTATAATCTATTCTGCGCTGTTACAGGGCTACCCATCAAAAGCAGGCAGGTTATCAGGCTGGCAAGCCAATCAAAACGATGATGCATTTATTTTTGCGTTTAACATCGAAAATAACTCATTTCTTTAAAAAACGAATACTGCTTACATGGATCGCATTTACCTTCCCTTCGGGAAATTTCACAAATACATCATGCCGGCCGGTAACACCTTGCAGCAATTGGCGAATCGTTTTCAGATTACTGTCGCCGGTTACAGGCACAGATATGGTAGCGATCAAATTACCCGTCTTTATATCATCAAGCCATATTTCCAATTGTCCACTTTCTTTGGCAGCAGCGACAACCTCTATGGCGACCGGGGACTCTGTACCCAATTCAACGCCGGAGATCATAAACCATCCGCCATGGGTACTCGTATTGGTCACTGCTTTTCCGGTTTCGTTAGCACCATGCGCTCGGGATGTTGTTACCCCATAGTAATTGCTGTAACCTGCTGCCGGCAAGGAAGAGAAACCATCCTTGCAAACGAACAGATCAAAATCGGCAGGCCTTCCTTCGGCAAACAGGCCAACACTCGTTCCCACCCAGGAGTTATAGCCCGGTTGTGTTTTATCGAGGTGTACCGCATTGATGGGCGCACCCACAGGCTGCCATTTTTTTCCGTCACTACTATAGTAGCCGGTTATGTTGTGTTCATTTCTTTCTATTTTCAACCATACGGTTTTGCCAAAAGGATTTGGAATTTGGCGGAGGGCCGTGTCCAATGTAAAAATGATCTTTGGGCCCTTATTAAAACCGGTATAGAGGCGGGCGCAAACCAACTGATTACCGTTGGTTAAATACAGTCCTGCTTTGGTGGCCGTATCGGCAGCATCGAACGCCACTTTAGTCACTGCTGAATAATAATGATCGGTTTCTTTTTGAACAAGGCTTGTTCTGCCACTATCAGGTAAAAGTCTGATCCATCCTTTTCTGGCAGTCAAAGAATAATTCGCTTCATCCTTCTTGCTTAAAAAATGCCAGCACAAACCCAGCGTGTTTTTTTCAAAATAATCAGCCTGAACACTTCGCCATAAAATACCTGATTTGGGCAGGTCTGGCATTGTAATGGGTTTGGTAGTGGGCGCCATGCCCCAGGGCCTGTCGCCTTCCCATATCACAGGATAAAGCGCCGTTTGCCGGCCCATACCCGACCAGTCATCGTTATTATATTTTTCATAGCTCTGCCCTATCGTCCACCAGCTGCCATCGGCCAGTTGAAGCGGCGCCGCAATATGATTGGGGCGTTTGAACCCTGTATGAACGTCTGTTACGGGTTTAAAGAATTCGCCCAGCCGTTCCCATTTAGTAGAATCGCTGGTTAATGCAGTCCCTCTTAACACATATTGCCCGCCCGAGACATCGCCTGCAGGGAAATAATAATAAAATCCATTGCGTTTGCACATGACCGGTCCTTCGGCCCAACTGTACTGAAGTCGGGCATTTATCCAGTCCAAATTAATGACCGTATCTGTCAGCTGGCCATCCCTGCCAAGCGCCTGGATGCGGTTCACCTTTTGTCCGTTCTTGATCACCATATATGGCTTTCCATCGTCGTCTACAAAAATGGAGTTATCGTAGCCAAGCGGTCCGGTAACCGGATTGGTCTTTACCTGCACTGCATCGGACCAGGGCCCTTGTGGAGCATTTGCTTTACAGAACCATTGTCCGTTTGCGGAGAAATAGATCCAGTAAGACCCATAAAAATAAGTAATGGCGCCCTGCCAGATGCCGGCGGAAGGCTTGTCGGTCACCCACTTACCTTTTGAAGGGGGTACTACCCGGCTGATCACTTCCCAATGTACCAGGTCTTTTGAATGATAGATGGGCAAATAAGGCGTAAAATGAAAACTGGAACCGCAATGATAAAAGTCGTCGCCCACTTTTATCAGCGTGGGATCAGGGTGGTCGCCCGGTAACACCGGGTTCACATAGGTCCTTACTTCATTATAAAAGGCTGCGGAATCAACAATACTGGTTTGACCACATACCAACAAAACATGTAACAAAAGCACGATCAGAGTGGCTATCCGGCGACAATTAACTATCATAAAATTATTACCTTATTGAGCCCGTAAAATTCCCCAAAAACGGTGTTTTATATAGCGCACAGATGTTCAATTTACTGGTACATTTGTTCAGATGCGGGGCATTTAACCTAAATACATCCTGTGCGGCCCGCGAATTCAGCGCCGATACCCTGCCTTAAGCATAAGATAGTCCATCATTTTCAATGTATTTTCCATTTTGCAACAGCCCCTTCAAAACTAAGTTTGTTGGAAATCTTTTCCTGACTATAAAACTAATTCTAACGAAATGAGCCAATCAATGATAAAGGTGTGGGAAGAAAAAGTAATCATTCCAACGTATGAAGCAGGAGAACCGGACAGAAATCCCATGTTTTTTGAAAAGCGGGTGTACCAGGGCAGCAGCGGCGCGGTGTATCCCAACCCCGTGATCGAAAAGATCTATGATGAGAAAAAGGACAAAGAATACCTGGGGCTTTTTCTGGAGAATCAATACCTGAAGATCATGATCCTGCCTGAACTGGGCGGCCGGGTGCAAATGGCCTATGACAAGATCAAACAACGGCATTTTATATACTATAACCAGGTTATAAAACCGGCGCTGGTCGGCTTGTGCGGCCCCTGGATCTCGGGCGGCATCGAGTTCAACTGGCCGCAACACCACCGCCCCAGCACCTTTGAGCCGGTGGACTATTCTATTACCGAAAACGAAGACGGCAGTAAAACCGTTTGGGTAAACGAGGTTGAGCGCATGTTCCGCACAAAAGGAATGGCAGGTTTTACCTTACACCCCGACAAAGCCTACCTGGAAATAAAAGTAAAGCTCTTCAACCGCACGCCCCTGCCTCAAACATTTTTGTGGTGGGCGAATCCGGCGGTGAAGGTGAACGATGACTACCAATCCGTTTTTCCGCCCGATGTGAATGCGGTCTTTGATCACGGCAAAAGAGATGTATCTACGTTCCCGATCGCTACCGGTACTTATTATAAAGTAGATTACTCACCGGGCACCGATATTTCCCGCTATAAAAATATTCCGGTCCCTACTTCCTACATGGCCGTGAATTCCGAATATGATTTTGTAGGCGGTTATGAGCACGACACACAGGCAGGTGTATTGCACGTAGCTAACCACCATTTATCACCCGGTAAAAAACAATGGACATGGGGGCACAGCGATTTTGGACAGGCCTGGGACAGAAACCTGACAGATGAAGACGGGCCTTACATTGAATTGATGACTGGTGTGTTTACCGATAACCAACCCGATTTCACCTGGCTGATGCCATACGAGGAAAAATCATTCACGCAATATTTTATGCCTTACCGGGAATTGGGTGTGGTAAAGAATGCGACCAAAGATGTGATGGTGAATGTTGAAAAGATAAACGGAGAACTGCAGGTAAAGGTATTTGCCACTTCGGCACAACTACTCAAGATACAGTTAACGAAAGATGGACAGGAACTATTAAAAGAAGTTTTCCTGGTTAGCCCGGAAACAGTTTACATAAAATCGTTTGCCGTTGCCGGAGACATAACAGCAGACAATATTCTGTTGGTGCTTACTGACAAAGCCGGGAAAGAAACATTGCGTTATGAAAACAAAGCCAATAAACAAAGCGAGATCCCTGAACCGGCCAAAGCAGCGCCGGCGCCGGAGGATGTAGCCAATAACGAGCAATTGTTTTTAACCGGCTTGCATTTGGAACAGTACCGTCATGCCACGTATAGCCCGGTACCGTATTACGAAGAAGCATTGCGCAGAGATCCCAAAGATATCCGTAATAATAATGCATTGGGTGTATGGTATCTCCGCAGGGGACAGTTTGCCAAAAGCGAACCTTATTTCCGTAAAGCGATTGAAACACTTACCGGACGAAATCCCAATCCCTACGACTGCGAACCTTATTACAACCTGGGGTTGTGTTTAAAAATGCAGGGACAGTTACAGGAAGCATACGATGCTTTTTACAAAGCAACCTGGAGCAGCGCCTGGCAAGACAGTGGCTTTTTTTCTGTAGCACAAATCGACATGGCCCAGGGCAATTATGAGCAGGCACTCGAACACGTGCAGCGTTCCATTGATCGAAATGCAAAAAACAGCAAGGCGATTACGCTGAAGGTCCTTGCTTTACGAAAACTGGGATTGCATCATCCCGCCTTAAAGGTATGTACAACGGCGTTGGAAAATGATGGTTTCAACCTTTCGGTTCTCTTTGAACAACACCAGCTTTTTACAGCGTTGGGCGATACCGTTGCAGCAAAGCGCTCCATAGATCAACTAATACATATCGCAAGAGGTAGTGCCAATAACTATATTGAATACGCATTGGATTATGCCGCAGCCGGCTCGTACCGGGAAGCAATTGAATTGCTTGAACTGGCGATTAAGGAATGTGCAGCAACATCTCCTATGTTATGGTATTACCTGGGTTGGGCGAATCATCAGAGCGGACAACCGGAACAAGCACTTGCTTTTTTTAAACAGGGAGCACAGGCCGATCCTTCCGGTTGCTTTCCCAACAAACTGGAAGAGATAGCCGTATTGCAAATGGCATCCACACACAATGCCACCGATGCCAAAGCAGCTTATTACCTGGGCAATTTGTGGTACGATAAACGACAGTATGATGAGGCGATTGCCGCGTGGGAATCAGCGGCGCAAAGAGATGCTTCTTTCCCTACCGTATTCCGTAACCTGGGCATCGCTTATTTCAACAAGCGAAACAATGCGGAAAAAGCATTGCGTTGTTATGAAAAGGCCTATGCATTGAATACAGCAGATGCCCGTGTGCTGATGGAACTCGATCAATTGTATAAACGCCTGAATAAAGCGCCAAAGGACAGGCTGGCGTTTTTAGAAGAACATGTTAACGTAGTTGAACAACGCGACGACCTGTACCTGGAACGGGCTGCCTTGTACAATTTCCTGGGCGAATACGAAACAGCCTATGAGCTGATCATGCAAAGAAAGTTTCATCCCTGGGAAGGCGGAGAAGGCAAAGTGTCGGGTCAGTATATATACAGTCTCGTAGAAATGGCCCGGCAGCACCTACAGGCATCCCAATACGAAAAAGCCATTACCTTGCTGGAACAGGCCCAGGTATATCCGCCAAACTTAGGAGAAGGAAAACTGCATGGCGCGCAGGAGAATGACATTTTCTATTGGCTGGCTTGTGCGTATGAGGGAATGGGCAATACAAAAAAAGCAGCCGCCTTTCTGCAAAAAGCAACGCAAGGTTCAGGGGAACCAACAGCAGCGATGTTCTATAACGATCAGCAACCCGATAAGATCTTTTACCAGGGATTGGCCTGGGGAAAAACCGCTGAAAAAGCAAAAGCCATCCAGCTCTTTTCCAGGCTGGTTGAATATGGACAAACCCATTTGCAGGATGCAGTGACAATAGACTATTTCGCGGTATCGCTGCCGGACCTGTTGATCTTCGAAGACGACCTGCATGTGCGCCATCAAACCCATTGCTATTATATGATGGGACTTGGCTATCTCGGATTGAATAAAGAGAAAGAAGCAAAGCAGTGTTTGAAGAAAGTACTACATCAGGATGTGATGCATTTCGGGGCAAAGGTGCACCTGGATATGATTCAAGCCGAACGCTTAACGCGAAACGCTTAACGCGCACTGTATTTGCGTGCAGCGTGCGGAGCGCAGCTTTATTCACCATTGACCATTCACGATTCACCATTGAAATCATGATTAATAAATATAGAAGAAGTTTTGGTCTTATTGTTCTCATATGCTTTTCCCTTCATCTCTCCGCGCAAAAAACGATCTCGCTGGCCGGGCAATGGCAGGTGCGGCTGGATTCCCTGAACGCAGGTATAGAGCAACAATGGTATAACCAGCAATCAGGAAAAGCGATCAGCTTACCAGGAACGCTTGACGATGCAGGGCTGGGCACGAAACCAACACTCACTGCAGATACATTGGGAAAAGAAGTATTGATAAAATTGACGAGAAAACACTCGTACATAGGCGCGGCCTGGTACAGTAAAGAGATCGAGATACCGCAAAGCTGGAATAACAAACAGATTGAATGCTACCTGGAACGGGTGATCTGGAAAACACGGGTGTGGATAGATGGAAAAGAAATTGGAACTGAAGAAAGTTTATCTGCTCCCCAGCGGTTCTATATAAATGCATTGAACAAGCCAGGCAGGCACTTACTGGTGATCCGTATCGACAACAGCAGACAATATGATATCACCCATAAGGAAATGGCACACGCCTATACCGATGGTACCCAGATCATCTGGAACGGTGTCATCGGCCAACTGCAATTGATCGCTAAGGATGCTTTGTATATCGATCATATTCAAACTTTCCCCAACGTTATCACGCAATCAATAACCATAACCCCTACCCTGCAAAATAGCTTGCAGCAGGCAGTCAATGCCACCGTAGAGGTTCAGGTGCTCGATAAAAATAAAAGAATAGTCGCTACGCAAAAAGAAACCGTAACGGTTGACTCAGGCGTTTCAAAAAAGGAAATGAAACTGACGCTGGGAAAAAACGTACAACTATGGGATGAATTTCATCCCAATCTGTACACTGTTCACGTAATGCTTACGGCGCAAAAGCCTGCGGTGAAAGATATGGCAGCCACCTCATTTGGGATGCGCGAAGTGACCAACAACAACAGCCTGCTTCAGGTAAATGGACGGCGCATTTTTCTACGGGGTACATTGGAATGCAATATTTTTCCATTAACGGGACATCCGCCAATGGATAAAAAAGGCTGGGTTAAAGTTTTTCGTACCGCCAAAGATTATGGGTTGAATCATTTGCGCTTTCACTCCTGGTGTCCGCCCAAAGCCGCTTTTGACGTAGCAGACTCCATGGGCTTTTACCTGCAGATAGAGTTGCCGCTATGGAGTTTGAACGTAGGAGAAGATAAAAATACCAATCGTTTTGTAACGGAAGAGGCCACACGCATCAGCCAGGAATATGGCAATCATCCCTCCTTTGTCTTCTGGTCGTTGGGCAACGAACTGGAGGGCGATTTTCAATGGCTGAGCAATTTACTGAAACAATTGAAAGCGGCGGATAGCCGTCACCTCTATACCACCACTACCTTTACTTTTCAAAAGGGACATGGCAAATGGCCCGAACCCGGTGATGATTTTTTTATTACGCAGTATACAAAGAAAGGCTGGGTACGCGGACAGGGAATTTTCAATACCTATCCACCCAACTTCTCTACAGACTATATTCAGGCAATCGATAGTTTGCCGGTACCGTTGATCACCCATGAGATCGGTCAGTATTCCGTTTATCCCAACCTGAATGAAATAAAAAAATACACAGGCGTACTGGACCCGCTGAATTTTAAAGCTATTCAAAAGGACCTGGCGCGCAAAGGCATGCTTGGCCTGGCCCCATCCTACACATTAGCCAGTGGTAAGTTCTCTGCGAATTTGTATAAAGAAGAAATAGAACGCGCCTTGAAAACAAAAGGCAGCAGTGGCTTTGAATTGCTCGACTTACACGATTTTCCCGGACAGGGTACTGCCCTGGTGGGCATCCTGGATGCTTTCTGGGACAGCAAAGGACTGGTTACCCCAACGGAACACCGCATGTATTGCGCAGAAGTGGTACCCTTGCTTCGCTTTCAAAAAGCCACCTACACCAACACCGAATCACTGGAAGCGACTGCCGAAGTAGCTAATTTCAGCAGCAGCGTATTAAAAGGAGTTGTACCGGTTTATACAGTAACCGATCAGCAAGGCAAAAAATGGTTCACCGGCAGGTTGAAAGCACGGGACATTTCCATAGACAATGGCATTGAATTGGGAAAGATCAATTTGGATCTGCGTTCGATCACCGTTGCAACGCAACTAACTATTGAATTACGGCTCGAAGGCACTACTTATAAAAATACCTGGACCTTCTGGGTATATCCCAATCAGGTGAAAGAAGCTAATAACAATGTGGTGTTTACCACTTCCGTAAAAGAAGCGCTTCAACTACTGGAGCAGGGCAAGCGGGTATTATTAAATCCCGATACCGCACAGATCAAAGGCGTTGAAGGACGTTTTGCACCTGTATTCTGGAGTCCCGTACATTTTCCCAATCAGCCAGGCACCATGGGCATATTATGCAATCCGCAACATGCGGCCTTACAGCAATTCCCAACCGATTTTTACAGCAACTGGCAATGGTGGGACCTGATCACTTCGTCCAAAACCATGGTATTGGATTCATTGCCAGTCATTACACCCATTGTCACTGTCATTGATAATTTTTTCAAGAACCGCAGGATGGCCAATGTGATAGAGGTGAAAGCAGGTAAAGGAAAACTGATCATCAGCTCTATTGACTTGTCGCACAACCTCGATAAACGCCCGGCTGCACGGCAATTGCGCTATAGCCTGGAGTTATATATGAGCAACAGTACCTTCAATCCGGTTGTTGAATTGACCCCTGAACAGATTGGGTATTTGATAAAATAAATTCCAAAAAACAAATCACAAATATCAAAGAGAAAACACAAATAACAAAAGACAAAAGCAAATCAGCAGTTGAAATTTGGTTCCTGGCTTTGGTTCTTGAAATTTGGTTCCTGGAATTTACTTTTCGGTTCCTGGTTTTTGGTTCTTGTATTTTGTTTTTTGGTTCTTGTTTTTTGGTTCTTGGAATTTACTCTTTGGTTTATGCCATCTGTATCCCTTCCGCTTTCAACGCCTGATACAATGACAACATGATGGTGCTCTTTGCTTCACCGGATTTATTCACGTCCATACACCAGAAATATACTTTCAAATCGAACCCGTCGTCGTTTACTTTTGTGAACAAGACCGACGGCTCCCGGTCTTCATAGATCAAACCCGTTGCCAGAATAGCTTTTTTAACCGTACTGGTTATTATTTCCATATCCTTATTACCTGTAACGCTCAGGTCTATATGCAGGCGTTGCTGGTTATTGCTCAACGTCCAGTTGGTGATCTGTTGCGACAATACATCACCGTTCGGAATGATCACTTCTGCCCCATCGCCCGTCAGCAGTGTACTCGACCGCAAACCGATTTCCCGCACCCGTCCTTTTTTATCGCCAATTTCCACCACATCGCCAATTTGCAGCGGACGGTCGAAGATGAGTATGATACCCGATACAAAATTGTTTACAATATTTTGCAAGCCTAAACCAATACCAACACCCAGGGCGCCCAATACGATGGTAATTTTATCGACCGGAACACCCGAAGCAGCAACCGCCAGCAGGTAACCAACACATAACAATATAAGACGCGCAATGAGCAATCGGGAGCGTTGTCCTTTGTTATGTACTTCATCGTCATTGCCGGTATCGCCAAAAAAGTAGCCAACGTATTTCTGCAGCAGGTGTGCGATCCAGATAATAAAGAAAAACAACAACACGCCGCCGATGGTAAAAGCAGCATTCCCAATAGTACGTGGGGCTGTCAAAATATCACCCAATATATTCAATGCAGATGTATAAATATTCAGGTTGGTAGCAAATACGATCAGCCACAGTACCACGACCAGGAAAAGGATCGGGCGGCGGAAGCCGTCCAATACCGGCAGGTAATTCAAACGTCCCTGGTTATTGCGTCGTAAGCGACTGCTAACGATCTGCTGCAATATGGCTTCCATGCATATTTTGCTGAACACGGCCAGGCCAATGGCCTGCGTAAATGAAAAGATCGCGGCACTACCCAATATCTGGGCCAGGGAAACACGGCCGAAGATATTGCACAACACGCTTAACACATTCATCACGTTATGCAGGATGATCACAAAACGAAGGAAGCCCCGCAACGGGAGGTTTTCTTGCATGCGGGAAAGGAACAGAACGCCAAATACGACAGATAGCACATTCAGCAATATAAGCGACATGCGTTGCCCCAAACCCGGATCGGCCATATGATGGGTGAAAGCAAAACAAATATATAAGATCACCATAGCGATCCAGTAAATGAAAAGCCGGCGAGGCCACTTTTTCCAGCAGATGATGGTGAGAATGACGAGCATCAAAAACTGCATGGATTCAATATAGGCGGAAGGCGCATGCAAATCGAATAAGGGCGCTATCGCAAACATCATAATAAAGGCAGCAACGATATAATTATGGGGCAGGTACTCAAATTCAAGATGGCGGATACTGTCCATCGCATTCAAACGCTTTAACGTTCGAATATTACGGTAGAGCCAGCTGAAAAACAGTACACCGATGAGCAGCAGGAACAGCCGCTTATTGCTACTGTCCTTAAAATAATAATGCAGTGCCTTTTTCTCACCATCATATGCTTTGCCAAGCGAATGGCGTGCACTGGCAGAAAGGCTGGTGGTATCTTTTTCCCACAGGTAATTATATTCCTTGCCGAAAATGCGGGTGGCCGATGTACTTAACAGGGCGGTTACCTTATCAAGCAATTGGGCAGCCGTAACCGCATTGGAAGAAACCTGCGTTTGCATATGGTTGATGGTGGCCAGGGCATCCTTTAATTTTTTGGTTGACCCGCGAAACAATTCGCGCATTCCTTTTAATTGTGGGGCAAATTGCTGCTTCAATACCGAGTCGCGCCACATTTGACGCATAATGGTATCTCCTACCAGGGTTTTCATACTGTTGCGCAGGTCAATTAATTTGTCTTCGGTACTATCAAGCAGCTGGCGGTTTTCTTTACATTCCGTTTGAATATTCAACAGGAGCGTTCTAAACACCTGCAGGTTGCGCAAACTGAGGGCGGCGCTGTTGTTAAGCACATTGTCTTTTAATACGGCCAGCATGGAGTCGGTATCTGCCTGCTTTTTCTTTATCAGTTTTACCGGCAAACCCAGCTCGCTTTTGTTCCCGACATTATTCATGATCAGGTAAGTCTTTTCAATCTGTAGCTGAAAATCACTGGTGGTGAGTTTGGCGGAGTCGGCAAATAATTCTCTAAGTGCTCCACCTCTTCTCCAGCGGGCTGTATCGCTCTGCTTTCGCATGGAATCGGGCAGTTGCCGCATTGAATCTGTTAAATTGCGTGGAAAGCGATGATTTCGGCTGCTATCCTGCGCCCATACCGGGCACGTAAATACCAAACAAATCATCAAAATGACCAAACGGCCAATAGGATTTCTCATTGAATACTGGTTTTTTGCGCTGCTAAGCTATAAAAACTTATCAAAAAAGTCAGTATTATGATGTTAACCAGGCCGAAGCGTTTAATACTTCTGTAACAATTTCAGCAACTTCCTGTCCAGCTTATGCCCCTGCCAGTTGTCATACGCCACATCGGCCCTGTTGGAGTCAAGCACGCCGAAATCGCCAATAAAGTTCCATAAGGCAAAGCCGATGTTATTTTTTGATAATATCTCCAAAACGTCATTGAACCAGGCAAGAAACACGGGATGAGGCGTTTTGTTAAAACTGCCGCATTCGCCGCAATGTACGCCCACGCCTTTAGCCAACAGCGCTTTCCAGGGCTGATAATATTTTTCCAGTATGCGCCTGTTCGTTTCTTCATTACCTGTTTTGCCGGGCCATTGTGGTACAGGCATATGTTCGGGATCGGGGTTGGCCCAGGCTGCTTTATAATGCGAGATGCTGAAAGGATAATAACCACGGCAACTTTGGTGAATGGGTAAGTCTGCCAGTTCCGGTACGGGATCGGTACCCCCTGAATTGCCATCGGCAATAATGAGGTGATTCACATTTTCTTTATGTATGACCTCCATGGCGCCTGTTGCTATTTTAAGGTAGAGGTCGCCCGGCACAGCCGACATAGTCGCATGCGGATCGTTGATCTCATTGCGAAACGCAGGTTCGTTCAGTAGGTCGAAGCTGATCTTTTTTGATGAAATATCTTTATACCGTTTGGCCCACATGCCCCAGTGATAATAGAACGCTTTTTGCGCCGCCTCATCTTTCCATAAATTGAACGGTTCATGAAAAGCGGTATTGATACAATAACCCGGCGCCCGGTGCAGGTTCAAACTCACATGCATGTTATACTTATGCGCCCAATGAATGATGGTATCAATGGCATTCACCCGTTGTTCATCTATGTGATATACTTCTTCAGGTAAAATATTACGGCTGCGATCGAATTTGAGGTAGGTAGGATACGACACCGGCAACCGGATAAAATCGAAGCCCCAATCGTGCATCCATTTAATATGTTCTTCGGTAGTGGCATGTTGAAAAGGGACCGGATCGGGTATAAAAAAATCGAGCAAATTGAACCCTTTCCATTTTGGCAGTTTGTTTTTGGGCGGCGGTGAACCGGCACACCATGCCGCTTGCGAGGCCGAAGCGCCCGCTATCGCTAATAGTCCTGCATTTTTCACAAACGATCTCCGGTCCATATTATTATTTAATAACAATATGCTTAAAAAATCGTACCTGATTCAGGTTTGTCGCCTGACTATTTTATATAAATTGCTTTCATGAAAAAGGCCAAACCTCCGGAATCTGTAGAGCCGGTGCCTTCGCAGGCCGCGCTTGAACAGGAAAGAAGGATCTTATTGGATCTGGGAAATGATCTTACCAGGGTTCGTGACAAAAACGATCTCATTGCACTTTTTTCAAACCGGTTAAAAGGTCTTTTTTACTTTACACATGCGTTGGTTTCTCTTATCGATTATAAGGATGAAACCTACGGCGCCTTTCTTTTCGACATTGAGACTTCGCCCATAAGATCACATCCGGGCTATCAGTCCCTATTCAATACCCGCTTTTCATTGAACGAACCTTTCATTAAAATGGCACTGGCAGCAAAAGAGCCCATATCCTTTTTACTGGAAGATGTGATGGACCAACCATTGAGTCCCCGATACCTTAAAGTGAATTACGAAGGCGGCATCAGGGAAATTTTGATGACAAAGCTCCAGAATGCCGAAAAACCCATTGGTTTTTTCTATGTGTATTCCGACAAAGTAGGCAGTTTCACCAATGAATTCAGAAGCATTATGAATGGGATCGCACCTCAGCTGTCAAGTGCGGTAACCAATATTATTAAAAACGAAGACGTTCTTAATAAAGAAAAAGAGAAATCGTTCCTGCTCGACTTTAGCAGTGACATGGCCACGGTAAGAACAAAAGAGGACCTGGCTCGTGCCGTTCGCATCGCAATCAGCAAGTTAAATCAGAAGAGCGGCTATGTTATTCGCAGGATCAATGAAGACAACACGACCTTGAGCCCTTACGTTTATGATCTCGGCATAAAACAACACGATCAAAAGATAGTGAATGCCCTGGAGAAAGCCAGGTATCCCATCAACGACGGCATTCAGAACCGGGTACTGGACAGTTCCATCCCTTTGTTGTTTAATGTAGAGCGGGAAATACAGCGCGGTATCACCTCCCCCTATTTACAGAACTGGAAGGCCATGGGATTCATAAACTTTGTAGGTATCCGGTTGCGTAACGGCGAAATGAACCTGGGCATTTTGCTCCTTGAAATTGATAAGATCAACATTCCATTGCTGCAAGGCATTTGTGCACAGGTATCCATTGCCCTGGCCAATATTATTGCCAATGAGCAAATCAGTAAAAAACAGGAGGAACAGGCCTTTCTGCTGAATTTCAGCAATGACATTACACAGGCAAGAACGAAGCTTGATCTGCAGAATGCTATTTTCAGGGTGCTCGACAAAACCCTGCATACAAAGCTCGCCATGCTGCGGCTGATCGATGAAGATGGCTTCCACATGTTCCCGTTTATGTATGACAGTACGTTGTTTGAAAAAGCAAAAGTGGATGCAGATAAAATGGCAGCCAACCGTATTACTATTGAAGAACCCTATACAGCGAAGGTGCTGGCCAGTGAAGATGGATTGGTGTTTAATATTGAAGAAGAACTAAGGAGTGGGAACGCCTATGCGCAACTTTGGAAAACAACCGGCTTAAGGAATACGTACGGCCTGCCGTTGCGTGTTGGCAACAATAACATCGGCACCATCTGGTTGCTGGCCGATCGGTTGAGCCCATTAATACTGAAAGGTATCTGCGCACAGATATCTATTGCAATTGCCAATATACTGGCCAATGAAAAACTGCTGGCCTATAAAAAGCGACTGGAAGTAGAAAATGATTACTTAAAAGAGCAGATCAAAACGATTTATAATTTTTCAGAGATCATTGGCAGCGGCGACCCTATGCAAAAGGTATATCGCCTGATGTCATTGGTAGCAGATTCCAATACAACCGTGCTCGTATTGGGCGAAACCGGCACCGGTAAGGAATTGATCGCGCGGGCTATTCATAATACCTCGCCGCGAAAGGATAAGCTGATGGTAAAAGTGAACTGCGCTGCCCTGCCGGCGAATTTGATCGAAAGTGAATTGTTTGGCCATGAACGGGGTGCGTTCACCGGTGCTATCGACCGCCGCTTAGGGAAGTTTGAGCTGGCCAATCACAGTACGCTTTTTCTTGATGAAATTGGAGAGTTGCCGTTGGAAGCACAGTCGAAATTATTACGGGTGATCCAGGAGCGTGAACTGGAACGGCTGGGTGGCAAACAAACAATAAAAATAGATGTTCGATTAATTGCAGCAACTAACCGGAACCTGGAGGAAGAAGTAAAGGCAGGCCGCTTTCGGGCAGATCTGTATTACCGCCTGAATGTATTTCCTGTAACACTACCACCATTACGTGAGCGAACAGAAGATATAGAACCGCTTATTCATTTTTTCGTGGCGAAGTACAGCAAGAATACCGGCCGCAAGATCAGGAAGGTGGCGCCCAAAGTGATACAGCAATTGCGCAGTTACGACTGGCCGGGCAATGTGCGTGAACTGGAACACCTGATCGAGCGAAGCGTGCTGCTAACAACCGATGGCGTGCTGAACGATGTATACATTCCCCGGGAAGCCGGTGCCGAAAAAAAGGAACAGATGTATTCATTAAACCGGTCCCTGGAGGAAGTTGAGCGTGGTTATATTATCGATGTATTGAAACGATGTGCCGGTAAAATTTCCGGTGCCGGCAGCGCTGCTGAAATTCTTAATATCCCGGGTAATACGTTGCATTCAAAAATGAAAAAATTAGGCATTGGCAAGGCAGATTATTTTAGTTGACAAGTTGAAAGAGTTGATAAAGGCAGACTGCGTTTAGTTGACAAGTTGAAAGAGTTGATATAGTTGATAAAGGTAAACTGCCTTTTCCTCTATCAACTCTATCAACTTTTCAACTCTATTAACCCTATCAACTTCGTCACCTTATTTAGTGAAACTTTTCGTGCTTTCACTAAATACAGTGAAAAACAGTCCCCTTCATTTTGCTTACATGATTGACAATCATCTGTTTGTCGAATTGGCATTTCGTTGGACTCTATAAGAGAAACCAATAACAATACTAAAACGTCAAATTATGAAAATCGTAGTCATCGGAGGCACCGGCCTCATCGGAACAAAAGTAGTTGCCAATCTTCGTCAACAAGGTCACCAGGTGATCGCCGCTTCTCCTAACACCGGCATCAACACGATTACCGGGGAAGGTTTGGCTGAAGCCATGAACAATACGGATGTCGTCATTGACCTGGCTAACTCGCCCTCTTTTGAAGACAAAGCCGTGCTGGAATTCTTTCAAACATCAGGTCGCAATTTACTCGCGGCTGAAATCAATGCCGGAGTAAAGCATCACCTGGCACTTTCTATTGTAGGTACTGACCTTATGCAGAACGTGGGTTACATGCGCGCTAAAATGGCCCAGGAAGACCTGATCAAAAAATCGGGCGTGCCTTACACCATTGTTCGAAGCACGCAGTTCCTGGAGTTCCTGGCAGGCATCGCGAACCAGGCGACAGACGGAAATGAGGTGCATATTTCAGAGGTTCAATTTCAACCTATAGCTTCTGATGATGTAGCAGCCTTCGTATCCGAAGCGGCGCTGACAGCTGCCATCAATGGCACCATAGAAATAGCAGGTCCCGAGCGTTTAACCATGCCTGAGTTCGTTACCCGGTACCTGCAAGACACGAATGACGCACGCAAGGTGGTTATTAATAACCATCCCCAATATTACGGTGGCGAAATTCCTTTTGCAGCGTTAGTGCCGGCCGGAAAAGCAAAACTGGGAGCCATCAACTATGAAAAATGGTTGCGTAGTCAATCCCAGAAAGCCTAAAATTTTTTTTTGGTCTGCTGGCTGTTGAAACGAAGACGACGGGTGTCAGTTTGCCGAGGCGGTTGTAACGGGAATGCACTTTCCACCTGTTCGTGCATCAGGATATCCCTACGCCGGCGTATGATCCTTACGAAAACCGGTCAACAACACGGCAGATTAGCAGGCAGCAGACCAAATTCTCACTCCACTTCTCCCAACAAACAATTTACATCAGACATGAACCAGCCAGGTCGGCGCAAGCAGACATTGGCAGGAAAACAACATTTACTCACTAATCAACTGTAACGTTATGAACCTTTTCTTCTTACATCCCGCCGATAAAAACAGGAAAGCTCAACCTGATAAACACACGCCTGTACAATCTCATGGGCCAATACACGATACCAGTGAAGGCAGTGAATTTCTGGACGATGCTATTCGCATGGAAGACCTGCCGGTCACTTATACCGAAGAAAGCATTGCTGCCGGAAGCCCGCTAAACTTATTGTAATAAGAAGATACAGGAAGGAAAAACTATTTTTTAAACCCGGCCTTAACCTAAGGCCCCAAAAAATTAAATTATGAAAATTGTAGTAATCGGCGGTACCGGCCTCATTGGTTCAAAGCTCGTAGACAAGCTTCGCCAACGTAATCATGAAGTAGTAGCCGCATCACCGGCTTCAGGAGTAAATACCATTACGGGTGAAGGGCTGTCGGAAGCGCTTCAGGATGCACAGGTAGTGGTTGATGTATCCAATGCCCCCTCTTTTGATTCCCAGGCAGTATGGAACTTCTTCAAAACATCAGGACACAACCTGCACAATGCAGAAAAAACAGCAGGCATAAAGCACCACATCGCATTATCAGTGGTTGGCACCGAGCGCCTGCAGAAAAGCGGATATTTCCGCGCCAAACTCGCACAGGAACAACTGATCAAAGAATCGGGAATTCCCTATACAATTTTGCATTCAACCCAGTTCTTCGAATTTGCAGGAAGTATCGCCCGATCAGGCGCCATTGGCGATGAAGTTCACATTTCGCCGGCAGCCATTCAACCCATTGCCTCAGCAGAAGTAGCAGAAGCCCTGGCTGATATAGCAACCAGAGCGCCGTTAAATGCTATTGTTGAAGTAGCGGGTCCTGTGCGAATGCCAATGGATGAATTCATTCGTTATTATCTTACCACAACAGAAGATTCCCGTCAGTTGGTAACCGATGAGCATGCACTTTATTTCGGCGCCGCATTGAACGATGAAACATTGGTGCCGGGAGATCAGGCACGTTTAGGAAAGATCAAATACGAGGACTGGTCCAGAGCACAGTATGCCAAAATAATAGCATAAAACCAGGTGCATAAGAGATGAAAAAATTACCTCCGACCAGAGAAGGGAGGTCGTTGTAATTAAAGAACGCCGTGGCGTTCTTTAATTATTACTGTTACTTCAGCACTTTTTTAGAAACGCCTTTAAAAGTAATTTTCACCGGTTTGATCCCTCCATTTTTATCAAACTCCATTTTATCAATGCAGGTTACGCGGTGGTTGCCATCTTTTTCGCCCAGGGGCCGGCGGTGGTAAACAATGTACCAGTCGTTGCTGCCAGGGATTTGCAGTACCGAATGGTGACCGGCGCCCGTTGCCACGGCCGCATCCTGCTGCAGCACGGTTCCAATACGTTCAAAGGGGCCAAACGGCGAATCGCCAATAGCATAGGCCACCCGGTAATCAGGGCCTGTCCAGCCGCCTTCGCTCCACATAAAATAGTACTTGTTATTGCGCATGAACATGATGGGCCCTTCCACATAGCCTTTGGGCGTTATTTCCCGGAAGGTGTTCCCATCTTCAAACGGAACTAACCTGGTAAAATCGTCCTTCAGTTTGGTGATATTGCAATGGCCCCATCCGCCGTAGATCATATAATACTGCCCATCCTTATCCTGAAAAACAAACTGGTCAATGGGTTGCGCCTTGTTCACGATCTTATCGAGCAATGGTTTTCCCAAATAATCTTTAAACGGACCTTCCGGCTTATCAGCAACAGCCACGCCAATACCGCCCGGCTGCTGTTCGTTTTGAATGTCGTTGGCGGCAAAAAACAAAAAATATTGACCGCCTTTGTGAACAATAGCAGGCGCCCACATGGCCCGTTTTGCCCATTTGATGGCAGTCGTATCGAGGATGCGTTCGTGCCTGGTCCAGTTCACCAGGTCTGTTGACGAGAAAGCATCCATAAACACCTGTTGGTTATAGGGCGCCGAATAGGTGGGATAGATCCAATACTGCTTGTTGAAAATGGCGCCTTCCGGATCGGCATACCAGCCGGGAAAAACAGGATTGCCAGCAGTTTGCTTGAGGGAAGTTTGCTGAGCTATCCCAGATGAACAACTGCAGATGATGGCGATCATCAGCAACGGGAGATATGATAGTTTTTTCATGTTTGCTAATGGTTATTAAGAAGATGCAAATTAATACTTTAGCAAATGGTCCCACTCTTCAACTTTTGCCATGCAGCCAGCCTCCCTTTTACGCAAAAAGTCGTGCCGGTTAAGCCGGAACGACCTTTTGTGAATTATTGTAAATAAAAAAGGGGTTATCTATTGGCAACATTAAAAGAAAGCGAATAAACTTCCACCGAACCGTTACTCAATGTAACGGTACAGATCAACTCACATATACCAGCATATGAAAAGGTGAGGTCAACGGCAGTGTCCCAGGCAGGCCAGATAAGGGCTGCGGTATTACCCTGCACTGACCATTCGTAGGAAACAGCGTCTGGTATTGCTGCAATTTCATACCCATAAGAATCGCCATCAGTATATGGTTGGCCCTGCCCACTTGATTTTATCTGGGCATACATGGCGGAGCTGGCAAAAGACAGTAATAAAACAAACAATAACTTTTTCATGGTTAATAGTTAAATTAGTTTTAATGTAAATAGCCCTATAAAACTAACCTTAATCACTATGTTAAAAATCATCTGAATTAGCTGGTTATTGAATGATATTGTAATGGGGATCTGGACCCTCAGGCCATACACATTCAATGGATATGTGAAACCGGCGAAATAAGAAACGGCTTCAGCCATTTCTTGTATTTGTAAAAACTGTTTCCTAAATTCGAAAAGATGAAGACTTTAGCGATAATAATACTTACCCTGTTTTCTGCGGCCGGTTACGGACAAGAAACAAAACAAGATTTCGACGGACATAAGTGGGAAGCCCCCTACACGCTTCCGATTCCAAAAGACTGGACGATCGAGCGATTTCTTATTCCAATAACTTTTGCTCCCCAAATTTCTTACAAAGGAGTTGAGGATATTCGTTTTACTCCAGGTTGGGGCAAAGTAAAAAGCGAGGAGTACTGGAGTTATGCCTTTCTATGGTATTTGGAGGGAGAAATTAAGATAGATCCCCCAATAATCGAGAGCAACTTAAAAGCTTACTATACGGGGTTAATTAGGATTAATGGACGCAACATTCCCAGCGAAAAACTAATACCAGTAGCGACATCATTCAAAGAAGCAAAAAAAGATAAAGGTGATCTTAAAACTTTTGTCGGAACAGTTACCATGTTGGATTATATGGAACAAAAACCCATAATCCTCCATTGCAAAGTACACGTGAAATCGTGCCCCGGAGAAAATAAAACTTTCATATTCTACGAATTATCACCTCAACCCTTATCTCAAAACATTTGGCAAAGCCTTGATAAGTTATGGATTGACTTTGTATGTAAAAAAGATAATTTAAAAAATTAACAGTGACAATAGACCAACGACATAAAAACAGCATTTATTCCATTATATTATTTATTGTTCTTTGTTTAATTGTATCAGCAATAAATTGGGACACAGATTTTGCAGCTGCCGGACTAATTTTCATAACAACTGCTGTAGGAATAGCCGTTGGATTAATCTTTATTATTTTGAAGTTATTCAAAGTAACAGTAAGTAAGACAAATTTTTTCTATAACTACTTTGGAATTCTTAATTTAATTCTTGGGCTGTTAACTTGTTTCATACCAGGAATAATACTTTTGACATTGACCCAACTATTTATAGGACTATTCATATTGCATGATATTTTTAAACGACAAAAAATATCCCCATAAAATAGAAACTTGTTAATGCCAGGCAAGAGTTCTAACCATAAATAAACATCCGCTCTAATGAAGCCCCCACTAACAATAGCATTTGCATTCCTGACCTCTTTCTGTTTCGCACAAACACAGAAAAATAGTGGCGCAGTATATGATTTGACAATTTCGTATAGACCAGCAACAATCAAAATTTTGACAGACACAAGTTCATTTGCGTCTTCAGTCATTAACAACGTTCAAAAAATCACTTACACAGACATACAAGCCGGGCATTATAAAATTCAAATAAGCGGACAAGGACAGCTTACGATTATTAAGGACAGCATTATTGTCAAAGCAGGACAACAACTGGTTTTAAATTTCAAAATTGACGGACCATGCTTGTATGACCATCCCGCTGATTACATTCCAACATGTCCTAAAAATCACAAAGACAGTATTATTTCAATTGCCTACGGTTTACTCGCAACAAGGGGTAACACATTCATAAAAGACAAGAAAGATTTGAAAGTAAAATATGCAGGTTGCGTAACCACAGGTTGCGACCCACAGTTTTATTGCAAAGAACACGATATAGAATTCTAGCAACACGTGCTTAATACGGCTATTTGCAAATCATCACTTTTATTTCTATTTTTCAACTTTGGTAAGCCGGTCGCAAGGAATATTGTTCTTAGCCTTTGCAAAGATCTTAACGTTGCCCGGCATTTATAAGAAACCCTAACAACCATTAGCATATGAGTTTTTTTGACAGACTTTTTGGAAGAAAAAAAGAAAAACTTGAAAAAGAAAATGACAAGTCAGCAAAAACGACCTTTTCTGCCACAACAATGACTCTCGATGAATTAAATAAATTAAAAGTTGGGGACACCATTCAATTAGGGCATCAAGTTGAAGAGAAAGAAACCTTTGAAATGAAGTGGATTGAACCCAATGACAATCCATATAAAGTTAGAGTTTTTGATTGTAGAGAGTTTGCCATAAACATGATATCAACAACACAAAATGAAGAAATAGCAAAAAACTTTTCTTTAACAAGACAAAGTGATGGAAAAGAGTATATAGGAAAGTTCCCAAACAATGGAGCAAAAGTTGAAGTTGATTTAAATTTTTCATCTAAATCACTGCCAGGCTTCGAAAATGGAATAGCTGACGGTGTGCTTTTTAAAGCTCAGACAATGGAACAAAAATGGGACGTATATAAATATGCCAATTTCATATTTTACGTTAGAAGTTGGACAGGCGAAATGGTTTATTTCAGTAATTACATTGAAACAAACACAGGTTTTAAAGTAGACTTAATAGTATTAGACGATGATAAAATAAATGAAAACGATCCCTACTTTGAATTTAAAGTTGTAGAGTTTTTAATACATAGCCATATTTTAAATCTTACAGTACCACACCCAATACCAGCCAATTTCGAAAATGACCCGCAAAAAATTGCAGCTTTTTCATTCTCTATGTTTGGCAATCGTGGATATTTTGCAACATATGATTAAAAACTGCTACCAACGTTGCGCAGTATATACCATGAGACTACTAACATTAACTATATTACTTTTTTTGACCCAGACTTTGTTTGGACAACTCCAGGAAGACCTCAAAAATAGGTTGGCGCTTAAGGACTTTCAATCTTTCAAAAAATATGCTGACAATTTATCAAACAGAAACAACCATATAAAAATCTTTTGGGAGGTTGAACGGGAAATTGCAACAGGTTTCCAGGAAAGAATTTTAATAGTGTAGAAATCTGTTCCAGAAAAGAAAGACCCAAACATCAGTACTGTATATACATTTAAAATCAATCTGCTTTCTACTGATACCACGATTTTGTTTTATGATTTAATGGAACAAAAATCGAAAAAAGAGCATAACGAATGGGTTGACTATTATCCAACTATTGACACTTATGAAAATGATACATTATTCAAAAAACTGGAAACGACGTTCTTTCAATCTTTCGGTAGCCAATTAAAAAGAAAAGGGCTTTTTATTGACTCAATAGTATATGGTTCAAGATGTGGTTATGTAGGCATTGACCCTATAGAAAAAATGCATCTTGACCATTTCGTCAAAAGAAAAGATAAAACCAGCCTATTGAAATGGTTGCAATCAACAAACGTAGAAACACAACTTTATGCTGTCGAAGGCTTTTATAAACTAAAAAAAGCCGGCTACCAGATTAAAGAAAGTGAATTACAGTATATCAGGAACGTTCTGAAAAAGAAAGGAACAGTAAGAACTTGTACAGGTTGTCTTTATGGTAAAAACGAAATTCAACAAATAGCAAAGAATTTCGAATTATGACAGGTAAACGCAAAACAGGCGGTTTGGCAATTTAGCCGCACAAAGCCCCGAATGTTACACGCCCCGAAAGTTATCAAGCCAACAATCAATAACTGTTTCATAACCCCAATATAAGTCTGACTATTATAATCTTTTGCTAAAAAACGAACGCATAATGCGGCTATTTGCAAATCATCACATTTATTTCTAATTTTCATCTTCGTTAGCCGGGCAAGCGGATACCATTCCTCATTTTCGCAAATGCCTGGCCGTAGGTAACTAGGCGAACAGACACCCTACCAAAAATCAGAGACAATATAGCCCTGAATGAAAATATTAATAATAAACCCACCCCATTTATCAATTGGGAGTAGAATGCCCAATGAGCATTTACCACCATTAGGTCTCTTGTCAATTGGCGGTCCATTGATTGATGCCGGACACGAAGTAAACCTGCTGGATGCTGATTATTTCAACTATAAGGTTCAAGTTGTTGCCGAAAAAATTCTTGAAAATAATCCTGATGCTATTATGCTGGGGCATTCCGGCTCAACGTCTGCCCAACCCATTATCAATGACATAACCAAAATTGTCAGGCAAAGAAACGCAAATATCAAAATAATAATTGGTGGCGTTTTCCCAACTTATCATTGGAACGAAATTCTGGAAGACAATCCTCAAATTGATTTCATTGTTTGCGGTGAAGGGGAAGAAATCTCTTTACATCTAATTACAGCAATTGAAAACCAATCCAGTCTTGAAACCATTAAAGGACTGGCATTACGGGTAAATGGTATTCCTTTAAAAACTACACCCGCCGAAAACATCAAAAACCTGGACGACTTTCGTATTGGTTGGGAATTAATGAAAGGCTATAATTACACCTACTGGGGAAAGAGAAAAGCTGTAGTCATTCAATTCTCAAGAGGTTGTCCGTATCCTTGTACCTATTGTGGACAAAGCTTGTTTTGGAAAAAATGGAGACACAGAAGTGCACAGTCCCTTGCTGATGAAATTGAAATGCTACACAAAGAACATGGCGTCATTGTTTTCAACTTTGCAGATGAAAACCCCTCTTCCAATCCCAAAGCGTGGAGAGAATTTCTGGAAGCATTGGTTGCCAAAAAATTAAAACTAATTCTGGTTGGCTCTATCAGAGCCGACAATATAGTACGGGATGCTGATTTTCTGCATTTATACAAACAGGCAGGATTTGAGCGTTTTTTATTAGGCATTGAAAACTATGATGAAATCGTCCTTGAAAAGATTAAAAAAGCAGGCACCATTTCAAAAGACAAAGAAGCCATTCAATTGCTGAGAAAACATAACATCCTTTCAATGGCGACTTATGTTGTAGGTTTTGGCGAAGAAAGAACAAGGGACTTTTATAACAGCCTGAAACAATTATTATCGTACGATCCCGACCAGGTGCAGCTATTGTATGTAACCCCTCATAAATGGACACCCTATTTTGAAGATGTGAAAGACAAAGAGATCATTTTGACAGACCAACGAAAGTGGGACTATAAACACCAGGTCATCAAAACTAAATTTTTAAAACCCTGGGTGGTTATTTTATATGTTAAGCTGATAGAAATTATTATGCAAACAAGACCCAGTGCAATAAAAAGATTATTTTTCCATAAAGAAGCAAGGCTGCGAAGCGCTATGCGTTGGTACACAAGAATAGGAAGGCGGGTTTGGTTTTGGGAATTGTATCAATTCTTCTTTGTAACCAAACTGACAACCGAAAAAGTGAAAATGAAAGACTTTTGGAGATAAAAAGCCAGCTACCACATAGGTATAGATAAACGACAACAATGGAACAATTCAAAATCAAACAAGACGGTTTTAAAGAAATAAGAAAAGTAATTCTTATTAGAACAATACCAATTTCACTTTTAACTGCGTTCGCAGCACTGGCAATAAGTCATTTCACTGAAAACGGACAACAAAGTGATGTGAATGTCCTTCCTTTTGTGATTCCTATTATATTGGGGGCCATGGCATTGGGATTATATCGTGGTATAAAAAGACAAAAAACAATTTTCGAAAGTTATATACTGACCATTGACAATACCTGTATCAAAAGAGAGCAACACAATACCCCCACAATAACCATTTCAAACACAGACATACGTGAAATTATAAAAACTTCAAACGGGAGTTTTACTATTAAAGGGACTTCAAATATAAATATGATAGGCGTTCCTTCTCAAATAGACGACTATAAAAAATTAGAAAAATCATTAGCCGAAATAAGAAAAATCACAATAAAAAACAGTGAGCCGTTTCTTCAAAAATTTCGTGGATTACTTTCTATATTGATAATTGGTTTAATGGCTGCTGTTTACATTTCAAAAGACAAAATAATAGTTGGCCTTTCCGGGACAGTTTTACTTGTGATTTTAGGATATTCATTTTTTGAAGTTCAAAAAAGTAAAAACATTGACAGTAAGACAAAAAATGCAAGGTGGTGGCTTATCCTGGTAATTGCTTCAATTATAGGTGTTATGTATTTCAAACTTACAAGGCAACAATAAATATTGGGGCTGCTGGTTACAACAAGCCGTAAGCGTGGCCTAAACTAAACTGACATTTCATGGGACTTGACATTTTCATTACAACTAACAAGGAAATTGACAGACGCGAAGACATACCAAATTCTTTGAGTAGAATATTTGTTAGACTTATTCTTCAACAGCATGACAACAACGACGAAGAGATAAATCAGATTTCTAAAATTAGCGGTATTGACTTGACGCCTCTTTTAGAGATGGAAATTCCAGACACAAGTTATTTAGAATTTCAACTTGACGACACTGAAGATGACAAAGAAATACAAAGGATAAAAGATGAAATAGAAAAAACAAAAGAACTATATTCAAAAGACATTGATCTTATAATTGACACACTACAAAAGCTGGACACGACATTAAAAACGAAGCCTGATTATTACAAGCAACTTCGGTTAACAGATCCTGATGAAAACTATATAAACTATTTCAAAAATTATCCCGTTGACGTAAAACCCAATGAGGGCGATTTTGTTTCTGACAATAACACAAATTTTGGTATTGACATTCGGACACTTCTAAAGTATTTGACATTCGCAAAATCACAAGGTGCCACCAAAACTTATTTTAGCTTTGGTTGACCATTAATTTTACAGTATTAGGCAAACGAATAAAAACACATCTTCCCCTGATGAACGAATGAAACGACACAATGACAAACTACAATATTAAATTCACCACCGCCTTATTACTGTTAACCATATTGACAGCTTGCAAATCAAAGTTGCAACAAAATGAAAGTTTGAAAAACTTTAAACACGTTGATATCAACATTACAATTAATGGAGAGCTGAACATTCAAAATTGTGCAAATTGGTATATCGACTTTAGCAGCATCAAACGAACAGTTGTTTATAAAGAAAAGATCATTTGTGTCGGTTTAAACGGAGGGTTTGCCTGTTTAAACAGATCAGATTTGAAACAAGATACAATCTTTGAAAAAAAACTAAATACTGACTTTTTCACAAATGCTTCTGTTTTCCAGGATACCCTTTTTGCTGAGAAGTTTGACAAGATCTTTTTCTGGAACTCAGATCAGTGGACTGAATATCCTAATCCTTTACCAATAAATTATTTTGACCTGCTTTTTGAAGATAAAACATATACTTTTTATTCCACCTGTATGGGCGAGTTCGGTAGTATTCTTTTTGCCTACAACAAAACGACAAAGGAAACAAAAGCAGATTTTACAACCTGTCCAAATTCAGTACTTAAAACAGGCTTCGGTTATTATGTAGGGGTTCATTTATACCACATGCACGGATCGAGCAATTCGTACACAATTAAAGACATAGAGAAGTTAAAAATAATTTCTCCTGCTATGAGAAATGAACGGGGAATATTTTATGCAGACCCCCGTTTTTCGTTTCTTCAAGACACAAGTGTAGAAACTCGAAACAACTATCTTCCGTTTAAGTATTATTACCCAAAAGACATTATGATTGTAGCGTCATTTGACTACAAAGGTAAAATGTATCACATAGTCGATTCAAGAGAATTTAAAAAAGACAGAGAACAACGTTTTATCGGAACAGTTTCGAATGACACTTTGCGAATTATTGACAGCATGGAAAACTGCAATCCGGCAACAACATTTCAATTTGAAAACGCTTCAATCATCAACGAAGATGGTCAGGGATTCACAATGATAAGAAATGATACGATTTTTAAAATTACTTTTACGACACTTCACCCGAATTATCAGGAACCAAAATTGGAAGGCTACAATCTTTCAACCTACGAATCAATGAAGCTGATTGCTCTCGATAAAAAAATAAAAAACAGCACAGACGATAATGATTGGACTCCAGAATCCCAACAACACGAAAGAGAAACTAAATTTAAGCATGGGAATAAATACAAAGTTGTTGTCAATTATGACAATGGGCAAATTGGGAATTATATTTACATTAATAATAAAAAAACAAAGCTTCAATACAGCGACCGGCGGGATTTCACAAGTACTATATTCACCTATGACCATAGGTTATTTATCTTCTTCAGGAATTTCGGATATGATTTTAAATATGGACTCATTGAACTCACAGACATTGACAAGTTTGCACAGGTGTACAAGGAATAGAAATCGTTTAAAAAAAACTATTGCCAACTTGGGGTTTGCTACTCCGAAACCCGCCCGAACACAAAGCCCGTCAACATTTTAAGCCATTTTAATGACCACACCAAAACTCATATCAACACTTTTACTTTTATTCATTACAAGTTATTGTTCCGCAACGCCCGTTTCGGATACGACAATAATAAAATCTCATTTGACCGCGATTACAAAAACAGGGCAGTTTCGCACTTACAAAAATATTGACCAGCTAAACAAGACGGCAGACTACATTAAGGCAGTTTTTAATCAATACTCAGACAGTGTTTTCGTACAGGAGTATTCCGTAAATGGGCAGGTTTATAAAAATGTAATTTGCTCATTCGGGACTCAAAATAAAAAAAGGATCATTGTTGGCGCCCATTATGACGTTTGTGACAACCAGGAAGGTGCTGACGACAATGCAAGCGGGGTTGTTGGACTCCTTGAACTTGCGCGATTGCTAAAAGAACAAAAGCTAAATCAACGGGTTGATCTTGTTGCATACTCCCTGGAAGAACCGCCCTATTTTAAGACTGAATATATGGGTAGCTATATTCACGCTAAATTTCTTGCTGACAACAAGACTGAAATTTACGGAATGATTTCACTTGAAATGATTGGTTATTTTAAGGACGATAAAAAATCACAATCATATCCTGTAGGGCTGCTTTCGCTTTTCTATGGCAACAAAGGCAATTATATAACATTGGTGAAAAAGTTTGGCGCCGGTCAATTTACCAGAAAGTTTTGTAGAAAATACAAATCAACAAAAGCGATAAGAACAAAAAAGTTTACAGGTCCTCCGGCCTTGCCAGGCATTGACTTTTCAGACCATTTGAATTATTGGAAGTTTGGGTTTAGTGCATTAATGATTACTGACACATCCTTTTACAGAAATAAAAATTATCACCAGCGTACTGACACCATGGAAACCCTGGATATTTACAAAATGGTAAAAGTGATTGACGGAGTTTTTAATACATTGACAGCATTATGACAACAAATCCCTTCATGGCAACAAAGTTTCTATTATTACTTTCATTTATATTCATGGGTTGTAATAATTCAAACACAACTAAACAAACTTCTCAAAAGCAAACGAAAACAGATATTATATCAAAAGCAAAGACTTTATATTACACTGACAGTGGTTACTCTTCAATAACGCTTAAAAGAGACACCGTTAATGGATTTCCTGAGATTGAAGAAATTTCCCGTTCCCAATCATATCACTTCGTAAGCTTTTTGAAATACTATTCAGGCGGAATGGGAATATGGCATGCGCTTATAAGTGAACTAAGTATTCAACATAGTCGGGATGCTCCAGGTACTTATAATGGAAGAATCTTATTAAAAGCTACCGTTCCAAATGCCAATCCAATTCAGGACACAAGCAACTTGTATAATATAAACTGGGCTGATAGCATTACTGCAAACGAAGTACATTACAGGGACGAATTTATAGAAGCAGTACTACATAGGGAAACTGAAAAATCAATCAAAAAATTGCTTAGTTACTCAACAGGCAAGACGTTCATCGAGTTTTCATCGCAATTGTATGGACTTCAACAGCCGGATAGTTACCAGAGAAGGTATATTGGTTACCTTGAAAAGCCAGCCACTTCTGAACATGCAATCTTTGATACCATTCCTGACTTATATGGAGTTCTTAGTTATATAGACCCTATATCAAATAGATCTGAATTTTTGATACTCAAAGCAGAACAAGATGCCAGTCCATCAAGCATTTGGAAATACGAGTACTTTGATGGTCTTTCATTTGAAGGTGTTCAAACCAAAGCTAAAGATGAAAATTTCAACATGAAAAGTTCTGAAGTTCAACAATGGCATTATTCAAACTTTAATAGCTTTTATATAATTCTTAGGTTTAAAGGAGCTGAAAACATCGTGCTCAGAATACCCGTTCGTAATGACCATATTGATGTTGGTAATTTACATTCAAATTCATTCAAGTTCCAACTTATAAGTCCGGAGACGCTTTAAAAAAAGCAAAAACCGCTAACAGCAGTTTGGCAAAAACACTATAAAACGCCCTTTACCTGTAACTAATCCCCACCGAACTATTCCCGGAATAAAAAAACGGGTCCAATGTGCCGCTGACCAGCTGTGAACTGACGGCCATAGATGTTCCCTGAATTTTACCGAATAAATGGCCAATAGCCGTGTCGGCAGCATCGCGGCCAATGGCAATTCTTACAAAACCATTCAATGGCGCCAATTTGGTGGCATCAAACAAGATCCAGTAACCAGACAAATAGGCTTCAAAACAGGCGTGAAAATCGGGCGGGGTTAAATTAAAAGCATAGCCGGAACAATACCGCGCCGGAATATCCAATGCCCGGCAAAAAGCAATGCCCAGGTGCGCAAAATCCCTGCATACGCCGGCCCGCTGTATCACCGTATCATACGCAGAGGTTTCTCCATTGGTTGAGCCAATCTGGTATTCAACATGCTGGTATATCCATTCAGTAATAGCAAGCACCTGCTCGTATTCATTATTAATATTCCCAAATAAATGCAAAGCCAGCCTTGACATTTTATCAGACTGGCAATACCGGCTTGGATTCATGTACATTAAAATAGCCGGGTCCATCTGTGAAACCGGCGTTGGTACAAGTCCGGAAAAATTGATGAAATCAAATTGATTTTTTACAACCGTTGAGTAGGAAACGCTCACAACGCCGGGCCCGGGAATGGGCAACACCAGCAACCTGTTCATGGCTGAATTGTAATCAAAATAGGTAATTGTCCCCGGTTCAATAACCAATAACTCGTTACCGCCCTGCAATGCCCGTATATTCAAAACCAGTGTGCCAGGCTCTTCTGCCTGGTACGTCAATTGCGCGCTTACCTTAAATTCCATGCCTGAAGATAGCGATTAACCCATGAAGTCATTTCAATTGATTTACTTTTACATTAATTTCATATTGAAACTATTAGTAAAATGATCGAAGAAAAAATCATTTTGGCTTATGAGGAACTGGCGGAAAGCTATAATAGCATGATTGATCATAAACCTCATAATGCTTACTACGACAGACCCAATACACTTGGTTTGCTTCCGGAAGTAAAAGGAAAATCAATTCTTGATGCTGCCTGTGGGCCTGGGAAATACGCGGAAATACTTATTTCTCAGGGAGCGGACGTAACCGGGTTCGATATTAGCGCTCGTATGGTGGCATTGGCTAAACAAAGAAATAAACTGGCTGGTAATTTCTTTGTTCATAGCCTGACAGATCCATTTTACATGTTGAAAAACGAAACGTTTGATATTATACTTTGTGCATTGGCGCTGCATTATGTTCAGGATTGGAATTTGACTTTGAAAGAGTTTGCCAGGGTTTTAAAACCAGATGGCCATCTGGTTATTTCAATTGAACATCCGTTTTTTGAATATAATTACTTCAAATCAAAAAAATACTTTGACATAGAACCTGTAAAATGTACCTGGACGGGTTTTGGAAAACCTATTGAAATGAACAGTTACAGAAGACCGCTGAATGCCTGTATTACTCCTTTAACAAATAATGGGTTTTATATTGACAAGCTGATTGAACCCAAACCTACCGAAGAATTTGAAAAATATGATCCAATACATTTCAGAGAATTAAATGAATTTCCTGCATTCATGTGTATAAGAGCAATTCGGAAAAAATGAACATCGGGCAGATGAAACTATCATGAACGGCGCACCACTACGCACACATAGCACTTATCTAACATATACGCACAACGTATAACGGCAGTTTATAATACCAACAAAATAATTAACACCTAAGCTATCATGAAGCGCGGGCAGCTCTTGCAAATGCTTTTTCTTCCTTCTATTTTTGTTGCAACTAACCCTATATGAATCCAATATCCAATTGCCCTAAACTATCCGCTTATAAAGCCATAGTTAAAAAAAGTATTCTAAGTTTACTCGCAGTACTGTTTGCCCATGCTGTTTTTGCACAACCAATCATCAGCAGTTTTTCACCGGCCAGCGGTGCGGTGGGTACTTCTGTTACCATTAACGGTACTGGTTTTAATGCAACAGCTGCTAATAACATCGTTTACTTTGGACCGGTAAAAGCAACTGTTATTTCAGCAACAACTACTTCACTGGTAGTTGCCGTACCTGCCAGCGCCGGTCATCAACCGTTTTCTGTTACCGCCAACAATTTAACGGGCTATTCGGCCAAACCGTTTATCGTGTCCTTGCCGGGCATGGACCCGTTGAATACAGACGCACTGACCAAATCCACCTCACGGGGAGCTTATTATCAAACATGGCATAATGAAAAAAATGCCCTGGCGCCTGTAGACCTGAACGCGGATGGTAAACCGGAAATCGTTGCCACACTGCCATGGAGCAACTACCTGAATTTGTTCACCAACACAGGATCACGAAAAAACATCTCATTCAGTACTACCATGCCCTTTGACATTGGCGCCTGGGGTACGGATGTTATCGGCGGCGACATCAATAGCGATGGCATTCCCGAAGTACTGGTAGCCAAAGAACAAACTGATAATGTTACCATCTATAACAATTCACTAAGTGATATATACAGCTCACGTGTAACAGGAGGCCCCAACAGCCTTGCCATCGCCGATATGGATGGAGATGGTAAACCCGACATTGTAGTAGGTTGCGACCGTTCGTCTTCCTTTGTCATATTCAGAAATACCAGTACCGGCGGAACGCTTTCTTTTTCAAAACAAAGCATTTCCCTTAGCACTTTTATGGCCAAACTGGCCGTTCGTGATATTGATGGAGATGGCAAGCCGGATATTTGCGGCATCTATTCAGAAAGTAACACGGTTGTCGTTTTACGAAATACCTATACTTCCGGCAACTTAACCTTTTCAACCACCACCTATCCTATCGCCAAATGGGCCGGCAATGTACAACTCGATGACCTGGATGGGGACGACAAACCGGATATTGTTGTAACGAATACGACCAGCGGCTCTATGTCTGTTTTCCGTAATACCAGCACTGCAGGCAGCATTGGTTTTGATGCCAAAGTTGATTTCACCGTCAACGGAACACCCGGAGGCATTGGTATTGCCGATATCGATGGCGATGCCAAACCGGAAATAGTCATTGGTAATGCAGCAGGCGCTTCTGTTGATGTGTTCAGGAATAACAGTACTACCGGCACCATAAATTTTACTGGTGTTACTTTTACTACCGATTTAACCTCCGACTGTATTGCAATAAATGATTTTGACGGGGATGGAAAAAATGACGTGGCGATGGGCAGTTTCGGAACCAACGCTATAGAGGTATTAAGAAACGTTATCGGCGAGCCGGAGATCACCTCGTTCACTCCCACTTCCGGCGATGGCACCACCACCGTAACCATCACCGGTAAAAATTTTACCAACGCCACTCATGTGCTTTTCGGTAGTATACCCGCCGCTTCCTTTGTCGTTAACTCATCAACCAGTATTACCGCCATACCAGCCGCCACAGGTGGTGACGGTAATGTATCCGTAATAACGCCCTATGGAACAGCATACCTGGGAACATTTAACTTTTTAACGCCGCCCACCATTACCAGTTTTACACCCACGTCAGGGCGTACAGGCTTTACAGTAACCATAACAGGAACCAACTTTCGCGGCGTGCAGGAGGTAACGCTGGGCGGTGTAAAGGCTACTGTCCAATTTATTAATGTTTCCGCTACCACCATGCAGGTTACAGTAGGCGCAGGCGCCTCGGGCGATGTGGTGGTAAAGACAATAGATGGAACCGCTACCAAAGCAGGCTTTATTTATTACGCGCCGCCCACCATTACATCGTTTACCCCAACCAGTGGACATCCCGGGGATATAATCACTATTACCGGTACCAACTTTTCGAATTTACAGAGTGTTACGTTTGGCGGTTTTGTATCACCCTACAGGACCATTGCTTCGCCTACTACCATAGAGGCTACCGTTGGTATAGGCGCAACAGGAGATGTTCTGGTAAGAACAGATGGTGGCACAGCCACCCTTCCCGGGTTTACCTGGCTGCCTCCGGTGCCAACCATAACTTCATTTACGCCTACTTCAGGTGTAGCAGGAGATATAATCACCATTACCGGCACTAATTTCACCGGCGCCACCGGCGTTCATTTTGGCGGAACCGCAGCCACTTCATTTTCGATTGTAAATGCAACGACTATTTCCGCTACCCTCGCAACCGGCGCTTCTGGCGATGTATCGGTAACCGGACCGGGCGGTACGGCAACATTGGCCGGATTTACATTTATACCACCGGCGCCAACCATAACTTCGTTTACACCAACTTCAGGGACATCAGGATCTGTGATCACCATCACCGGCACTAATTTCACCCGCGCCACCAGTGTATATTTTGGCGGAACCGCAACTACTTCCTTTACGGTTTTAAATGCAACTACCATAACCGCGGTTGTAGGTACGGGTAATTCAGGGAATGTATTGGTTACTACACCCGGTGGTGTCGCTACATTTGCAGGCTTTACGTTCATCCCAACTATGGTAACACCCGTTCCGCTTATTTCCGCTATTTCACCATCAACAGCCAGCCAGGGCGATGTTGTTACCATTACCGGCAGCAATTTCAACAACGCAACGGCAGTTAGCTTTGGTGGAACTGCGGCGGTTTCATTCACCGTGGTTTCACCCTCTACCATTACGGCCATTGTAGGCACGGGTAATTCAGGCGATATTTCAGTAACCACACCCGGCGGTACGGCTACGTTTGCAGGGTTTACCTACCAGTACCAGGTGATGGAATTACCTAACGACATGATGATCTATCCTAACCCAACCACCATTGGACAACTATTTTGGGTGAAACATCCTGTTTCAAATGGTGTTACATGGATAAATGTTTATGATATCACCGGCAGGGTGATTAAAACAATCACGATACCTGCGGGCGAATATCTTACGCCGGTATTTGCAGGTAACCTGAAAGCAGGTTATTATGAAGTTGTGTTGCTTGGGTCTATCAATAAATGGCACAAAACCCTGATGGTAAAGTAAAGCCATCATCCCCTTTATAATTTACTCATCAGCATTTGGGATCAACCTGTTTTCAGGTACCGCAAATGCTGATGATTTTTTTATGCTAATGCCCTACGCTAACCACGCGCGTCACCTTCCACTCATTGTTTTTAAACTGCCAAATATGTGTAAACTTAAAAACAGCCGTTTCCTCCTTCCCATTCTCCATATGCGAGAAGCGATGTTCCCCCATTTCAACAGCACCATACCCAGGTATAGGATACACTTCCAGGGTTCCCTTCACCAGTTCACGGTGTAGGCTTAGGTTATTCTGAAAAACTTTTTTAAAATTTTCCATGTTAGTAGAATAGTTAGTAAGACCTCCCTTGTCATGGTAAAATTCCAGGTTCTCGGCAAAGACCGTTTTCAATACTTCTAAATTTTGCGTATTAAAAGCATTGAACATAACACTGTCCATATGCCAGATTGTTTTGTACAAAGCCTGATCATTATTTTGAGCATGCACCACTTGAGCAGATAATGCATAAAAAAAGAATACTAATAAGGGGAATTTAATTTTCATACACATATTGTCTGTTTTGACTGACACACAAATGTACATAAGCGTCCCTTCTGTTCTTTCAACCAGGTGACTGGCGTTAGAAAATGACAGGATGGACGCTCGAAAACAAAAAAAAGAAAATGGTGCTGGCACTGCTGCAGGAACTGGCTGACTATGTAACCGAGACCAGTAAAGGAGACAGAACACGGATGTTGGGCAGTGGCTTTGATGTCATCGATGATAACGGCAATAGCAACAAACGGCCACCATCCATTAAAAAACTGGAAATTGAAGCGACTCAACCCGGCGTGGCGATCACCCGTATCAGGCATGTAACTAACGCGATCGCCTTTATACATCAATACACCACCGAGCCCCCCGGTTTACAAACCATATGGGTCAGTGAAGGCACATCGCTTGGCAGCTATACTTTCCGGAATCTGCATTCCGACAAGCGATACTGGTTCCGCGTGATAGCTATCGGTTATCACGGGTTAAGAAGCTTCTCGCCGATTGTATCGTGGGTGATACAGTAAAAGCGGGACATTTTACAATATCGGTGAGCAGGACTGCCATCACCAGATTGCGCCCATGTTACTGATCCCATTGAAATAATCAGCGTTTTACTTTTTCTCTAAATGATTCTTCCTGATCGTACCGCCGGAGAGAACAATAGCTGCCGTGTCGGACAGACGAAAGTCAATAGAATCTACCTGCGCATGACCAATGTTAATAAAGGATTTGCCGGATACCACAGCATGGAAGTTTTTGATGTGAAAAGCATCCCATCCTTTCACATCGGAAGGTAGCGCATGCGGATCCGCGTCTGAACCTGTTGTACGCGATTTTTTCAGGTCGGAAGAAATTTCGAAAGTAATATCGGTCGTATCGGAAGCCTTTACAGAAAGGGTATTAAAGTCATAGACCAGGCTCTCTGCCACGAATGTTGAGTTGCCTGAAATATCTACAACCAAATCTTTTTGTTTGAGTTTGGTCAGCTTCAGGTTGGTGTTTGACCCGATTACCGACTTTAACGCAGGTGAAAAAAGGCGTACAATAGCAGTGTTTTTAAGTTGCATTTTTTCATAGATATCCTTGTATTGCCCTGGAAAATCCAGATACAGGGTATCATGCCGGATAGTCGATTTAATTCTTTTTTCCTTGAAGCCATTCCATCTTCTAAACACGCGTACTGAAGATTTTGCCGCTGGTTCATAGATTATTTTTGAAACATTTCCACCCCTTATCACCAGGTGACTAAATGGCTGTTCATGAATCGTAGCATACAGGAAATACAATTCGCCTTTGTCATTTTTATCATATTCCTGCTTGAATTTGAAAGCCGAAAAGATGATGCTGCAGACCAATAGCAGCAACATTCCAATTAGTATTTTCTTAGTTAGTTTCATCTTTTTTTATTGGGGAAATTCTTTTTTACAAATTTTTCATATAGTTCACCTACCTGCTGAATGTCTATTTTCAAAAGATATAAATTCCGCAAGGTTTCAGGTAATTCATTTTCCAGGAATTGCTCTCGCCGAAAAGCCAGGATGTTTTCTTCTGCATCAGGATCAACGAAAAAACCAATCCCCCGTACGTTCGTAATGATCTTTTTCTGTTGCAGAAAATCATAAGCGCGTTGTACGGTATTCGGGCTGATTTCGATCAATTCTCCCAGATCCCGGATGCTGATGAGTTTTTCCTCTGGTTTCCATTTTTTCAAAAGGATCTGTTCACAGACATACAGTGCAATCTGGATATATATAGCCGGGCTGTCTTTAAAAACCATTAATATGTTTTAAAATTCTTTCTCTTTTAATCGGAGTAATGAAAGACCCCAAAATATGGCAGGCAGCACAAAGCGGAAAATAAATTTTACCTTTTCTGCGCTATCCGGCGGAAGCTGCAATGGGGCTCGATCCTTTCCCACCCATATCCATACAATGCTGAAGGGGAAAGCAGTTTGTGTATTTTTGATCAGCAGGCTAACTATCAGCAGGTTTAGTAAAAAACTACCTACAACAATACCACAGACGATCAGTGCCGTTTTAATAAACGCAGCTTTGTTAAAGAATAAAGCGCCAAGCATCACAATTCCGCAAAAATTAAAAAACATTACATAAGTGCTGGAGGCAACAAATTCGGTGAATGAAAAAAGATGTACAGCTTCATACTGCTCTTTATAATAGGGTAAATGAGGGTCGAGGCTGTGGTGGTATTGGGTTACGAATGCCAGGTCTATAATCCGGAACGAGAGCAGGAAGAGGAAAAAATAAACCACGCCTGTTATTAATATACCAGAAAGCCATTTTTCCAGTACAGAGGCTGGAAGTGTCAGAAAGGAAGCTCCGGTTGCGTTGTTATTGAAATAGCCGAATACAATCGATGCAACAAGAGGGCCGCCCATCGCGAGACCTAATTCAAAAGCCGCATTCTGTGCTACCTCCACGTCTTGCAGAAGACGGGTCATGGCATAAATGATAAAAGTGACGGTAATGCAAAACCCTATTGTTCCCAGAACCTGCGCAGTGCGTTCAACGATGATCTTGCGCATTAACCACCCGAAGCGCTGTAAACTAAATATATCGTTCATGTATTACGAGGGATTAGTTGTTGAAAATAGATTTTACCATAGCCGGGTTTTCTGCTGTAGCATTGAAAAGTTGTTCAAGGCTGATCCTGGTTTCAATACCCGTAATATTCGGGGTAATCACAGCACGGCCCTGTAGCGCCTCTTCTTCATAGATAACAGGAATATTTGTATCGTCTTCACTGACTATTCTTAGTGCGAGCTTACGGTTGATTGATTCTACGGGCGCATTAAGCAGCAATTCACCGTTGTCAACAATGATAACCTGGTCTATTAAATTCTCCAGGTCACGGGTCTGGTGAGTTGATATCAATATGATCCGGTGCTCGTTCATGGCTGAAGAAATCAGCTTGCGGAATCTTTTTTTGGAAGGAATATCAAGCCCGTTGGTAGGCTCATCCATGATCAGCACACTGGTGTTGCAAGCCAATGCAAAAGCAATGATGAATTTCTTTTGCTGGCCAAAGGATAATTTAGTCAGTTTGTCACCAGTGTGTACATCCAGTTTTTCCAGATAAGTATCCAACAGCGCTTTATCGAACGATGGATAAAACGGAGCAAAAAGTCGAACATAACCATCGATGGTTAATGGGGGCATATATACTTCTTCCGGAATAAAGTAGATGGTTCGTAGAAATGATGGCTTTCGTTGGGAGGGCTTGAAACCGTTGACCGTTATGGCTCCCGACAAAGGGAAAAGCAGGCCAGTCAGGCTTTTCAGAAGAGTTGATTTTCCGGCACCGTTTTTTCCCAGTAATCCATAAATCCTTCCCGGGTTTAAGGTAAGCTCAAGATCCCGATACAAAAGCTTGTTTTTTTTATAGCCAAAGCAAAGCTTATCAATACGTATCATAGTGTATTAGATAGGTTGTACACCAAAGATAAGCGCTTTTCAATTATGGCAAAATATTTTTTTAGGGCCCTAATCCTTCGATTATGATTAATAATACCACATTGATTCCTTAAAACTTCACCTGTGCTGTTAGGCCAGCGAAGATGATATTTTTACCTGCGCTCACCTGTTTCAGGTACTCCCCTGCCTGAAGCCAGGTAAATTCGGCCCTGAGATACAGGAAGGGATTGGGAACAAATTCCAGTTCGGTCGAAAGCTGGTTGCCGATGTGCCTGGCACTGGCGAGTTTGCCTGAGTTAATTAAAGCGGTATTAGGTCCATAAATACCATCATTGGTACTATATCGCCAAAACAGATCACAATCAATATTCCAACTGAGTTTGGGCAATAGCGAAAAAGAAATGGAAGGATGTACGTCGAACAGGTTGGCCGGTCCTATCACTGCCGCCAAACCGAAATAAGCCCCGCGCGGGAACAACGGGTTAAAAGTTTGCAAGGTATTGTCATCAGCGCTTTTGTCGCCACTGATCAATTCTGTTTTCAACCCAATCTCCGGCTTAAACGGCCACCTGCTTAATTCATAAGCGGCATTGAGGGAAGCCGTCCATGCGGCAATATGCTGCGCACCTACCGTTCCGAACTGGTAAACAGCTTCTGCGTCGTAATGCCAGTTGCCCGGGTTACCAAAAAGTCTTGTACCCAGCGAGTGCCTGGTTTCTTCCCCCACGGCATTGTCGAATGCAGCCGTTTTGCGCCACAATCCCAGGTAGTAGAGATCCATATTTTTAAACAGCGGTAATCCTTTCAACGTTACATAGCTTCCCCAAAACCGGGTATTTTTATTGAACCGGTCATCAAACAAGCCCGGTCGTGCGGCCACATAGTTACCGTAAAAAAGATCAGCCTGTCCCTTCTTCCAGCTGCTTATCAACTTTGCGGCATCAAATGCCTGCCGGTTATTGGGCCCTTCGCGCACAGAAACAAGCCGTTGCGACCCATAAGAAAGTTCCTGGCGGCCAATTCTGACAGTTACTTTTAACGGTGCTGATGAACGGTTGGAAAGATCAGCAAATGCCTGATGCAATTCCATGGGATTATCTTCTACCGGACTGGGAGATATCCGACCCCCTGCACTACTCCCCTGCAACTGAATAAACGTTCTGAACTGTTTGCCAATATGCACATCAGTATGCACCAGTAGCCTGTTGAGGATATAGCCATCATTATCTTTTGGATCATCGCCAAAACTTTCGTTCTTTATATAGAAATATTGATACCGTATATCTCCGCCGAGGCTTATATAGCTGTTACCATTTTTCGAAAAAGGTAGATACTTTATGTTGCGATACCAGTTCTTCGCTGTATCGCTTTGCAGGAAACCATAATCTTCGTTATAGCGTAATGGTTTAAAATCGGGAAACTGTTGTCCATAACCCGCCTGAAGTACCGGCAATAGCAGTACGATCAGTATATTCAACTGTTTCATTAGTTGTATTTTTAAGGAAATTGATCCGTCGTTCAATTACTTTTGAGAAGTGGCGGTTGTATTTGCTTTGATATCTTTATAGGCATTGGGTATATTAAAATTGACATGCAGCCAATGAAACAATTCATATCCCCGGTCGTATTCGGGCATCGTTACTTTCGCTTGTGTTTGCTCGAGCGTTAAGCCTGCTTTCAACGCCTCCTGTACCTGCTGTTGTAAAGCATTCACATATTCAATAGTATAGCGTATGCCTTTTTTGCTGGTGATCCTTCCATGACCGGGAACAATGATGTCATCATCTGCTAACCGGTCATAGATCTTTTTGAGGTTGGCGGCGGGTTCAAGAAAGTAGCCATCAAACAACCAGGGTATGGTTGGACTTTCAGCAATAAACGGGTTACCCAACCAGGCAACTTTTTTCTGCGGCGTTTTGATGAATACAAACAGGTCGGCAGGTGACTGGGCGGTGCCGGTGTTCACCAGTTCAACCGATATTCCATGGCCGAGATCGAGTTTCAGTTGCTGGTCTTTAGCGATAGTTATGTCGGCCGCACGGTATTTTACGTCTTCCATACCACGGCCTTTTCCAAACAGCGTAATCATAAACTGTTGAATAACGGAAAAATTCTTCTCGAGATTGGCTTTGCAAAACTCGTTCTGGATAATGAGTGTTTGTGCCGGCAACAGGTAGTTGCCAAAGCAATGATCACCATGATCGCTTGTATTTACAACATACACAACAGGTTTACTGGTTACAGAACGAACCAGCTTATACAACTGATCGTACAACCTTTTGTTGAGCATGGTCTCGATCAACAGCACCCCCTTATCGCCAACGATAAAGCCGGCTGAAGTGGCCTGTGGTATTCCTTTTGTTGTTTCGGCGTCGGCGGTCGATGGCAATACTGCGTATACATTCTCTGTGATCTTATGCAACTGTAAATTCACTGTATTGGCGTCCCAAATGGGAACATGAGGCGGCATAGGAAGCTGTGCCTTTGAACTGAAGCAGCACAAGACGCAACATACCCCCGTTGTTATCAATAGTCTTAATGATTTCATGGAATTAATGGTTGGTGTTTTTAAATTTTATTGCTGGTACCCGCCGTAATATTTTACGGGCGACCAGTCGGGAATTACAGGCGGTGCCCCGGGATCGTGTTGTTGGAAAGGCCCGGTGGCGTACACTATTTTACCATTCACTATTGTCAGCAGCGACTCCATGGATCTCACCTTATCTGCATCGACAGAAAAATAATCGGCAGATAATACACTCAGGTCGGCATACATACCCGGCACGAGTTTACCTTTTAGTAATTCTTCCTGCGATAACCAGGCGCTGCCGGTAGTATACAATTGTAACGCGGTAAATTTATCCAGCACATCCCGTTTGGGCCAGAACTGTAATCCGCCCATTGTTTTTCCGGTAAGCAGCCAGTGCAATGCCATCCACGGGTTGTAAGTAGAGATGCGGGTAGCATCGGTGCCCATACCAACCGGGATGCCCATTTGCAACATCTTTTTTATAGGTGGCAATTGATGGCCGGGTTGTCCATATAACTTATTATACAATTCACCCTGGTAATACATGCGAAACTGAACGGCAATGCCTCCACCCAGCGCCTTTACCCGCTTTAGCTGTTCGTCGGTGATCGTTTCTGCATGATCAAAAACCCAGCGCAGGCCGTTAAAAGGGATCTCTTTATTCACACGTTCGAATACGCCTAACATCCTTTCTATCGACTCACCATATGTGGCATGCAGCCTGAATGGCCAGCGGTTTTTAACGAGTAGCCGGATAACAGGTTCCAGGTCGGCTTCCATGGTATCAGGCAGCACTATTCGAGGTTCCAGAAAATTTTCAAAGTCGGCTGCCGAGGCCACCAGGTTTTCACCGGCACCTTCTGCCACAAATCCGTTCGGGACCAGCAATTGGTCATTTTTTCGAAGATGGGCTTGCTGCACCCAGTTTTCATAATCCTGTAATTCTTTTCCCTTTTGCTGGGCAAAAAGATAGTAGGCAATTCTTACAGACAATTTGCCTTCTTTTGCCAGTTGAAGAGATATTGTATAATCTGAAGGATAGTTTTGATTACCACCGGCGGCATCCACAGCGCTGGTGAGACCAAAGCGATTCAACTCGCGGTTGAATTGTATAGTACTGTTCAGGCGTTCTTCCGGTGTCAGCTTCGTCGTTAGACCCAATGTTGTATAAATGGCTTTGGGTGTTTGTTTGGCAAACATTAAACCGGTCAGGTTCCCTTGCTCATCCTGTTCAAGCAGGCTGCCTTCGTAATGGGTATTCTTGTTATAACCCAGTACTTCAATGCCTTTTTTATTCAGGAACGCTTTACCATACAGGTAAGTAATGAACACTGGTTTGTCGGGAACGGCCTCGTTGATCTCAGCCATAGTAGGTTGCCGTCTTTCTTCAAACTGAAATTCATTCCAGCCGCCGATTACTTTTATCCATACACCGGGCGGTGTTCTTGCCGCCTGCTCCTTAAGCATTTCCATAGCTCTTTTCAATGACCTTACACCATCCCAGCGTAATTCGGCATTGTAGTTCAATCCTTCCCGTATCACGTGGATGTGACTATCGTTCAACCCGGGAATAACGGTTTTCCCTTTCACATCGATGCGTTGAACGTTTGCGGAACCATACCTGGCAAGGATGCTTGCCGAGGTTCCGGTTTCCAGTACCAATCCATCTTTGATAGCAACGGCCTGTACAAATTCGCCGGCCCTGTTCATGGTCGCAATGTTGCCATTATAAATTATTAGATCTGCGTTTGATTGACCGTACAATAATGCTGGCAGCAATGCCAGCATTATCAATAACTGTTTCATGGTGTTCAATTGGAAGTTGAGAAGGGTGTAATTATTTGGAAGTAAAAAAACTGAGCAGGTCCTGTTGAACCTGGGCCGTGTTTTCCTGAACGATCCAGTGACCCGCGCCTTTTATATTGGAGGCGGTTACATGTTCAGCCACCAGTTTGCAATGGTCGGCCAGGAAGGCGGCGCCAAAATATTCACCACCCATCGCGAGCAATGGCATTTTTAATTTATGCTTCATCAGTTCCTTGTTATCCCTGGCATCCTGTTCAAAGGCGCCAAACCAATGAAAGCTGCCTGTTGTTGCGCCCTTCACGGAATAAGCCCTGATAAATTCATCGGTTTCTTCTTTTGTAAAAGGGTCTTTTACATGACCAACTACCGGCCAGAAACCAGTGAGAAATGCGGCTTCCTTACCGGCTACAATACTGCCTGAAGATGGCCAGCTAAAAAAGCCAAACCACCAGGCTGAACCTTTTACCTGTCCCCATACCGGTTCTACACCAGGCAATAAAGCGTCCATCAATGCCAGTTTCTTTACCTCACTGCCGTATTGTGCCGCATAAGCATAAGCCACCATTAATCCAATATCATGACCTGCTACATTCATGCTTTTAAAACCCAGTTTTTCTGTCAAGCCATGAATAATCGTTGCCATTGACTTTTTATCATAGCCACTGTCTGGCTTATCCGATTCTCCCAGGCCTGGCAGGTCAGGAGCAATCACCGTAAAATGTTTTGAAAATTCAGGCAGCAGCCTGTTCCACATATACCAGTTTTGCCCAAAGCCATGGATCAGCAAAAGCGGCTCACCTGTTCCGCCAATAACATAATGCAGGTTAATGCCATTTATACTGGCCGTTTGGTGTTTGAAGCCGGCAGGCGGCGCGGCCGGTGCAACAGCGCCAGCATGCGTTGATGAATCGGCAGAAGCAGCTGCCAATGGCTGTGGCTCGCTGTTACCGCAGGCGCTTATATACAGGGAACCGGCAACGAGAACAATTTGTATATATTTTCTGGTTACGTAGGGAAACAATTGCATAGTTGTATTATTTGTAAATTATTTTTGAATAAAGGCCAGTAATTCTGTGTTGAACTTTTCCATCTCTTCGAGGAAAAGTGCATGTCCGCTGTTTTCGAATGTTACCGTGTAGGCGTTCTTAATGCCTTTTTGCATAACGCCTGCCAAACCGTATTGACATATTTTATCTTTCTTTCCGTGGAATATGGCGGTAGGAACCTGGATCTGTGAAAGCTCGGGGCGCAGGTCGGCATCTCTTAAAAGAATGAGACATTGTTCCATCGCATAGGAAGAAGCCTGCAGATTGATAATATTCAACCAGCTGCCAAATTCTGCCGGAAGCGAATTGTCGGATGCGGTAAATATGCTGCCAAATACAGCCAGCAACTTAGGCCGGTTGGTATTGTTCAATGCAATTAACTGATCAATCTGTTCTTTGGGTGAACCATATTCAAATCCATCTTTGTTACTCCATAGCGGAACCGCAGCTCCGAACAGGGCCAGTTTGCTGATATGCGCTCCATTATGCTTTGCTACGTAATGAAGTGCTGTTGCGCCACCCATAGAAAATCCGCCCAATACCGCATTGTTTATATTCAGCCTGTCGAGTACGGTTTTAATATCGTCGGCAAATACATCATAGTTATAAGCGCCATATGGCTTATCCGACTCACCAAAGCCTCTCAGTGTGATACCAATAACCCTGCAACTCTTTTTTACCAGGTATTGATACTGGTATTCATACATGGCATCGCTCAATGGCCAGCCGTGTATTAAAACAACGGGTGTTCCTTCTCCCAAATCAGTAACATGTAGTTTTACATTTTTCTCTACTTCAATAAATGTTGCGCGACCTGCAGATGCAGGTGTTCTTTGCATGCTCACTGTCGTATTCATTTTAGATGATTTAGGTTGTGAATAGGTTGAATAAGGCAAAAGGTTTGACAGTATTGCCGTTGAAATAACGAGGGCAATCTGTACATGAAGTTTCGGTTTCATAAAAAGTGTTTATGTTTAATAGAAAATCGTGATCATAGTTTCGTTATCCAGTTCAGGATATAATCCGCATCTTCCTTCCAGGTGGGTTGCGCAAGCACAAAATGATTTCTTCCGGTGAATTCCTTATAATCAGTTACAGAGTTACTGCGCCTGTATTTTTTGAAATTGGCATAGTTAAGGGATGCGGGTATTGAATGATCGGCAGTTCCCGAAGTGATCAATAATGGCGGATGCGGGTTTTCAAAATTTATTTTCGCAGCACTTGTCAGGGTATCTCTGACGATTAATTTCGATTCGGGAATGGCATATTGATAATATAGCTCCTTCTGCGTTTCACAATCCATGCCGTTTGTAAAAGCATACTTCCATGACTGGAACGATACCAGGTAAGATTTTTTCACCGAAGTGAAGAGACCCAGGGCCCCCCAGCCTGCTTTGAAAAACGATAACTTAAACGTGAAAATTCCCTTTGGCGGCACCGGGTGAATAGCAACTCCGCAAAACCCGACTCCCCTTTGCAACAACAATTGAACGATCAATCCACCTAATGAATGGCCGATCAGGATCGGGTTGCCTGGAAGCTGGCTAACGATATCATAATAATAATCGGTCAATTTCGATAACCGGTTGGAAGCTATCTCTGCATTGGGATGGCTGTTACGGAGTACTTCGGGCGAAGTGTCTTTGTATGGCCATGGTGGCGCTATAGTGGTATATCCCTGGCTTTCAAAGAATGCCCGCCAGTTGTTCCAACAACTGTGATGCAAAAACGCGCCTGTAATAAAAACAATGGTATTGGGTTGGTTATTCTTCACGTGGTAAAAGTTATATACCTGATTTACCATTGCAATGCCAAAAAGGTAAAATGCTCTAAACCAGGAAGTTTCCTGTCAATCGGTAAAAGCAGACCGCGATATGTCGCGATCTTTATTAAAATACCACTTCCTGTTGCGGTAGTTGGTCACCGCGATATTTCGCGGTCGGAACGATTACTTCACGCCGGATCAAATTGTAATTGGATTATGTAATAAAGAATAGGAGATTTGTAATATGGCGTGAAAGTATGAACGGCCCTTACTTACCGGTTATTTCATATATACCTTAAAATGCTTATCAGATCTCTACTTTTAATATTGTTTACTATTTTTCATTTGTTGGCTTTTGCACAAATGAAAATGCCTGCATCCCGGGGTCAGGCCTGGGAAATGCTCAAACGCAACCTGCCCGATAGCAGTCGCCAGGATGTATATAATTACCTGGCGGAATTGTATTTGAATTATTCCGAATCGAACAACAAATTTCTGGATAGTACTTTTTATTATGCCCGTAAAGGCGTTTACCTGATCGATTCACTCAACAAAAGCAATAGTAAGAAAACGAATGAAAGCCTGTTCATACTGGGTTTGGCATACATACTCGACGGCCATATAGTTACCGGCAAAAAAATATGTATGCAGATAATAAGGAATTATCAACTGAATCAGCAAAAGCAGGAGGAAGCAACGATCTGGTACAGAATGGCCATGCATTTTCGTGATTATCATGTTAAGGACCCGCTTATTCCCGGTTATTTGGATAGTGCAGCGAACCTCTATCATCAAATAAATCTCAAAACAAAAGAGTTGAGTATCAGAATGGCTAAATTGATGATGATAGCGTCAAAAGGCAATGCCGCCCTGTTTCATGCTGATTTGCAAAAAATACTGGATGAGGCCAGGAAAGATGGCTATAAAAATTATGCATTTGTGTACGTGGGGCTGGCCGGTTCAGAAAGGTACCGGGGAAATTTAAATAAAGCGCTTGAGTATGCCCTGCAAGCTATTAAATATTCCGACCGGTCAAATACCCCGAACATGACCCAATGCGTTTATGGAGAACTGGCCCAGGTGTATGAAGAACTTGGAGTAGCCGATAAAAGCGTTTACTGGTATGGGAAATGCATAGAGGAGCGCAAAAAAAACAAATTCTCTCAATTTATTATATACAGGACCACTTCACTGCTGGTTGTTCAAATGATAAAGCTGGGACAGGAAAAAGAAGCCCTTACCCTTCTTACACAACTGGCCAAAAGCGATCCGCCGCAGGGGCCGATCATAAAATCTATTTTGGCCCAAACGCTGGCTTATTGTTATGTGGCTATGCATCAGTATAAACTTGCTGAAGCAAAATTTGTAGAAATGATCGATGGTTATAAAGAAGGTACTGTAATTTCCGAGCTTCATCATATTGCCTATTACGATATTGGCAAGTTCTATATTGAAACCGGGCAATACAATAAGGCCAGGAGTTACCTGTACAAAGCATTGGAAACGGGCAGATCTACACTGGGAAGAAAGAAAGAACTGGAACTATTTCTTTTTAAAGCAGATTCTGCCACCGGGCATATGAACGCCGCTATTACACATTTTCAGGCATATAAGCACCTCAACGACTCCCTGTTCAATGAAACAAAAAGCAGGCAAATTGAAGAGTTGATGATCAAATACGAAGCTGAAAAAAAAGATCAGAATATCCGGTTACTTGAAAATGAAAATAAATTACAGCATAGCAAATTAAGACAGACAAACCAAACGCGAAACTGGATCATCGGCGTTGCCGGTTTATTATTAATTATTACAGGGTTGCTGACAAACTACTTACTGCTGAAGCATCGAACGAACAAACAGCTACAAGTGCAACAAGGAGAGATTGTAAAGAAAAATGAGTCCCTGCAACACCTGGTCAAAGAAAAAGACTGGCTGGTAAAAGAGATCCACCACCGGGTGAAAAATAATTTTCATACAGTCATGGGTTTGCTGGGCACCCAATCGGCTTACCTCGAAAGCAAAGAAGCCATACAGGCCATCAGTGAAAGCCAGCACCGGGTACAGGCTATGTCGCTGGTTCACCAAAAGCTGTATCAATCAGATAATTTATCGGCCATCAATATGACCGATTACATTCATGAGTTAGTAGATTATTTGAAGGATAGTATTGCCGCGAACCAGAAAATTCAGTTCGTATTGCACCTTGAACCCATAGAATTGGCGCTATCTCATTGTATCCCGCTTGGACTGGTGTTAAATGAAGCGATCACCAATGCGATCAAATATGCATTTCCCGATCATCGTAATGGCACGATCACTGTTTCGCTCAAAAGAGTAAGCCACAACCGGATGCGGCTGGCAGTTAGCGATAACGGCGTAGGGCTGCCCAACAATTTTGACATTCATCGTGCAACTTCCATGGGAATGAAGCTAATGGCGGGGTTAAGTGAAGACATAGATGCAACATTTACCTGCTCAACTTTTTCAGAAACAGTCGTGGAACTTGAGTTTACATACGATCATAATACAGAGAATTATTACAATGCCCATAAAGCAGCATCAAATAATTTGACATGAAAGAAACGATCCTGATTGTAGAAGACCAGTTTATAGAAGCCGATTACCTACGGCTGATGTTGACAAAAGCCGGGTACGAAGTCATCGGCATTGCCCGTTCTGTTTCACAGGCGGAGGAAATGATCCAAAAAGAAATACCCGGTTTTATACTACTTGATATTTTCCTGAAAGGCAATGAAACCGGTATCGATCTTGCCAGGAAACTGTCAGCGTACAATATCCCTTATGTTTATTTATCGGCTAATTCACATGAAGACATTTTAAACGCGGCAAAAGCCACGCAGCCTTACGGCTTCCTGGTAAAACCATTCAGGGAAAAAGACTTACTGGTTACCCTTGAAATTGCAAAATATCGCCATGAGCACAGCCTTGAAACACGCTACTACAGGGAAGCAGCGCTTCAAAAAAAATTAAAAGCCATTATAATCGAACCGGGGACCTGGGAACAAAAGCTTTTAAAAATTGGAATGGCATTGCAACCCTATATACCATTCGATTATATGGCCGCGGGGTTTAACGATATCGCCAATCCCGACTTCAGCGGCGTTGGCTTTTTAAGAATTGGCTTTAATGAGTACCAGACTATCGGCATTCATGAATTACAGGTAATAACAGGAAAGTCTTTAACTGATCTCAGGGAGCTTCAGGCTGCCCTTCCGAAAGAAGATGAAGCCGCCTTTTATAACAACGAGACATTTGAAGCTATCTGCAGGCAACCTTCGCTCAAAAAATTGTTTGCCGATACGTTTCAAATGAAATCGCACCTGACCCTGCCTTTGACATTAACTGCGGAAAGGCCGTTCCCTCTTTGTTTATATAGCCGTCGTTCCGATGCATACGATATGGACCAGGTGGCGCTATACGAACGGATACAGTCAGCATTAAGTAGCAGTATTGACAGCCTATTGCCCAATGCACACCCGCATCGTGGTGGGAATAGTACAGGGTCCAAATATGCAGGCGTGCCTGATCATACCGAGCCACCCAAAGGCTTTGAAGGAATTATTGGCAAAAGTCATCTGCTATTAAATATATTTGATCATATAACGCAGGTGGCATCAACCAACACATCCGTTCTTTTGCTTGGAGAGAGCGGCACCGGTAAAGAAAAGATCGCAGACTGCATACATCAATTGTCGCCCCGCAAAGGACAGCCATTTATAAAAGTGAACTGTGCCGCATTACCGGCAACGCTCATTGAATCGGAGCTGTTTGGCTATGAGAAGGGTGCATTTACCGGGGCTACCGATAAAAGAACAGGGAAATTTGAGAAGGCCAATAAAGGAACTATTTTCCTTGATGAAATTGGAGAAATGCCCATTGAATTGCAGGTGAAATTATTAAGGGTATTGCAGGAAAAGGAAATTGAACGGATTGGAGGCCATGAAACCATCAAAACAGATGTTCGTATTATTGCCGCCACCAATAAAAATCTGGAAAAGGAAGTTGCAGAAGGGCGGTTCCGTCTTGACCTGTATTATCGTTTAAACGTTTTTCCGATAACACTTCCACCCTTACGGGACCGTAAAGAAGACATTCCGGCGCTGGCTTATTATTTTATGAATGTATTTAATCACAAAGCCGGCAGAAAGATCAGGGGATTTTCAGATGAGGTCTTAAAAAAGCTGATGTCGTATCACTGGCCGGGAAATATTCGTGAGTTAGAGCATTTGATTGAAAGAACTGTTCTCCTTGAAAAAGGAACAATCATTGAAAATATGTCTTTGCCCATTGCGTTCAAAAGCATAGAAGAACCATCTACCGGGGAAGGCCCTATGAAAACCATTCATGAAAATGAAAGGGATTATATTGTTGCCGTTTTGAAAAAATGTAATGGCCGCATATGGGGTCCCGGCGCCGCAGCTGAAGTACTGAATCTTCCTCCATCAACCTTAAAATCAAAAATGAAAAAACTGGGCATTAAGAAGGAATATATTCCATAAATGATGCCTCCCCTGCATTATGAAAGAATTACTTCAACAAAATATCGCCAAACACATTTCTCTTTCCGATAGCGAGATGGATAGCTTCTTTAATTTGTTCGAGGCTCGTAAAGTCGGAAAAAAGAGTTTTTTGTTGAGGGAAAATGAAATTTGCCGGTTTGAGGGCTTCGTGACCAAAGGGCTTTTCAGGGTATTTCATATTGATGAAAAAGGCTTCGAGCAGGTGCTTTATTTTGCGATCGAAGACTGGTGGGTTACCGATATTGATAGCTTTATCAATGAACGGCCCTCTCTTCTTTATATTGAAGCCCTGGAAGATAGTGAAGTGCTGCTGATCTCAAAAAAAGATAAAGAACTGGCCTACGCAACCATTCCTAAAATTGAGAAGTTGTTCAGGATCATGACCCAAAAGACCCACGTTGTTCTGCAAAGAAGAATGATTGAATATTTGGGCAAAACGGCTGACCAACGATACCTTGATTTTATCGAAAAATACCCCAAAATCTATCCCCGGCTTACCAACCTTCAAATAGCTGCTTACCTGGGCATCAGCCACGAATTTTTGAGTAAAATAAGAAAGAAATTATCCGGCCACCAGTAAAGAGGTTTCATTTATTGAACTTGTTCAATGTTTTCGGGCATTGGGTGGTGCATCTTTGCATCAACAATATAAACCCAGGCATGAAACCACTTATTACAACAGCATTATTAACCATTTCAATTTTATTCAGCATGGACATACAAGCACAAAGTTTCAAAACGATTGAAGCCAACCCGCTAAAATTACAGGTATATAACGCCTCCGAAAATAGTTTTGGGGTAGCATCGGTCATCGTTTCTGCAAAAACAGAAGCCGTTTTAATCGATGCTCAGTTTACATTGGAAGATGCTGAAAAGGTGTCCCAGGAAATTAAAAATTCCGGTAAAAAATTAACGGCTATATATGTTTCTCATGGTGACCCTGATTTTTATTTCGGGTTGCAGGTATTCAAAAAATATTTTCCGGAAGTTACTGTATATGCTTCACCTGCAACCGTAGAGCACATAAAAGCTACGGCTCAAAAGAAACTGGAAGTTTGGGGCGAAAGACTGGGTAATAAAATCACTTCAAATGTTGTTTTGCCACAGCCTTTAAAAGGAAACAGTATTGACCTGGAAGGCCAAAAGCTGGAAATCGTTGGACTGGATGCGTTTCCAACTAAAACTTTTGTGTGGATCCCTTCTACCAAAGCGGTTATAGGTGGAATAAATGTTTTTGGAAATACATTTCATTTGTGGATGGCGGATGCTCAAACGACAGATGCCCGCAAACAATGGCTAAGTGTGTTGGACAAAATTGAATCACTTCAGCCGGCTATCGTAGTTCCTGCCCATGCCAAATCCGAATCCCTTTTTGATTTGACCGCCGTGAAACATACAAAAAGTTATATACAATTCTATGAGGAATCCTTGAAAGCCAACAAAACATCGGAAGCCCTGATCGCAGCATTGAAAGCGAAATATCCAACATTAACTTTTGACGTCGCCTTGCAGATAGGAGCAAAAGTAAATACCGGAGAAATGAAATGGTAAAGGCTTCATTCATTGTCAACCTGGTAGCGCTTGCAACACTCATAGCGCTATCAGGTTGTTCTTTAAATAAAAAGAAAATGACAAATCTTGAAATTATAAAAAGCACTTACGAGGGAAAGACGTCAGCAGAGAATGGCGAAAGTTTAGCTAAATATGTGGCCGATGATATTTCCTGGACAGAAGCTAAGGGCTTTCCTTATGCCGGAACGTATGTTGGACTGGACAATGTAACAAAAAATGTTTTTAGCAGGCTGGGCAATGAATGGATAAACTATAAATTCACTCCTGAAGACTATGTTGCCAATGAGGATAAAGTTGTTGCCTATGGCACTTATTCAGGCACGTATAAGGCCACAGGCAAATACTTTGAAGCAAGAGTAGCTCACCTTTGGAAATTGAAAGACGGCAAAATCATACATTTTGAGCAGTTCGTAGACAGCCAGCCGGTAAACGATTCCATGCACTAAACTGCGCGTATTTTACTCTATGGCTTTATAAGTAAAGTTTTTAAAGGTAACGCTCCCCTCGCCCATCGAACAAAGTCCCAATCGTAAACTTAAAAACCCGCTTAGTACATTATGATGCATGGCTGAAACTTCCAGCGAGTTCTCAATTTTATTCCATTTTACACCGTCTGTACTATAATACATATCCACCGTGTTGTTGATATTTTTCAGGCGAAGGAATACATGATCCTTGATTACGTTTTTCTCCGTTTGAAACTGCCAGCCATGAATATTTGCCAGGATGTTCTCCTTATCTGCCAGAAGACCTGAAAACGCACCGCTGTTGTAAAAAAGGACCAATCCGCCGGTTGCTTTGCCTTCTATGAGCATCTCCACTTCGGCAGTATAGGAATGATCGGATGGGATACAAAGCAAGGGGGAACAATTGCCGACGGCATTTCCCTTTGCTTTGATCACAATACTATTGTCAACCAATTTAAACCGGGTGGTATCAAATCCGCCAAAGAATTTCCATTGAGGTTTTAAATGATGGCCTTCAAAGCGATCGTTCAGGGTAAACTTAGATTTTGAAGCAATTACATTTGGTTGTTTGATGGGTTGATTGTCTATTATGCCATCGGGAACTTTGTACCAGCCATCTTTTGTCCATTCAACAGGTTGCAATAAAGTCTGGCGGCCCATATTGTAAAATCCTTTTTCATACGCATGAAACACCATCCACCATTTTCCTTTTGCATCTTCGAATAAAGTACCATGACCTTTGGAACCCCACGGGTCTGTGTTCTTTGTGGTCCGGATAATTGGATTGTATGGAGAATTTTCCCAGGGACCAAACAGCGATTTTGAACGTGCAGAAATTACCATGTGGCCTGTGGCCGGACCGGCCGTTCCGCCTTCTGCAACGGTGAGGTAATAATATTCTCCCCGCTTTACCAACTTTGGGCCTTCCATACAAAAACACTCGATCGACCATTCCCGGGGTATCGGCCATCCACTGTATGAAGGCTTGTATTCTCCTGCAACGGAAAGTCCATCTTCAGTTAATGGAACAAATCCGCCATTGCTAAAAAATAAATATCGTTTTCCGTTTTCATCTGTAATATGTCCCGGGTCTATATTGCCAACTTTGAGATCAACAGGGTCGCTCCATTTGCCGTTTATTGAATCGGCTGTCACCACATAATTTGTATTATTTGCCGGGAAATAGATGTAGTACTTATTCTTATATTTTACCAGATCCGGCGCCCACACCGATCCCACGTATTTATACAATGCATTTGTTACGGGACTCCAGTTGATTAGATCTTTTGAATGCCAGATCAACAAGCCGGGATAATATTCGAATGATGAATGCACCATGTAATAATCATTGCCATCACGTAATATGCTCGGGTCGGGATAATCGCCTGCAAAAACCGGGTTCATATAAAAACCAGGGCCGCCATGGGCCCTGGTTTGAGATTGTGCATTTGCAATAACATGTAACTGGATCAACAAAACAACCAGTATGGTTTTATTCATTACCTATTTCTTTATTACTTTAAACGATTTCACTTCATTGGTGCCAAAAATTTTCACGATGTACATGCCCGGCTTCAGGGAAGCGCCTACTGACATAGTATTTGAAATGGCGGAATGTTCAATTGTTTCAACCTGCCGGCCCACCAGGTCGAAAATGGCAATGCGCAAGATGTCATCGGGATTGGGAATGGTCAATTTGAAACTGGAGACGAATGGATTCGGATGTAACGTTATCTGGAATTTCTGTTCAACATCAGGTGTAGTAGCTATTATTTCAGCGGCGCTTCGTGCATTTGAAGTGGTTACTGTCCACTGTTGATTATTACTACTGCTACTCCCCCATTGACCCAGATCTGATCCATTGGCCGTTCTGCCCATGCCATCGAGATACAACCCGGTGGCCCGGTTTTGAAACTTCGCATAATTGCCTGCTGCTACCCGCAGCCATTGCTGGTTATTACTGGTGCTATTGCTCCACTGGCCGGCAATAGATCCGTTGGTTGTTCTACCCATACCATCGAGGTATAAACCGGTAGCGCGGTTTTTTATTTTCACGTAACTGCCTGCCGTTTCCAACACCCATTTTTGTGCATCCGTGCCACTACTGCTGTACTGGCCTGCATTGGAACCATTAGTTGATCTGCTCATACCATCGATCAGTAATCCCGTAGCCCGATTGCTCAATGTAACATAGGTGGTTGTTGTATTACCGGCTCCCTGCATAATAGCGTCGATCACGGGCTGGTCAAGTACGGCACTGGTACTGCGGTTATACATTTGCATATTGATGTCCCAGGCGATTGGGATAATGCCTTTACTTCTTGCCGAGTTGACAATATATCTGTAAAAATACAGTCGTGAAGCTACGTGCAGCGCCTGATCTGATGGCGCAGAAAGGTTTCTTTTGCTGACCGCATATTCACCTATGATCACGGGTATGCCTTTATCAATAAACTTGGTTTTCATGAGCCCGAAAACAGTCTCTACATAGCTCTCTTCGCCCCAGGTGGCATTGCGCGAAGCGTCGGTGGTAGAATGATACCCGTTTCCCCAGTAATAAAACATATTACCCCAGGATTCATCCTGCGTCATCAACGTAAATTGATAAGGACTGTAATAATGAACTTCTACCATCAAACGGTTGGCAATGGGGTCCGTTGGCATGGTATTCATTAACGTATTGGTCTTTTCAATGTCTGTTGAGGGGCCCTGAATAATAAGCGTACGGGAACTGTTGTTTCCACCGGTTGCGCGAACCGCATTTATAAATGTCTGGTGGTATGATAACAGGACCGACATGCCGGTGGCATCTTCTACATTGGGTTCATTGGCACTGGCAAAAAGCAACCGTTCATTATAGTTTTTGAAATAATTCGCTATTTGCGTCCAGTAGTTTTGCTGTTTCGCGTTTACAGAAGCTTGTGCCGAAGTGGTTACATTGTTTTCGAGCCAGCCGTTATCCCAATGGATATTAAGAATTACATACACGTTCTGGTTTATACAATAATCCACTACTTCTTTAACACGGGCAATCCAGGCGGCATTAATTACGCCGTTTGAACTATGGCAGTCCCATGCAACGGGAAGGCGGATGGTATTAAAACCTGAAGCCTTTACGGTATTGATCATCTGCTGCGTGGTGGTGGCGCCGCCCCATATGGTTTCGCTGCAGATGGCTTCCAGTGTGTTTCCAAGATTCCAGCCAACTTTCATTTGGCTGGCGATCGATTGGGCGGTTGGCAATTGCGCCTTTACACCTAAAGACATTAAAAGTGCAAGCAGCAAACTTATGAAAGCAAGTTTGCGTTGTGGTACAAGCATCGTTAGTCGCTTTTTCATCGTGTAATCGTTTTGGTTGAATGAAAAGTTTTCGAACGCACTATGACCATACCCTATTCTACGTGTTGCCTGGAGAATTGTGCAGGCTTTCCCATAGAGAGATTAATAAAATAAGCATCGTTGCTACGATAACCAACTTTATAATCTTCAAAAGCATAATTACTCGCAAGCAGTTTTGCGACATTGACTTTTAGTTTTCCTTTTGACTTCGATGGTAAATCAGCGGAACAGATGTTGCTGTTAAAGCCCTGCTCCTGAACGTAGGGAATCCAATGCCTGCTTATCTAAAACAGTATTGTTCGCTCTATTGATAACACCATTACCAGTATCCCAGTAAAAGGGTAATAAGCCATTTGCCTTTGCCTGTTTTACAACATATTTATAATAATAAGACCTCGACGCCAAATGCAGCGTTAAATCGGCTCCGGTTAAAGAGGAACGCTTCATGGCATCAAATTCACCCAGGATTACCGGGATACCTTTATCTGTAAATTTCGTTTTCATCTGGCCGAAGAACTTGTTTACGTCAGCTTCCTCACCCGAGGTAGCGTTGCGTGTAAGATCCGTAGTGGAATGATACCCTTGTCCCCAATAGTACCACATATTACCCCATGAGGCATCCTGGTCCATGAGACAGAACTGATAAGGTGAATAGTAATGCACCTCAGCCATCATACGATTGGGTGTCGGGTCTACAGGAAGCGCGCTCATCAGGTTGTTCGTTTTTTCAATGTCTGTTCCAGGGCCCTGAACCACCAGCACCCGGTTTTTGTTGCGCCCACCCGTCGATCGTACGGCATCAATAAATGTTTGGTGATACGAAAGCAACACATCCATTTGAGCAGCGTTGTCGACATTCGGTTCATTGGCGCCGGCAAAGATCAGATGCTCGTCAAAATCACGCATGGTGGTAGCTATTTGCTCCCAGAAAGCTTTTTGTTTATCATTGACAGAATCTTTTTTATCCGGTGTGCAGTTGTTTTCGAGCCAGCCTCCGTCCCAATGGATATTCAATATTACATACACATCGTTATTGACACAATACTGAACCACTTCTTTAACCCGGTTCAACCAGGCATCCTGTATTTTAGCGGTGGTTTTGTCGGCATACTGGTTCCAGGAACAGGGTATGCGCACGGCATTAAAACCGCTTTGCTTTACCTGCTTAATAAGATCGTTGGTAATTTTAGGATTTCCCCAGGCAGTTTCTCCGCCGATAGCTTCCAGCGTATTGCCAATGTTCCAACCCATTTTAATTTTGGCAGCCAGTTGCGTGGCGGTACTTGCCATACCGGTAGCATCGGCAGGCTTTGGAGACATGTTATAGCTTTGATACAGGCGGCTGCGGCTAAATTGCTTAACTGAAATTTGAATAGGTTCACCATCTGCAGTAGCAATTAATAATATGGCAGCGCGATTTGCAAATACTGTATTTGCCGGCGCCGTTATTTTTATCGTAGTGCTGCCTGCATTGCCCGTTGTTTGGCTAAGTTGCAACCAGGACAGCTTATCATAGCTCTTGAGTTCCCAATTGGTATTACTGGTAATCGTTAGTTCCGATGTACCGCCATTCACAGTAAATAGCACTTCGGATACATCAGGGGTCACCTTTGGAATGGTCCTATCTTTTTTTTGACAGGACAAAAAAGATACAACCGTTAACAAAAGTGCTAAATATATATGGGGTTTTACAATTTTCATTTGGTTTACATTTATTATTACGCAATCACTGGTTACGGCAATTTTATTTGGCGATATAATTTAGAATGATAGTAGCCTTTCCGCCACATGCGTCCGTTCTTATATAACCAAGCTGCATTTTAGTATCTGTCAGGTCAATTATTTTGAGGCTGCCCCATGATACAGCACAAGCGTCCAAAGCAGCGCTGTGAAGCGGCGTAGCATTATTCATGGTCAATAACTTTTTATCTTTATCAAGGAAAAAAGTACCATTTTCAGTGCCGCGTGCAGGTAAAGTATTGTGTACCACTTTTACAAAGGGACCGCCTATTAAGTTAAAGGTCATGGTGCCATAATCGGCAGGCGGAATACCTATCCATCCTGAAATATCACTATACTTAGGCCACCAGCTCCAGCAATCACCACCGGGCTTCATGCATTCATTTTGCCATCCATTATCTGAACCTGAAAAAAACAGCGGTCCGTCAAAAGATTTGCATACGCCATTTTGGTCTATATCCCATACCCAGGTTTTTGACTGTCCGGGGCCGCCGGCTAATAAATTCCAAAACGGATCGTTTACATATTTAAGATTGTTTTGGGTAACATGAATGGTAACTGTATCCAAATACACGAGGCCACCATTTGTTACTGCCGAACGGGCAATTTTATAATCCCCTATGAAAGCATAATGTACTGTATCTACACGACGCATTGATTTACCGGTACCATAATCCCAAACCGGTTCTACCTGGTCGGTGTGATTGATCAAATAAACCGTATTACCGCCGGGATCAACAGTCAGGTCCTGTTTTATTTCCATGTTGATCTCCGATTTATCGGGCAACCCGCCTAAACTGTACTCTTTCTTTTTGCAAGACAGTACAGTGCATAATACTATAATAAGTAAAAGCGCTATTTGCTTAATGAGTTTCATGTCAATATTTTTTAAATGTTACCACCCTGAATTTTGTTTCAGTACATTATTCGACAAAGTGATTTGTGAATTAGGTATTTGCGCCAGGCCTTTTGTTTCTGTGATCTTCGATGCTAAAATGGTTTTTGTTGCATTCACACCCCCATTTTTCAGTGTCACTGATTCGGCAATGGTTGATGCAGCCACACTCACGCCCTGGCGAAGCAGGTCCCAGTAACGAATTCCTTCTCCTGCGAATTCAAGCCTTCTTTCAATCATAATATTTGCCTGGCTGACCGTTTTTGCAGGAGCGCTGCCACCATATGCCCTGTTGCGCACATCATTAAAATAGGTTTGCGCATTGGATGAACCCAATTCAGCAGCCATTAACAATACATCGGCATACCTTATAGAAACATAATCCTCGAACTGACCGATCATGAAATTGACGCCACCCATTTTTACCGCCAGGCTATTGCCGGCAGCATCAATCATGGGAGAATATTTTTTGTTGTAATAGCCTGTATATTCCCGTTGATCTTTTGGGTCATAAGTGAACGCTTCACCAGCGATAGAAGTTATGGAAGCAGTTTTGCGGGTGTCTCCTGCTTCATAGGCATTCCACAGTTTTGCATTCACCGTTCCACCGCCCCAACCAGCTCCGTAAGGGTAAAAATTTGTCGCACCACGAATGCCATACATGACCATCCATTGGTTACCGTCTGTATTGCCGTTATAATCGCTGGTGTATGTATACTTGATGCCAAAAACAGTTTCTTTATTATCTTCTCCTGCATAATCACTGACAGATGCAGCTGGCCATAAATTAGCAAACTTCTCCACCAGGCTAAAACCTCCATTTTTGATCACATCTTCGAGGTAAGCCAACGCCTGAGATTTTGACACCGTACCTACCAGATCTGTTTTGCCATAATAACCTGTATAGTACATGAACACCCTGCCCAACAATGATTCTGCGGCCCATTTGGTAACGCGGCCGTAAGTAGATTTACTCTGGCTGCCATAAGCTGTCGCAGGCAAATTGGCTGCTGCAAAGTTGAGGTCGTCGGCAATTAGTTTATATACACTGTCGGCACTGGCTTGTGGTACATTCTCCGTAGTGGGTTTTGTAACCAGCGGAACATTACCCCAAAACCGCATCATATCAAAGTAACAGTACGCCCGTAAAAACCTTGCTTCAGATTCATATACATTCCGCAGGCTCTCGCTGCCTTTCCAATCAACCTGGTCAAGATGCGTGATTAGCATATTTGCACGGAAAATAGCCTTGTAATAAGCGCCCCAGTTCCCTTCATACATGCTTTGGTCTGAAGGCGAACGGAGTTTATCAAACTCATCCATCATCTGGTAACCCATTCCATCTGAATTGCCGGTACCGCCAAAAGCGTTATCCGACATTACTTCTGCCGCAACGGGTAAGGCAATGCCTGCTGACCATACACGCTGTAACCCATCATAGGTTCCCACCAATGCCTTCCAGGCATCATCGGGCGTTTTGTAAAAGTTCTGCTCAGAAGCAGTTGTTACGTCCTGTGTGTCGAGAAAGCTTTTTTTGCAGGCTGCCAGCGACAACAGAGCGATAACCGGTATATATAATTTTACTAGTTTCATTGTCATTTCGGTTTTAGTTAAAAGCGAATGTTTGCACCAATCATTACTGTTCTCGGTCTTGGATAATAGCCTAAGTCAACACCCGATGAAAAGCCTTCATTATAACCAACTTCAGGATCCATACCAGTGTATTTGGTAAAGGTGAAAGCATTTGTTACAGCAGCGTACAGCCTTACTTTGCTCAGGTAATTTTTCTTCAGCATGTTGCCAAAATCATAACCCAGTGTAATGGTGCTGATGCGCAGGAAATCGCCATCATGAATATACAGGTCAGAGAACGTTGTCCAGTTGCGGTTGTCTTCCGTTACTCTCGGCATTTTATTGGAAGAACCGGGACCGGTCCATCGGCCGAGGATCTCATTGGAATAATTGCTTGTTGAGCCGGATTGGTTGCGGTATGACTGTACAATTTGATTACCAACTACACCGTTTGCCTGTACCGCAAAGTCAAAACCTCTATAATCCAGTGCTATATTAAAACCAAAAGTGAATTTGGGATTCGGGTTGCCGATATTTGTTTTGTCATTGGCATCGATAACGCCATCATTGTTCAGGTCTACATAACGAACATCGCCGGGTTGGGCATCGGGCTGAATTTTATTACCCGATTTGCCGGCATAAGCATTTACTTCTGCTTCCGATTGGAAGATGCCTGCGGTTTTCAATCCCCAGAAATAACCTACCGGTTCACCATCATGCGCGCGGTAAAATTCTCCTGCATTGGCATACAAAACGTTTGTATTCCCATGAATGGTGCTATCGGCTGTAGGAATGTGGCCGATCGTATTTTTGTTATAAGCGCCGTTGACCCCAATGGAATAGTTCAGTTTACCAATATTATTATGGTAATTCAACGCCAGCTCAACACCGGTATTCTTTACATCACCACCATTGATCAATATTTTGTCGACCCCTGAAGTGGCCAGCATTGGTTTTTCGATCAACCAGTTTCTTGTTTTCTTAACGTAATAATCAAACGAAACATTCAGCTTATTTATGACGGTAGCGTCGAAGCCAAGATTGGTTTGTTCGGAAGTTTCCCATTTCAGATCGGGATTACCGAGGCGGTTCGGCCAGGCGCCCTGGGTAGATGTTCCTTCCGTTGGTCCGAAAACATAACCGGCATTTGCGAAACTGATGCCAGATAAAAATTGATAGGGATCCACTTTCTGATTGCCTACCTGACCCCAGCTTCCGCGGATCTTCAGGTAATCGAGCAATGTAAAGTCACGCATAAAGTCTTCGCTTGAAGTAACCCAGCCGGCAGATACGGAGGGGAAATAACCCCAGCGATGGTCGGGTGCAAACTTCGACGATCCATCGGCCCTGAATGTAGCGTTCAGTAAATATTTTTCGCGGAAATTATATTGTAACCTGCCAAAATAAGACGTCAACGCATTCTCCTCAGGTTTTCCATTAAGGGTTATATAATTCGCATTGGACACATTCTGCGCTACAGAAAGATAGGCATAGTCGATATCGGAAACACGCAGGCCCCAGTTGCTGCCAAACATACTACTACTTTTAAACTTCAACGAAGAGCTACCAGCCATTACGCTGAAACTATGGTCGCGCCCCACCTTGAAATCATAACTCAGCAAATTGTCGAACTGGATGGTGCGTCCATTTCCCATTGACTGGCTAACCCTGGCTGTATCATTAAATGCATAAATAGACAAATGATACACCGGCGTATAACCATGGCCCTGGCTGGAGTAATAATTCAAACCCAGGCTTGAACGGAATTTCAATCCTTTAATGGGTTCAACCTGTACATACACATCACCAATTAATCCCTGGTTGCTATTGCGGTTGCGGGTAGTATAATCCATTACTGCATAGGGGTTCGATTCGCCATTGTTCCAGGCCCGATCCAATTGTCCGGGATACCAGCCTGTTTTATCAGCAGCGTAGTATTTGCCGGCAGAATCGTACACAGGCAGGAACGGACTTGTCTGGAATGCCGGGCGTAAGGTATTATTGTACTGGCCATCTACCGAAATGCCCCGGGTGTTTTGATAATTGAAAACGAGATGCTCACCCAGCTTGATGATGTTCTGATATAAATTATGTTCGGAGTTCATCCGGAACGTATAGCGTTCGAAGTTGGAGATGCCTGAACCGCCAACAATACCGCCCTGGTTTGTATAGCCTAACGATGCTGAATAAATTGATCCAGCTCCACCGCCCTGCATACCCAACACATAGTTCTGAAAAGGCACATTCTTTTCAAACATCTGGTCGATCCAGTTGGTATTTACCGGCAAATTATTAATAACATCATTGGTAAAATAGGGCGTTTTACCTGAATTGACGGCTGCTTCATTCATAATGGTGGCATATTCTTTTGCATTCAGCATTTTTGCCTTGCGCGCCACATTTTGTGAACCATAAAAACCATCGAGGGTTATCGTCATTTTCTGATTAGCCTTTCCTGTTCTTGTAGTAATAAGAACAACGCCGTTGGCTGCCTGAGAACCATAAATAGCAGCAGATGCGGCATCTTTCAGCACGTCGATGGATTCAATATCGGCCGGATTCAGGTAAGCAATATCTCCGGTTTGAATGCCGTCAACGACGTACAAAGGACCAAAATTACCAATGGTACCCTTACCGCGAATGATCACATTCATGGCTGCGCCAGGCTGTCCTGAATAAGAAGTGATCTGTACACCGGGCGCCTGTCCCTGCAAAGCCTGCAACGCATTGGTAGTACTTTGTTTTTGAATGTCGGTACCTTTTACCTGTACACTGGAGCCGGTAACCAGTTTTTTCTTCTGCGTACCGTAGCCGATCACAATTACATTTTCCAGTTGATTGTCGGCTTCCTGCAACCGGATGGTCAATTCACCGGTACCTACCGTTGTCTCCTGTGTAGCAAAACCAATGGAAGTGATCACCAGCACTTCGCCCGCAGCAGCATTGATAGCGAATTTGCCGGCCAAATCAGTAACCGCGGTCCTACTGGTGTTTTTCACAGTGATCGTAGCTCCCGGAAGGGGTTCGGAGTTACGTTGACTAATAACCGTACCGCTCACCTTTTCGGTTTGTGCAAAGGTGTTTGTGCTTACAAGGAATACCGGCAACATTCCCCATAGCAGCCATAATCGCAAGCAGATCGTTTTGGTTGATTTCATATTTAAATGTTTAGCTTAACTACCCTTTAATGATTAGTTTCTTCCCTTCATACAAAACTTCCTTATCACACTTTGCTTCAAAATCCAACAGTTTTGTTTTAGCAGGGGTAATGATGTTGAAACGAAACGTTCTTTTTGGCAACATTCCTTTGAACGATCCTTTACGATCGCCTACAGTAATTGTTTTTGTTGCTTCGTTATATTTTATGGTAATGATAGAAAAAGCGCCTTTTTCATAATTGTAATTGGTGCCTTCATCTTCATATAGCTCGAAAGAAGCATCTGCGCCCGTGTATACGTTCCAGATAATGGTATCTGCCGGTTTTTCGGCTGTGTATTGTAACTCGGGCCCGAAAGGAACTATAGAACCTGCTTTTACAAACAATGGCATGCGTTCATAAGGCGCTTCAGCTATTATTTTTTGTTTACCTGCATACCATTTTCCAGAATAGAGGTCGTACCAGCCTGCACATGCCGGCAAATACAGTTCACGTTTGGTTTGTTTGTATTCATATACGGGATTTATCAGCAATGAAGGACCGAACATGTACTGATCGCCTATGTTCAATACAGCTGTGTCTGTTGCAAAATCCATCGCCAGTCCCCGCATCATCGTATAGTCATTATGATAGGCCGCCCCTGCCAGTGAATAGATATAAGGCATCAACCGGTAACGCAGTTTATCGTAATAGAGAAAGCTTTGATAGGCAGGGTGTGTTTCCGGAGCCGTATTGAATACTTCCCGGTAAGGAAACTGTCCATGCGAACGGAACAAAGGAACAAAGGCGCCAAACTGCGACCACCGCGTCATTAACGCCCGCCACTCTTCCAGGTTTTCTGCATCCGGTTTTTCAAATTTTTCCGGCACAACAAAACCACCAATGTCCATGGTCCAGTAAGGAAGTCCTGACATAGAAAAATTAATGCCCGCCGCAATCTGCATTTTCATATCACGCCATGTACTGCCAATATCGCCGCTCCATATGGTGGCCCCATAGCGTTGGGAGCCTGCAAAACCGGAGCGCGTTAATAAGAATACACGGTTGTTTGTATCTGTTGAACGCTGTCCTTCATAAATGCCTTTTGCATTTTGTAAGGGATAAGCATTCATATATTCTGCTGCACTGCCTGCTGCCACAGGCGTCATTTGCAGTTTTCTTTTTTCAGGACTTACATTGGACAAAATATCCGGTTCGCTGGCATCCATCCACCAGGCATCGATTCCTTTACTGTAGATCTTTTTATTGATCAGGTCCCAGAAGCCTTTTCGTGCGTTTGCATTAAAGGCATCATAGAAGGTGGATACATACCCTTTGCCTATCCAATCTCTTTGGCGGTCGGCGATGTTTCTTTTGTACAACCATCCGTTCTTATCAAAGTCATTGTAGGTGGGTATGCCTTCATAAAATTTCGGCCACACCGAGATCATGATGCGGGTGTTGTATTTATTATGTAACACATCGATCATGCTGTCGGGCGAAGGAAAACGCGTTTCATCAAAGTCCTGGCTGCCCCACTCGGCTTCTTTCCAATAGCTCCAGTCTAAAACAATATTATCTATGGGAATTTTTCTTTTGCGAAACTCATCGATCGTAGTCAGTATTTCATTTTGTGTCTTATACCGCTCCCGGCTTTGCCAGAAACCCAAAGCCCATTTGGGAACAATAGGCGCTTTACCGGTCAAATTGCGATAACCGGCAATCACTTCGTCCATATTATTTCCATAGATAAAATAATAGTCTATTTGCTGACCTGCTTCGGAACAGAAACCGAACGCATTTTGTTCTTCGGGTGTAAGTGGCTCCTGCCATTTTGCAGACACATAGGATTCAATGCCTTCTGGTGTCCATTCAATGCGGATGGGAACTTTTTCGCCTTTTTTCAAATTTACAGGAAGCAATACTGGTGCGGGATTCCATGCCTTTCGCCAGTGGTCCAAAACGAGCTTTCCATTCAGCCAAACTTTGAATGAACCGCCAAATGTGAACCGGAATTGGTGTAAACCTGACAAATAACTGGCTAGTTTACCTTCCCAGGTTACTACGCCGGTTACCGGGGTAAACGCCGGGGGAAGCTGGATCTTTGAGTCGCCCAGAAACTCCATATTAATATTACCTTCCGCTTTTTCAATAAGTATGTCCTGCGGTTTATGCTTATCATTGGCATATGAAGCTGTAAGCCATCCCGCCTCATCCTTTTTTGAAAAAAGCTGTATGGAAGAAAGCGGATTTAATACCCTTACATCCCCTGCCCTGGTTAAGGAATAATTATCCCACAGAATGCCGTAATTTTTATTGGAAACCAAAAACGGAATGGCCACTTCTGTATTGTTTTGGAAGAACGTAACCTGCTGGCCTTTGTAATTGATGACGCCGTCCTGGTGTTGCCCCAGCCCGTACCATGCATCACCGGCTGTTGTTTGAAATGTTTGGGTGACATTAAAAGATCGTTTGCCGTCAAATACGACAGGTTGAAAATGCCGCCCCAACGGCTGCTTTTCACCCAATATTTTTTTGCCTTCGCGGTCCCGGAAAGTAACAACCCCTGTTTTCAGGTCAACAACAGCGCTGATGCTTTTTGTTTTCAGGGTCAGGGTTTCTTTGCCAGGTATGATATTCCAGGAAAGACCAGGCTTTTTGGTGTAAACCGTGACAAGGCTTTGGGTGGGTGCAATTTCTTTTCCCGGCGCCGCAATCACCCGTATAATATAGTCTGTGATCACTTCGAGCTTAATGGCATTGGATGTACCTGTAACCTGGGGATCAGTGAAAATGATTACGCCGTCGGGCGTTGTTATGTATGCAGGAGATTCTGCCAATAAGGCATTTGCAAACACAATATTCAGCAAGCTAAATAGCAGTAGTCGTAATTTCATATGAAGCAATACAAGCGTTAATTGAATGCTATAAAGCTATCGCCTGGCTTCCAGATACATGGGACTCAAATGTTACAAACTATGGTATGAAATGTTACAAACGATTGACATTCATAAGGCTTTGCTCAGCAGAATGACTATCCCGCGCCTTTTTCCTTTTTATTTTCGATGTAGAGAGAAGGGGTCACTTTGAATTCTTCTTTAAAAAATTTGCTGAAGTTTTTGGGGTTATTGAATCCCACCTCGTATGCAATTTCGGCAACTGACAGTCCGCTTTTTTCCATTAACTGGGCAGCTCTTTTCAAACGGATCGATCGGACAAACTCTATGGGCGATTTGCCGGTGAGGGATAGAATTTTTCTATACAGGGTAACCCGGTTCATAAACATATCCCGACTGAGATCTTCTACCGAAAATTCGGGGTTATCCATGTTCTTTTCAACCACTTCCAAAGCCTGTTTCAGGAATTTTTCGTCAACCGGGGTTATGGTCACTTCGGCCGGATTGACCTCAACCTGCTTCTGGAACCGCTTTTGCAATAATTTTTGCTGTGCCAGCAAATTCCTGATGCGGGAGGCCAGAATTTCAAAAGTGAAGGGTTTGGTGATATAATCATTCACGCCCACTTGTAAACCCTCCAGTTGTTTTTCCTCACTCCCCATGGCTGTAAGCAAAATGACCGGAATATGGGCAGTTATGGTTTCGGTTTTGATTTTCCTGGCCAGTTCAACGCCGTCCATTAAAGGCATCATAATGTCGCTTACGACAAGATCAGGATTCAGCTGTTTTACTTTTTCCCAACCTTCTTTTCCGTTGGTGGCTTCTTCAACATGATACTGGCCTTTCAGGTTGTCCTTTAAATAAAAACGCAGGTCTTCATTGTCTTCAACGATTACTATTGTTTTCTTTTTATCCTTCTTTTGGCTTTCTTCCAGTATGATCTGTTCCACTTCTTCTACCGGCAGCGGGTTCGTGGCGGTTCGGGTAGCAGGTTGATAGATCTTTTTTGCAGGAATTAAAACCGTAAAACAGGTGCCTTGCTCGGGTTCGCTTTTTACAGTGATGATGCCGTTGTGCAGTTTTACAAACTCTTTTGTGATGGCCAGGCCTATACCGGTTCCCTGGTTCACCATACTATCCGGGACATCCGTTTGAAAAAACCTTTCGAAGATCTTTTCCTGCTGATCGGCAGGTATTCCAATGCCTGTATCTCTTACTTCTATGGCCAGCGTTCCATCGTCTTCGTTATTGGCGGGCGAGTTGTACATAAGGTGAATGCTCACCATTCCATTGTCATGCGTGTACTTAAAAGCGTTGGAAAGCAGGTTGAACAGAATTTTTTCAATCTTGTCCCTGTCAAAATAAATTTCAAGACTGTCCATGTCAGACGAGAATGAAAACCGGATCTTTTTCTTTTCTGCAATATCCGTAAAAGACTGACTGATGTCTTCGCTGAACCTGACAATATCGCCTATTGAAGGATGCAATTTCGTTTCCTGCACTTCCATCTTTCTGAAATCGAGCAGTTGGTTTACGAGGTTCAACAAGCGTTTGGCATTCCGTTGCACCAGGTTCAATTGCTTTTTCTGTTCTTCATCAGTAGCAAGTTTAATGATCTTATCCAAAGGAGAAATGATCAGGCTTAAAGGCGTACGGAATTCGTGACTCACATTGGTAAAGAACTTTGTCTTCAACTGCTCTATGGTATGGGCCCTTTCCGCTTCCCTTCGTTGTTGTTGCACTTCATAGCGCATGTGTATTCTGTCTACTGTAATGCGCCGTACAAGCAGGAACAATGCTGCAGCCAGCAATACATATATGATATAGGCGATGTTGGTGCGCCAGAACGGTGGCTTGATATTTATCTGCAACGTTTTTACCTCACTCCACAAACCGTCCCGGTTCAAAACCTTTGCTTTAAAAATATAGTTGCCAGGACCCAGGTTGGTATAGGTGGCGCTTCGCTGGTTGCCGCTGGCATACAACCAGTCTGGATTAAATCCTTCCAGCATGTATGCGTATTTATCCCCGGTGCTGCGTACAAAATCGAGTGAAGCGAATTCAATGGAGAAAACGTTTTCTTTATACTTCAGGCCAATACTTTGCAACTTTGATAAAGTTTGTGGCAGCAGAATACGGTTATTGATCAACTCGCCCGGTTCAACATTTTTATTCAAAATTTGCAAACCGGTGAACACAATTTTAGGATGATAATCTGGCCGCTGAATGGTGGAAGGATCGATGATATTAAAACCGGAAGGCCCCCCGAAGATCAATTCACCTGCCCGTGTTTTGAGTGCTGCGTTGTCATTGAATTCACGGTTCTGCAGGTTGTTCATTTCATCATAATTGATGATGAATAGATCAAGGCCGTTTTCCCGTTCTTTTGGAATGGCCGTACACAATCCATTAGGGGTGGACAGCCAAAGTGTATGAAGATTGTCTTCCAGAATATTCCATATCATATTATCCGGCAGACCATCTGACGTAGCGAATATTTTAAATTCTTTGGTTTGTTCATTGAACAGATTCAAACCTTCGCGGGTGCCCACCCAAATTCTTCCCTTGCTATCTTCTAAAAAACAAATAACATTATTATTGCTTAAACTGTTTTTGGCATTCGTATGCATGTAAAAAGCCGGAGCCGTTTTATTCTTTTCAAAAACGGCAATTCCTCCGGCAGTACCAATCCATAAATTCCCTTTCTTATCCTGCAGAATGGCTGAAATATAATTGGACCGTAAAGGGCCGGACTGGCCTGCTTTATTTAGATAATGTGTAAACCGGTTTGTCTTTCTGTCCAAAAGATCCAATCCACCGCCCAATGTACCTATCCATAAATTATGCTCCCTGTCCTCCGATATTTCCCACACATTATCATTTGATAAACCAGCAGAATCATTATCATTATGCCTGTAGTGTGTGAATGTTTTTCCATCGAAGCTATTGAGACCGCCTAAGTAGGTTCCTATCCAAAGTATGTTTTCATGATCTACCCACAGGCTTACGATGACGTTATTGCTCAGGCTGTTTTCATTCTTTGCATCATGCAGGTATTGTTTGAATGTATTGTTTTTCCGGTCGAAATAAATCAAACCACCGCCGTTGGTGCCGATCCAGATATTGCCCCACCTGTCTTCAACAAAGCGGTTTACATCATCATACTGCAGGCTTTTTGCATTCGATTCATAGTGGTGGTAATGCGGAAATTGAACAATGTTGCCATGTAAATAATTTACCCCCTGTTTATAAGTTCCCAGCCAAATAATGCCATGATCATCTTTATACAGTGCCGTAATGGAGTTCTGGCTAAGGCTTTTGGGATCTTTGGGATCGTTCAACAGATAATTGGTTTGGAAATTATTTTTTTTATCGATCAGTGTCACGCCCCCATGGTCCGTTGCTACCCAAATTAAACCATTGTTATCCTGAACAATTTGCGTGACCAGGTTCGAACTCAACTTCGACGGAGATGAATTTTCATTAAACTGTTTGATGGAATGATCGGGCGGGTGAAAAAGAAAAGCGCCAAATTTATAATACCATAACCACACATCGCCGTCGTTGTCAATAAAGAGTTCATAAGGATTGTTTCCATAATTCAGCTTCTGTAAAACAGGGCCGGCGAAAATAATTTTATTAGATGCGATATCATAGGCCTGTAGCAATCCATTTTGATATACCATCCATAACTTTCCATCTTTTGTTTCTTTAACGGAAGTAATTTTTTCAGCGGGAGTGAACTTGAAATTCGGCCTGAATGGTTTTGCTTTTTTATCCTTATCTGAGTACATGTACAAATCAAGGTTGTCGTACAGGAACCAGTATCGCCCGTTGTTTCCTTTTACAATATTGATAATGGCGCCGGCAGGCAAACCGAGCGATTGTAAATATTTATTATAGCCGGCATCAAATTTTTCTGTATAGGAATTATAAATACAGGGGCCTTCCCTGGTCATTATCCACATTTTTCCATCGGGCAATTCGTACAGCGCGAGGATATTATTATCGTACAGCGAAGTGCTGTCATTCGGTTTATTACGAAATATTTTACAGGCATAGCCATCATAGCGGTTCAGGCCCGAGATGGTGCCAAACCATAAAAAACCATCGGTATCCTTTAGTATGGCGTTGACCTGGTTATGAGAAAGACCGGTATAAGAATCAATTTTTGAAAAATTATAATGATCACTTTGCGCAAAAACAGAAAGCGATAATAGTATCAAAACAATCGTAACATGCAAACGCATCACAACAAGTTTAATTAAAAAGACTTTGCGCTATTGAGCAGAAAATGAGGCCCGTATTCGCTGAAATCGGGGTTAAGTTAACAAAATGAGTGTGACTAACATAATATTCATAAATTAGCTAATTCGAAATTACCCACTTATTCATTTTTTCCCTGGTAAAGACCCCAAATCAGGAATATTGGTAGCACAATCCGTAATATATATACGAGGCGCCCGCGAAAATACAAGGAACTTAGTTCCGTAACCCGATGCGGATACTTTCCCTGCAACCCGATGGCCGGAATTTTGCAGTGACAATCATTTATTTAACACCATAACCGACTACAAATGGAACCATTGAAGCCTACCTACAACAGACGTTCCTTTTTAAGATCTTCATTGCTGGCAGGTGGCGGTCTTATGATCAGTTTCACCTGGTTCTCCGAAGCAGGATTTGCCGATACACCCAAAGACATCCATCTGCCGGAGCCATGGAATGAATTAACCGGGTATATTAAAATTACCCCGGATAATATCATAAAGATCATTAATCCCAACCCGGAATTTGGACAAAATGTGATGACTTCACTACCAATGATCATAGCCGAAGAGTTGGACGCAGACTGGCAAAAAGTAGTGGTAGAAATGGGGCCGCACGACAGTGTAAAATTAGGGCCGCAATTTACTGGCGGAAGTAATTCAGTGAGGATGTATTGGAAACCCCTGCGTGAAGCAGGTGCGGCAGCACGCAATATGTTGATGCAGGCCGCAGCCCAAACCTGGAATGTACCTGTAGAGGAAGTGACCACTAAAGCAGGGATGCTTTATCATGAAAAAAGCGGTAAATCAGCAACGTATGGCGATTTTGCATCAAAAGCTTCAGGCATTCCCATTCCAAAAGGAGTTAAGCTAAAGGAGGTGCAGCAATTTAATGTAGTACGAAACTCAAAGAAAAATGTCGAGGGGTTGAAGATCATATCTGGTAAACCGCTGTTTGGACTGGATTATAAACAGGAAGGGATGCTGATTGCCATGATTGAACATCCACCTGCTTTCGGAATGAAACTTAAATCTTTTGATGCCGCTGAAAGCTTGAAAATGCCGGGTATCGTGGCCATTTTTAGCCAAAAATTATATGAGGATGGTTTCGAGCAGGGCGGTTTCGATACGCGAACATTCAACGATTTGCTGGTCGTGGTCGGCAATACCACCTGGGAAGTAATGAAGGCTCGCAAAAAATTAAAAGTACAGTGGGAGCCTGCCGGCGACATCAAAAATATTATAGCTGGCAGGGACGGAAAAAAAGAGGTTATAGCTCCGGGAGCGTTGGAAAGTACAGACGCTCAGCTTAAAAAAATGCAGGAGTACGCAGCCAAACCTGCCCAACAACTAAGAAAAGACGGAGATCCGGAGACGGCTTTTAAAAATGCGGCCCAGATCATCGAGCGTACCTACAATGCCCCATTCTTAGCACATAACTGTATGGAGCCAATGAATTTTTTCGCTCATGTTACAGATGAAAAAGCCCTGGTAGCCGGGCCTCAGCAAGCACCTGGCTGGTCAGAACCTACGCTTGCAAAACTTTTAAACCTGCCGGCCGATAAAATTGAAATTCAGTTGACTCGTATGGGTGGAGGCTTTGGCCTCAGAGCATACGGACATTATATCTATGAAGCGGCCCTGATCTCTAAAAAAGTAAAAGCGCCTGTCAAACTTATATACACCCGCGAAGATGATATGACCTATGGTATCTATCGCCCTATGTACACGGCAACTTACCGGGCTGCCCTGGATGCCAATAAAAATTTAATCGCATTTCATGTAAAAGGCGGTGGCATTCCAGAACATGCCATTCATGCAAACCGGTTTCCTGCCGGTGCTGTTGACAATTATCTTGCTGAAGCCTGGCAGATACCATCCAATATTACCATTGGAGCATTCCGGGCTCCCCGATCAAACTTCAATGCGGCAGCCGAACAATCTTTTTTAGATGAACTGGCAGAAGCAATGGGTAAAGACCCGATTGATTTTAGATTGGAACTTTTGAAAAGAGCTAAAGAAAATCCCGTAGGCAAAAACAACGATTATAATGCAGACCGGTATGCCGGTGTATTAAACTTGCTAAAAGAGAAATCGGGATGGGGCAATCCGGAAAATAAAAAATACAGTCGCGGCGTAGCTGCTTATTTCTGCCATAATTCGTATGCCGGCCATGTGGTTGACATCGTCATGAAAAACGGTCGTCCTTATGTGGAGCGGGTTTTCAGCGCCATTGACTGTGGCATTGTTATAAATCCCGATGCCGCAACAAATATGGTACAGGGGGCCGTTGTTGATGGCATTGGAAATGCATTTTTTGGAAAGTTAACCCACAAAGATGGTGCGGCACAGCAAAATAATTTTAACCGGTACCGGATGATACGGCATAGTGAAGCGCCTGAAAAAATTGAAGTGCATTTTGTTCAAAATGATATTGACCCTACCGGGTTGGGTGAGCCGCCTTTCCCACCGGTGTTCGGCGCCGTGGCCAATGCCTTGTTTAAAAGCACCGGTAAAAGATATTATAATCAGCCATATCTTGACCAGTCGGTTAATCCGGATAATAAACCGGCTAATAAAAGAACTTTTTAATTACATGCTCACTATCAATTATAAACCATGATCAAATTAAATATCAACAAGAAAGATTATGAAGTAGATATAGATCCCGATATGCCGTTGCTTTGGGCGCTCAGGGATGTAATTGGTCTTGTGGGAACAAAATACGGATGCGGCGTGGCACAATGCGGCGCCTGCGTTGTTCATTTGAACGGTGAAGCGGTTCGCTCCTGTGTCACGAAGATTAGCAGGGCCGCCGGACAGCAGGTAGTGACCATCGAAGGTTTATCAGAAAACTATGACCATCCTTTACAAAAAGCATGGATGGAATTAGATGTTACTCAATGCGGATATTGCCAGGCGGGCCAGATCATGTCGGCTGCCGTTTTGCTGAGGGAGAATAAAAACCCGACTGATATGGACATTAACAACGCCATGGAAGGCAATATTTGTCGCTGCGGCACCTACCTGCGCATTCATAAAGCAATTCATTTAGCAGCAGAGATACAACGCAAAGGTTTGTAACAGTAAATTAAAACAGATGAAAATTATACCTGTAAAATTTGTTATAGTTATAACGGTTATTGCAAGCCTGACTGGATTGCTGGCAAGCGGGTTCAGCAAAAATAATGACCCGGTTATGGCAAGGCATGAAAACGCCAATAAGCCGGACAGCGTGGCCTCTGTAGCCGCCTTCATGAAAGTATATAAGGTTTTAATGAGTCCGAGATGCATGAATTGCCATCCGGCCGGCGATACGCCGCTGCAGGGCGATGACAGCCATTTGCATACCATGACGCCGATACGAGGAAAAGACGGGCATGGCGTGTATGCCATGAAATGTTCGAACTGCCATCAACCAACCAATTCGCCCGGGATAAACACGCCACCAGGCAATCCCAAATGGGCGCTTCCTCCCGCTGATATGAAAATGGTGTTTGAGGGAAAATCGCCCCGTGAGCTGGCGTTGCAAATAATGGATTACAACCGGAACGGCCACAAAAATAAAGCGCAATTAATAGCACATGCCAGGGACACATTGGTAAAGGCCGGATGGCATATGGGCGAAGGCCGCATACCACCACCCTTATCTTATAAGGAATTTGTGACGGCATGGGATGCCTGGATAAAGAGTGGAGGAATTGCGCCTAAAAGTTAGTGTGGCGCCCCGAAACCGATCACCCTCTGTAACAAAAGCGAACATGTCGGGCATTAGCTTCATATACAAATTCTAGGTTATCAGTTACATATAAACAGGCATACCATTGGATAAAATATTCACTGGTTCGCTGTGCGCACGATAACCAACTGTATATTGAACGAATGCTTACGATATGTATAAAAACTATTTGAAGATTGCGCTCCGCAATCTCTGGAAGAATAAAGCTTTTTCTTTCATCAATATCACCGGGTTGGCGGCCGGACTGGCTGTTTGCCTGTTAATTACACTGTACGTTTTTGACGAATTGAATTACGATACCTACAATAAAAATGCGGACCGCATTTACCGGCTCGATGCGGATATTCTTTTTAATGGCACTTCTTTTAACTCCGCCACCTCGCCCAGGCCATTACCATTGACGCTTATAAAAGACTATCCGCAGATAGAACAAATGACAAGGATAGGTTTTGCGCATGACCTGTTAGTGAAAAAGGACAATCAAAATATCCAGGAGCACAATGCCGTATTTGCAGACTCCACCTTTTTCAAGGTCTTTACAGCGCCCATGATAGCAGGCGATCCACTAACGGCTTTAATTGACCCCAATTCGATCGTGATCGATGAAACGACCGCGCTCAAATATTTCAACCACACCGATGTTATTGGAAAAACATTGTATATAGATAATGCCGACTATTGCAAAATAACCGGCGTCATAAAAGATTTCCCCCGTCAATCCCATTTTCATTTCCACTTCATCAGACCACTTGGCAAATATTATGCAAGCGGTGATGAGGACTGGATGACGAATGGTATACATAGCTATATACTGGTACGCCCAGGCGTGACAAAAGCGTTCATCCAAAGCAAAGTCGATGAAACCGTGAACAGCTATCTGGCGAAACAACTGGAAGGTTTATTTCATACATCCATGCGGGACCTGCAAAGTAAGGGCGGCCATTTTCGCTATCCATTGATGCCGCTTACAGCTATTCATTTACATTCAGAAAAAACATTTGAGTACGAAGCCAACGGAAATATTAATTACGTGTATATATTTTCCGTGATTGCCATTTTCATTCTGCTGATCGCCTGTGTAAATTTCATGAATTTGTCCACGGCGCGTTCTGCCAACAGGGCCCGGGAAGTGGGGGTAAGAAAGGTAGCAGGTTCAACGAAAGGTAATCTGATCATACAGTTCCTGGCCGAATCGGTATTAATGAGTTATTTTTCCTTACTACTTGCCCTGCTGTTATCGTCCATGCTGCTTCCGTTGTTCAACCAGCTCGCAGGAAAGCAAATGAATTTAGCCACCTTGTTCTCTTCATGGCTTACCCCTGCATTGATCGTATTGGTTTTTGTTGTGGGATGTATTGCCGGCAGTTATCCTGCCATTTATCTGTCTTCATTCAAACCTGTACAGGTACTGAAAGGCAAAATAGCTTCCGGTTTCAAAAGCAGCTGGTTGCGAAGCAGCCTGGTGGTTTTCCAGTTTAGTATCTCCATTGTACTGATCATTGGCACCGTTGTTATTTATAACCAGCTCGATTACATACGAAACAGAAAGATCGGCTATAACCGGGAGCAGGTGCTGGTACTACATAACACGAATAACCTCGGCAAACAGATCAGGCCATTCAAAGAAGCCTTATTAAACCTGCCGGGAGTAGAAAAAGCCGCTATTACAAGCGATCTTCCCACTGCAGGGCCAGGCAATCTCAATCAGCGTGGCTGGTTTCTCGATGCCACCATGGATGCTAAAAAAGTAGCCATATTTACAACGATCCAGGTAGATGAAAACTATATGCCCGTGCTGGGCATGCAGATAGAAAAAGGGCGAAATTTTTCACCCGACTATAAGACTGATTCCACCGGCATCATTTTGAATGAAACCGCAGCCAGCATGCTTGGATTAAAGGATCCCCTTACGGCTACATTGTACCGTCCCACCGAAAACAAACCGTCACAGGCCTTTCATGTGATCGGGATCGTAAAAGATTTTAATTTCAGCACCATGCACGAAAAGGTGGGCCCCCTGGTGATGGAATTAAGCAATTATGGGAGCAACATGGCAATTCGCATCAATACTAAAAATATGCCTTCTCTGATCAGCCAGATAAAAAACGAATGGAGCAGTATGGCGCCGGACCTCACCTTCAACTATACGTTCATGGACAACGATTTTAATAACCTGTACCATGCCGAGCAAAAAACCGGTAAACTCTTTATAACGTTTGCTGCATTCGCCATATTCATTGCCTGCCTTGGCCTGTTCGGGCTGGTAACGTATGCGGCAGAGCAGCGGACCAAAGAGATCGGGATCCGCAAGGTGCTTGGCGCCGGTGTGGGCCGCATTGTAACGATGCTTTCAAAGGAATTTGTGCGGCTGGTATTAATTGCATCATTGATCGGCTTTCCGCTTGCCTGGTGGGCCATGGATCAATGGCTGCAAAGCTTTGCCTATAGGATCAATATCAGTTGGTGGGTCTTCTTAATAGCCGGTTGTACGATCATGACGATAGCATTGCTAACGATCAGCCTTCAGACGATCAAGGCAGCGATTGCGAATCCGGTGGAGAGTTTGAGGGCCGAGTGAAATATGCCTGTGTTTGAAGCAATTCAAAAAAATCCGGTTTACATCTTGCAGCTATCACTTACATTTAATGCTGCAAGATGGAGAAACGGCAATCAATATGGAGGCTACCCGTTTTATGGAAGCTACTGAAAGCTTCGTTCAACCGCTTACAAAGCAATGATCCCTTACGTATGGCAGGTGCTACCGCATTTTTTACCAGCTTTGCCCTGCCGCCCATTATCCTGCTTATTTTTCAATTGTTCAGTATTTTTTTCAACAGAAAACTGGTAGGCACCAAACTGGGCGAGGTACTTTCCGAAACACTTGGCAAGGAAGGTTCCGACCAATTGAGGAGTACGGCCCGTGGATTTCGCCACCTTGCACAAAACTGGTATATGGCTGTCATAGGCCTGCTATTCCTCGTCTTTGTAGCCACCACTTTATTCAAGGTGATCAGGAACACATTAAATGATATCTGGGATATCCGCCCTGAGCAAAGCGGGTTTATAGTTGATCTCAAAGTAAGGGGCAAATCGCTGGCCATTATATTTGCGGCTGCCATATTATTCCTGGCTTCCGGCATGCTTGATGTTATATGGGTAATTGCAGGCAGGTATATCGGGGAGGTTTGGCCGAAAGGAACCGTCATCTTTACAGGCGCCCTTAATGAAATTGCCGGCGTGGTGATTGTTACGGTATGGTTTATCGTTTTGTTCAGGTTCCTGGCAAATGCGCACCCTTCATGGCGGGCAGCATCTATTGGCGGTTTATTGACGGGTGTTCTGTTTACTATTGGAAAAACCGTTCTTTCCGCTCTATTGGGCAACAGCAATGCAGGCGCCGTTTATGGAGCAGGCACCGCCATTGTACTTATTTTGCTGTTTGTATTTTACTCATCCTTTATCCTGTACTTCGGTGCATGCTTTATAAAGGAATATTCATCGCTCATCGATGATCCCATTGTACCCTCCCATGAGGCATACCAGGTCAAACTGCAAAAAATACCCCCTGGAAAGAAAGACGAGGGTGAAAATGAGTAAGATACTAATACCATGCATAACAAATACGATCAAACCTTCGACGAAGTAACCTCCAGGAAAAAACAACAAATATGAAGCAATTATTCAGATTCCAAATGATGACTGTTCTGTTACTTTTGGTAAGCCGCGCGCTTTTAGCGCAATCAAAAATCGATGATATTGTTGGGGTATGGCTCACCGGGGGTAAAGAGCCGGCAAAAATTCAGGTATACAAATCTGATAACAAATACTATGGAAAAATTGTATGGCTACAAAATCCGCATACAAACGGAAAACCAAAGGTTGACAGCAAAAATCCCGATAAAAATAAACAGCAACAGCAGATCATGGGCCTGGTGATCTTACGAAATTTCATATTTGATAATGGGGAATGGAACGATGGAAATATCTATGACCCGCAAAGCGGTAAAACATACAGCTGCAATTTGTCATTAACGGGTAATGATATACTAAAGGTAAGGGGGTATATTGGCCTTCCTGCGCTGGGCAGAACAGAAACCTGGACAAGATCTGCCCTTTAGCAAGGCGTTGAATGGACGGAAAATTATCTAACCAATGGATACCTGATCTGATTGTTCCGGCGAATTTGCCAAATCACAGGCACCCAATATGGGTCGGCATGGATAAATCCATGCCGCTATATTACAAAGTTGTGGGATTATTACTTAATGAGCTTTACGTCTATAGCCAGCAATCCTTTGGGGCCACTCCCTATCAGGAATTGTACTTTATCATTCTCCTGGATCGGTGATGATAATTCATTGGCATGTACGAATACTCTTTCGCCGGTTTCATCAACATTGATAAATCCGAAGCCTTTTTGCGTATTGAAAAATGCAACGGTTCCTTTCCTTGGTTCATCAGGTTTCCTGTCTTCCAGTTTGGGAACACTCACTTGCATATCCTGCTGAAGGAATACTTTCTTTTTTCTTGGGTCTGGCGGCGTTTTGGAAAGATTGCCATTCTCATCAAGATAAACCATCATATCTTCAAGGCTCTTGGGCTTTTCCTTGTTGGTTTTTCTTTCTATCATTTTCTCACGCTTTTCCTGCTGTTTCTTTATCCGTTGTTTTTCGCGTTCTCTTTTTGCGAAGGTGTCCTGACTACTTGCCATATTAATTGTTTGGTGATTCCTGCATGGCAGGATTTATTGTTTTAATTACTAGCTAACCATTTCAACTACAGCCAATTTGGTAAAATCGGATCCGTTGAAAATGCGGGCCAGTTTTGTATCTTTTGAACTGAGGTACTGCTTTACATTTGATTCATTGATCACACGCCAGAAGTTTTTTCCCATCAAATGGTCATAATCATCTGTTTTAACAAAAATGCCTGTAAATGCATTTCTTGATCTGAAACTTACTTTAACCGGATGCTGGTCGTACTTGTGCTTCTTCAGAAATGTATCAATTTGTTCTTTAGTCATACTAATGAATGATTTATAAATGAATGAATATTGTGGGTCAACTTATGACCTTGCCTTACCAAGCTTTGTGAGGAAACTAATATGTGAAGGGAAGAATATAAGATGCTGCAAAGATACAGAAAATTTATCACTTTTCCGCAAGCCAGTTAAGGCCTGTGCATAAATGCCTCTTAACCAACAACAATGTGATTATGAACAGGTTATTCATCATTTACTAATATAACATGATGATCCTGGCCTGAAAATCAGAAACCAACATTCGACTTGATTAAACACCTGAATTTAGGCTTTTTATCAGGGGCGCCCGATATTTTATTCCATTTTCAAATGTTGAACCGGATTTGCCATGGCCGCTTTTAATGCCTGAAAACTTACGGTGATCAGCGCTATGGAGACAGCGATACTACCCGCCATGGCAAACATCCACCAGCTTAAATTGATCCTGTACACATAATTTTGAAGCCATTTACTCATCACCCACCCCGCCATTGGAAATGCAATGACCATGGCAACGATCACTAATTTTATGAAATCTTTTGACAAAAGCTGAACGATGCTGGTAACGCTGGCCCCCAACACCTTTCGAACCCCAATTTCCTTGTTTCTTTGTTCTGCACTGAATGCGGCCAGGCCGAATAACCCCAGGCATGAAATGAGAATAGCCATCCCCGTAAAGGAATTGATGATATTGGATAATGTAATTTCAGCCTGATATTGTTTGTGCACTTCTTCATCTACAAACCTGTATTCGAATGGAACGCCTGTAAAATGTTTATTCCAGACAGAAGCAATTTTTTCAAGCAGTACTTTGTAGTTTTTACTATTTGTGCTCATAAGCACTTCAGGCACATGGCCCCTGGTATACCAAATAAATAATGGTTTTATTTCATCACGCAATGAATTAAAATGATAGTCTTTCATCACGCCGGCGATCTCGAAACGCTCCTGGTTGCCATTACCTGATTGTGTGAACAGTTTTGTGCCGGGCGCCTGGTCAACACGCAGCCCCAATGTTTTTGCGAGTGTTTCATTAATGATGACCTTTCCAGAATCGAGCGGTCTGAAATCACTGCCAGCAATTAGCCTGATACCAGCCGTTTTTATAAAATGTTCATCTGCTTCAATAAAACTTGCATCAGGAGCGGCTGCCCTGGTTCCGCCCTGTAAAAAAAGATGCATGTCATAGAGCACTGTTTGCCCCGGGAAGTTATCTGTTTGACTTACTGATTGTACACCTGCTACATTCCGCAGGTCATTAACAAAGTCAGGTATTTTATCAACGGCTTCGTTTGTATGAAAAACAAACCCGATCTGCCGGTTTTGATCAAAACCAAGGTCCTTGTTCTTTATATAATGTAACTGGCTATATATAACAATGATGGCGGTTATTAAAACAATTGACAATACAAATTGAAATACAACCAGTGAGCGCCTGATGCCTGCTGCTGAAATATGATTGGTGAAATTCCCCTTGATTACTTTTACTTCTTTGAAAGCAGATAAATAAAACGCCGGGTAACTACCCGCAGCCAATCCGGTTAACGCCACGATGCCAGCCAACATTAACCACAACCTGTAATCGGACAAAAATTGTAACTGAATATCCGCCTGGGTGATCTGGTTAAAATAAGGAAGCATTACAATCAATAACGGTAAAGCGATCGCTACCCCCGCCAGCGAAAGCAGCAATGATTCACCCAGGAATTGTTTTATCAGGTCCGTTCTTCCTGCACCGATCACTTTTCTTACGCCCACTTCTTTCGCCCTTTTTGATGCACGTGCCGTGGAGAGATTCATGAAATTAATGCAGGCAATAACCTGGATTAAAACAGCGATCAGTATTAAAATATACAAAAAAACAGGGCTGACCGGTTTTGATAACTCCACCCCTTTGAAGCCGGTTGTGGTATGGATGGTGCTGACCGGTTGCAGATAAAACTGCTTTTCCATTCCCTCGCTTTTCAATTTTGCCTGTGCATGCTTATTGACAAAAGCAGGAAACTTTTTTTCCAATGCGGTAACGTTTGTATGGGGACGCAACCGTACATAAGAAATGATGAAATTTTCACCGGTCCACGATTCATTGTGGTTAAAATAAGCGCCATAACCACCACTGTTCATTGACATGAAAAAATCGGCCTGTATATGCGATTTACCAAAACGTTCGTCAATGACACCGCTTACTGTAAAGTCATGCGTTCCGCGATTTGTTATCCGGATCAGTTTGCCGATGGGGTCTTCACGACCAAAAAGCCGGTCAGCAATGGGTTTCATCAATACGACCGTATAAGGAGCTGACAAGGCAGTTTCCGCAATTCCTTTGTCAAAATGAAAGTTGAACATGCGAAAAAAAGTGGAGTCTGCAAATACAGCATCATCTTCATACAACGAGATATCTTTATAGCGAAGCAGGTGATGATCCATGCCAATCCCGGGAATGATCCTTGTATATTCCTCTACTTCGGGAAAATCATTTTTCATAGCGGGCGCAACAGGTGCAGTTACTGTGGCCCAATTGCCTTTCTCGTTTTGAACTGTCCAGGTTGTATTGATCCGATAAATATCCTTATTCTGCTGTCTGTCATAACTATATTGATCCTGTACAAATAAACTAATATAAAGACAACATAAGGTACCAATGGCCAGGCCAAAAACATTAATGAGACTGAATGTTTTATTCTTTAGTAAAAACCGGATAGCTGTTTTGAAATAATTTCTAAACATGGGCTATTGTTTTAGTCCTTTTATTTCAGGCTTGATGGTCAAAAGGCCCAATGGTTGTGCCAATCCCTGAACCCTTAACCGGAGCGTGTTTCATAAAATGGCAGGCAGAAAACTGTTCGAAAACGAACAGTCAGGTGTACGTATTTGGAAAAAAGATACAATGAAGACCGGTGAGAAACAATTCGCAAAAGGATACTACATTCGCTTATAAATACACGACAACGACTCATGACACTTAAACTTAATAATTGGGTGAAGGCGCTTTTGGTTTTTATCTGTTTAATCCTGTCCGTCGTGGGATTCATGGTAAAACTGCCCGCAGCATTCAGGCATTATGACAAAGAACTACACGCCGCATTTTATTTTTTCGCAGCAGGTTTTCTGAATGTGCTGTTTACAAATGGGAAATTCACCCGGCACCTACTTATTTTTGTTGTACTGTACATTTTCAGTGTGTCGATAGAGCACGCACAGGAATATTCCAACAGGTTCTTTCATACCCGGATACATGGCCGCTATGATCCTGAAGATATTAAATATAACCTCAGAGGATTGATTGCCTATTCTGTATTATGGATCTTTTACCGACTTGTTTTGACTGCTTACAATAAACTTACCTTAAAAGCAGCTACAGATAATCGGGATTAACGCAATTGCATGGCCGTACAGGCAGCAACTTTAGACCTGTTCTTGCAAAATAATGCGATCGATCGCATTACATCAAAATAGTAAATGGGGGGCGCCGAAAGGCAGCTCCCCAATTTTTTATTAACCTATTTACTTTTTCGGTTCTTTACTTTCGCCCATTGTTTTTCCATATCTTCTATCACCGAATACGCAGGATTTTCAACATTATGACCGAGTTCCAGAAATAACCTTTTTAAATAATCGAACGTTTTGTAGTCTGTTTTTATTCTGGGTTGTGTTGATGAATGCAAATCCATACACGATAAGCAAATGTTAAGCGTAGACACCACTTCGTGGTTGGAGTTATAAAACACAATTGCCTCCCGGTAAATATGCTCACATAACATGGCTAAAGACTGTACAATTTCCGTTCTTAAGCTCTCTTTTATGCGATCTACAATTGGATGATCGTGTTGAAACGTATGCGTTTTAATACTGTAAGGGTGGAATTGCCCATTTTCGTCAATGATGAATGGTTTGCGCCAAAATAAATGTTCCAGCGCGGAATACCTTTCGCTTTCTTCAGGATTCAGCTCTTCATCCTGTAGCTTCCGGTTTTGAAGTTGTTTAAATTCGGCTTCAAGGGCATCATATGCCTCACCCCGCCGGAACGAATATGTTTCAACATAGTCAAATGTTAGTCCATTAATGTAGTCTGCCGAGGTTTTGTTATTGGGGGGCATATTTTTTTCAATAAGGCATAAAAATAAAGCTAAGTTTTGACTGTTACAAACCCGCGCCAAAAGCAAAGAGGCTGTCAAAGTAATTTTGACAACCTCCATAATGGTGACCCTGTATATCGTTATTCGCTTTCCATAATACTGATGGCCGTACCGCCGCCGGGCGCCAGGGAAAGTTTCAGCTTTGTGTTGCTATCAACCGGCAGCCGCCTGATAGAATAGGCTTCGGGATTGGTTTTCCAGTCGGCTCCTGGGGCATCTTCATAGATGACCGCCTTGTATTTTTTTCCTTTTTGCAGGAAGTTAAGCAGGATGGTTGCTGTACGGGCATTTTCATCGGTAATAGCGCCCATGAACCAGTTGTCCTTTCCTTTTTCCTTTCGGGCAATGGTGATATAATCGCCGGGTTCGGCTTCCAGTATTCGGGTATCATCCCAATCAACCGGTACCTCTTTGATAAACTGAAAAGCATCGGGTTTGGCCTCATAATTTTCCGGCAGGTCTGCTGCCATGGTAACCGGACTGTACATGGTAACATACAACGCCAGTTGTTTGGCCAACGTGGAATGTACCGACCGCTCTGCCGCTCCCGGCGCATATCCCTTTAGTTTAAAAATGCCCGGCGTGTAATCCATTGGTCCGCCCATAAGCCGGGTAAATGGCAAGATCGTTTCATGATCGGGGCTATTGCCATTGCTGAATGCATGGTATTCATTGCCCCTGGCTGCTTCGCAGGCCATGAAATTGGGATAGGTGCGTTGCAGCCCTGTAGGCCGCGCCGGTTCGTGCGCATCAACCATGATGTGGTACATCATGCCCTGTTGCAACACCCTTTCGTAATGGTTTACCATCCACTGCCCATCGTGATGTTCACCCCGTGGAATGATGCGCCCCACGTAACCGGTTTTCACTGCCGGATAACCGAATTTTTGCATGAACCGGAAAGCCGTGTCGAGCTGCCGTTCATAACTGCTGGCGGAACCCGAGGTTTCATGGTGCATGATCATGCACACGCCTTTTGAACGGGCGTAATCAGCAATCTCCTTTATATCAAAATCAGGATATGGGGTAACAAAATCAAAAACATTTTCTTTCCAGTTGCCAAACCAGTCTTCCCAGCCTCTGTTCCATCCTTCTACCAGCACCCCGCCGATCCTGTTCTTTGCCGCAAAATCAATATAACGCTTTACATTGGCCGTATTGGCGCCGTGCCGGCCATTGGGAACCAGTTGCCCGTTTGCGCCGGTACTGTCGGGATAATCGGAATAGTTCCAGGTGCTTTTCCCGGTTTGCATTTCCCACCACACTCCCACGAATTTCATTGGTTTGATCCACGCTACGTTTTGATCCGCCGACGGGTCATTGAGGTTCAGGATCGTTTTCGATGCCAGTAGATCCGTAGCCTTATCACTAATGAGGATCGTGCGCCAGGGGGTATGCGCCGGTGCATGCAGGTAGGCTTTATTGTTGTATGCATCGGGCACCAGGGTCGATGAAAGTATGAAACCGTTCTTATCAACATGCAGTTGCATGGCCGGATAATTCAATAAGGCTGCCTCGTGAATATTGAGATACAGTCCATCCGCTGTTTTCATCATCAAAGGGGTTTGTACAGCCAGCGAATCGGTTACCGTACGAACCGCAATATCGGTAGCTGCCCGAACAACCGGCGCATTATTCACCTCATTGAGTAAAGAGGTCGTATATGCGTATTCATTACTATCAAAATCGCCGGGTATCCAGTATGTTTTATGGTTACCAGTTACATGAAATTGTGTGTATTCATCTTTTACAACAAAATACCTGAGGCCATCCTGCCGGGGAAATTCATAGCGGAACCCTACCCCATCGGCAAATACGCGAAAAACAATATCCAGCCGTTTTCCTGTACTATGTTTCAGGTGAACGGTAAGTTGTTCATAGTTGTTGCGAATGGTACTGTACTCGCCCCAAACCGGTTTCCATGTTTCATCCATCAGCTTCCGGTCCCCGCCAATGAGGGTGAAATTTTTATAGAAAAGAGAATCGATATCGAGCGAAAAACCCAATGATGATGGCTTCACCACTTCCCTTCCGTTAAATAAAACGGAATACACAGGTTTCCCTTGCTCATCGATAAAAAACTGCAGCTTTACTTTTTCCCTGCTTATTTCCAATGGCGGCTCTCCATGTGCAACAACAGAAAGCAACAGGAATAATAATACGGTACCGGTTTTAACAGGTATCATCATGTGTTTAATATCAGGTTAAGAATAAGGAGGGTCTTCCGCCAGCTGGCGGAAGGCTCACCTTGTTGTATTTTAAAGAAGGTGAGCCGCCCCCAAGGGCAAGGGCGACCCACCTTTCAGCACTAATATCCTGGGTTTTGTTGTCCGGCTATCTTTGGGTTTGAATTGAACTCTGCCAGTGGAACAGGCCAGCTATAGGTTTTATCTTTCCAGGTTAGATTTCCATTTACATTCAGTGCTGTTTGATAATAAGTCGCTTCAGAAGCCCCGATGCGCCAGCGGCAAACATCAAACCACCATCCGCCTTCGTTGAACAACTCGGCAAATCGTTCATAATACAGCGGATTATTCCCCAACACCGGGTCGCCAATGGCAGCCGTAGTGGCCGATAAACTGGTATAGTCAACGGACGAAGGCGCATTCACGGGGTAACCATAAGCCCTGCGTTTTGTTTTGTTTAGGTATTCAAGGGCTGTGGTGTTATCATTCGTTCCCTTTGTAGCTTCTGCATATAACAAATACACTTCTGCCAGCCGGAGAAGGTAATAATTCCATGCATCGGCAGGACCCGTGTTATTGATATTATTGAAAATGGGTGCATACTTTCTAAAGCTCCATCCATACCTGTTAGCCTGGCCTGCCCAGAAATTAGGCATAGACACCGGGTACCAGTGTTCGCCATCGAATTTTACCGAATCGATCCAGGGCTGCAGCGCATTCACGAACAAACGCGGATCGCAGGTTTGATTGGCCCTTACCTGTAATGACTGCTGTTTGTACACAGGGTCCATTACTTTCTTCGGATTGGTATAGCTGGCCGGTTTGCTGCTGTTGAAATCAGGATTGTCCGTCAGCGTATAGGCGCCCAGGTTGAACCCGAAACGCGATACGTTTTTGTCGTGAAAGATCTCATTACCATATCCCAACGGATTCGAAGCCCCTTCTGTTCCATCCATTCCCAGGGCCCAGGGGCACCAGATCAACCCATTGATGGTAGTGGCATTGGGCGTATTGCCATATACACCATAGTTCCCTTTCGAATCCTGATCAACGTTCAGTTCGAAAATGGATTCTTCATTGAATTCATTGGCGCTGATACCAATAAATGCATCGCGGTATTTTGCGTAGGGCATTAACGAATTGCCGCTGTTATCGATCACATCTTTCAATATGGTTTTGGCTTCTTTCCAGTTCTGCATAAACACATAAGCTTTGCCCAGTAACGATTTGGCAGCCCATTCACTGATCCTTCCTTTATCATTGCCCGACCATGACTTTCCTTTCAACAACTGCGCTGAATTTTTCAAATCACTTACGATCAGGTCCCACACTTCTTTTACCGTACTACGTGTTTTTTGTGTTCCTTCCAAACCCGTAGGCAGTTCACTGAAAACGGGTACACCTTTTTTATCGCCACCGCCCGATGTGGTGATATAGCTTTCACCAAACAAACATTCCAGGTTAAAATAATAGTAGGCCCGTAAAAAATAGGCCTGTCCTTTTACCAGGTCCACGTATGATTGGTCCTGGGGTTTGCCGGAATGCGCCATATAAAAATCGGCTCCCTGCAATGCCACATTGCAATTTTTAACGCCGGTATAAAAACTGGTCCAGGCTTCCTGTACATATTGATTGGTAATACTTAGATCAGTAGCCGCCATTTCATTCCACGAGGGGTCGCCGTTATAAACACTGTTGGCAGTATGCGTTGCGTTCGACAAAGCTTTAGGCCACAAATGAAAGCCAAACAAATTGGCATCGCGCAAATTTGAATAACAGGGCGCCAGCACACTGTTCAAATCGTTTAGTGTAGCGGGATAGTTGGTTGTAGAATAGCTGTCGGTAGGACCAACCAGGCCAGGATCTTTTTTGCATCCCGCTCCCAGAGCAAGTCCAAGTATAATGAGATATTTTTTTCTGAACATGGTAATAAGTTTTAAACGATGGCTAGAAATTGATATCGATCCCTGCTGAATACAGTTTTACCTGCGGGTATTGCGACACTGCATCCAGACCGCGGGTGGTAACACCTACCGCATTGCCAACAAAACCCGATTGAGCGGCGGCTGAGAAAGCACTGCCCAGTTCAGGATCGAGCCCTGAATAGTTGGTAATGGTAAAAAGGTTATTGGCCATTACAAATACACGGGCGGTTTTGATACCTGCCTTTTGCAACAGCGCCATATTGAATGTATAGCCTACCTGCAGGTTTTTCAGTTTCAGATAACTGCCCTTCTCAACAAAATAACTGTTCACCGATGTGTAGTTCTTATTGGGATCGAGCGTAAAAGAACCGTCGGCATTCTTTACACCCAGCCTGGGTTGCCCGGTAAGTTGGTTATCGCCCAGGAAAGAGGCGCCAAATACTTTGGAGGTGGTATTGCCATCGGCAAACGGATACATTTCATAGGCTTTCACCCCATTGAAAATATCAACGCCGGCCACGCCATTGAATAATAACGAAGCATCGAACCCTTTGTAGTTAAGTCGTATGGCAGCGCCGTATACAAATTTCGGGTTGGGATTACCAATCACCTGCCGGTCGTCGGGCGATAAAGTAGTGCCATTTTTTTCATCGTGTGCAAAGATGAGGTCGCCGGCCTTTGCATTGGGTTGGGCGCTGGCAGCCGCTTCGGCATCTGTTTTAAATATACCGGTGACCTTGTATCCGTAAAAAGAACCGAAGGGCAAACCAGCTTTGGTAATGGTCATGTTCTGGTTCGACATTACACTGAAACCGGCATCGCCATTGGAATAATAATTATAGCCGTCGAATAATTTATCATTGGCAATACCGCTCAGGTCCATCACTTTGTTTTTATTGAACCCGCCGGTGACGCTAACGTCGAAGCCCAGTTCGGAAACCTTGCCCCGGTAGCCCAACAGCACGTCAACGCCTTTGCTGTTCACTTTGCCGATATTGGTAAAATAAGGAGCCGTGTATCCCGAGCTTAAGGCAACCGGCAGGGCATACAACATATCTTTTGTATTGCGATTGTAGTATTCAACCGTGAAATAAATTTTCCCATTCAGGGCTTCCCCATCCAGCCCTACGTTGCTTTCATAAACGGTTTCCCAATGCAGGTTGGGGTTGGGAATGGCATTGATGGTAACGCCAATATCCAACGGACCACCGGGTGTAAAATTCGCACCAGAGAGAGAACCCAATCCATTGGGGCCTGCAAAGGAACTATATGATGCAACATAGGTATATGGCGGAATATTGCTGTTACCCAGCGTACCATAACTACCGCGGAGCTTTAACCGGTTCACGGTATTTCTTAATGAACCAAAGAAATTCTCTTCGCTGATATTCCATCCGGCCGAGAAAGCGCTGAATACACCCCGTTGTTTATTGGGTCCGAACACCGTGAAATTGGCGTCCTGCCGTATTGAACCCGTGAGGTAATAACGGCTTTTGTAATTATAATTGATCCTTCCAAAAAATGATTTCACCAAACCATTGTCATCATTTTTACCACTCACGGTGGCGCTGGACTGAGAGGTTTGAACAAAGGAAAAACCGGGCAGTCCCACATAACTTTGGAAAGCACCGATATTGCGGTACTTCGAAGCAATCTGTTCAAAACCGGCAATCGCATTGATGGAATGGCCACCGAAAGCCTGTTCGTAAGTAAGCACATAGTTCGTTAATACCTGGCTGCTCTTGACAGATGTGCGGGTAAGCGAATTGACGTTGTTCACCACGGAACCAAAATCAAATGCCGCCTGGTAATAGTCCTGCGACTCTTCATAATACGAATAGCCGATATTGGTCCTGAATGTCAGGTGCAGCGGCAGTTTTACTTCTGCATATACATTGCCCTGCAAATTATTTTTGAAGTTGATGGCATTGGCCGATTCCATGGCGCCTACCGGGTTGGGACCACCGAACTGTAAACCGCCGTAACCGGGCGGTACTACGCCCCAACTACCATTGGCATTTTTTATGGGAATGATGGGCAATGTTCTGAACGGGGCATTATGCAACTGGGCCTCACTACCTACCGGCGGCCCTGTTTTCCGTTGTGATAAAGCCAGTTGCTGGCCGATCTTTAAAAAGGGCGCCAGTTTATAATCGGTATTGATCCTCGCCCCGCCGATGTTGGAATAGTTCTTTTTATAAATACCGGTTTGCTTATTGTAAAACCCTGATAGCAGATAATTCACCACAGGAGAAGAACCGGCAATGGACAAATTATAGTTCATTTCCGAAGCATCCCGGTAAAGTGCATCCGACCAGTCGGTATCCGCCAGCGTATCGGTATGTGTGGCGCCAGCGAAATACTGCGGATGGATGATGTTCTGCAGTTTGATGTATTGCTCCTTATTCAGCAGCGAAATGAGCTTCGGTTTGGTAACACCATAGCGTGTATTGAAATTAATAACAGGTTTTGCAGAAGCCCCTTTTTTAGTGGTGATCACGATCACCCCGCCGGCAGCAGCTGAACCATAAATGGCGGCGGCGCTGGCGTCTTTGAGAATATCGATGGTGGCAATATCCTGCACATTGAGATTGTCGCCATTGGTACGAACGCCGTCAACAATATACATGGGTGTGGGCTGGTGTAAGGAAGAAAGTCCGCGGATGATGATCGTTGAGCCGGCATCGGGACTGCCCGATGATTTGATGACCTCCACCCCTGCTACCCTTCCCTGCAGCGCCTCGGTAACATTGGTAACCGGCATGTTCTTGATGGTTTCGCCTTTTACCGAACCCACTGCACCCGTTACATCCTGTCTTTTCTGGGTGCCGTAACCAACCACAACAACGGATTCAAGATTGGTGTCGGCAGTTTTCAGTACAATGTTCACGTCGTTGCCTTTGGGAATAGTTACTTCTTTTGTTTCGTAGCCAACATAAGAAACCACGAGGGTGTTCACCCCGTCGGGAACCGCCAACTCAAATTTTCCTGAAGCATTGGTCGTTGCGTTGTGCTGAGCACCCTTTGCCATAAGGGTTGCGCCCGATAAAGGAGTGCCTTTTTCATCTGTTACGGTACCAGTAACCGACCTGGGCTGGGCATAACTGATTTGAAAAACCAGTAGTAATACAAGGCTGACCCATAGGTGGGGAAGCAATCGCCTTCTTTGCATAAACTGTTAATTTTTGTAATGGAAGAAATGAATGAAGCAGCAAGCGAAGGCAAAAAAAGAGTAAGCCCCGGGCAACTACAAATTATATAGGTAAAGTATAGGAAATACTGGCCGAACAGCGAATGGCCGGCATCGTAAGTATTTTAATGGCAGGAAGTTACGAACATATATTTTTCGCAGGAATATATTGACAAGTAAGCGGGGTGGGTCCCACTTCAAGAGAGGGGCTCACCCTTTATTTCAAGGTGAGCGCCCCTTCAAGGGGCACCCACCTATTCAAAGGGCACCCACCTCACCTATTCAACCGTTTTTATTTCCATGATCCTTTTTTCAAAGGCTTCATTGGGCACGATCGATTTGTTCCTGATGCGGGTCTTGTACGTATTAATGGTGTTAACGGAATACTGCAGAATATGCGCGATCTTTTCATTTTCATGAATACCCATGCGGGCCAGGGCAAAGATCCTCAGGTCGGTATTGAGCAATTCATTATCGGCCAGCTCGATCCGGTCCTCTTCCCTGAACAGTTCATTGAATTCGGCCACAAAATTGGGAAACAATTTCAGGAAGGCGCGGTCGAAATGTTTCAGCAGTTCTTCCTTTTCCCTTTTCAGGTTGATATTGTTTACCAGGAACCGGATCTCGTCGTACTTGCGGTCGGTTAATTTCTGGTCTATAGACTTTTTGAACCGCTCGATCTTGTCGAAGAATTCAGAGTTAACATTAAAGAAATAGCCGATATACTCTTCTTTGATCTTATTGGCATCATTTAATTTCTCGTTGGTCTCTGACAAGCGCCTGTTCGCCTCCTGCATATCGCGATGCGCCTCCAGGATCACTTTCTGTGCACGTTTCAGTTCTTTTAATTGTTTTAATACAATGATGGTAAGCGCCGCTACCAGCAACAGCAAAAAGGTAACAAGTGCCGCATACCAAAGTAGTTTTGTTTTTTGTTGTTCTACGATGGCATATTTCTGCGCTTCGATCAAAGGCAGCACATCACCCACCTGCACTTTTCGTTGCCGGGCGCCAAAGAACACCGCATCGGTAAATGCCTGGTTGATGCATACCGATGCATTTTTGATATCGGCTTTTTTATATAATAAGGTAGAAAGAATAAAGGCAGCAGAAGTTTCCTTGGTGCTTGAACTTACATCGGCGATCACGGCTTTGATGAGCAAAAGAATGGCAGTGGCGTTATCGCCATTTTGAATATACAGATCGCTTAATGTAGATGCTGTTATGGCTACCTGGTGCGGGGTGAGACTGGCGCGGGAAAGCAACTGATCAAAATTCCGTTTGGCACCGGCCCGGTTGCCTGATTTTAATTGCTTCAATCCTTCATAATAAATATAGTCGTAGGAATTTTTATCCCAAAGCGCCAGGGCAGAATCGATGTACTGTGCGCCCTTTTCGTTGTACCGGGGTGTATGGTACTGGTCTTTATCATAATCGCCCAGGTCGTAATAATATCTACCCATCAGGGCATAATATTCCGCGCGACAGCTATCGGGCACGGCGCTGATTTGAATAGAAGACAAAGAATCGAGTGTTTCCTTATACATGCCCGACGACAGTAATGAAAAACCCATTTTGATGCGGGCATAATTGATCAGGAAAGCATCGTTGAGCCGAAGCGCTACCGCCAGCATTTTTTTGGCGTAGTTGTACGAAGAATCGTATTGAAATACCCTATACGCATTATACAGGTTTTCATACCCCCTGAATAATGCAGGCAGATTGTTATTATTGACAACGGCCAGCAATTGCTTTAATGAATCGATGCCGGCCTGTTTTTTCTGGTCGAAATCGTGCGCATGCTGTAAAACCACGTTCAATTGTGTCAGGGAACGGGCCAGCGTATCCGTTTGGGCATACTGGTTACTGAATATGAACAGGCAAGCGGACAACAGGAAGAACTTCTTCATATGATCGTTCTGAAAATGAGCTTTTATCAAAACTAAAGCAGAAAGGGGTCAAATCCAAAACAGGATAATCTATCAACACCCCGTTTATCTTCGTTATATTAAAAAAAACAAACTGCAATACTAATTAGCTGGTTTACACAACGCTGTCTTTACAAAAACATTGTTTTTTTCCCCAATCGCATATATTCCAATTATACTAATTGGTTTTGGATCGTCACTTGATTTACTTTACATGTTGCAACGCTTGCCTATCCCCAACACTATAAATACGTAAAAACAACTGCCCTAAGCCGTATTTCCCTGTTATCTATTACAACACCTTCTTCACCTGAACAGGAGGCTATATGCGCTAATGCTGTATAGCAACCTGATCAAATGATCATTGCCATATCATTAAACACCGGCCTGGTGACAGGCTATCCTATGCGGTTAGCCCAACAGGTCTTAAAACCAGATCCCATTTATGAAAAAAATTGTATCTCAATTTGCTTTACTGTTCGCTTGTTATACGCCGCTGTATATGCAGGCGCAAAGCGATGGATTACCAAGAGGCGCCAGTAATATGCCCTATACCCGGTACGAATCGGAAAACGGCAGTTCTGGCGGTGGCGCTTCATTACAATCCTCGGTGCAGTTTGTTCAAACGGACATTGCATCCGAAGCCTCCAATCAAAGATATGTAAGCCTGCCTTCCGGCGGCTCCTACGTACAATGGAAAACCACTTCAGCAGCCAGGGGGGTAAACCTGCGTTTTACCATGCCCGATAACAGCACCGGCGCAGGGCTTAGCGGATCATTGAACCTGTACGTAAATAATGTACTGGCAAAAACCATTAACCTTAGCTCTTACTGGGCCTACCAGTATTTTGATGTGGGCGGAGAAGGAGATCCTTATCAAACACCAAGGGTAAAAACTTTTATGCGTTTTGATGAAGTGCATTTTACCGTTGACAATACGATCAACGCAGGCGACACCATCAAGATCCAGAAAGTAAACAACGATGGCATTACCTATGGGGTCGATTATGTTGAGCTGGAACCCGTGCCGGCTGTCATTACCCAACCGGCAGGCTACGTTTCTGTAACAGATTTTGGCGCGGTAGCCAATGATGCCAATGACGATTATGCCGCCTTTAACGCCTGTATTGCCGCTGCCAAAACGCAGGCTAAGAACGTTTACATTCCCGCCGGTCGCTTTTTGCTCAGCGATAAACTGCTGTTGAATGTGACCAATATGAAAATAACCGGCGCAGGCATCTGGTACACGCAGGTATATTTTTCAACGGATAAACAGTTTTACGGCGGCTTCATGGGCCGCAGCAGTGGGGTGGAAATTGCCAACTTTACTTTGGGCACCGCCAATAACGACCGGTTGAAATATGATGAAGCAAACCCGCGCGACGGGCAGAAATACAAAATATACAAAGGCTTCATGGGCACCTATGGTACCGGATCGAGTATCCATGATATTTGGGTAGAACATTTTGAATGCGGTTTCTGGATCGGTGGGTACGATGCGCCCTACCCCGTTGATGTAACCAGGAACCTGACCATTGCCAATTGCCGCATTCGCAACAATTATGCGGATGGCGTTAATTTTTGCATTGGCACCTCCAACTCAACCGTAACGCAATGCAGCCTGCGCAACAACGGTGATGATGCGCTGGCCATGTGGCCCGCCAGTGATGTACAGGGGTCGGTGCAGGAGCGCAACAACACCTTCAGCAATAATACCATTGAAAATACCTGGCGGGCCGGAAGCATTGCCATCTTCGGCGGTACAGGCCACCAGGTACACCACAACTATATTAAAGATGGTGTGGGCGGTTCGGGCATTCGCTTTACCAACGACTTCAGCGGGTTTGGATTTGAATTTCCCGGCGATGTAACGCATTTGTATGAAAACACAATTGAAAATTGCGGTACCAGCTACGACCTGTGGAATGAAAAACGCGGCGCCATTGAAATTTTTGCAGGCTCCGGTATTTTCAACCTGCAGTTCGATAATACCACCATCTTAAATTCACAACGCGATGCCATCCGAATCAGCGGCAACAATCTGCACGATATCGTATTTACCAACACCATCATTACCGGCACCGGTAAGGACCCGGTTACGCGTGATATACCGGCTGATGTATACGGAGGTTTTGGTATTTATTGCGATGCCAATTCGCAAAGGGTGGTCTTCAATAATTTGTCGGTTACCGATGCCGAATCGGGCACCTTCATCAACCGCAACGCTAATTTTCAGCTTATTTTTCAAAACGTGAACGTACCGGTTACTGGTGTAAGCATCAGTCCGGCAGGTGATACCACGCTGGCGCTGAATCAAACGATTCAATTAACACCGGCCGTTATACCTGCCGATGCTACCAATAAAACAGTAAGCTGGAGCACAAGCAATACATCGGTGCTTACCGTTGATGCTTCAGGAAAAGTTACCGCCGTGGGCACAGGCACAGCCACCATTACGGTGACAACAGGCGACGGCGGCAAAACAGCCACCAAAAAGATCACCGTGAATGCCGCAGTCAATGCTAAGGCAACAGATGATGCGGCTGGCGAAGGTGGTAATACCGGCACCTTTACCATCAGCACAGCAGGTATTACCCAGGCAGTAACCATAGGCTACACCGTTAGCGGTACGGCAACAACGGCCGATTACACAGCCAATCCTGCCCTGAGCGGTTCTGTTACGCTGTCACCATCGCAACTTTCGCAAACCATTACCATAACCCCGGTTGACGATAACCAGTTTGAAGGCGCCGAAACAATAAGGCTTACCCTGTTGCCCGGCACAGGCTATAACCTGGGTCCTGATACAGTAGCTATAATCACCATTGCCGATAACGATAACCCGCCCTGTGCAGCACCCGTTATAGCATTGGTAAACGGGACGCCGCCTGTCATTGATGCGAACATAGAATCCGTATGGAACCCGGCTCCAACAAAAGACATTAACCAGGTAGTGTTGGGCAGTCGCCCTGCCGATTACAATGGAAAATGGCGGGCGCTGTATGATAACAATTACCTGTACCTGCTGGTAGAAGTAGGCGATGCTACCCGCGTAAACGACTCGGGCGGCAGCTGGTGGGAAGATGATGTGGTGGAAGTATTCATTGATGGTAATAACAGCAAGGGCGCCAGCTACGACGGTGTGAATGATTTTCAGTTTGGCTTCCGGTGGAATGACAATATCATTCATACCGGTGGCAATTCTGTAACCAATACAACCGGCATAAATTTCAAAATGGTTGCAACGGCGACGGGGTACAATGCAGAAATAGCCATACCCTGGACAACCATCGGGACCACACCGGCTATTGGCAAAGCCATTGGTATTGACGTTCAGGTAGATGATGACGATAACGGCGGCACACGCGATGCACAAACAACCAGTTTTGCTACCAATACGACCGCGTTTCAGAACCCATCGGTCTTTGGCACGGTGTACATGACTACCTGTAGCGGCAGTGCTAACCAGCCGCCCGTTGCCAATGCAGGCGCCGATACCACCCTGAGTACAGGTACAACCAGTTTCACCCTGCATGGAACAGGTTCCGACCCTGAAGGTAACGCAGTAACCTTTAGCTGGACACAGGTAAGTGGACCTACCATTGCCATATCTGGAACTGGCACTGCTTCACCGTCAATTTCAGGTTTGTCTGGTGGGAATACCTATATATTTCAGTTAACAGTAAGCGACGGAACCTTAACAGCTACTGATAATATATCTGTAGCGGTGTTGGCGGCAGCGAATGTTGTACATGGCTACCCAGCCAGTGGAACCATCACTATTGATGGCGTTGTAAACGAAGCTGCCTGGAAACTGAATAATAGTATTACCAAAACTGTTATCGGCACCACGAATAATACCGTCACATTTGGTGCATTATGGGATAATAACAACCTGTACATAGCCGCCAAAGTACTGGATAATACGCTCAACAATGACTCGCCCGACTCCTGGAATAACGATGGCATTGAAGTGTTCATAGATGCCAATAACAATAAAGGGACTACTTACGATGGCCTGGATAACCAGTTTATAAAAGGCTGGAACAACAGCACCCTCTTCAGTAAAGTAGCAATTAACGGCGTACAACACGCATGGGCTGCCATCCCTGGTGGTTATACGATCGAGATAAGCATTCCCTGGTCGCAATTAGGTATTACGCCGGCAGCCGGCAGGCAAATTGGCTTCGACATCGCTAATGACGACGACGACAACAGCGGAGACCGCGATGCCCAGGCAGTATGGATGGGCACCATTAACAATTACCAGAGCACTGCCGCTTTTGGCACCCTGGTACTTGACAATACTGCAACGGCCCTGACTAATAACCTGGTTGAGCAAAGTTTGCGCATCGTTACAACTGGCGAAACCGGCATACAGGTTGTGCCCAATCCTGTTAGTAATGGAAGTGCCGCCGTCATGGTATCGGGTACTTCTGAAACAGGGACCATTAAAGTATTTGATATGGCTGGTCACCTGGTTTATACCACTAAAGGAGTGTTACGCATACCATTGCACCTGCAGGCATTGCCCAAAGGATTATATATGGTCCGGTATGAAAGCGGAACCCGGCTGATCAATAAAAAGTTATTGATCAAATAAGCGAAAGAACGGGATTGATCATTGCACACTGCGTCCTGTCTCATCTCGGCTAAGCACGAGACGAGACGGGACGCAGTTTTTTATTTGATCAATAGACGGGCAAAACGATATATCCGGCCCGGAAACCACCAGATCATCTGTTGGACGTCATGCTTATTAGCCATAAAACCCAATGCCAGCCAGCACTTTACACAAAACCACCCGTTTTTGGGATAATAGAAGCAGGCATAAGTTGGTTATGACCTCTTAAGAAGCCGTAATACCTTTGTATTGTCAAAAAGAAAGAAATATTCCAGGTTCATACATCTGCTTTAATCCGGTTGTTCAGCTATTTGAACGACGTATAATAAACTTAAAAACATACAACTATGACTACTTTTATTAAAACCCTGTTTTTTGACGCAGCATTAGTTAATGAGATCAAAAAATCAGACGTAGACACTAATGTATTATATGTACAGTTGATCAGTGGAAAGATCACATTGAAAGAATATATAGCTGCTACCTGTTAAGGTAGACAGCTTTACCTACAATCTATGCAAAATATCTTTGCATGGATTGTTCAAATATTTTCTTTACATCCACTTCCAGGTTTTGAATCTTTTGATACCCGTAAAACGAATCAAAAGGAATTTCATCAAACCGTTTTTTTATCCGCCTTATTTCTGTTAGCGGCAGCGGCATTCGATTGGGTGAACTCCACACGACCGAAAAATGTTTTTTGTTGGGAGAGAGAAACAACGTGTCGCCACAAACGATAGTACCCTTTTCAGAAAGAAAAGGCACATGCAAAATACTGCTACCTGCAAAATGACCTCCAATCAGCATTATTCTCATGCCATCCCATAATTCCAGTTCATCTCCACGCCACAACTGAATGTGACTTCCTTTGTTAACGATATGTTCCCCATCATTTTCATGAATATATACCGGGCAATCAAAAACGTCGGCCCATTCATTCATATTACTGTAATAATGCGGATGTGAAAAACCGATGGCTTTTAAACCGCCTTTGGATTTTATAAACTCAATAGTCAATTCATCGAGCATAGGAATGCAATCCCACAATACATTTCCCTGTTCTGAAAGAACCAGCAAGGCCCTTTGTCCAATGGAGAACATGGGGTTTATTTCCAGTTCATATAATCTGTCCTTGAGCTTATTCAATTTTATACTATGCTTACGGTGCAGTTCTGACGGCCTGGTCCAGCTTTGGCCTGTAACAGGAATGTACTGTCTTTCATCTGAACAAATAGTACATAATTCCGGCGCGTCCGCTATTGGGTACCAGGTGCCGCATGTACTGCATATGATTTGTTGATCCATCATTTTACATTTTTGCTTTTTAATTATTCTGCTACCATGTGCATGGAAATGGCTATCCGGTTCCAGCTATTGGTTGTAATTACCGTAAAGATCAACTGGGCAATTTCCTTTTCGGAAAAATGTTTTTTTGCTTCCAGAAAAGTTTCATCGCTTACACCACCTGCTGAAATACGGGTAATTTCTTCTGCCAGTTTCAATGCGGCCCTTTCCCTGTCAGTAAAAAACGGGGTCTCCCACCAGGCGCTTATGGCAAACACCCTTTGTTCCGATTCGCCTGCTTTTCTTGCGTCCAGGGAATGTTGGTTTACACAATACCCGCAGCCATTTATTTGTGAAGCTCTTAATTTGATCAGCTCAACTAATTTAGAGTCAAGCTCAAATTTTGACAACTGTTTTTCGGCGGCATCCATCGCTTTGTATATAGCAGGTTCTGCACTGTTAATATTCATTCTTTCTTTCATAACTTTTTATTTTGTGTCAGTATCTATTAAAATGCTATACCAAAAATATACCTTTACTGGATTAGGTAAATAATCCAGTTTCAACATTTCAACTAATCCAGATATGGAATTATTAATAGAACTGATTGTTATAGATCATGATTTGGAAATCCCTGTTTACCTGCAGATCACCAATGCGTTTATTCAAAACATCCGGCAGGGAAGATTAAGAAAAGGACTGAAACTGCCTGGCTCCAGGGAAGTAGCCGGTTTATTGAATATTAACAGGATGACGGCAGTAGCTGCTTACCAGGAATTAGACGCCCAAGGGTGGATAGAAACACTACCAAGAAAAGGGACTTTTGTAAAAGTGAAGCTGCCGTTACTATCTCCCCAAAAAATTGCTGATGAGTCCCGTGTCTTTAAACTCCCGCAAAAACCGGGTTTTTCTTATGATGAAAAAAGAATTATACCCATCAGGCATTCAGATTTTCCACCTGCCGGAAAATTGATCTTCAATGATGGCTTTCCTGATATTCGTCTTGCCCCCATCGAAGATCTGATCAAAAGTATGAGAAGTGTTTCCCGGTTACCGGCAAACAAAAAATACCTGATGTACGGCGGTGCACAGGGAACCTTATTGCTAAGAAAAACCCTGGCTGCATTTTTATGCGACACAAGAGGCTTGTCAGTAACTCCGGAAAATATCTTAATTACAAAAGGTGCTCAAATGGGCGTTTATATCGCGACTTCCATGCTCATCAGCCCGGGTGAAGAAGTGATAGCAGGCACGCCGGGATATGTGAGCGCCAATCTAACCTTTCAACAGTTAGGCGCCCGCATTAATCATGTTCCTGTGGATGATCATGGGATGGATATGGATGTGGTAGAAAAGCTTTGTAAAAAGAAGAAAATAAAAATGGTATATGTAATTCCGCATCATCACAATCCAACGACAGTAACACTCATTCCCGAAAGACGAATGCGACTTTTGGAATTGGCCACAAAATATAATTTCGCCATTATTGAAGATGATTATGATTACGACTTTCATTACGCCAGCAAGCCCATCATGCCCATGGCAAGCCACGACAGGTATGGCCATGTTATTTACATTGGAACCCTTACCAAAACTTTGGCGCCTGCCATCCGTTTTGGATTTATGGTAGCCCCTGAAAAATTTATTCAGACCGCCACCTGGTTGCGCAAGACAATAGATACCCAGGGCGACAGTTTGATGGAAAATGCCATTGCAGAATTGTATAAAGATGGAACGATTGCAAGGCACATCAAAAGATCGGTAAAACAATATAAAGAGCGGAGAGATCATTTTTGCAACCTGTTACAAGATGAGCTAGGGGAAACCATTTCTTTTAAGATCCCTGATGGGGGCATGTCTGTCTGGACAAAATTTGTAAACAGGGATTTAAAAATCATTTCTTCCAAAGCATTTACCAAAGGCCTTATTGTAAAAGACGGAACAAGCTATGATACTGAAAAAATAAAATACAATGCCGTAAGGCTTGGTTTTGCTTCTTTAAATTTTAAAGAGCAGGAAAAAGCGGTTAAAATTTTGAAAGAGGCGTCATCTGCAATGTAGGCATAAAAAAAGCCTTGTGGCCTGAAACAACAAGGCTAAAGCAATCCTGTTATATTACTATCCTAAGAGATACTCGCCTGCAACTGATTTGCCCGCTGCTCCCGGGATTTGGCTTTCAGGTCATCAGATTCAAGTCCCATTGGTTTGGCCATCAGGTTAAAATAATTTTCTGAGGCATTTACCCAGGTGAGCTCTATAATTTCTTTGTCGGAATAGAAGCGCTGCAGGTTTTGAAAAATTTCGTCTGTAGTGGTTTTGTGCATGGTTATGTCCCTGATGTATGCCAGCAATGCTTTTTCCTTTTCGTTGAAATGGTCACTTTTTTCAAATTGTAAAATGTCTTTTAGTTGCGCCCTGTCCATCCCGGCTTTATGGGCCTGGTAACGCATCGCATTGGCGCAGAACGCGCAATTGTTCAAATGGGAAGTAAAATAGCGGATCAGGATCCGGGTCTGTTTGGGAAGCGACAATTTATTGTCGGTTGTTATTACCTTCATAGACGCCCATAAAACAGGTTTGCTGCGTGCATAAATTACTTTTAATGGTAATAGCACCTTGCCGTATTGCTTTTTACTGATCCAGTAAAAAAGCTTCATTATAATTCCTTTGGGCTGTTCAATGGCTGTAAGTCGCATATGTTTTATTTTACAGCAAAGTTCGGATGTGCAAGGGGACGATTTTTTGACATTTATCAAAAAATATGTTGCGACCGTATTCTACTTAAGGTTTCCTGCGTTATTCCCAGGTAAGAGGCAATCATGCCAAGCGGGGCTCTTTGTAAAATGGCAGGTTGATGGTCCAAAAGCTTTTTATACCGCTCGGCGGCTGTGGCAAAATGCAATTCATCAAAACGTTCCTGGATCAATAGCATTCCATACGCGGTGATCAGCCTGGTAAATCTTTCTATTTCGTGATGTTGTTCACAAAGCATTTCGAGATCATGATAATCCAGCGTCCAGAAGCTGGAATCTTCCAGGAGTTCAATGCCTCTTCGGTCGGCTTGTTGGGTGGTAAAGGAGACAATGGAACAGGCAATGGTATTTTCCGGACTGAACCAGTCTGTAACATCTTTTTCGTCTTTGTAGTAAAATGTTCTTGTTAAACCCTTTTCAACAAAGAAAATGGAGGGGCAAACAGTACCGGGTTTTACCAATAGATGTCCTTTGGAATAATCCTCGTTTCTCATTACAGACAAAAATGCTTCCCTGCTTTTTGGGGAAAGCTGCATTTTGTCTTTTAGCAGGTTGAAAAATCCAGTCATAATCCATCAAAGCTAGGGAGTAATATTTAATTTATATTCGCTATTGGTTCAAAATCGTTCTGCAGGGGCATTGACATGTAACGGCACAACTATTTTATTGAAAGTTCTTCAAAATGAAAGGGAATAAGTATGAAAATTTTATGGAAATATTTGAAGCCCCATCGCCTGCTTATTGGTTGCTCTCTTATACTTGCTGCCGGCGCCCAATTATTGAATTTGCTCGACCCGGTCATTTTCGGAAAGATCATTGACCAGTATGCGACCAATAAATATAATTTACGGGAGAATGAATTAATACGCGGCATTATATATTGGTTGTTGGTAGCGCTTGGTATTGCTGTATTGGCCAAACTACTCAAAGCTGCCCAGGATTATATAACAAGGAAAACAGTCGCCCGCTTTGGCATGCATGTTTTTAATGACGGGCTAAAGCAAACATTGCGTTTATCGTTTCAGGAATTTGAAGAAAGCAGAAGCGGCACAACGCTTTCTATTTTACAAAAAGTAAAAACAGATGCAGAACGCTTTATTAACTCATTTATCAATGTACTATTCTCTTCGTTCGTAGGAATATGTTTCTTACTATGGTACAGCATCAATAAAAACTGGTTATTGATACCGGTTTTCTTTATTGGGATCGTTTTACTGGGTTCCCTCACCGGACTGGTTTCCAAAAGAATAAAGGGAATACAAAGATCTATCAACAGGCAAACAGACAGGCAAGCTGGCGTTATCACAGAAAGCCTTAGAAATATAGAACTGGTCAAAAGCCTTGGCCTTACCTTTCCGGAGATCAGGCGATTGAATGAACAAACGTTGAGAATATTTGATCTGGAAATGCAGAAGGCTAAAAAAGTAAGTTCGTTGTCTTTTCTGCAAGGCAATATGCTTAACCTGTTAAAACAATCGATATTATTTATTCTATTGTGGCTGATCTTCCGGAAGGTACTTTCTACCGGCGAATTGATTGCCATGCAATTTATTTCAACAGCCATATTTACCCCTTTGCAGGAACTTGGTAATTTGATCATTCTCTACCGCGAGGCAGATGCCTCCCTGAAAAGTTTCGACAGGTTGATGAATAAATCCATAGAGCAACGACCTGAAAATCCTATAGAACTGGGCAAACTGGAAAGTCTGCAATTTGACCAGATCGTATTCAGACATAAAACAGCCAATTATAACGCTATTGATGATATATCTTTTACCATTAAACTGGGAGAAACCGTTGCATTCGTTGGTCCTTCCGGTTCCGGCAAATCTACCCTGGTAAAATTGCTGGTAGGACTATATGTTCCTGTTAGTGGCAATATCTATTTCAATGATATTAACTCCAATCAAATTCGATATAACCCGCTCAGGCGGCAAATTGGTTTTGTAACCCAGGATACGCAATTGTATGCCGGCTCTATCAAAGACAATTTGTTATTTGTGAATCCTACTGCTACGGATAATGATATCAGAGAGGCTTTACAAAAAGCATCTGCCACTGGTTTAATTGCCAAAGCCTCTCATGGACTGAATACGATTCTGGGAGAAAGTGGCATGAAACTATCGGGCGGCGAGAAACAAAGGCTATCCATTGCCCGCGCGCTGTTGCGTCAGCCGCAATTGCTCATATTTGATGAGGCCACTTCAGCGCTGGATTCTTTAACTGAAGAAGAAATTACCTCCACGATAAGAGAAATATCAGCCAGCCGGCAACAAATGACCATACTCATAGCCCATCGATTGTCGACCATTATGCATGCAGATGTAATATATGTGCTGGAAAAAGGAAAAATATCTGAAACAGGCACACATAGCGAGTTGTTGCAACAACGAGGATTATATTATTCTATGTGGCGTCAACAAATTGGAGAAAGAAGGTAAAAGTACGAAAAATTTACACTTTGTTTATTTAACAAAATTCAGGACAGCACTTTTCATCAACAATTCACCCAACGTTTTTCCTATGAGGCGGCGGTGTTCAGCATTGTATACTCCATTACTCCCCATTTCAACCAGCAGTGCATCCATTCCATCACAGCTGTCCAGATCAAGAAATAGTTCATAAGGCGAAATCATACTTTCATCTGCTTCATAACCGATCAGGAAGTACCTGTCTTGCGGGTAATCTTCCCTGTATGGGCAGTCATCTGAATACAGCCAGTCAACCTGACTGGCCAGCTCCTCAAAATTATGATTGTACGCACCCAATGGTCGAAACGGTCCACTGCTATGCCCCATCGCCGTCATAAAATCCAGATAGATGGATGGCAGGTTCACCGAATACCTGTTTTGCCAGGCTTCCAGTTCCTGGCGTGGCACTCCTTTTATCGTTTGCAAAAAACCAGGTTGCCGGTTATTTATATAATCCATTACCTGCTGAAAATCCGAGATCAGAACTTTTGCTTCGAAATGTAAAGACCCGTGGTCCATCGTCCACTGACAATCGCTTAAACCACGACATATATTAAATGGCAGGGATGTAATTACGTTCTTTAAAAATGCAGCTAAATTGGGGGCAACCACCGGCCGATAATTGTCATCATGTATAAAACGAATTATCTGACCTTTATTTCCGGTAAATGCTCCTTCCAGATCATAACAATAACAATTACCTCCTTCTATAAGAATGGGCACCCAGTGCTTGTTCCACCAGTTCACAGGGGTAAGATCCGACCCGAACATTTCCCTATATTCGCTGGCCACTCTCAAAGAAATATCCAGGGAAAAGAACTGATTGAAGTCGATGAAATTTGCTGAAGCATATTCCTCCCCGTGGCCATTTTTCCATTGATACAAGGCTTTTAGGTCGGCAGGAAGTTTTAATCCATATTTTTTCTCTAAAGCGGTAATACCGCCATCTGTAACGGGTGGATTTAAAATGGAATAGTATTCGGCTCTGTATATTTTTAATTGCTCATCGAGCCTTTTAATAATGGTTTCAATAGATGGCATACTTAGGTATATTTTTACTTACATCCAATCACCTTCATCTTCCCCACCAGCGCTACTATTCCTGCCCAAACTATCGGCTATATATTCCAGAAACTTCAGCCGTTTGGTTGTAGCCGGGCCAAAGGAACCTCTTACCCCGGCGCCATGAGGCAATCTGTCGCTCCAAACTTCGCCTTCAAATTCACCATTCATGATCAGATATAGTTCTTTTTGCCCGGCAGAGTTACCCAGGAACATACAGCCATCCGTTATGTTCGCCCCATCTGGCAAGCCAAAAAGCGCTTTCATATCAGTTCCTTTCGGAAAAACACCTTGCACTATCCAATCTTTATCGTCGGGGTATACCCAGGCTTTAACACGGAAGAAATTGTCTACCTCATGAATTTTATCAGCGGTTATCGGGAAAGGCTTTTTCATCTGCTCAATTAGCTCATCGGTATAATCACCAACATAGCCAATGCCATTCAACCAGAAATAGTAGTTCCCATTACTGCCGATCTCCATAAGATACACTTTATACTCATCGGGCAATTTCAGTCCATGCTTTGTTTCAAATGCTTCCAGGTCCTGTACAGACCAGGATTGAAGCCTGAAATAATTTTTTAGTTCATCCACTCTATGTGGCTCCGCTTCATTCAGCACCGTCATCCGGTAGGCCAGCATCCGTTGTTTGATCGTGTTCAATATAGCGGCATGTTGCCGAAAAAGCACATGGTCAGGATTGATGAACTGGTCATTTATCTTTGCCTGTTCTTCGCTTATTGTTTTCAGAAAGGCTTCCTGTTCCTGTTTTTTACGTTCTTCTTCTGCGGCTTTTTTTATTGCCTCCGCTTCTTTCCAGCTGATATATTGTGCATCGCTTTTCAGGTCCTGAAAAGCAGCATAGTTAGGCGTTATTCTGAATGCCTCCCCTACGAGGGTGTAAGCATCATCACTCCTGCCAAGTTTTAGCAGCAGCCGTACGTACGTATTTACAATGTATTTCAGTTCATACCAGTTGGAAATTACAACACCTTGTTCCACCACAGCTAATGCTTCTTCCATTTTTGCGGGATCCTGTTCATCCTGAACAGCAAGCCAGCCTATCTGGTTAGTATACAGCACAACCTTTGCATTTTGCCAGGGGTATAACCGGCTCTTATCCGGGAAAAATGCTAAACATTTTTTCGCCTGGGCCAGCATCAGGGGTTTATATTTTTGCCTGGTATTTTCTTCCGGCGCCTGCTCTGCTACATAATTAATTATTAAAAACTTCCAGTCTTCCAGTGCGAATAGTACGGTTGATTCCTTAAGCGCTATCGTATTTTCCGGAAGTATATACGTAGTATTTCCTTCTACCTGTTTCTCCGTTTCCTTTGGTTCGTCTTCAGGGTCCTGTGGATTGATGAGCAATACAGGTTCGCTTATCGCATTTACCTGCCCGGAAAAGGTAAGCGGCAACAACGCGATCATCTCATCCACACAGGCTATTGCCTTTTCAATATCAGCCTCCTGTAAATTTCTTGTTGAAACACCTGTTTTAAGATTGGCCACCAATTTATCGGCATCAACATACAGCCGTTTAAACACATGTAATTTTTCTGAATTTGTCATTGTATCGTCTGTTTTTCCTTTAATAATTTATCAGTTTGCCTTCAAAAATAAATTTCAACATTGTTGCAAAAAGTAAAATTTCATTATATTTGCTTTGGTGTATAAAAGAATAACAATATGGCTTCAAAAGCTTTTTGCCGGACATTTTCTGGCATTATTTCTTTTTATTCATGTGGTAAAAGTATTACACCACCACGATATACAACAACCTGCCTCAAACGAAATCGCTTCCCAAAAACATCTTGCGTCTAATACAACGTGCGACATCTGCGAATATTATTTTGCAAAGGATGCTCACCCGCAAATGGATGTCATTCAACTTGATCATCCTGTTCAACGTTCTCCATTATATACGGATCATCATCTTTCACAACATCTTACCTCTATTGGGCTTTCCTGTTCCGACCGCGGCCCGCCTTCGCTGGTTTAAAATATGGCGACTACAACATGCAGGACCGGCTATTCCGATAGCCACCTTTCGGCATTTTTAATGCTGTTTATGTAAGCCCTGTACCTGCATATACAAAGTTTATTGACTAACCATTTAATTATTCCAGTGTGCTTTTAACTGAAGCGCATCCTGGCATAGCATCTCTTACGCGCAACTTTTTAATACACAAACATGAAGCAACTCTCCATATGCTCCATATTCCTGTTTCTATGTGCCCTGCCGGTAGTGGCGCAAAAGAAAGCAACCATAAGGATCATTGATTCCGTTAACAAAGAATCGCTATCGTCAGATACAATTACTCAGCTGCAGGATGTCGTTATCACTTCTACCCGCACCAACATGCTGCAACGGAACCTGCCGCAGAAAACGCAGGTCATTTCTGCCCGCAGTTTAGAAAATACGATTGCAAAAGATGTTACCGATGTACTGAAAAAAATGGCCGGTGTGGATGTGATACAATATCCCAATCTGTTAAGCGGCGTGGGTATTCGCGGTTTCAGGCCACAGTTTTCAGGTATCAACCAACGCACGCTGTTGTTGATCGATGGCCGCCCGGCCGGCGCCACCAACCTGGCCACTATTGACCTCACCAATGTGGAAAGAGTGGAGGTTGTAAAAGGCGCCGCATCGGCCCTTTACGGCTCCCAGGCCATGGGCGGCGTAGTCAATGTGATTACCAAAAAGAGCAAAGGTGAAATATATAAAACACTTACGCTTGGTTATGGCAGCTACAATACCACGGAGGGCAGCTTTCGTGCCGGGGGCAGTCTCTCCCAAAAACTTGATTTTAATGCGGCGCTGAAATATTACAACCAGCACGATGACATAAAATGGGGCAATGATAATTTCTTTCGCAATAAGTATGGTTATACCAAAGTGACCAACACCTACCGGAATAAAAATTTTGAGGAGGATTCGGTATTGTCATTAAATGATGTTCGGGGCGACGGCATTGTGCGGCCATATACCTCCTACGAGTTTTCATTGGGCAGCCTGCGCCTTGGTTATGAAATTAATAATAATTGGAGAATAGATCTTGGCGGGGACTATTATGGCGCCACTAACGTATTATCACCGGGTGATTTTTTTGACGGAACCAATAACCAGGCTTCCAAAAACCCATATCGCTATTCATCGTGGGCAACCATTAAAGGGAAGATCAACAACCACAACCTGCTTGCCAAATTCTATTCCTCCAATGAAACGGCTGACTTCATACCACAGGCATCTACGTTTGCCACCTCCCGTACTACCACTACCTTTAAAGGCTTTCAGTTGCAAGATAATTTCCCGTTTAAATTTGCTTCCATTACGGTGGGCATCGACCGCAACCAGGCGGTGGCAAAATCACAAAGCTTCAACGCTACCACCAAAGCAGAGATAGCGCCTTCTTCCCCACCCTATGGTATTTACTCTACGGCTGGCTTCATCAATACCGTTTCCACCTTTTGTAACCAACGGTTGATTGTTACCGCCGGCGGCCGTTACGACAGAATTGATTTTGACGTACAACAAAACCCCTTCCTGCTCACATATAAATCAGCCAAAACTTCTTACGGCGTTTTTAGTCCGGGCTTTGGCGCCAAATACAAAACGCCGTTCGATGTGGATCTTCATGTTAGCTATGGCCAGGCTTTTGTTACTCCCGATGCGTTCAACATGGCAGGTTACTCGGTAGCTGGTCCCGGCTCCTCCCCTTCCGTTACCGGCCGGGTTAATATTACCAACGGCAACCCCGACCTGAAACCTGAACGCAGCAAAAGCTGGGATGCAGGTATCAGCTATTTTAAAAAAGAATGGGGCATCGATGCAGATGTTACTTATTTCAGCACCGTTATTAATGATCGCATTACTACCAGTCCTACCACACCCGTGGCCACATCACCGGCACAACAAACAGCCGAAGGTGATACCATTGTTTCTACCACTACTTATATCAACGCCGACAATTCGCAGATGCGCGGCCTTGAATTTAGCGCCGCTGTTGACCTCGGCGTTTTTGATAACTACAATTATTCGTTCCGGCTGTTTGTTAATGCCACGCGCTTTTTTACACTGGAAGAAACCGTTCGTGACCGTGCCATTACGACCGAATCTGTTTTCCGCACCAAAAACATCACCAACGTAGCAGCGCAAACATTCACGTATGGGCTTGAGTACGGCAAAAACGGCTTTACTACCCGGCTTTCGGGCCGCGCGGTGGGTAAACGTTACGATACCGACAATACCGATCTGATAAAACGCCCGGAAATCGAATATGCCAAATTCATGGTGCTTGATTATTCTACAACCATCCCTGTGCACAAACACAACAAACTGGTGTTGCAGGTGAACAACCTGACCGATGAAAATTATTATGAAAAACGCGGCTATAACCTGGCGGGACGAAACTTCAAGATCAGTTACGCACTATCCTTATAAATTATAAAAACACTGTAAAAACATGAACCAATTTGCCAATTCACTGCTCTCTTCCATATCAGATATTTTGTTTTACCCGGTGCTGCTTGCGCTCATCGCTTCACTGATCTGGATTATTTATCAAACAGGTATCTGCATCCGGGAAGCCTGGCAACGCAGTCAAAAGCAATACTATTGGGCCGATGGAAAAATCATTCTGCTGGAAAAGAGGTGTCGAACGGCCACCGAAAGTATGCGGGATATAGAACTGGAGAAGATTTTACAAGCTGCCGAAAAGCAGGGCAACAGCCGGTTGAACCACACCCGATTTAGTATTCGCAGTGGCCCTACCCTTGGTTTGATGGGTACGCTGATTCCGATGGCCGAAGCATTACTCGGATTGTCAAAAGGCAATCTGCCCGCGCTTGCGTCCAATTCATCTACCGCTTTTTCCACGACTGTGTTAGGACTTGCTGTTGGTCTTATTGCCTACACCCTCACGGTAGTGCGGGAAAAATGGATACGCACCGATTTACAAACCATCTCCCTGCGGGCAGAGGAACTGTTGAGAGCAACAAATTTCGTCACCGTTTAATAACCATGTCATGCGCTACATAAAAAAAAGACGGGTTTCACTCATTGATCATGCAGGGCACGAAGACGATCCGCTGAGCGGCGTGGCCAATTTGTTCGATCTCAGCCTGGTGTTCATTGTGGCCGTGCTGATGGCCCTGTTCTCCGTTTTTGCGGAACAGGACATTTTAAAACCAAATAGCGAATGGACCATCACCAAAAAGAACGACAAGGGTGAGCTGGAGATCATCACTAAAAAAGACAATGAAATAAAAGTGCAGAAGGTAACCGACAAAAAACTATCAGGCAAAGGCACGCGGCTGGGAATGGCCTACAAACTGGAAGACGGCCGCATCGTGTATGTTGAAGAAAAGGATTCAACACAACAAAATACCGGACAATGAAAAAAGAAAACGCTTTTTCCCTGCAGGTACTTTTGCCTGTGCTCTTGCTGATAACTTACGGCACTGCACATGCACAGCAAACAGCAAAACCCAGGGTGGCCTTTGTATCAGGCAATATGGTCTTTCATGTACCCGAATTAAATGGCGGTTATGCAAGGGTGCAGGATACCATGTTTGTTTCCTTTTTTGGCTATAACTCTAAAGACCTGAAGTCCATTGATTCGCTGAATCCGGCTTTGTTCGATTTCATCCTGGTTGAAAAAAGCGATGTGCAAACGGAGAAATGGTACAAAAAATACAAGGACGTTTTGAAAGGAAAAAAGTTTTATGTGAACACCGTATTAACCTTTGATGGCAACATAAACCGCAACCAATACCCGGCGCTGGACGAGTACATCAAAAATGGCAGCACCAACAACAGCCAGCGTTTATTTCAATACATTGGCAAAACTTTTTTCAACCTGCCCTTTACCGTATTGCCTCCTGTGGAAAGACCTAAAATGGCCTACTACCATCCTGACGCCCCCTGTCTGTTTTATTCACTGGCTGCTTATGAAAACTGGTACGGTGGGGAAAAAGCAAAAGCCTCTATTCATAAGCTGAATGCCGATTCGTTAAGCATTGGTGTGGTATTCTCCAGTTTCAGCTATTTAGAGAATAACTATGTACCCGTCGATTCACTCATACGCGCCATTGAAGACCGTGGCCACAATGCCTATGCGCTTATGCGAAGTGGTAATGGCCCCGTAGACACCCTGCTACAGCGAAACGGCGTTACCAAAGTAGATGCGGTGATCATGGTGCTGAGCAATTTTCGCTTTGTGGATTATGAAGCCGGCATAAAACAACTGCAAAAAATAAACGTGCCGTTGCTGAGCGCATTCAACCACCTTGACAATACGCCGGATGAATGGGAAAAAAGCATGGAAGGATTTTCATTCACGATGGGTACGCTGCTAACGCCTATGTTCAAGGATGGCATCTTTGAACCGATGGTTATCAGTGGTGGCTACAAAAACAGCGACGGCAAACGAACCTATGTTCCTATTATGTATCAATTGAACTGGCGGGTAGAGCGGGCCCTCGCCTGGGCAAGATTGCACCGGATGCAGAACAAGGATAAACGTATGATGATCACATTTTACAGTGAGGACGGCGGAAAGGCCAATGTGGGCAGTCATCCAGCCAACTACTTTAATGCGTCGGCCAGTCTTGTGAAATTGTTAGACAGCCTGAAAGCAAGAGGATGGAACCTGGGCAACAAGCCCCTGCCCGATGCCAAAGAATTAGCGCATTTACTGGCCTATGAAACTTCTAACGTGGGCAACTGGGCGCAAGGCGAAATAGACCGCAGGGTACGTAATGGAAATGTGATAATGATACCCGAAAGCCAGTACCGGCAATGGTTTGCGGAGTTGCCGGCAGACAAGCAACAGCAAATGCAGGACAGCTGGGGCCTGCCACCAGGCAACGTGATGGTGTATACTAGCCTCAATAAACAACGCTTTATTATTATCCCAAAACTGGTATTTGGCAATGTGTTGTTGGCGCCTAACCCCGACTGGGGCTATCTGCAAAACAGCAAGATGCTGTACTCCAATAGTAAGCTCCCACCCTCGCACCAGTACTATGCCTTTTACTGTTGGTTTCAGAAGGTATATCAACCGCATGTGCGGTTCAGCATCTTCAACAACCTGGAGGTAATGGAGCACAAGTTCATAGGGCCGTCGAAAAAAGACTGGTTGGGTTTAATGACAGGGAACTATCCCAATATACACATCAGCATGCTTATGAGCGGAGAAGGCGGTAAGGAAATCATGAGCGATTTACCCATAACCTATTTCAATACCATCGTACCCTCGGGTTTGAATCCGGACCTGACGGAACTGCGGTTGAAAATAAGGCAACTGAACGACCAGGTGGTACCGGAGTTAAAAGACGAATTGAGAAAAGGTATTGTAACCGAAACCCGGCGGTTGAAATTAGATGAACAATTGCACCTGGGTTTAGATACCGTTGCGTTTGACAACCTGCTGGCTTCCCTAAAAGATTATTTTTATGAAGTGGATCTGGGCAATATGCCCAGCGGTACCCATACCCTTGGAGAAATACCAGAAGGCGAAACCCGGGTGAATATGATCCGGGCTATGCTGGGGCGCGAGTTTGAAAACCTCGTAGCACCACTTACTGAACCCGGCGACCCTAAACAAGCCGTCCATAAACTATTACGTGAAGTGCTGCTGAAAGGTGGCGATGTAACACAGCTGCAACGCAAATATTTAAACGCAGTTACCGAACCCATTACAAAACAACTACAGCTTGCCCTTGAATACCAGCGCCGCATGGTGGCTTCAAAAAATGAATTGAGCCAATACCTGAATGCTTTTGAAGGCAAATACATAGCCCCCAGCAGCACAGACGATGCCATACGCAACCCCAATTCCATTCCCACCGGCCGTGATCCCTATAGCTTTGATGCAGAAACAGCCCCTACCCGGGAAGCCTGGGCCATTGCCCAACGACTGGGCGATGAACTGATCAAAAAGTATCGGGAGAAGAACAACAGCTATCCCCGTAAAGTAGGTTTTGTACTTTGGGCCAGTGAGATACTGAAAAACCATGGCGTGCTGGAGGCGGAGATCTTATACCTCATGGGTACCCGACCGGTTTGGGACAGCAAGAGCCGTGTAGCGGGCGTGGAATTGATACCCAGGGATTCGCTTCGGCGGCCACGCATAGATGTGGTAGCGACCACCTCAGGCGATTATCGCGATGTGTTTCGCGACAAGGCCATGTTGATTGAAGAGGCAGTGAAACTGGTGGCCGCCCTTGATGAAGCAGACAACACGGTTCGCAAAAACAGTCTGGCCTATGCGGAACAATTGAAGAAAGCCGGCAAATCGGCAGCAGATGCCCAACGCATCAGCACCATCCGCGTGTTTTCTCCGGCCCTGGGCACCTATTCCACCGGTCTTCAAAATGTGACCAAAGCAAACGACACCTGGCAAAACGACACGGCTTTATCTAACTTATACATTAGCCGTATGGGCCATGTATATGGCAAAGAAACCCTGGGCGACGAGGAACGGGAATACTTTGTGGCCAACCTGAAAGCAGTGGATGCTGCCGCTTTTTCCCGTTCATCGAATGTATACGGTCTGTTGGATGCAACGCCGGAACCGGTTGCTTTTTTTGGTGGCTTGCAAATGGCTGCCCGTAACAGCAACGGGGGTAAGAACATAGACATGTACATGAACAATTTGCGAGACGCCAACAACAGCAAGCTGGAAACACTCGAAGATTTCTATCATAAAGAAATGCAGTCGCGGGCGTTTAATCCCAAATGGATAGAAGCCATGATGAAAGAAGATTACAATGGCGCCCACTACATGCAAAACATCACCGAAAATTTGTGGGCGTTTAACGTCACATCGCCTAACACCGTTCAGGACAAGGATTGGAACGACATGAACGACGTGTTCATAAAAGACAAATATGGCCTCGGCCTGAATGCATTTTTTGAAAAGGCAAATCCCTATGCGAAACAAACCATGCTTTCCACCATGCTGGGCGCCGCTCAAAAGGGGTATTGGAAAGCCGACGCAGCAACACTGGCCCAACTGTCGAAAGCCCTGGCCGAATCTGTGGCGAAATACGGTGCCGGCTGCAATTCCGTTATCTGTAATACTACGACCATACAAAACTTTACCGTATCCAATTTACAGTCCATTCCTGGTGGAAAAGGGCTGAGCGAAAACTATTTGACAGGCATTCATCAACAAACACAACCTTTTACAGCGCAAGCCCCGGCTATTGCCAACAAGCTTCCGGCATCTTCCGTCGCTCATGGAACGCTGCACAAGTCTATGTTTAAACGGGCGGCTGCACCATCAACCGCAAAACCAGTTGCCACCAAAGCACCTTCGGGCAACATGGTGCTGGGTAATGAAATGATCACCACGGTTATAAAAAAAGTGGCAAAGCCAGATGCAAAAAGAATCATAGCTGCACCCAAAACACCCACCATCATAGCCGGGCTGTTGCTGTTATTGGTCATGGCGGCTGGCTGGATTGTGCAGGGGAAAAACACTGCACCAATGAACGGGCAGGTTATGTATGTTATCGAATAAGGCGATCCGGGAATACATAATCCCGTACCGTTAAAACGTATGAGGCTGTCAAAATTACTTTTGACAGCCTCATACAAAATGAACTTCCGTCTATAAGATGCGACTAACTGCTGATCTTATGCACTGATAAGTTATCATAATAGATATAACCATCGGTTGCAGACTCCCAATATGACTGACTACCGCCTCTGAAAGTATGAAAACTCATTTGCCTGATCAGGCGATTGGCATCGTTGGTTGTCCAGCGGATGTTTGTGTCCAGCACCACCGTTCCGTTGATGACAATTTGCACATGCCCATCGGTATTGCTGCCGGTGTTGCTTTTAATATACTCATGCACATGATACCATTGCGCCTTGTTCAAACTACCGCTTGAAGGATATGATTTCCCAAACGTGTCGCCATACTGACCAGGCTGGTCTCTATAATACAGGTACGGCTGAAAGAATACACGGCCCGCATCGGTCTGGTACCACATCAAACGTAAACTACCGCCATTGCCATCCCAGCCAGGATCGCCACCGGTGTTTCCCTCCCCTACCAAAAAGCCAAAGCCAATTTTACCGCCGCGGCTGAAATCAAACTGGCTGTGAAACTTTACATCATAATCCAGTTCATACGCGCTGCCATCGGAGATGTCGACGTTGCCGATCACCCCACCGGCGCCCGACAAAGCGTTTTTCAATAATGTGATCCGGCAGGTTCCACCCGAGATCCAGGTACGGGAACTGTTCCAGCCACTGATATTACCAAAATCGTTGGCTGCCGATGCGCTTGAATACGTACCGTCCCCATAGTTGTTCCAGTTAACCGACCAGGTGCTGTTAATAGCTTCTGTGTGCGCCGTGTTGTTTGTTGATCCCTGTTGCAATTCGTTGTTTTCATTCACTGCTTTTTTGCAGTTGCTGGCGAGCAAACCGATAGATAAGGTCAATAGACCTGCTTTGAGTGAGGCAAGGTTAATTTGCATTTTTTACATTTTAAGTTTGATTGTAAAAAATACGAAGAAATAGTGGCTGCCAATGATTGTGGGGTACATCAAAACCTTTACAACAAAAAAGTTCTATAATGGTTATCAAGCAAATAATGTTAATCGATAAATCCGGAACCTGTTGACAAATATTATGCACTGTCATTGCGCTTTATACAAAATGAAATTATATTGCATGCAAATTGCCATAGAAATTGTCTTTTGTTTCGCCATATAATAATGAGCAGGATGGACTGATGCAGCAACTGTTTAACGAGTTGTTCCGGGAGCATGAGCACAAACTCTATGCCTTTGCCCTGAAGGTGCTTCGTTCCGATGCGCAGGCAAAAGACATTGTGCAGGACGTATTTTTAAAGCTCTGGACCATTCGCGAGCAACTGCACGAAATAGAGAACATGGACGCCTTCCTGTACCGCCTGGCGCAAAACAAAGTCTACGATCATCTCCGCGCTGCGGCCAGTCGTGAAAAAACCCGCCAGGAACTTTGGCAGCGGGTACAGGATACAACCGCAGCCACTACCATTCCTCTTGAAGCTAAAGAATATCACCAACTGGTGCAGCAGGCTATTGCCCAATTGCCGCCGCAACGCAAAACCATTTACCTGCTCAGCAAGGAAGACGGGCTGAAACAGCAGCAGATAGCAGATGAACTACAACTATCACCCCATACGGTTCGTAATCAGCTGGCCGAGGCCTTCCGGTCCATACGCAACTATATGAAACGCAATCTCCACGGCTTTCTCACCCTGTTGTAAAAAAAAGTTTTTTCCCACTAGTAGTTTTTTTCCCCGCATCCGTCAGTTATAGAATGCCAGCCAGGATCGACATACTATTTCAGAAATTTATCGACGGCACCTGCACCCACCAGGAGTACAACGAGTTGATGGACATGCTGCATGAAAACCAGCAGGAAGAAAGGGTGAAGCAGATGCTTCAGCAGATCTATCAATCTACTTCGAGGTCGTTGCGATCAGTGACCTATGTAGATACCAATGGGCTTTTGCAATCGCCCACCACCGTACCGGTAGTGGAAATGCCCGTACCTGCTAAACGAAGGCTACGGTGGAAAACATTGTCAGCAGCCGCCATACTATTGCTCTTATTGGGCGGCGGATGGTGGGCAATGAATAAAAAACAAGGCGGGGAAATGGTTCAGCATGTGTCCACAGAAAGCTCCATTCGCAAGTTCACCCAACGCTCAGAACAAAAATATTTGCTGCTGCCCGACAGCACACAGGTATGGCTGAATGCGGCCAGTTCGCTGGAATTTCCCGAAACATTTCAATCGGGCAAACGCGAAGTATACCTGGTGGGCGAAGCTTTTTTTGATGTAAAGCATGCAGCAAACATGCCTTTTTTGATACATACCGGCAATGTGACTACACGGGTACTGGGTACGGCATTCAATATTAAAGCCTACCCCGACCAGCCGGACGTTATTGTATCGGTAAAAAGAGGAAAGGTGCAGGTAAGTAAGAATGAAAAGCTGGTGGCTACGTTAACCGTGGGCCAGCAGGTAACTGTAACCGCAGCCGCACAACAAGCAGACATACAACCTACCAAAGAAAGCCGGATAGCAGACTGGACCACCGGTCAGCTCAGCTATACCAGCCGGCCATTAAGCGACATACTAAAAGACCTCGAAAGAAATTACAACGTTACCATTGAACTGGTATCCGCCGATCTTGAACAGGAGATCATTACGACTTCGTTCCGCCGCGATATAGGTGTGGAAGAAGCGTTGGACATTCTATGCGGATTAACCGATGCGCAATTGCGAAAGGAAAACGGAAAATACCTGATCAGCAGAAAACAACATTGAGCAACTGCTGACATACGCTCATATATAACCGGGACCGACTGTATGCCGACAGGCGCCCGCCAAACCAAAACGATTGCTATGACCTGGAGTATGCCACCATAGAATTGCCTGATCTTTCTTCAATACAAGACTGCTTATAAAAACAAAACCGTCAACGGATGCCGCCGTCAACGGTAGAAGTTTCATTAAAACCATTCGTGAATTAATAAAACCATGTAAATCTATGCATTTAATTGCTAAATGCACAGGTGCTGGTTCCCTTTTTACGCTATCTGCAGCGGGGACCCATCGACCTGTCATTAAACGATTGCTTATGAGGTTCTCTTTATTATCCCTTACCATACTTTGCAGCCTGGTATTGCTGGCCAGGCCGGGCAATGCCCAGCGTATGGACAAGGTGAAAGTGGATGTGCAGTTTAAAGGCGTTCCTTTAAAACTAGCCCTGCGCATATTGGAAGCCAAAACAGATTTTCATTTTACCTACCGCGATGCGGACCTGGACAATACCGTGCCGGTATCGTTCGAGGCAAAACAGGCTACAGTGGCCCAGGTACTCAAAAACATTTTTCAAAACCAGCCACTGACCTTCTACCAGCAGGACGCCAACATCATCATTAAAAAAAAGGAGCCCATTGATCATATGGTGATGCCTACCGATCTGCCACCATTATCCCTTGTGGTACGCGGGAAAGTGAACAACGAAAAAGGCGAACCGATGGAAGGCGTTACCGTCACCGAAAAAGGCACCACCAATGGAGCCAACACCAATACGCTGGGGCAATTTACACTGCTCGTATCCAGTGAGGCGGCTGTACTGAAGTTGAGCTATGTGGGTTACCAGGCTATGGAAGTAGCGGTAAATGGACAAACCACCCTGACAATTGCCATGCAATCGCTGGCCAATGATTTAACCGATGTGGTAGTGGTAGCTTATGGACAACGGCAGAAAAAAATCGAAACATTGGGCGCACAGTCCAACCTGAACGTCACTGAATTAAAACAACCCGTTGCCAATATAACTACGGTACTGGCAGGCCGCGTATCGGGGCTGGTAGGCGTACAACGAAGCGGCGAGCCTGGTAAAGACAATGCCGACCTTTGGATCAGGGGCATCGCTACCATGAGCAACAACTCACCGCTGGTACTGGTAGATGGGGTGGAGCGTTCCTTTAATAACATCGACCCGAACGATATTGAAAGCTTTACTATATTGAAAGACGCTTCTTCTACGTCCGTGTTCGGGGTAAGAGGCGCCAATGGCGTTATACTGATCACGACCAAAAAAGGAAAGTCAGGCAGAACGGATATCAACCTTGATTTTTATACGGGCATCACCAATTTCACGCGCCTGCCCAAAACCGCCGATGGCGTTACCTATCTGCAGATGGCCAACGAGGCGGCTTTGACAAGAGGTGGCAATCCCATTTACGCAGACAGCATCATTCATAAAACCTATACACAGGAAGATCCTTATCTCTACCCAAACGTGAATTGGTTTAAGGAGATCTTCAATAAGTTCGGTAAGAACCGCAAGGCCAACCTGAGCATTCGTGGCGGCAACGAGAAATCGAACTTCTATGTATCGGCCTCTTACTATGATGAAACCGGTTTGTTTAAAGCAGATGGTCTGCAGAAGTACAACTCATCCATCAAGTTCACGCGGTTCAATTTCAGCTCGGCCCTCAGCATCAAGGCCACGAAGAGCACAACGGTAGACCTGGGCATCAAGGGATGGATCTCCAACGGCAACTATCCCGGCGCTACCTCCGATGGCTCCACGCCAACCGATGATATTTTCTACATGGCGCTTAAAACCTACCCCACCCTTTATCCTAAGATGTACCCGGATAATAAAGAACCTTTTTTGTCTACCGGCGGCGGCCTGAACAGTCCCTATGCGCTGCTCACCAACCGCGGTTATATGACCATATTCCAGAACCAGATCATGAGTGACCTGCAGGTAAAACAGGATCTAGGTTTTATAACAAAAGGCTTATCAGCCCGTATATTATACTCATTCGACGCGTCGAGCAATAACACGCTGGCGCGTTCCAAAAGCCCCAGCGCTTATTATGCTACGGGAAGGGATGCCAATGGCAACCTGGTATATTCCGTCACCTCGCAGGGACAGGATTACCTGGCGTTCTCAAGATCAAATGGCGGCGACCGCCAGTTTTACCTGGAAGGCGCTATCAACTACGCCAACAACTTTGGCCGGCATAAAGTGGGCGGTATGCTTCTGTACAATCAAAGCGACCGGGTAGACGCCACCGTGAATACGTTGATTGGTTCTATCCCTTATCGCAGCCGGGGTTCCGTAGGCCGCTTCACGTATTCCTTTGATGAGCGCTACCTGCTGGAAGCCACCTTTGGTTATAATGGCGCCGAAAATTTTTCACCCAGTAAACGGTTCGGCTTCTTCCCTTCCTTTGCCGCCGGCTGGGTGATCTCCAATGAAAAATTCTATCATTTCGATAATGTGTTCCAGTTGCTGAAACTGCGTGGCTCTTACGGGCTGGTAGGCAACAGCCGAATTGAAGGCCGCCGCTTTGCCTATGTAGGCACCGTGGCTAATACCAACCCGTACTGGTACGGTCAGGACAGAGGTAATAACATACAGGGACTTGACATCAGCGATTATCCCGTAGACGCTACCTGGGAAACGGAAAAGGACCTGAACCTGGGGCTGGAATTTAAAACCTTCCACAACGCGCTGTACATTCAGGCGGATGTGTTTAAGCGTCGCCGCGAGAACATCTTCCTCAGTCGTGGTGTGGTTCCTGATTTCCTGGGCATACGTAATAACCTGTTGGGCAACCTGGGCATTGTGGAAAGCGAGGGCATCGATGTCAGCATGGAATACAACCAACCTATCGGTAAGGTGAATTTCTCCCTGCGTGGTACATTTACTTACAATAGAAACAAACGCATAGAAGACGATAGCCCTGTACAGCCTTATCCCTGGCTGGAATCGAGGGGCCTGCCGGTATTTTTCCGCCGCGGTTACCAGGCCACGGGATTTTATACACAGGAAGAGATCAACGATCCCAAAGTGGCGCGAACTACCGGTGTGGTACAGGCGGGGGATCTCAAGTTCAGTGACCTGAACGGCGATGGCGTGATAGACGCCAATGACATATCGGTCATGGGTCGCGACCAGGTGCCGCAGATCGTGTACGGCTTTGGTACCAGCGTAGGCTGGAAGCAATTCTCACTGAATGCCTTTTTCCAGGGCACGGCGCTGGTTGATTTCTACCTGGGCAATGACTTCATGCCATTCAGGAATGGTTCTTCACGCGGAAGCCTGTACGATAATATCATGGACCGCTGGACGCCTGACAATCCCCGGCAGGATGCTTTCTATCCCCGCCTTTCTTATGGCGCCGATATCAACCAGAACTACGCCAATAACAGCCATTGGGTGATGAACGGCCGGTTTCTTCGCTTGAAGACGCTTGATTTCGGGTATACGGTGAAAAAGGGAGCGCTGAGCAAATTCGGCGTGCAGAACATGCGCATGTATGTGATCGCCTACAACCTGCTTACGTTCAGTCCCTTTAAACTTTGGGACCCTGAGCTGGGCGGCGGCACGGGCATTGGCGGCGCAGGCACCAAATACCCGAACATAAAAACATTCAGCGCAGGCGTAAACGTGACTTTCTAACACCAAATGCATTGTAGTATGAACACAAGAATTATTTTATACAGTATATATATGATCGGCCTTCTGGGCGCATTCCCCTCCTGCAAAAAGTTCCTGAGCCAGGTACCGGATGACAAGCAGACCATCGATGATGTATTCAAGAAAAAATCCACGACGGAACAATACCTCGCGAACGTGTATGCGTACATACGCTCCGAAGGCGACTGGAACAATAACAGCCCCTGGGAAGGTCTTTCAGACGAGATAGATGTAACGTACAATGATTACCCAACCTATTCCATGAACCTGGGCCAGTGGGACAGGAACCGCGACAGTTATAATTTCTGGCGTACGTATTATCAGGGCATCCGCTCCGCCTCCTATTTCATGCAACGTGTAGATGAGTGCCCCGAGCTACAGGATGAACAGAAGACGCAATACAAAGCGGAAGCCAGGGTATTGCGGGCTTATTTTTATGCCATGCTGATGCGGCAGTACGGCCCGGTTATTATACTGCCCGATCTGGCTGTGGCGCCGGATGCCTCTATAGATCAGTTCAGCTTCCCACGCAACACCTACGACGAATGCACAAACTTTGTATCTACTGAAATAGATGCCGCTATTCCCAGCCTGCCCGTATCGCAAGGTAGCACACAGGAATATGGCCGTATAAAGAAAGGGATGGCGCTGGCCATCAAAGCTCGCATGTTGTTGTACGCGGCCAGTCCGCTTTTCAATGGCAATGCCGATTACGCCGATTTTAAAAACCCCGACGGCCCACAGTTGATCAGCCAGCAATACGATGCCACCAAATGGAAAAAAGCGGCCGATGCCGCCAAAGCGGTCATCGATATGCCGGATTACAGCCTTTATAAAGAGCTGGATGGCACCGGTAAGATCAAACCATATGAGTCATGCAAGAATGTATTTCTGAAAGACTGGAATCCTGAGATCATATTGGCAAGAGTCGTGTCGGACGGTCTGTACTCCATTGATAAAAACGGATCACCGTATGTGCTGGGCGGCTGGTCGTCCTGGGGTCCTACGCAGCAATCTGTGGACGCTTTCTTTATGGCCAACGGCAGATCGATAGAAGATCCCGCTTCCGGTTATACGGAAACCGGCTTTGCGGCTACTGCAGGCACTTACTATGCAGCAGGCACATCCAACATGTATGTAGGCCGCGAACCACGCTTTTATGTAGACGTTACCTTCAACCTGAGCAAGTGGATCAACAATGCCAGCAATAACAACGGCGGTACCGGTTCCGCGCCCATTACCATACAAATGTACAAGGGCGGCAACAGTGGGCAGTATACGGGTCGCAACTGGTCAAGGACCGGTTACTGCGTGCGCAAGATGGTAAACCCCAGCAGCCTTGTAGGCCCTGATAAAATAGCAGCCCGTACAGAGGTGATATACCGCCTCGCCGAAATATACCTTAACTACGCGGAGGCGCTGAATGAATACGCCCCCGGCCATACCGATATCAAAAAATACATCAACCTCATTCGCGAAAGGGCCGGTATCCCGCAATACGGCGCCGCGTCAGGCGAAGTGCCCGAACCAGCAAGCCAGGATGCCTGGCGGCAGGCCATCCGCAAAGAAAGAAGGGTGGAACTCGCATTTGAATACCACCGTTATTTCGACACACGGAGGTGGAAGATTGCCGAACAAACAGATGGCGGCCCCATGTACGGCATGGATGTGAACGCTACAACGACCGCCGATTTCAGCAAGCGCGTGGTATTTGAAACCAGGGTGTTTTTGAAAAAGAACTATCTCTGGAATATACTGCAGAACGAACTGAGCAAAGACAAAAACCTGGTAGAAAACCCAGGCTGGTAAACCCATGCATTCACTACATTAATCATTCTTACATGAACAATAAATTCCTGTACACGCTTGCGTGTGCCAGTATAGCTATATGCAGTTTGCTGCCAGCCTGTGAAAAAAACAGTTGGGGCAAAGACAATGTCACCAGCATCACGGCAGCCGTTGTAACAGCACCGGATGAAAATGTATCCATTGTGCTGGATCCACTAAGCAATGCCGTTGTTTCCTTTGAGTGGCAGCCTGCGAAAACGGGCAATTATACACCCGTGTATTACAAAGTGATCTTCGATAAAGAAACCGGCGATTTCACCCACCCGCTGTATACCGGCATGCCGGCCTCACTGGGCACAGCCCTGAAGCTGGCGGTATCGCACAAAGACCTGAACAAGATAGCCACGCTGGCGGCCCTCCCGTCGGCCGGCAAAGGAAAATTGCGCTGGAAGGTGATCGCCTCCAACGGTGTGGTGGCCGATTCCAGCGGGTCAGGGCGATTGATAGAAATACAACGATAACATAAACACATTATACAATGAACCTGTTCTATAGATTAACACTGGCAGGCCTGCTCTCTTTTAGCCTGCTCGCCGGCTCCTGTAAAAAGGACCCGGCCAATGCCGTTGAGCCGCCGGTGGTACAGCCAGTGGCATACAACTGGGCCGTATCGGGCGATAGCGCACAAAAGGCATTGGACAAACAATACTGGTCTGCAGACGAGCAGTATTACAACCAGGACAACAACGGCCACAAAGGTTTTAACTACTGGTGGAATGCGCATGCGCTGGACGTGCTGGTAGATGGATATAACCGTACCAAAGACCCGGCATATACAGCGAAGATGAACGCGCTGCTGAACGGCATGTATAAGAAGAACGGCAACAAATGGACGAATAACTTTTATGATGACATGGAATGGCTGGCGCTGAGCAGCCTGCGCGCCTATGATGCCACCAAAGACAGCAAATACAAAGATCTTACTGATCTGCTATGGACAGCCATCAAGGGCGGCTGGACAACGGTCAAAGGCGGAGGCATTATGTGGGAGAAGAATTCACCCAATTCCAAAAATGCCTGTTCAAACGGTCCGGCCATTATACTCGCCTGCCGCCTGTACAAGCTGAACGGCAACGCCGCGGATCTGGACTGGGCAAAGAAAATATACGACTGGCAGCGCGCCAATTTGGTGGAAGCGGCGCGCGGCGTGGTATGGGATGGTTATGGCAATACCAGCGAAGGCGCTATCTATACCTACAACCAGGGCACCTGGCTGGGTGGCGCGCTGGAACTGTATACCATCACCAAAGACATCCAGTGCCTGAAAGACGCAATCCGCAACGCCAACTATATCATCAATGACATGCAGAAGTTCTCTCCCAATGGCATACTTAAGGGAGAGAATACCGGTGACGGCGGTTTGTTTAAAGGCATCTTCATTCGCTACTTTACGCAATTGATACTACTGGGCGAACTGGATGCCTATACGAAGTCCCTGTATTTAAAATACCTGAAGGGCAACGGCGAAAGCCTGCTGGGCAAGGCCACGAAAATGCCGGAGTTTATATTCGGTCCCGACTGGGTGACCATGCCCACGGCAGTAAAACAGGATTGTTCTGTAGAGCTGAGCGGCATTATGCTGTTGGAAGCGCTCGATCAATTGAAGCGATCAGGATTATACAACTAAATAATACTTGAAACTGAAAAACCGAATAATGGATATTAAAATAAGCCTGTTGGCGGCCGGCTGCTTCCTGTCGGTTACGGCCATTGCACAAAAAAAGTATACCGTGACCGCGCCAGACAAATCACTGAGTGTACAGGTAACAGTAAGCGACAGCATTTATTACCGGCTTATGCAGGATGGCAGAACGCTCACGGAAGCGTCTGCCATCTCCTTCACCACCGATCAAAATGCGCCTGGTTGGAAGGTGAGCAAAGCTACACCCAGTACGCATAGCGGTGTTCTGGAGCCGGTGATCTGGCAAAAGAGTAAAACAATAGCCGACGACTATTCCTCACTGCGGCTCGATTTCAGCAACCAGCTGTCGCTGGAATGGCGTGTGTTTAATAACGGTATCGCCTGGCGCTGGATCAACCATATTACCAAAGCCTATAAGGTGATAGATGAACAGGCTACGTTGAACCCCGGCGCGGCCGCTAAAGCATGGTACCCGCTGGAAGACGGCTTTTTTTCGCACAATGAAAGACAATACCTTAAATACAAGGTAGGTGACATTGATGTGAACAAGCTGGCGAGCCTGCCGGTGCTGTTTGAATCGTCAGGCACCAAATTGCTGCTGACTGAATCCGGCCTGTATAACTATGCCGGTATGTGGGTGCGCGGCGATGGCACCGGTAAAATACGGGGCGTGTTCCCGTTTTATCCCAAAGAAAAAAAGATAGAAGGCGACCGTAGCGAAAAAGTGATCAGTCGCGAAAACTATATCGCCACCATAAACGGCCGGCAGGATTTTCCCTGGCGGATACTGATGGTGGCCAAAGAGGACAAGGATATATTGACTAACCAGCTCCCCTACCTGCTGGGCAAACCGGCCGGGGCAGGCAGCGACTACAGCTGGGTAAAGCCCGGCAAGGTGCAATGGGACTGGTGGCATTACAACAATATCTACAACGTGGGGTTCCGCGCGGGCATTAACAATGATACGTATAAGTATTACATCGACTTTGCGGCGAAGTACCACATCGAATACGTGCTGCTGGATGAAGGCTGGTGCGATACCCGTGATTTGTTTAAGCAGGCAAAGGACATCAACATAGAAGAACTGGCAAACTACGCACACAGCAAAAAAGTAGACCTGCTGCTGTGGACCAGCTGGCTGGTGCTTGATCAGCAGATGGACAAGGCGTTGGACCAGTTTCAGCAATGGGGTATCAAAGGCATCAAGGTGGATTTTATGCAGCGCGACGACCAGGACATGGTGAACTACTATGAGAAAGTAGCAAAGGCGGCCGCCAAACGAAAGATGATGGTAGATTTTCATGGCGCGTATAAGCCAACGGGTTGGATCCGTACCTACCCCAATGTAATGACATCGGAAGGCGTATTAGGGAATGAGATCAGCAAGTTTGCGGGTTCTATTGATCCGGAACATACGCTGACCATCCCCTTCATAAGAATGGCCGCCGGCCCCATGGACTTTACCCCGGGCGGCATGCTGAACGTACAAAAGAAAGCGTTCGCCGCAGCACCGGCGGAGCCCATGACACTGGGTACACGCTGCAACCAGTTGGCGATGTATGTCATGTTTGAAAGCCCGTTGCAAATGCTTTGCGATATGCCCACGCATTATTACAGCGAACCGGCATGTATGGAGTTTTTACAGGCCGTTCCTTCTGTATGGCAGCAGACCGTCCCGCTGAAAGCCAGCATAGGAGAATATGCGGCCATCGCACGGCAGGCGCCGAACGGCGATTGGTATATTGGCGCTATGACAAACTGGACGGCCAGGGACCTTACCATTGATCTTTCTTTTGTGGGCGAGGGCAAATACAAGATGTATGTGTGGAAAGACGGCATCAATGCAGACCAAAATGCCAAAGACTTTGCCATGGAAACGATTGACGTGGATAAAGCAAGCTCCGTAATTATGAAAATGACTACCGGGGGTGGCTATGTGGCAAGGCTGGTGAAAGAATAAAAAATTGAAACCCATTTTCCGATGATCAGGAATATGATGATGAACAAGCTGGCTATTGTAATTGGTTGTATAGTCATGAGTGCAGCAGGATACGCAGAAGGGGGTAATGCGCAGGTAACTGCGTACCCCCTTCCTGCTATTTACAAACCCTCCGCTGTTTTTTTACTGCAAGCGGGTGGTGTTTCCGTTCCCGTGGTCAACTACAACGATAAATATGATTATGCCCATTTCTCAATGTCGGCAGGAAACGCAGAACTGACGATTGAACTGCTGGGCAATGCAGCCGTGACCACTTATAATATTAGTCCGCGCAAATTCAACATTACCGCGCAGCTTACAGGTAACCGGCTCCGCTTTACCCTTTCTACAAACGCTTACCTGATCGTTAAGATCAACGGCCTGCGGGAGCTGGTCATTGCAGCCGATGCGACGGAGAAGGACAAACCGGTCGCTACCGGCAAAGGGGTCTTTAATATAACGGCGCCGGCATACGCGGCGGATGCTTCAGGCAAGACAATGACCACCCAGGCGCTGCAACAGGCCATTGACGATGCATCTGCGTATCATAATGGCATTGTGTATGTACCGGCAGGCGTGTACATGGTGGGCAATATCAACCTGAAAAGCAATATGAGCCTGTACCTGGAAGGCGGAGCTGTGCTGTTGTTCAGCGGCCGCGCAGAGGATTATGCCGTCAACGCCCGCAAGGCTTCGCAGAACAGGAACCTTACCTGGTGGCTATATACCGACAGCGGGGCGCATGATATAAAGCTGTATGGAAGGGGCACACTGGACGGCAACGGGAAATATGCTACGGAGAAGGGAAAGATCGGGAATAATATTCTGGCTGTTTTTCATACCCGGCATTTTATACTGGACGGGCTTATCATTCGAGAATCAGGCACGTGGGCGGTGATACCTACGCGGTCGAGACAACTGGTGTTCAGAAACTTCAAAATGTTCAACCGGTTCGACATGGGCGAGAACGATGGTATAGATGTCATGGAATGCAAAGACGTGCTGGTGCAGCATGCCATCGGCATTGCCCTTGATGATCCCTTTTCTACCAAAACATGGGAGCAAAATACAGACCTGTGTCGTAACTGGCCGGGGCACCCGTTACCACAGCAAAATATCGTGTTTGATGATCTGCTGTCGTGGACCTATTGCTATGCCTATAAGATCGGGCAGGGTGTTATGCAGCCGCAAACCCATATTACATTTAAAAACTGTGTGGTATACGATGCCGCCGTGGGCATAGGCATTCACCATAAATGGGGAACTTCTTACGTGGACCATGTGCTGTTTGACAATATAGAAATAGAAAAACTGAGCTATAAAAACGATGACAACCGGGTATGGGGCGTTTTCTTTATGCAGAATGGAGATAAGAAAGGCAGCGGCCCGATCTCAAATATTATGGTGAGGAACATTACAATACATGATATGGGTATATCGCCCGGCAAGATCAGGGGCATACACGACGCGCATTTAATACGTACCATTACCTTTAAACATATCCTTCTGCCGGGATTGAACAGGACTGCCGCCAACCTGCAGGAGATGAACATGACCGACACGGTTAACTGTCGGCGGGTAAGGGTGATTCACTAAATCCGCCTGTTATTGTTAGCTCGGTTACACCGAATTCCTGAGCGTAAGGTGAAACGGCACAGGTACTCGTAATTTTGAGTTCTCCAGAATTAATCCTGCAGCCAGTTTTCCCATCAACTGAAAATCAGTGGAGATCGTTGTAATTCCTTTCAGGATGATCTTTTTAATCGGGGTTTCATTATAGGATATAACGCCTACCTGCCGCCCTACCTCCAGGTCACTTTCCAGTATTTTCTCGATCAATCCTACCAGGTCATCCTCCATAACCGTAATATAAACAACACCCTCCTCTATTTTTTCAGTGGCCATATCATTGATCACCTCGTAATTAAAGGCATATTCCTGGCAGAAGTTACGGAACCCTTTTACGATCTCTTCGGGATAATAAGTATATTCAGGGAAGAAGATCTTCAGGGAATGATATTTTTTAAGCGGCTCAAGCGCTCCGGCCAATGCGTTATAAATATCATGCTCAAAATTTTCATACACCATGCCGTAATCGCCGGTTACACCCGGCAATACTTTGTCAAGGAGGATCAATTTCTCTTTGGGTAATTGGTTGATGATGTCATACGCATCATCTCCCCCATCCAAAAAATGGGGAATGATCACGTAATAATCATACTCCTTGTCCTTGTTAGCCAGTAATTCTTTAAACAGTGCATAGTTGTTGTTATAAATATAAAAATCAATGGCAGCATTTTCTCCCAGTGTGTCAACGAAGGAATCATAGATTATTTTTTTGTGTGTACTTAGTTTATTGAACATCAGGAATATTTTAGTACGCCTTTTGATATTGATGTTGGCTATAAAATATCCCTTTCCGGGTACAGACTGAACAATGCCCATTTTCCTGAGCTCCTTGTATACGCGTATGCAGGTTTCCCTGGAAACATCCAGCTCATAGGCCAGTTCATTCAGCGAAGGCAGGAAATAATCTTTGCTGATCATCCCTGCTTCTATACCCTTGATAATTGAATTGATGATCTGTAAATATTTGGGGGTTACAGAATGTTCGTTGATCTCAATACTATTGAATATGTTCTCTGAATTCATATCACCGTATTTCAAAAAGATAGCTACCTGCTCCCAACTCAAATGGCTTATCACCCTGCACCGGCTTCCCTTCCAGAGTAACTTTGCGACCTGGCAATTGTATGGTAGCAGTACTGTTGGGTGGGATGGTCACCTGCCATTTTATAAGTGTCCCTTCTTTCTTCCAGGCCGACAACACCTGACCATAGGGCCCTTCATGTGCGGCTTCAAACATCTGCAGCCCCTCTACAAAATGCGGTTCCAGCAAGACATTTTTGAAGCCGGGTTTCTTCTCATCAGGCTTAATGCCACCAATACCTTTGTAAAACCAGCCGCCTATTTCACCAAACATGATATGGTTCATCGAGATATCGGCTTTTGCATCGATGGCCCAGTTTTCGAATAACGTAGTAGCGCCATTGGCGATCCATCAACCCCAGGAAGGGTATCGTTCGCGGGTAGCCAGCCGGTAAGCGATATCGCTATATCCATTTTCACTTAAAGCATTCAGGATGGCTTTTGTTCCCAGCAGCCCAACATCCAGTTGGTTACCATCAGCCTCTACACGCCTGGCCAGGTTGGTAGCAACGGCGTGTTTGTGTTCAGCAGGCACAAGGCCCAGGTACAATGGCACACTTAATTCAGTTTGTATGCCGGTTGCATATATTCCTTTGGTTGCATTGAAAAACTTTGCATTGAAAGCGTTCCTGATCTTATTGGCGAGCGTTTCATATCGTTCATGATCAGTCTTTTTCCCAAAGAGTTTTGCAGCTTTGGCCAGAATTACAACATCTGCATAATAATAAGCGCTCGATGTCAATTCCACTGACGCCTTTGATTTCACCGGAACCCAATCGCCCAATCCCCAGGAAGTAAGACCTGTGGGATATTTTTCATCGATATGATCAACATATCTTTTGATATTTTCGTAACAATCTGACAATAACCTGCTATCGCCATAAAACAAATAGACATTCCACGGAATGATGGCGATGGTACTGGTCCAATCAGGGCCATTTCCCCATTCGTATCCCCAGCCTGTTGTAGGTATAATAGAAGGCAGCACGCCATCGGGTTGCTGTTCGTCCCGGTGATCTGCCATCCATTTCTCATAAACGGTGATGGCATCATAATTATACAACCCGGTTTCAATGTTGATATGGGCATCTCCTGTCCATCCATTCTTTTCCCGTTGCGGGCAATCCGTAGGGAAATCGAATAACCGGGCCGCCTGTTCATATTGCTTTATCCGCTCCACCATGTCTTCACCCTCCATTCCATAAGTATCACCCAACTGATAATGGCTACGGGCCTGCTCTACAAATTCATGGGTTGTGGAGAAAATATCAATAGACCGTACCGCATAGAACCGGGCGCTGTCGAGATTTCTTTCCAACAAAAAAGCCTTGCTTCTCCAGAAATAACTCTTTGCCTGTGGGTTCAAGCTGAAGAAAAACCACTTTTGCAATATAACTATTTACCGGGTTTCCAGTCGCTAAAGATAGCCAGCCACCGGAGGGAACCATATGCAAATAACGGGGGTAGTTGTACATATCAATTATTTTTGGGCATTTCCATGCAGCGTTAATAACGCTTTTACATCGTATGACTGCCACTGCACTCTGTGACCAGGCGGTTTATGTTATCCTTCGAATTTGTATCAGCAGCGGATAAATAATTATCTACGAACTTTTCGTTTTTATACGAATAATTCGTAGGTTTACGAAACATTCGTACTTAAAATACTTGATAATGAAAAAGATACCAGCCTTAGCAACTACTCTTACAATTCTATTTTTGAAGCTTTCAGCAGCAGCACAGGAAAGCGAACCAGCGCTTGCCGCCGTTACGTATGAATTCACGCACGTAAACGATACCAATCACCGGGAGAACCCCATCCGGGAAGACATGGTCCTTTGCCTGGGGCCAAACAGCAGTAAATACACCAATCATATCAATGAAGACAGGCAACGAAAAGTATACAAAGTAATTAAATCGATGCCGCCTGTGCCACCGCCAATTCCTACAGACGGCTCAGTAAAAGTAAGAATGGGCCGTCCTATAGCAGTTGTTTTTGGTCGCGGTTTTACCCAAGAAACTTTATTTCAACACCCAAAAGAAAACAAGTTGAACAAAATAGCCGTGCTGGGAACGGTTATCTATCTTATTGAATCACCGTTGCCCCGAATAAACTGGAAGATGGATAAAGAAACCCGGAATATAGGCGGTTATACCTGTCAGAAAGCCGTTGGCAATTATGCCGGCCGCACTTATACGGCCTGGTTTACGACCGAACTCCCCTTCCGGAATGGTCCGTGGAAGCTGAGCGGCCTGCCGGGATTGATACTGGAGGCCAGTGATGCCAAAAATGAAGTTTCCTTCCGGTTTAAAGAGCTCAGTAAGGATACGGTAGATCGGATGACAGGCACTACAGATAAAGAGCTGGTAAAAGTGAGCGATAAAGCCTATGAGCGTGCCTGTGAGGCATGGCTGAATGATCCACAGGGAATCGTGCTATCCCAAAGGCCGGCGGGTACTCCGGAACTTTCATCGGTCCCCCTTGGCTATGTAGATTCTACGGGAAAATTGAATATGGGCGAGAACGCCAAAGTATTGCTGGAAAAATTCAGAAAAGAAACGGTCGCCGCTACCAACAACCCGCTTGAGTTGAGTAAAAAATAGCTGATTCCTATTACCGGAAAAAATGAAAAGGTCCCGCCCTGCGGGACCCTGATACTCCTTTGCTCCAACAAAGCCACGTATAGCATGAAAAAACATGACTTGTTCCTGCTCGCCCTGAAAACAGGGATCGCGCTGCTGTTTTTAACAAACAGAGCGCATGCGCAACAAAAACAAATAACAGGTCAATTGAAAAACGCATCAGGGGAAGTTATTCCATATGCCAGTGTATTGCTTACCAACAACCAGGGACTTATATTGACCTTCTGCGAAAGCGATGGCAGTGGCAAATACGTACTAACCCTGCCCGATACGGCACACATTCCTTTCCTGTTCATTGAAGTAAACCACCTGGGTTATAAAAAAGTACGACAAGCTCTTACAGAAGGCAAAAGCATGTACGATTTTGTAATGGAAAAAAAAGCGACAGTGCTGTCGCAGGTGGAAGTAAAAGCAAAACCTGTCATCGATCGTAATGGCGATACATTGAACTACAACGTAGCTTCCTTTACCCGCCCGGAAGACCGCACCATTGGCGACGTACTAAGGCACATGCCGGGTATTACCATTTCAGAAAATGGGGAGATCTTTTTCAACGGACAGCCCATTGCCAACCTCTACATTCATGGCGATGACCTTATAGATGGCAGTTACAGGCTGGCGCCCAAAGTCATCTCTAAAGAAATGATCAAAAATGTGGAGGTCATTCAGCACCACCAACCCATCAAGATGCTTCAGAACAAAAAACCGACCGATGCTGTGGCAATAAACCTGGTATTGAAAGATGAAAACAGCCTGAAACTTTCGGGGCAGGTCATGCTTGGCGCCGGGCTGCCTGAACAATATGATGCTGCCCTGAACACCATGACCTTTAACAAAAGATTCAAAATGCTCAATGTGCTAAAAGCAAACAACAGCGGCATTGATTATAGCGATGATTTTGTACGGTCTGCGGCCTCTTCTTTTACCGGCGATAATTCGCGCCCGAATGCTTTGCTGTCTGCAGGAACGCCCACGCCCAACCTGCCCCGCAAAAACTATTATTTCAACAGGTCGGCGGCTATCCATACCAACAACCTGGTAAATACGAAAAACGAATGGCAGCTACGTTCAAACATCCAGGCATTTTTTGATCGCAATACCATTCATTATTCCGGCACGCAGGAAAATTACCTGCAAGGTGATACGATCTACTACAATGAAAAACAGAACGGGGTGAACAGGCCATTCCTGGTAAATACGTCTTTTTCTGCCACAGCCAATAAAAAACATCTTTACCTCACCGATAATCTCCGTTTTAATGTCACTGGCAACAGTAGTCATAGTTATATGGATTTTAACGGCAATGCATTCAGGCAGCGCCTGCATGAAAGCAACTATGATCTGTCGAATCATTTTCATTGGATACCCGAACTGAAAAATAAAAGCTTTATGGAAATGCGGTGGTTTGTTAATTATTACAACAATCCGCAGCGATTTTACATCGACACCGGTTTAAATAGCGATATCCTGAATGAAGGCCTCCCCTATTCCGCCATTAACCAGACTGCCAAAACACCTGGTTTCTTCAGCAATGCGATGGTAGCTTACAATACCGGAAATAACGCTTTTAGAAAGACTTTTGAAGCGGGCATTATCAATGAACGGCAAACATTGCTTTCTGAACTTCGCCTCACCCAAACCGACAATACTGAAACTGCTTATAAAGGCGACGCAGGCAATGATCTGCACTGGCAAAGAGACAGGCTCTATTTCAATCCTTCGCTTTCCATAAAAAAGAAAGGCTGGGATGCAAGTATTGCTACACCGGTATCATGGCAGTCTATCCGCTATTACCAGGATGCGTATGCACTAAACAGCAGATCAAACCGATTCTTTATGAATCCGGCGGCCCAGCTTCGTTTCGCGATCAACGATGAAGACGACCTAAGCATCAGGTATAGTTATCAAAACAACATGGGTAATATTTCCGGCGTTTACAGGGGCGCCATATTGACCAACTACCGCTCGCTAACCGCCAATGATGCGGATCTACAGGAACTGGCTTCTTCCGGAACAGGCATCAACTATAAATTTCAGCGGAGTATCATTATGCTGTTTGCCGGCGCAGGCATCAATTACAATAAGATAAAAGCAAACTCGATACTCTCCCGTGTATATACCAACAATGTGCAACGAACGGTATTGTTGCCTTATGAAAATGACCAGAGCACCTGGAGCGCCAATGCCAGCATCAGCAAATACCTGCTTTTTTTGAAAACGACCGCCTCATTAAAAACCACTTTCAGCAGAAATTACAGCAACCGGTTTATCAATGATGAACAGCTGCCATTTACCAGTGATGCCATTTCGCTGACAGCCGGTGTTGACAGCAGGTTCGGGCTTGTAACTGTTAACTACAACGCCAGCGGACTATGGACAGCCAGCCAGCAACGTTATAAAGCGGGTGCAACGGTCAATACAATAAAGCAGTTTGACCAGCGTATCACTATGGGTTATTCACCATTCAAAAATTGTTTCCTCAACGCGAAAGGCCGGCACCTGTACAGTGCACAGGCCCATGTAACTAACATCAGTTACTTGTTTGTAGATGCCAGTATGCGTTATAAATTGAGTAAATTCCGTATGGACCTGGAGCTGGACATTACCAACCTGGCCAATATAAAAAATTATGAAACGCTTCACCTGAATGCCAATCAGTTTGCGGTAAGCAGTTTCCAACTAAGAGGCAGAATGGCCATTGTACGTGCCACATTCAACCTGTAGTTGTCACTGGTTTTTATTGCTGGTCCCGAAGCGGATAACCCTGCACGATCCTAACATTTCCCGTTCCTGTAGTTCCTGGTAGCTGGGTGATCTGTTTGCGAGGCGCCGGATAACCCTGCACAATCTTTATGTTATTGTCATTTGTATTTGGGGGTAATGATAAACCCCGGGAGTTTTTTGGCAGGTAATTGATGATTGCGGGACTTATTGCGCCTGGGGCCTTACCCTTGCGTAACCGAAGCGAATAAACCAGCTTCACAGCAACATTACTATCCTGTTGGCGGCTGGCAGTGGGTATAAGCGAGCTGGCGCCGGAAGCGTACACTTTCTTATAGAGGAGAGCGTTACCACTTATTCCATGTACCGGTTGCTGAATTTTAATCGCCGGTGAAGTAGGAAGAGTCCCTGTATCAGTAGCAGTATAGTTATCAGGCACATCAACAGTGCTATTGGCATTAGCCAGGCGAAGGGAATGAACGGTATGCGGTTTAGCTGATCTATTGGCCAGTCTTTTTGTTGCAGCCCCCCGTTCATTGGCTGATGCGCCTGTTACCTTTGCGTAAACAATCTGTGGCGCTACCGGTGCAAAATAATTGATCACTTTCTTTTTTGACACGGTAAACGACAGGGCTGTCAGCAATAATACCGGTAATACGAATGCATACCGGCTCAGTGTTAACCGGGATGAACGCCTGACATTCATCATTCGAATGCGCTTCTTTAGATCAGCTATATTAAAGCTGTTTGTAAATGAAGCTGCTGCTACCCCGTTCCCTGTATTGAGCAGACTGTACTGATAGGCTTTTTTATCAACGCCTCTTTTCAGTACTTTCTCGTCGGTAATAAATTCCAGGTTTTCCTTCACAGCTTTGTTCATCAGCCATACACCCGGATTGAACCAGTAAAATACCACGCTTAATTCGGCCAGCAGAATATCGAGCGTATGCCACTGTTTAACATGAACATCTTCGTGCGCCAGAATAGATTGTAAATCCCTGGTTGTATGCAACGATGGATTAATATAGATCGTTTGCCAGAAGGAGAACGGGTTTACCGGTTCTGATAAAATTCTTACGGGAACATCATTAACAAGTCCCTTTGTAGAGTTTTTATGCAACCTGTACAGCGAAACAAACTGCAAAATGAGTCTTACCGTCATGGCCGCAACACCTGTATAAAACAGGATGCTGATGAGTTGCCCGTATCGAGCCATAAAACCAACCGGTGAAAGTTCCTGTACGCGTTCGTTGATAGCCGGTATAAACGTCGTTATCTGCGGACTGAATTGTTGTTGGTTATTAAAAAAATCCGTTAGATCGATGAATGGATACAGCGAGGAAAAAAGAATACCCAATACAAGAAAAATGCGATTCAGCACATAAAAGGTCAACCGGCGTAAAATGAGATAATAGGCAATAGCAAAAAAAGCGAGTACCAGGTTGATCTTAATGAGAATTACAAAAAGATATGGCATACGTTACTTTTCAGGATTTTCAATGAGGTTGATGATCTCTTTCAGGTCTGCTGCATTTAATTTTTTATCCTTTATAAAAGAGGCAACCAGCTCCTTATAGTTGCTTTTAAAATAATTGCTTACAAAACCACTCATGAAACGTTTTTTGTAATCCCCTTCGCTGATCTTAGCCTTGTATCGGATACCATGACCGAAACGCTCCCCTTTCAGGAAGCCCTTTTTCTCCAGGTTTTTAACAGTAGATGCCAGGGTGGTATATGGAGGTTTGGGCGGCGGAATGGCAATCATAAAATCTTTCACAAAACCGGTCCCAGCCTGCCAGATAGCCATCATTGTTTTTTCTTCCTGTTCGGTAAGACGTTCCATCAATTACGAAGTTTTCGTAAATGTACGAAAGTTACGTAGAAAAAACAAACGCATGTTTTGGTTACAACAGCCGCATAGAAGTCACTGGCAGATTAAATTTTACCCAACGCCAATGGTTACAGATATAAGGATCGTTTAATTCCAGGTCTTTTCTCCCTTCTTCATTTTATCGATCGTGGACTGAACACCTGACCGGTCATTGGTAGGGCTCAGGTCGAGGGCTTTCTGCTCCAGGGCAATGGCGGCATCCTTTTTTCCCAACTTATACAGGAGGTTGGCATAAGTATCCAGGAAAGCCGGCTCCTTCGCATCTTTCAGCTGCTTGCTCCAGTCGAGGATCTGTGCAACACATGTCATATCCGAACAATGCTCAAAAACATTCCAGGCAAGACTGTTCAATTCTCCGTCATTCATCAGGTGGCTGTACTGCTTCATGTAGGCAACGATGGCCTTTTCAAAGTTGGGCCAGTCCCTTTTGGTATTGAAATAGTTTATTTTGATGCGCATTGTTATTTCTGCTGCTTCGCCGGGTAATTTGGCGGCGATCTTTTTTTGAACGTCACCCCAATCGGGAACGCTTTTGCCCCAGCCGAGCCTGTTGCCTTCATTCAGGTAAATGGACCGCACTTTATTTTCGGCTTTGCCAGCTCCCATCACGTGGTTTATTTCAGGGGCATGTTCGGCAAGGAAGCCAAAGTATTCGTCAGTGGACCGTGTAGTGTAAGTGGTTATCAGTTTAAGCGCTGCGGGTGTAAAAAGGTTGGGCTGACCAGCCAGAAAGGCTTTCATTATCTTCTTGCCTGTGGGCATATCATAGGCATCGTAGACTTGAATGGCCAGTTGATAAAGGAAGCTGCTGTCACGCCTGCCGTTTTCAAACTGATGCAACCTTGTGTAATACTGCTTAGTGGTATCAAAGGCTTGCTGCACTTCATCAATGAACGTTTTGGCTGTATTACTGCCGCCTACGATGCGATGCAGCACACGTCCATCGGGAGCAAAAATAAGATAGGTAGGAAAAGCATTGATCGCATATTGGGTCATGATAGTATGTGCATCGGCATACCAGCGTTTCACCTGGTCATTGTCTTTGGCTGTGGTATCCAGTTGCACTTCGATGTTTACGAATTTGTCATTAAAAAAATCTCCGGCCTCGCCCTGTGGGAAAATAACAGTGCTCATATACTTACAGGGGCCGCACCAGGTGGTAAAGCAATCCATAAAGATGTACTTGTTCTCTGCCTTTGCTTTAGCCTTCACATCCCCCCAGGAAAGTGCATGTTCGAAATGTATTCCTTTTTCCTGTGCAGCAACAGTGAAGGGTAATAGTAAGCCAAGGATAACGGCATGGAAGGTAGACTGGGGCATGGGAAATTTATTTACAATTTAAAAATCCCTGCCAACAACCCTAAAAAAATGTGATGAGTGGCGGCCCCTCCGCAAAACTGGTTCTACTGAATTGTATAACCTCAAGTAAGAACAATACTTACATATATTATTTAGCGGCTCTTTATTACCTTTAGCGTCACCGTGAGCATAACCTCATGGAATTATTGATTACTCGTTTTAGAAGGCATTTGGCTTTTTAGCCAGTAATTCAGAATATGTGTAAATGTCATTTTTAAATCTTCAAACCGGGTTTCTTTAATAAAAAACCCATGTACCGAAAGATTATAGGCCTGGGTAATCTGGTCTTCCGAGGCCTGGGCTGTCCAGAAAATAAAGGGGACACTTTTAAACTTTTTAGAGTTAACAGCTAACATCTTTTCGCGCAATTGAAAACCATTGATCCTGGGAAAATTTAATTCGCTGATAATAATGAAGGGCGCTGTTTCCACTTTGGCAAGGGCATTCATTGCTTCTTCAGCATTTTCTAAAAATACCAGCTCATTCTTCAAATCCAGTTCCTTCCATACCTGCTGAACCATTTCCTGATCATCGGTATCTCCATCGATTAGCCAAACAGATTCACTTTTCATATCGGATTTTTTTAATGGACTGCAGACGTTAAAAAATCATGTAACAAGCGATATTTCATTGATTATCCTTCAGCCAGTCCTGTATATCTGCAACCTTAAACCCTACTGCAGCAACAGCCATTTTAATTTTTTCTTTACTTACATTCATTCTTTTTGCCCAATACTCCAATTCATATTCCTGATTAATAGTAATGCTGCTATCATCCAGTTGAACGGTTTTACTTAGGTTATCGGTCATGATCTTTAGTTTTAATGAATGATAAAATAAATATTATCCCTTTCAGGCGGGGACCTTCCTGCTGGTCTCTCTATCCCAAAACCGGTGAAGAGAAATGATCTTTGAAAATGCTGTTATCAACTGAGCAATGTCTTCATTGATGGCAACTCCATCTTCAATGGCAGCATCGTCACTGATTTCAGTCGGTATTTTTTTCGAAAAATAAGTGGCTTCAATGACCTGCCTGGCTCCCTGATCGGCAGCGATGGGTTTACAATGCCTGTACGCCTCGTTCAGGAAATGAACAGCGTCCGGATCACTTGCCAGCGTGGCCACACTATTTATACCACCCGGCACATAGACCGCATCAAATAGAACAGACGAGGTTGTCAAAAAGCTGTGTTTGATAGGAATAATTGTTTTTTGATCACCAATGATAGTGCCCAGCCGAGGTGCAACAATTTCCACGATCGCGCCCTGATCTATCAACGCATCCTGCATGGCTATTACCGATTCGTCGTTCACGCCATCTGCGGCCAGAATGGCAATTTTCCGGCTTTTGATAGAATCTTTTATCGTGAAGGCCATGCTCAGGGCAGCAGATACATCGAGGGAAGATGGTTTATTGACCGGTTGAAAATTGTCAGGATTTCCGTCGGCCGGTATGCTGTGATTGATAATGGCAGCAGGAGGCAAAACATGTAAACCCAGATTATAAGCGATCCTTGCCGCCAGTCCTTCATCAACATGGCGCAGTATGGATAACATGCGTTCCCTTATTTCTTTGGTTTCAACCTTACCCAATTCAAATGAAAAAGCATCTACGATATGTTGTTTTTCCGGTTCGGACTGGCTGTTAAAAAATAATTTTGCCTGGCTGAAATGATCAAAGAAACTTTTGCTTCGTTCTCTAACCTTCTTCGCATCGATCCTTTCGGCATACGAGGTAAATCCGCCCTGCTTCATACCTGCCTGGAAGGGACAGCCGCCACCTAAAGAATTGGGATTGTAACTTGTTCTTCCTTTATTGATCTGCTGGCGCATATACCCATCACGCTGGTTGTTATGTATTGCTACTACGGGTCTGTTGATAGGTATTTCATGAAAGTTGGGACCACCCAAACGAATCAGTTGCGTATCTGTATAAGAAAAGAGCCTGCCCTGTAATAAGGGGTCATTGGTAAAATCAATTCCCGGCACTATATTTCCAACGTGAAAGGCTACCTGTTCCGTCTCGGCAAAAAAGTTATCAGGATTACGATTCAACGTAAGACGACCAATGCGACGAACCGGAACAAGCTCTTCAGGAATTAATTTAGTTGGATCAAGCAAGTCAAAATCAAATGTATGTTCGTCCGCTTCCGCAACAACCTGGACCCCTAATTCCCACTCCGGAAATGCACCATTCTCAATGGCTTCCCATAAATCGCGACGATGAAAATCAGGGTCCTTACCGGATATCTTCTGCGCTTCATCCCAGGCCACAGAATGCACACCGAGCAAAGGTTTCCAGTGAAACTTTACAAAACTTCCTTCACCCTTCGCATTAATGAACCGGAAAGTATGCACGCCAAAACCTTCCATCATCCGAAGGCTGCGCGGAATGGCACGATCGCTCATCACCCACATGATCATATGTGTGGACTCAGGCATCAATGAAATAAAATCCCAGAAAGTATCGTGGGCTGATGCGGCCTGTGGAATTTCGTTGTGCGGCTCAGGTTTCACGGCATGTATAAGATCAGGAAACTTAATAGCATCCTGAATAAAAAATACCGGCATGTTATTGCCAACCAGATCAAAATTTCCTTCCTGAGTATAAAATTTTACAGCAAATCCGCGCACATCTCTGGCCAGGTCCGAAGAACCGCGCGAACCAGCTACGGTGGAGAAACGAACGAATACAGGCGTCTCTGTATCCGTATCATTTAAAAAATTCGCTTGCGTAATATCTCCCAGGGGTTCATACAATTTAAAAACGCCATGAGCAGCGGAACCTCTTGCATGCACTATTCTTTCCGGTATTCGCTCGTGATCGAAATGAGTAATTTTTTCCCTGAGAATAAAATCCTCCAATAATGTAGCGCCCCGATCACCGGCCTTTAATGAATTCTGATCGTCATTGATCTTCACACCCTGGTTGGTGGTCATTAATTCACCCTGACTGTCCTCTTTATTGGGTTCAATTTCATTGATCTTGCCCGTACTGGCCTTTTTTCTTGAGGCGTCTTTTTTTGTAGCCATACTTATTAATTCGTGTAAATGGTAAAAGAATATTTAATTCAAAGCAAGTTCGGGCAGGGGTATATCCAGCTAATAAAGTAAGTAGGCGCTACAACATTTGCAGCAGCCTACTTAATGCCCAGTAATAATTATGAGAGGTTAGGGATCAAAAAAAATTATTCGCTTTCTGGTCCTTCCTGTTCCGCTTCGTAGTTAATGTTATTTTCAGCAATGGCAGTCAGGTTAGCGTCGGCCTGCTTTTCTTCTTCCAACGTTTGATTTAATATTTCTGCTATTTCAGCTTGACCGATGGTTATAGCTAATTGAGCCAACGTGCCGTAAGTTGCAATTTCATAATGCTCCACTTTTTGAGCAGCAGCAATGATACCAACGTCGCGTGTCAATGAGCCTTCTTCAGTTTCTTCTATTATTGTCTCGCCTTCTTTCACCAATCCCTCCATAGCCTCACATTTCTTGGCCTGAGCCTTTTCTTCAAGGATAGAAAACACTTTTTCCAGACGTGTTACATGTGTTTCGGTTTGGGCAAGATGCTCCTCAATGGCCGATTGTAACTCTGTTGTTGTAGCAGCCTCCTGCATCTTTGGAAGCGCTTTGGTAAGATGCTTTTCAGCCCAATACAAGTCCTTCACCGCATCCAAAAAAAACTTTTCTAACTGAGAATTGCCTTTACCGGCGCTGGCCTTATTTTGTTGTTTTTTTACCGGGGTTGTTTTAGCTTTTGACATATTTGTAGTTTTTATTTTATAAAAATTAATGATTAGAGATAATCGTACTTCAATACATATGATTCAAACGCTGTACCATCTGGGATAAACCATGAAACACTTGTATTGCAAGGGGTTGGGAAAATATATTCCCAATATGAAGTGTTCCGATTGGTATGCCTTTGGTAAATATTAATTCAAACCCCAATTATGAAATCCTGGGCAAGAAACAATGGACTATCCACTGCATTCATCATTCTATTTATCATTTCAATGGCGGGTCAATGGTTAACCGGATTCAGGGAATATAATAAGGAAAGGGAAGAGCACGGAAAGCCCGCCATTAGTCTTGCGACATACAGTCATTCAGGACATTTTATTCAGGCAACATTTGAAAATTGGGAAAGCGAGTTTTTACAAATGGCGTTATTTGTGATCATGACTATTTCGCTTAGACAGAAAGGTTCATCTGAGTCTAAAAAAATGGATGAGGAAGAAGAAGTAGATCGCGAGCCCGATCCTTCCCGCAAAGATGCGCCCTGGCCAGTTTACAAAGGGGGCTGGCTTTTACATATCTATAAGCACTCGCTCAGTCTCGTGCTTGTTATATTGTTTATCATTTCTTTTATTATGCATTTGTATGGAAGTTGTAAGGACGAAAATGAACAGCTTGCCATGAAAGGACTGCCACCGGAAACAATAAGTAATTATATTACAGATACCCGCTTTTGGTTTGAATCATTTCAAAACTGGCAAAGTGAATTTCTATCTGTTTTTGCTATTGTAGTACTATCAATCTTCTTTCGACAAAAAGGCTCACCGCAATCAAAGCCTGTTGATGCAGCGGATAGTGAGACGGGGGAATGAGATGAGATATCACAGAAGACTATGAAGATAAGAAAAACCGGCAAAACTGCTTCCGGCAAAAGGGTCAACTCCGCTATTCTGAACCTATTATATATTGAAACTTACATTAACGAAATTTATAAAAAAGGAACCTTATCTTTATGGAAATGATACGGATAATCCTTTTTGCCGCGATTCTACTATCCGCTGGGGCTGTAAAGGCTCAGTCCCCTCTAACTTTTGGGGCTGTGAATGGCATGCATCCTGCCTTCAGGCATTTTAACCAGTTGCCCGACTCCAATCACCAGCAAAAGAAATGGTTTGTCACCAAATATGCCGGTATTTCCACAGGCTTTATTGCTTTTAAGGGTGGTAGTGGCACCTTTTTATCGGCGCCGGTGGGCTTGCAAATTAACAGGCAATTAACCAATAACGTATTCGCCTTCGCAGGCGTTTCTGCAACGCCTACTTTTTACCATGGCACCAGTCCATTTTATCAACCGGGCGTTAACAAGACCAATCGTTTTATGAACGCAAACGCCAACAACTTTGACATCAATCCGGCTGTATATATGGGCCTGATGTATACCAACGAGGAAAGAACATTTTCCATTTCCGGTAGCATTGGCGTAAGCAGAAGCACCTACAATGGTTATTCACCCTATTATTCCCCAGCTAATACGCCTACGATAAGGAATTACAATCAATAATTACTGATTCATCCCGATATTTGTTTCCCCCTCTCCCGAATATAAATAGGGTACCTTCACTGCATGCAAACACCTTCTGCCAATATCCCATTTATCAATGACACCCTGGAAGTACGTTCTCTCTTTTTCAAAGGAATGAGCCTGGAGCTGCTGATACCTGTGCAGGCAACCATAAAAGCAAATTACGAACGACTGATGCAGCAAGGTTTCGCAGTGCCTTTCCCCTACTGGGCGCAGATTTGGCCAGCGGCTACCGCACTCAGTACCTTTCTGGACAACCACGACTATTATGTTTTTGATAAACAGGTACTGGAACTGGCGGCAGGCCTCGGTTTGCCTTCGTTGGTAGCAGCGGGATTAGGAGCTAAAAAAGTTTATGTCAGCGATCAGAGTGACGAAGCCGTGCAGGTGTTGCAACAGGTGATCAACCACAACGGTTTTGACAATATGGTAAGCCTTCAGTTGGACTGGCATCAACTGCCTGACAACCTGCACCCGGATGTATTATTGCTGAGCGATATCAATTATGATCCGGTTGAATTTGAAACCCTCTTTCATGTGCTCACCTATTTTTTACAAAAAGGAACCCTCATTATTCTCAGCACACCACAGCGATTAATAGCCAAATCTTTCGTCAACCAGTTCATGCCCTGGTGCATACGGCAGGAAAACGTACAGGTAGATGCAATCGGCGTCAGTATTTATGTGCTTGAACAATCCTAAACCGCTGCTATATTAGCGAATCAGCATCACCGTTCCTTTTATTACAATAGGTTTGTTTTCATTGCAGGTAACTTCAGCGATGTACACATAAGCGCCGGCCTCGGCGGTCCTACCGTTGAAAAGGCCATTCCAACCGGCATTGCGGTCGTTTGGCTGGAAGTTCTCGCGTACAAAGACCAACTGTCCCCAGCGGTTAAAGATGCGGAAGCTTTTCACCCGCTGAATTCCATAACCTTTTATGTTGAACACTTCGTTCTTTCCGTCACCATTTGGCGTAAATGCGTTGGGTATATACACAGCACCTTTGCCGCAAGGCACAACAATGCGCACCTCGTCATCAGATGTACATCCATATTGTGTGGTCACACGCAGGTGATACACGATGTCGTTATCTGTCACAAACTGCGGTGTTTTACAGGTGGTGCAGCTAAGCCCTACAGCAGGCCACCACATATAATTCACCACATCGGCGCTCACCGTGGGTGAAAAGGTAGTGACCTGTCCGGCATCTATTGTACGATCCGGGCCCAGGTCCACCACAGGCAGGTTGGCCACGGTTACCAGCACAAAACCGGTATCGTTGGGGCAGGTGTTGCGACTATAGCCTACTACCTGGTAGTTAGTGGTTTGATTAGGCGATGCCGCTGTTGAAGCGCTGTGCGGACTGTTCAACCCTGCCACCGGCGTCCATTCAAAATGGTTGGTATTGCCACTGGCTAACAGCCGGGTTTGATCACCACGACAGATCAACTCATCATTGCTTTGCTGTAACCGCACTTTTTCATCTACCACAATGCGCACACTGTCTTTCTGCACACAACCAAAAGTATTGGTGACGGTCACATAATACCGTGTTGCCTGTAAAGCGGTGACAACAGGTGTAGCAGTGGCAGCATTCTGCATGTTGATAACCGGCTGCCAGCTATACTGCGTGCCATCATTGGCCTGCAATGGCACCAGGCTGCCGATACAAACCGTTGTATCTTTTGGTGAGGCGGCAGGCACCGGCAATGCATGTATGGCGATGGCGGTATCTTCGGTTACCTGGCAACCATATTTTGTATTCACGGTAAACGCCAGATTATACAAACCGGCATTGGCAAAATAATGTGAGGCGGTATCGGCACTGCTGATGGTATTACTATTCAGCGTCCAGGTATATTGAATGATTTGGTCCTGGGAGCTTACGGTTGAATGGAAATCTATAGTCTGCTGCGCACATTTTTCCACAAGGCCATTTATCTGCATCACCGGTTTGGTAAAGATCTTTACCGGTGCTACTACCGTATCGGAACATCCGTAAAAACTGTTCACAATAAATGAAATATCGTATTCTCCCGTGGCGCCGTAAGTATATAAAGGATCTGTTTGTGCAGATCCCTGTCCATCGCCAAACGACCATTTGTACGACACAGCGCCGAAGGCGGTGGCTGATTGATTGGTAAACTGTACATCCCGGTCATTGAAACAACGTACCGGACGGTCAATGTTGAAAGCAGCATACGCAGAATCTACAATAATGGAGTCTCTTGCTTTTAAAGTGAACGTACAACCTTCAGGGCTCGTCAATACAATATTGGGCAAGAATTTACCAGCCAGCGGATACACGTGGTTCACAACAGAATCTGAAATTGAAGTTTGCACCGGTGTGCCATCGCCATAATCCCATGCATAGGTGCTGATATTGCTACCGGTTATACGCAAGGGCAAGTTATACGGTGTGCAACCTATGGAATTGCCTGCATGCAACAGCCCGATCGGTCCTTTGATTTGAATGATCTTCGTAATGGAATCGATACAACCGCTTACGCCGGTAATGCGCAGCTTTACGGGATAATAACCGGGCACCGGGTAAATGTGGCGCGAAGGATCTTCGTCTGTAGAGCCGGTACCGCCATCGCCAAAATCCCAAACATATTTATTGGCATAGAGTGAGCTGTCTGCAAACAACACACCCACCGGTGCACAATTGCTGGTATCCCGTACACTGAAATCGGCTTTGGGTTTTACCAGCCTGATGTAAGCAGGCACACTCACACTATCCATACAGCCATTCTCATCCTTCGCGACCAGTTTGAGATCGTAATTGCCGTCTGTACTATAGGTATGTGAGCCATTGTAGCTGGTAGCCGTAGCGCCATCGCCAAAATCCCACAGGTAAGTGGCATTATAGGCGGAAGAGCTGTTGTACATAACCACGCTGGTACTGCCGCATTTTAAGGTATCGTAACTGAAAAAGGCCGCTTTGGGCCGATAGGCTTTTACATAACTATTATAGGTAGCCTGTGCCGTACAGCCGATGGCATCTTTTATCGAAAGTGATACCGTATAAAAACGTACATAACTGCTGTTGGTATAGGTATGTGAAAGGGCCGTATCCTGGGTGGTGGTATACACCGGGGCGCCATCGCCAAAATTCCAGTTCCATTCCACAATGGGCGTACTGCCGTTCTGTTTGCTGGTATCTGTAAAATTCACCAACAGGCTTGGCTCACAGGTAGTGAGGGGCAGGCCCATAAAACCTGCGGCCGGACCTTTCACCGTAACCGGCACCGGATACAGTAACGAATCGAGACAACCCATTTTGTCTTCAATGATCAGCTTTACATAAAACACGCCGGTACTGGTGTACAGGTGCGATGTATTGCCATTCAGATAAAAGCCAGTGCCGTTGTAATAATTTCTGTTGTTGATGGTGTAGCGCGGCGTACCGTCGCCAAAATCCCAGGTGTATTTGTTGATGAGCGACGAATCGATACCGATGGTGTTAAAGTTCACCGTTTTGTTGTTGCAGATATCGGTAACGTCCGGTGCAAAATTGGCATGTTCATCGATAATGATCACACGCACCTTACCGCTTGTCACCATGTTGGTGAGCGTGTCCCTGCGTGTGAGCTCCACCACGTATTTGGTAGTTGTTGTGGGAAAGGTATGTGTAACGGGATTCAGCGGCGGCGTTGTGTATAGTGGTGAGCCGTCGCCAAAGTCCCAGCTAACCGGAACTGTGTTGACGATGGTATCGGTGAGCGTAAGGGTATATTTATCAGTACAGGTTTTACCAATGGTGAAGCCGCCGCCGCCACCTCCTCCCCCACCTCCACCGCCAGAACCATCATCGTCGCAAATGTCGGCCACAGTAACAGTCCTGGCAATGGAAGTAACCGTGCAGCCCTGTGCCGTAATGATTTTCAATGTAACAGGATAACCACCGGCAGCGGTGTAGGTATGCGAAGCATTGTCGACCGTTGTGGTCGTGGTATAACCATCACCAAAATCCCATTCATAACTTACGATCGGGTCAACGAGGTTGGTTACACGTGCCGTGGCTTTTACCGGTAGCGGTTTACAGCCATCGTGCGGTGTATAGATAAAATCTACCTGCGGCTGCTGAATTCTGATCACATTCGGTTTCTGCATGTAAGCGGTGCAACCGGTAATGGTGTCGGTGATGGTAAGGGTTACGGTATAATTTCCAAAATTGTTGTACGTATGCGCCGGATCGGCAGTGGCATCGTGCACGCCATCACCAAAATTCCAATCGTATTTCAAATCAATGGTGGGACTGCTCCCATTAGTAAACTGAACGGGAAAAGGCACACTGCAGCCAACCATTTTATCCATTGAAAAATCAGGTAACGTGGCGGGCCGCACATTTATGATGTGGTGCGCCGTGTCGTTACACCCGGCGGCGTTATAGGCGACCATCAAAACATCGTAATCGCCAGGTGTGGTAAACGTATGTGAAACGTTCTGTCCAAATTGTGTTGTATTGTTATCGGGAAACAACCATTTTACTGTGGAGATAAAAGCCGCAGGTGTAATGGTACCGTTTAGCGCCGTAGCGGCGTTGGCACATACGGTATCCGGCGCGGTAATACTACCGGTTGGTTTGCCTGCCAGTATTGCATTGGCACGCACAGACGTGCTGGTACAATTGGTTCCATTCTTTGCAGTGAGCGTAACTGTGTAAGCGCCGGTATTGATGTAGGTATGGCTGGGATTGACATCAGTTGAAGTTTGGCCGTCGCCAAAATCCCACAAATAAGTTATTATGCCGCCGCCTGTGCTGGTATTTACAAAGTTGGCGGTGAAAGGCGTATCGCAACTGTAATAAGTTGGGATCGTAAATGAAGCATTCACTTTCGTGTATACCTGTATGTATTGCGTTATAATAGCCGCATCGCTGGTACAGCCCCAGTTGTTGGTAACGATCAGCGATACGTTGTAATTACCGTTGGTGTTGTAGGTGAAGGCGGGATTGGGATCGGAACTGCCACCGGCGCCAAAATCCCACAGGTAATTGGTGATGGTACCGGTAGCTGTAGTGGCCTGGTTGGTGAAATGTACGGTGTGGGGTGCGCAGCCGGCCAGATCATCGCCGGTAAAAGCGGCTACAGGTTTCGGGTGCACGGTTACCACATCCTGTTTGGTTTTTACATCGCCATTGGAAAAAGTAACAGTGAGGGTTACGATAAACGTACCGGCTGTTAAATAGTTGGTGCCCACGATGGCGGCGCCATTGTTGATAATAGTGCCATTGCCCAGGTTCCAGTCGCGACGCACTACGATGCCGCCCGAGGACATGTCGGTAAAGTTTACGCCGCCGAGCGGAATACAGCCTTCATTCTTGTTGATGGAGAAATCAGGGGTTGTCTGCGCCATGGCGGTAAACGCACCACAGCAACACAACAAACCAAGAAGCAGCCCAAACAGGTAATAGCGGTTAGAAGTACTCATAAACGGTCAGGTACGGTTTACCACTAAAAGAGTAAACATCTCTTCATATTTAAATTATAATCAATAGATAATGAATGGCAAGCGCAGGTTTTCAGGATCTGTCCCCGTTCAGGGCAGTATTTTAAAAAGAGTGGGTTTCATAAGATGACGGAAGCGGTACAAAGACTACCATACAGGACAGGCGCCGCTATATGTTTTGTTTGACTTTGTAAATAAAGGGATTACAACAGGCGATCAGTTTGTATATATCTAAAGAATGGGGTATAAAAAGGGGTTCGCAAAAGCGGTGATCGGGTGCCGGTTGTGTTTTCATATAGGAATCAGGTTAAATAGTGCGGCAAAAATAGATAAGTTTTGATTTGCATACGAATAACAGGGAGATAAATAGTTATTCACTGGTAAAATACCTACAAACCCTAGTAGTTATCGGGGGGGTAGTCCAATAAGGGATCACTTATTTCCCGGCACCAGCTCTACTCGATTCAGGGTATAACTGAAATCTTCATTACCAACGCTGAATTCTTTGTTTTCATCCAGCACAAAAAGGACATTTTCGTCTCCTTTCAACAAATACAGGTAAGTGCCGGGGTCTAATTCCAATCCGTAAAGTGTTGCAGCAGGGTTCTCTTTTATGCCTTTACTAATTGTCCATTTTCCTTTGATTACTTTCTGCCGGTAAGAACTCCCGTCTGCCGCTTTAACTACATCGCCGCCTCCCGAAATCAATAAGACATAGGTAGTTGGTTGCATTGTTACCGAATCCTGGTAAAGGGTAAGGTTACATTTTAATTTTTCGCATTCAGAGGACGTTGCTATTTTTAATTGTTTTGCTATGTTACAGGGAGGTCTTCCTTCAAAGATGCCCGAAACAGACGCCCCCTTTGGTATAGGCCGGAAAGTAATGCTTTGTGAAAGTTTATTGTCAATCGCCGCAGTTTGTGCTATTGAAAGATTTCCGAGTAAGGAACAAAAAGCAGTGACCATTAAAATCAAAACATATTTCATAATATTTTTTTATTTATTATCGATCCTGTTCAAAGTGTAACTCCAGGCAGCACTTCCTATCATCAAATGCTGTTCACTGTCGAGTACATGCAGCAAATTGTCGTTGAGTTTTAAAAACGAAATTGTTTTGTTTGTTTCTATATCATGCAACTGATAAACGATCGCATGGCCATCTGATGCAGTACCTTTAACGATAGACCACTTCCCTCCTATTTCAATATTTTTTCCGCCGCCGATAAATCCTGTAGTTCCCTGCTTCGGCAATCCATATACGGCGTGAAGTTGATAAGTGGTTGGTGCTTTTGTAACCTCATGCTGATAAAGTGTCAATTTCCATTTAATGAGTTCGCAATCTGCGTTGGTAGCAATTCCGGGCAATGGTCTTGTACCCTGACTACATGGCGTGCTTGCCACAAAAACGCCCACAATGGAAGAAACACCCGGGGCATTCTGTTGTGAACAGGAATTCATTACTACAAAAAATAACAAAGAAGCTGTAAAAACAAGTTTGAGCCGTTTCATCGTCTTTGATTTCGATAAAAGTACCTCCTGTTAATTGATCCACATAAGAATTTACATCTAATGACAGGGATTCATGACAAAAAACAAAAATCCCGGCTTTACAAACCGGGATTAGCCCTGTTGGCAACATCTATCCTTACTTAGATCGGTATTTATTAATGTGCTGGCGTATGATGGTGATGTTGTCTTCTTTCAGTAGCAGGCACCTGTTTTGTCATCAATGCAGCACCTATTTCAAGGATACCCAGGATTAAGTGTGGCTGCCAGATATAATTGGCAAAGCCAAATAACCAGGGTGAAATAGCCAGTATCACGCCTCCAACCAGGTCAAGCATCAGGTGAGTACGCATCGAGATAACAGGATTCATACCCAACTCGTAATCTGTCAATAAACTATACAGAATAACACCGGCTCCTAATACCACCGGCACCCAGGTTTCGGCGCCATCTCTGGCAAAACCAAATATCCACGGCGCTGCAATCAGCACCACACCCATGATATAGTCTAAATATCCATGGGTTTTTGTTCCTATCCATCTCATAGTTCAACTATTTTGGTTCGATACTATATGTGCATATTTTATGCCTTGATAAATAGGTGATTTACAAAAACAATGACTGTATGGGTGTAGAACCTCATCCTCATTTTTAGGATCATAACTGTAAAATTCTATTGGTAATTATGGAAAAAAAGGAGAAAATTTGATCCATGATAAAAAGAATCGCCTGCCGCTATTTTCTGTTTGATTACGACGGTACTATCTGCAATACTTTGCCCACCATGAATTTTGCCCTGGCGCAAACTTTTGCCGCATACCAGGTAAAAGTGCCGGATGAATCCGAAAGATTGACAGCGATCGGTGCAGGTCTTACGCTGCACGACACCATCAGGTTGCTGCACCCGGATGCGGCGCAACTCAACCAGACGGAGGTGGATGCTATGATCAACACCTATCGCCAGCTATATATGGACGCAGACGAAGCATTGACCGAACTGTTTGATGGCACCCCGGCTGTTTTTAACCACCTGAAAGGATTGGGAAAAAAGATTGTTATATTGAGTAATAAAGGCATTGCTGCAGTAGAAAGATCTTTGCAATTCCATGGCTTGTTTAACCTGGCAGACCTGATTGTTGCCGAAGGCATATTACCTGAATTGAAATTGAAAGCAAAACCAGACCCGATGATGTATGAGGCTGTCATTAGCCGTCGGTTCAACATAACAAACAGCCAGGAAGTTTTGATGACAGGCGACACCCATGCTGATATTCTTTTTGCAAAGAATTGCGGGCTCACTTCCTGCTGGGCGGCTTATGGATATGGAAAACCGTCAGCATGCGAGGCTTTGCAGCCGGATTATACGATACAACAGATTTCGGAGTTGTTGGAAATGGTGATGGAATGAGATGTTTTTGGACACAACAGGGGTAAAAAGGACTGGTATGGTATCAATAGAAAAAGCCACCTTTTATGAGATGGCTTTAATTACTTTTTTACCGGCTTAATTGGCTTTGGTGGAGGGCCCATATCAATAAGCGTGTTACGATAACGCTTCGTTAAGCCCTTGGTTAGCCCCTCCTTCAGAGGCTTCGGTCTTTGTTGAATCTGTTTTTGGTCCATTATCCTTTATAATTTTTGGTACTTCAATCAAAACATCGTCTTTTGACCTAGACAAATATACAGTATTTAATTGATATAACTCCATGATTTCTTCAGACTTGCCTTCATTATAGTAAACTCTAACATTTCGTAATAGAATCTCTCTAATCTCTTCATTTTCAGAGAACAACTCTACTAAGCCATGATAAGTAAGATTTGATTTTAAATCTCTGAAATAAACCGGACCAATATTAGGCGAGTTTAGAAAATGTGAATACAAATTTATATCTCCGTATTTATTAGAAATTCTTAACCAGATTGCAATACGATTAATAACCTTATAATGATCAATAGCGCTGGAAATCAATCCAAGAATAATTCCTGTGACAGAGGCATTTCCAATTTCAACAAATGGGATTTCCTTACTTGCAATATTTTTCATTATGTCTAAAGCATTCCAATTAGCATCAAATATCCAATTCCAATACTTTATGAATAAACTAGTGAATAAATAAGCTAATACTCCAAAGAGTATTGAATGTGAGACAAATTTAAAACTGTTCCAGGGCTTGTGTATAGTTAGTTTCTCGAAAATTAAACTAGCCAATGCTCCTGGAATCAGCACAAAAATTAGTTTAATAGTTAGTTCAGATATATCCATCGGTTAGATGGTTTAATTACAGGAATAGAAATGAAGGTAAATGAAAAAAATAAAGGATTCCTATTTCGGCTTTGCATGCGCATAAAAAATGATTATAATCAATTGCACGTCGACGTATGTAACCCATGCTTAATGGCCAGGCTGCTCCCTTTTGCATACCGGTTACAATTGAAACAATAAGTAGGGGTGTCGAAAAATTGATTGGCAGGTTGAAACATACAAATATTCTTAAATCGCATAGGCAATATGAAAAGGCGAACTGCAGGGTATTGAAATCAATATTCGTTTTTTAATTATATTCGCCTAATCTAATAAATACATACGTTGTGTGTAAGCATACGTAACAAACAAAACTTTTAAACAAAATGAACAAGACATCAATATTTATTTTAGGACTTGTCACTTCATTTTGTTTGGGTTTTGCTTTCAAGACAATAATTGTTAAACCAAATAATTCTAACACGACAAAAATGAAAAAGGTAACAGGAATTGGCGGCATCTTTTTTAAATGCAAAGACCCCAATAAAATGAAAGAATGGTACAAAACGCATTTAGGTCTTGAAACAAACCAATATGGGGCAAATTTTGAGTGGCGACACGATGAAGACCCAACAAAAAAAGGATCTACTGCATGGAGTCCGTTTGCTGAAACATCGAAATATTTCGAGCCTTCAACAAAAGACTTTATGATCAACTATAGAGTTGAGAATTTAGAAGCGCTTGTAGAGCAACTTAAAAATGAAGGCGTAACCATTGTAGATAAAATTGAGTCTTTTGATTATGGCAAATTTGTTCATATCATTGACGTTGAAGGCAACAAAATTGAACTTTGGGAGCCTGTTGATTAAGTAGGATAAAATAGTTGGTGGACGAACAATACAAATTGAAGCAAATATATGAAAGCGATATACTTTTTTATCCTCCTGGGAGCAATGGCATCCTGTGATACACCACAAAAAGAAACAAATAAACAAGCGGATCCTCAAAACGACACAATAGCCAATTCATCCACAGCCTGTTACCAATACGCAAACCAATCCGATACCGTTTCCTTGAAATTAATCCGAACAGGAGAAATCGTAACCGGAACACTGGTTTATCAATTAAAAGAGAAAGACAGCAACAAAGGCACCATTCAAGGCTCTTTGAAAGGTGATTTGCTGCTGGCTGATTATACATTTATGTCTGAAGGAATACAATCGACCAGGCAAGTAGCATTTAAACAAAATGCAAATACTTTCATTGAAGGGTATGGAGAAAGTATAGATGAAAACGGTACACTGAAATTCAAAAACGTTGACTCTTTAAACTTTAGTGCTGAGTTCAAATTACGAGAAATAGCGTGTCAATGACTGGCTACGCAATATTTAAAAGAAGGAGCCGGTTCATCTATGCGGATTATGCAATAGAATAACGGAACGCCCTTCAGCCGTGACAACGTCGCCCGGATTAAAAACCGTGCCCCCGGGCGTTATTTCATTCCTCGTGGTGTTGATCACTTCAATCCAACTGTCACCATACTTTTCAGGTGGTAACCTATATTGAAGCGGGCCTGCATCGGCATTGAAGATCATATAAAAATTATCATCTATTATTTGTTCTCCCCTGGAGCCAGTCAGGGATAAATGCGAACCATTTAAATAGATAGCCAGTGATTTGGCGAATCCGGTTTTCCAATGCTCCTCTTTCATTTCACCGCCGCCGGGAAAGAACCATTCTATATCTTTTACGTTGACCTCTTTGATTAAACTGCCTTTGAACCACCGGCTGCGACAAAAAACAGGATGATTCCTGCGCCAGCGAATCAGTTCCCTGGTGAATTGAAGCAGTTCGGTGTCCGCTTTTTCCCAATTGAGCCATGAAATTTCATTATCCTGGCAATAGGTATTATTGTTCCCGTTTTTTGTTTGACTGATTTCATCACCCGCACGCAGCATGGGAACACCCTGCGACAACATAAGCGTTGTGAGCAGGTTCCGTTTTTGTTGCGCACGCAGGTTATTTATAGCTGCATCATCGGTAGGTCCTTCAACGCCACAATTCCAGGACCGGTTGTATTCTTCGCCGTCTTTGTTATCTTCTTTATTATCCTGATTGTGCTTTTCATTATAAGAAACCAGGTCATTTAATGTAAACCCATCATGGGCCGTAATGAAATTGATACTGGCGGTAGGAAACCGGTAATCGCTTTTATACAGATCGGCGCTTCCCGTAAAACGTTCGGCAAATTCAGCCAACACACTATCTGCACCCCGCCAGTAATCACGCATGCAATCCCGGTATATACCATTCCATTCGGCCCAACCCGGAGGAAATTTGCCTACCTGGTATCCACCCTCACCCACATCCCAGGGTTCGGCGATCAATTTAACCTGTGATATAAGCGGGTCCTGGTAAATGATATCAAAGAAGGCGCTTAACCGGTTTACATCGTGTAACTCGCGGGCCAGGGTAGCTGCCAGATCAAACCTGAATCCATCTACATGCATTTCGGTTATCCAGTATCGAAGACTATCCATGATCATCCGCAACACGCCCGGTAAATTGGCATTGAGCGTATTACCGGTGCCGGTATAATCCATATAATACCGTTTATCAGCCGTAAGCCGGTAGTACGATTCGTTATCAATTCCTTTGAAAGACAGCGTAGGCCCCATGTGATTACCCTCTGCTGTATGATTGTATACCACATCGAGGATCACTTCAATACCCGCTTTGTGCAACGCCTTCACCATATTTTTGAATTCGGTAACCTGCTGCCCTTTTACGCCGCTGGATGAATACCGCACGTCCGGCGCAAAAAATCCAATGGTATTGTAACCCCAGAAATTGGTCAGGCCAGCTTCAACGAGATGCCGGTCGGCCACAAAATGATGTATAGGCATTAATTCAACAGCCGTAATACCGAGTTTCTTCAAATAATCGATGGTAACAGGATGCGCGAGTGCCGCATACGAACCCCGTAACCCTTCTGGTATATCGGGATTCAGCCTGGTAAATTCTTTAACATGCACTTCATAAATTACAGACTGGTCATAAGGGATTTTAGGAGGGGCAATATCTTCCCAATCAAACTGGGGATCAATAACGACAGATCTGGGTACATACGGCGCACTGTTAGTTGCGCTAAAACCCAGATCTCCTTCGGGTTGACCGATCCTATATCCAAACACACTATCATGCCAGTCTATTGTGCCAGATATGGCTTTGGCATAAGGATCAAGCAACAATTTATTGGGATTGAAACGATGACCATTTGCCGGATCAAATGGACCATATACCCGGTAACCATACAACTGACCGGGTTTTAAGTCAGCAACATACACATGCCAAACATGATGTTCTCTTTCTTTGAGCTTTATTTTCAAAAATTCAGTTTCGCTATCCAGGTTTTCAAACAAACACAATTCTACTTCCTCAGCATGCTCACTGTAAATAGAAAAATTAACGCCCTTCCCATTATAAGTCGCTCCCAGGGGAAAAGCTTTCCCCGGATAAATACCCGATATCATCCGGCCGGATGCCTGAGATACAGCTATATTATTTTCTGTGATCATACAATTTTTATTTTATTGTTCCAGTCAATAGCGTCAACGGAAAAACATTACACACTTGCTTCAACGGCAATTGATCTTTTACGGCTATTGATTCCCCGGTAAATTCATTTCTCCAATTTTGAGGCGCATTAGCCGGCAGCTGCAAATAAGCGGCTGCCAGCAGTTCTTTGTTGGTCAAAAGAGTATCTGATACGGGAGCAATGACCAGTACCCATTGGTGTTCATATTGACGGGCATACGCAATTATGCCACAGTCAACAGAAGTATATAAAGGCAGATAGTTGCCATGCAGAAAAAGGGAGGCCATAGTTCTCCGGCACTGCAGCGCTTTCCAGGTGATATATAATTTTTCAAGCCCCGCTTCTTTTTTACAGGAAATATAACTGTACAAAGCAGTTATCCCTTGTTTATCGAATTTTATGATCTCCTGTAAATATTTTTTTCTCCCCGTAAAATCTACAGGCCGGCGATTATCCGGATCAACATAACTCGTATTCCACAATTCACTGCCCTGGTAAATATCAGGAACGCCGGGCGCTGTGATCCTGACAAGCGCCTGCGTCAATGAAAAGATCCGGGCATACGACTGAATTGTAGAAAAAAACGGCAGAAAGCTTTGTAAAAAATTATGATGAGGTGATAAAATATTTTCTATAAAACGGCAACCTGCCTCCTCATACTTTTCATCGGGCGTTTGCCAGTTGGTGAATAACTTGGCCTCGCGAACCGATTTGATAAAATAATCTTTCAGCCGGGTAATATATTCGTCTGTTATTTGTTCATCGTCGGGAAATCCGGCTACCAGGCTTTGATAAATAAAATACTCATCCTGCAAGGCAGGCGCCTGTTGGTTATTCCAGGCTACTTTACATGTTGCATTGAACTCCTGCCAATGCGTAACCAGCTGCTTCCATTCTTTGGCAAACCAGGTAAGCACATTTACCCGTATACGCCCATCTTCACCGCGTTTGGTATCATGTGTTGAGGTGGCATTTAATGAAAAAGGATATTGTTGCTGCCGCTGTAACATCCACTCGTGAAAATCATTGACTGAATAATTGTCTTTAGCAGGCGTATCGCCCACTTCATTATGCCCTAACAAGGCATTATACACGTAAAAGGTGGTGTCTTCAACGCCTTTGGCTGTAAGCGGACCGGTAAATTGCATGAGGCGTTTTTGAAAAATGAGCCGGCGATTATTTATGTGTGGATCATTTTCTTCTACCTGCCATATCGATTGCAGGCAGGCAAGCTGTTCCTGCAGGTGGGGCGCTCTTTGCGCAGCTTCTTCAAACGTTTGCCTGATTATTTGTTGCGATGTGTCATCGGCCGGTTGTCCATCGGGATACAGCCGGTAAACAGGGAGACAACACATGACCATCGCCAACGCCTGTTTCAATGCATCAGGCAGCATGTTGCCAGGCACCAGGTGCCAGGTATACAGATACCTTACCAGGTTATCCCATTCCCCGCCCATATAGGTCTGTAAAAAATGTTGCTTTTTCTCAAAAGTAATTTTTTGATAATCATCCATACCGGGAAAAAGCTCCTGGTAATAAGCTACCATTTCTTTCGCACCTGCCATGTTGGTAAGCAGCCAGCTGATCTGTGAAGTGAATTCGTAACCGGTTGTACCCTGCAAAGGCCATTCATGAGGTAATTTTTCATGTTGTTCCAGAATTTTTTCAACGATTATATAGCAGTCGATCCCAAACAAATGCCGCAATCGCTGCACATACAAGCCCGGATCCTCCAATCCATCGATATGATCAATACGCAATCCATGAATGATCTTTTGTTCGTACAGGGTATGCAACAGGTTATGATAATCGTTAAAAACGGTTTCATCGGCCATGTTGGTCGCGATCAGTTCATTCACTGCAAAAAAACGGCGGTAATTGATTACCTGGTTTGCATCCTGCCACCAGCTTAGCTGATAATACTGGTGCTGTAAAATGTTTTGTAACAGCCTGGCATCTGAATTAACCTTTATAACAAACTCCCTGACTGCTGTTGCATTCGCTTCATTGGCCAGGAACGATTTTACCATGGACGACTTCGCTTCTTTCCATTGAAGCAATGGCTTGTCAAGTATAGCCACTGTAAAAAGTTGTTGCAGGAACGCTGCAATAGCTGCTGGTATTTTTTCATTAGCTACCCCAGTCAACAGAGTATCGTAAGCGCTAATAGAAAGCGGGAACGTCTCATTAAGGTATTTTATGACAAAACCGCCCGCACATATATCCAATGTGATCTCTTTATTTTTCAAACATTCTTCATAAGGCTTCCCTAAGAAAGGGACCATTAACCGGCCATGTAATAAGGGATCAGGATGCTGCCAATCGATATCGAACCAGTTGTAGTAGGACGAAAAAACGCCTCTTTCCAGCACATCTGCCAGCCGTTGATTGGTCATGGCAAATACCATATGATTGGGAACCACATCCTGCAACCAGGTCATCTCTTTTTGTCGCATAATATCTACTATCTGCTGCAACTGATTGACCGTACCAATTTCAACATTCAATGTTTGCGAATCACACACATCATAGCCATGCATACTACCGGCAGGAGCGGCAAAAAACGGACTTGCATAAATAGTTATTATACCCAATTCGTGCAGATACGATAACAGGTCTTCCACTTCCTTAAAACTGAAGGATGCATTCAATTGCAACCGGTAGGTAGAAACAGGAACTATCATATAACATTACCTCTATTAATTAGTGACTCAATTCATCTGGCATTATTTCCGCTTGTTCCAATACGATAACTGATAATGAATTCAGTAAAAACGGTTGTCCCGGTTGTATAATCGCAGGTGAAATACTTCCAGGCCCTTCCCAAAGCTCATCGGAAGAATCCATTAATAATTTACAGGCAATCAATTGTTCATTTTGTATGCTTTCCGCTTCCCGGCCAAAATTTAGAAATACGATCAGTACATCATCGTTTCCGTGCCGTTCAAATTGCAATACGTTGTTATGAATAAGTATATTCCGCACCGCATCATCGCGCCGGAAATTTTGCATGGCCGGCCTTGTGCGCCGAAAACCGGTCAGGTGCTGATAAAAATTGAATAATCCTGGTATGTTATCCAGTTTCCAACTTAATGTTGAATTATTAAAAACATCCTCAGATTGCGGATCAGGCACCTCGCCTTCCCAGTTAAAATGTTCGAACTCCTTCCTGCGACCTTCGCGCAAGTTTGCAATTAATGTTGCGTCTGAATGGCTGGTAAAAAAAAGAAAAGGGTTCTGCTCTCCGTATTCTTCCCCCATAAATAAAAGGGGAACATGCGGTGAAAGCAACAGCGTGGCTGCCGCCAGTTTTAACGCTTCTGCTGACAGTACGGTGCTGAGTCTTTCTCCCATTAACCGGTTACCCACCTGGTCGTGATTTTGTACAAAGGCGATACACTGGTTGTAGGAAGTATTTTTGGGTGCTGCACCAAAGCATCTTTTACGATATGGCGAAAACTGGCCTGTATAAACGTAAGAATGTTGTAAGGACCGGGCCAGCATGTCAAGACCGCCAAAATCTTCATAATAACCAATCTTTTCACCAGTCAGTACAACATGCAGCGCATGGTGAAATTCATCGACCCATTGTGCGTCCATCCCATAACCACCTTGCTCAACAGAAGTAATATAGCGGGGATTGTTCAAATCAAATTCTGCTATCAGTATTTTCCTGCGCTGGGTCCGCTGTTCCAGTAAACGAACCTGCTCCGTTAGTTCTTCCATGATATGCCGTGCGCTGCTATCGAAAATGGCATGTACGGCATCGAGCCGAAGGGCGTCTATATGAAATTCATCCAGCCACATCAATGCGTTCTGTATAAAAAAATTGCGAACGCCATCACACCAGGCGCCATCAAAATTTATGGAGTCTCCCCAATACAATTTATACTTATCTGTAAAGTAAGGCCCGAAATCGCGTAAATAATTACCTTCCGGCCCCGCATGATTGTATACCACATCCAGTATAACGGCGATGCCGCGTTGATGCGCTTCATTTACCAATTGCTTCAGATCAGTTGTACTTCCATATTCGTTATGAATGGCAAAAGGGAAAACGCCATCGTATCCCCAGTTATGGTGACCGGGAAATTGCGCAATGGGCATAATTTCAATGGCCGTAATGCCCAGCGATTGTAAATAATCCAGTTTTGAAATAATACCCTGAAAATTGCCAGCCGCGGTAAATGTACCGGTATGTAATTCGTAAATGATCATTTCGGCCAGTTCAATGCCCGGCCAGTTGTCATCCGTCCAGTTAAATGCCCTGTTTACAATGGCAGAAGGACCGTGTACCCCTTCAGGTTGCCATCGGGAGGCAGAATCGGGTCGTAACAATTCGTTATCCAGTTTATACCAGTATTGCGTCCCCGGAGTTACAGGACCTGCTGTCACACACCAATAGCCCAATTCTCTTTTTTCCATAGGCCATGTAACTTCAGGGGATGTATTTAAAACCACACTAACAGAACTACACATAGGTGCCCATACAGTAAAGGTGCATTGACCATCATTGTTTAGCGAGTGGCCAATTGGGGTATATATATTGATCAATGTTTTTTAATAATTGATAAAAATCACATGCCAGTAATAATAGCCATACCTGGGAATACTTTTGCTTTTGTTTCTCTAATAATATTTTTGAGTAAATAAATACCCGCAGGAAAGCCATCAGCAGTTTGCATGATGGGACTCAGCATTCCGGTGCCGGGTATGGATTTTGAACATATCATTAGCAGATGGTATAAACTATCAGAACAAACAAATCACTAAAACGCTAAACTTTTTTTATGGAAGACAAGACATTAAAAGACGGGTTAAAGAAACCCGAAACCGACGTAAATGAAACAAAGCCGGGAAATGATGACCGTGTTAATGAAGAGGAACTCCCAATAAAAAATGACACGGATACGGAGCCGGATGAATTTATTGGCCCTGACGCTGATACCGATCTGCCGATTGATGGTCAGGTGGTCAACGACGCTGTTTTGCGGGGTGAACCTCATGCCAATGACGATATAAAAAATTTGCCGCTTCCCGATAAAAATAAGAAGCCTGCCATACCCACTAAAAAGGATGCTGAAAAATTGTAACCTGGATGTTTGCAATTTTGCGGACCGGGATAACATAAAAAAGCAGTAAAATGTAAAAAACATTTTACTGCTTTTTTATGAATATGACCTTAAGGCTTTAACCTTTGAAAGCTGTCTTTATAAAATTTGCACAAGCCTGATTATGCCGGGCAACTTCAGCCGTTCAAATTCCGGTCTTTCCTGACCAACTTTAAACCAGACCTGAACAGCATGATTGCAGAAGCAATCATTAATATCCCTTTAATTTTATTTTGCTTTTGTGCTGGTAATGACTGGATGGCTTTATTCGCACCTCTTTCCACTATAGATGTTCCAACCAATTCCGCGGCTGAAACAGCCAAACCTTTCGCTGACATAACATTAAATTTTTGAATTAAAAAATGAACGCTTCTGAATTTAACTTCACAAGTTATGCCAGCCCCTCTACCCTCTTCAGACTAGGCCTTGCATAATTAAACGATGATATAGCTACTCAATCTACACAGAATACAGATGAAAATGCCGGGCATGACTTTTATGCAAATGCTCTATACCTTTTATTAAAGGGCTTTACTGCCCACTTTCAGCATTACCCGCTTATTGAACGACTAAATTCAGTTTCATTAAAATAAAAACTCAACGTATATGTTTTATCATGTAAAAGACTTACAATTCAATGCACGGGTATCAAAACCTGATCCTGCATTTGCTTCTTTATTACTGGAACAATTCGGCGGAGCTAATGGCGAGCTGGCTGCAGCTTTACGCTATTTTGGTCAGGCCTTTGGCGCCCGAAAACCTTATCCGGATAAATATGATCTGCTGATGGACATTGCTACCGAAGAATTCAGTCATCTGGAAATTGTAGGCGCTACCATTCAGATGTTATTAACTGGTATAAACGGTGATTTAAAAAATGCGGCTGAAAATTCAGAGATCATGCAATTGTTGAATGGAAAAGCCGCCAAAGAACAAATGATCCATGAAGGGATGACAGCTCCTCAGTTCCTGGTAGGCAGTGCGGGTACGCCGGCTTTTACCAACACCCAGGGCGTTCCCTGGACGGCGGCTTATATAAACGGCGATTGCACCGGAGATTTAACCGCCGACCTCAGGTCAGATATTGCAGCCGAATCAAGAGCCAAGATGGTATATGAATACTTATTGCAATTTACCGACGACCCGTATGTAAAGGAAACATTGGTTTTCCTGATGACGAGAGAAGTAGCGCACTTCCAGATGTTTGAAGCAGCGCTGGAAAGCATTCAACCCAATTTCCCGCCGGGCGTGCTTCAAGCCGATCCAAGATACAGCAATCTGTATTTCAATATGTCAACCGGTAACGATTTTTCGGGTCCCTGGAATGAAGGCAAGACCAGTCAGCTACAGGAAGATTACCAATATATAGAAGATCCCATACAGCACGTACTGGACACCAATGGACTACTACAACAGCAACCAAAGGGAACAAAGCGCACGTTGAAAATTGTAGAAGAAATGAACAGTCAGCTTAGTGGTATTCGGAGTGAAGAAATAAACCTGGCCGCTCCTATAGGCGAACAGCAATGGAATGAGCCTGTGACCGAGAAAGGTGAAAATACAAAACGCAAGTCCAAATCTGCTAAAAGTGGTAAAACCAATCAATCAGGCTTGTAATACTTCAGTAAGGCAGGAGGAGAAAGCCGCATTAGATATTGTTTACTATACTGATCCATTGTGTTGTTGGAGCTGGGCCATGAATTCACAATTAACGCAGTTCAAAACAGCATGGCAGGGAACCATTGACTGGCGATATTGCATGGGCGGTTTATTGCCGTCATGGAATCAATACATGGACTCCTTGAATTCTATAAGCCGCCCGGCTCAAATGGGACCCATTTGGATGCAGGCGAGTGAACTTTCGGGAATTCCCATGCCGCACAGAATATGGGTCGATAACCCGCCTGCCTCTTCCTATCCGGCTTGCGTTGCCGTAAAATGCGCCATGCTTCAATCTCCTGCTCTCGGTGAACTCTACTTTCAATATGTACAGGAAGCGATCATGGTACATAGTCAGAATATTGCACAATACGAAATATTGAAACTGGTGGCTGAACGCGTAGCAGCTTCAGCTGCCAGCTTTGATTTGAATCGCTTTTATGCAGACATGGAAAACGGCATTGGCCTGGAAGCGTTCCGGAAAGATATACAGGAAGTGAAATACCGTTCCATTCAAAGGTTTCCGGCATTATTAATACGGCGTGCAAATCAACAACCCATACTGATCACCGGATACAAACCCGCCGATGTACTAATAGACATAATAGGTAAATATTGATAATCCTGGAAGCGCACGATTACCGGTTGAATGATCATAACTGAGCAAGATGTTATACATATCAAACCCCTCGCCTGGGGCAAGGGGTAGATATGTGTCTGTCTGGGGATTGCTACAAAGAATGTTGAATGCGTTTTCAGGTTATTCCATCCTCATCTTTTTATCCCAGCTATACGAACCTTCATGTTCTGCTTCCACATTAATATAATTTTCAGCTATATCCGTTAACACCTGGTCTGTATCCATTTCCTCAGCCAGTGTTTTATCCAGGATATCTGCAGCCCTGCTTAAACCCATGGTTAAGGCCAGCGCTACCAATCCACCATAAGACGCAATTTCATAATGCTCTATTTTCTGAACGGCAATGATCAAAGCGGCATCGCGGGTCATCGTATGTTCTTCCGTTTCGCGGATGATCGTCTTGCACTCTTTAATTAGGCCGTCCATAGCTTCACATCTTTTTCCTTCCGGTCTTAGGCCGATCATGGTAAAGATCTTTTCCAGCCGTTTCACATGCCTTTTGGTTTGTTGTGCGTGTTCTTCAATGGCATCTTCCAGTTCTTCTGTTGTGGCAGCACTTTTTAATTCATTGAATGTTTTTAAAAGTTCCTGCTCTGCATAATATATGTCTTTTAGCTGATCGCTGAAGAACTTTTGCAGGTAAGTCGCAGATTCTTCTGAACCTTGCTGGCTACCGCCTTTTTTCCTGGTTTCTGCTTCTGGTCCATACATGTCTTTTTTACCAGTTTCTGTTATCGATCCCATATAATATAAATTTTGTGTGATGTAAAAATTGTGAAAGGAAGGGACAGCGTGACAACACGCTATCCCTTATATAAAACCCTGTCCTATTAGTATCAATTGTTACCTGGAACTGCTTTTGCTTTTACCTGAACCCGAGCGACTTCTTCTTCCGCCTGATCCACTTTGAGAGCGGTTGCCGGAAGAAGAGCGGCTGGATGAGCTACTGCTTCTGTTACCGGATGAACGGCCCTGGTTAGAGCTGCTTTGCCGGCCACTGTTACCAGTTCCACCATGTGATGCTTCTCCGCCCTTACGCGCTATACGGCGTACTTCATCTTTCGGCATACTGGCAAAGCCACGGCGGGATGTGCCGGAACTGCTACTGCCGGAACGGCCCGATTGCCGATTCCCACGGGAAGATGAACCAGATGATCCGTAATCCGACTCATACTGAGAAGAACGGCCCGATGACTGACCCCGCCTTCCCATATCATTACGTTGGTCATTCCAGTTCTGGCCACCCATGCGATGTTGTTGTTCGTTCCCCATGCTGCCAAATCCACGGCGTGAACGTCCCTGCATATTCATTTGGCGGTTGTCATCTTCATCTTCGTCTTCATCATATTCATCATCTTCTTCCTCTCCATACCGTCCCTGCATACCATAATCGTCATCATCGTCTTCGTCGTATTCTTCATCATAATCTTCTTCCTGCCCACCCTGGTAACGTCCCTGCATGCGGGATTCATTTTCGTCTTCATCGTATCTGCCTCTGCCATAGTTCTTATCTGAACCATACTCACTTTCATATTGCTGTCCATATCCGCCGTACTCTTGTTGGCCATATCCACGCTGTTGACCATATCCTTCCTGTTGGCCCCATCCGCCTTGCTGACCTCCATATCCCTGTCCACCTTGTTGGCCTCTTCCACCTTGCTGTCCATATCCACGTTGTTGACCGTATCCTTCGTGTTGGCCCCATCCACCTTGCTGTCCGCCATAACCTTGTTCTCCCTGGTATCCACCGTATCCCTGCCCACCTTGCTGTCCACCGTATCCCTGGTTACCATATTCGCCTCCTTGTTGTCCGTAACCACCGCGGCCTTCCTGGCTGCTCCTGCGGCCACGCTTTCCTTCATTTTGTTGGCGGCCGGAATTTTGCCTTCCCTGCCTATCTCTTCTAGTCATAATTAAAGTGTTTAATCGTTAGAAAATTGATGAAACATATACTGCAATTTTAGTGCTCACCATATTGATTGTTTGTTGTTGTAGACAATGATGTTGTTTCCTGACTACGGTTGTTTTTTTAAACGCATGTATTTACGCGTTATACATTGAAATGCCCATTGCCGACATCAATAGGTGAACCGTGATAATAAAAAGAGTAGTAATCGTAGTGTAAGTATATAAACGAACGGTGAGCTGGATTCCTGGTTCGTTGGTGAACTAAAGCTATTTACAATTCATTAAACCATGAAAATATGCCCCACATTTTTTTTGTTGGCATTGCTGCTGATTAATTTCCACAACATGTGTCAGGAAATCACAGGAATTGTTGTTGCAAGCAATGAAACTGAAAATATAAGAATGTAAAAAGATGCACCCTAAAGATGTGATGAAAGAACAATGGCTAAAGGATGTGGTGCCGGAGCAAGTATCCGGACAATCCTCCTTTACCTACAGCCGGATCAAATGCCGGAACAATTCACATGTTACAGCTTGTTTCGATATAGCCGCCCAAAGATTGTGGAATGTGAACCAGTGGCATGAATATGCCGGAAAATCAACCGCCACCTTTCAACTATTTGACGAGGCCGGAAATTCGGTTCACCGGCCGGCAAAGAAAGGTGATTATCTGCGAATCAATATTCCCGGGCCAGATAATCCTGATACAGAGGGAGGCGACTGGGTGCAGGTAGTGCAGACCGGAAAAAGATCAGCCGACGAAAAGGAATTGACTTTTATGACGGTAACAACAGCGGCAAACCCTATGGTAAGTACCATGGGGCCAACCCATTTTTTCGACCAGCCTGCTACTTCCACCTTTGTGATCTATCGCAAACAACTGACCATAATGGCTGCCGTATTTGGCAGAAACGAACACTCCAATCTTAGCAGCCCGAACCTGATTACCAAACTCAGGAACTGGCTTATCTATATCGGTGCTCAATTGGGATTAGCCAACCTGCAATGGAAAGCGTTAACGCATGGGTTGTTGAATATGAAAGAACCCTGAGCCGTTTCTTTCAGTTATTTACTGGCACACTAATTTACTTGTTATAAAAAAGTTTGAACGAATACACGCAATATATAGGCATATGCGCTGGTGCATTAACATCCATATCGTTATTACCGCAGCTGATTAAAATTATCCGTGAAAAAAAAGCAGAAGGGATTTCCCTTGGCATGTTTATCGTTTTGCTGATCGGGATTGGCGGTTGGGTGTGGTATGGAATAGCCAAAAAAGATTACCCGATTATTATAACCAACAGTTTTTCCTTTATAATAAACTTTCTTATCCTGATTTTTTCATTGAAGTATAAAGCAAAATAATAACGAAATGTAAAGTTCCGTTTTCTTTAAAAAATAATGTAACCGGGTGGCATATCATTTGAACAAGCACTTAAAACAACTATTTTTATGGCTAACACAAAAACATCTAACACTAACTCAAAGAAAACGCCTCAGGCAAGTGGCGCCGCCAAAGGTAATTCCCAGTTAGAACTATTCTTTCACGAAGCATTAAAAGATCTGTACTGGGCAGAAAAGGAATTGGTAAAGGCCCTGCCTAAAATGCAGGAAGGAGCTACTTCAGAGGTACTGCAACAAGCTATTGGGGAACATATTACACAAACAGAAGAACAGGTAAACCGGTTAGAACAAGTGTTTAAGCTTTTTGGATGGAACCCACAGGCGAAAAAATGTGACGCCATGCAGGGATTAATTGAAGAAGGAGAATCGATCCTGGAAGAAACTGAAGATGGCACCATGACAAGAGATGCAGCAATCATTATGGCTGCTCAGAAGGTTGAGCATTACGAAATAGCTACCTACGGCGGCCTGGTTCAAATAGCCATGACCATGGGTAACGATGAAGCTGCTAGCATCCTTAATGTAACATTGGAAGAAGAAAAAGAAACCGATAAGGGGCTAAGCGCCATTGCAGAAAGTGGCATCAACTGGGAAGCAGAACAGGAAGGATCGGAAGATGAAACAGAAGAAAAGTAAAACATGAAATTAATATGATTGAAAAGCCCCGTAGCAAGCGGGGCTTTTCTGTTGGTGATCGTTTTATGGTGGTCGACTTTTTGCGATACTATTAAAAAGCCCATATGGACCCGAACTTCCATGTTTTTGATTTCAAGCGAATTTTTTTTGGTGATGGGCCACACTTATTCCTGCTGGAGATTGTGTTTCGCACGCTCATCATGTATGCTTATACTATATTTCTTTTACGGGTGCTTGGCAAAAGAGGCATGGGACAACTATCAACCCTGGAGTTGGCCATCATTATTTGCTTTGGTTCGGCGGTGGGCGACCCGATGATTGGCGCAGAAATGCCCATTGTGTATGGCGTGGTTGCCATTACTACGATAGCCATACTTCAAATCGGCCTTGAACGAATTATCAATCGCCATAAACCACTGGAAAAAATTATGGAAGGCGAGCCAAACCTGGTGGTTGATAATGGGATCATTATTATGAACGCCCTGAAAAAAGAGAATTTGTCGCAGGAAGATCTTTTCCGTGTGCTGAGGGGAAAAGATGTTCAACAACTGGGCGAGATCCATAAAGCATTTTTTGAAACGTCGGGTCAGATAACGGTCTGGTTTCATTCTCCGAAAAGGGTTCGTAAAGGATTATCCATCCTTCCCGATAATGAGATCCCTCAAAGAGCCATCTTAACCCCCGGCCAGGTTGCTGAAGCTGCCTGTGATTATAGCTGCATGCGTTGTGGTTATACGACCCAACTGGCTAAGGACATGCCCATGGAGCAATGCCCAAACTGCCAATACGATAAATGGCTGCAGAATAATGCATGTTAGGTGCTCACTAAAGCTTAAAATATATGCCTGATAAACCAACTTTAACGCTGGAAGAACGCCGGGCAAAACGGACTGAACGCCGGGAAAAACAACGCCGGGCAAATATTGGTCGTGCGCAGAAAATGCATAAGGCGCGGTTAGAATTTGAAAAGCAGGAAATCCCCCATAAAACTATTAAGGATCAAATTTCTAAATATAACATTGGTTGTTCAGGTTGGTTTTATTGGCATTGGCGTGATATATTTTATTCGGAAGACATGGCACGCAATGAATGGTTCTTTCATTATGCTGATCATTTTAAAACAGTAGAATTAAATGCACCATTTTATTCCTGGCCAACGATTGCGACCGTGAAGACATGGATTAAACAAGCCGGCCGTCGTCGATTTGTATATACAGTTAAAGTCTCTGAACTTATTACACATATCAGGAAATTTAAAGGAACAAAGCAACTTATCAAAGATTTTGGTTTAATAGCTGATTTGCTTGGACCCCGAATGGGATGTTTTTTATTTCAATTACCGCCCAGCTATCACTATACTCCCGGGCGACTAAAAGAGATCTTAGGACAATTAGATCCCCGCAGGCGGAATGTTGTTGAATTCAGACATAAAAGCTGGTGGAATGATGAGGTATATAAGTCTTTTCGCAAGACTAACACTATTTTTTGCTCTTGTAGTGCACCACGCCTACCCGACGAACTCATAAAAACTGCTGATGAAATTTACATCCGTTTTCATGGAACGAAACAATGGTATCGGCATGACTATACCAGGGAAGAACTGGATATATGGGTGCAACGCATTCATAAAAGTAAAACAAAACGTGTATGGGCTTATTTCAATAATGACAGGGAAGGATTTGCAATAAAAAACGCCAGGGAATTTCTTCGCTTATTAAAAAAGTATAATAATGAAAGATAAAAGAACCCCTGAACTGTTTCTATTTATTTTTGCACTCATACCGCAACAGACCTATCTATCACCTCTTCCCAACCATCACCGTATTCGTGATATTCCAGATGTTACATATGTCAAAACCAACTAATAGCAATTTCAAAGCATGCGCATATAGGTAACATGGCTGTAAGTTTAAGTGGAATATACTGGTTGGCAAAATAATGCAGCAACCAATATTTACAAATGAACGTATCTTGCATCACGGGTACGTTACCGTTGAATACCATAACCATTTAAACCACAACCATGAAAAAAACAATTTTACTAATTGTGCTATTTATCTATAGCCTTCATGTTACGATTGCTCAAAATTCATTACAACGAGTTAAAATTGCTTTATCTTCTTCCAGAACCGGCGTAAGCGAAATTATTTCCACGCTTGAGATCGATCACTATGTTATCCAGGATGGCTATCTTATTTCAGAGATCACGGAGAAGGCCGCGCATCTGCTTAAAATATCCGGCTTCAAATACCAGGTGCTTACCGAAAACGTGGGCCGGGAATTAGAGTCGTTAAATGCCGCTTATTATGCAGGCAAGGTTGACATTTCTCCTAACCGGGTAGCCATTGAACAAGGCTGTAAAACACTCACCTCATTTATTACTACGCCCGCTTCATTCCAGGTGAAAGCCACTTTTGGCGGCTATTATAGCTATGCCGAAATGACCACGGCCATAGATAACCTGGTATCAACCTACCCTACCCTGGCGCAAAAAATTGCTGTGGGCACTACCGCTGAAAGCAGAACGATCTGGGCAGTGAAAATATCTGACAATGTAACCACCGATGAAACGAATGAACCTGAGCTTTTATACATGGGTCTGCAACATGCAAGAGAAGCTATTGGCGGAAGCAGTATGATATTCTTCATGCAATATCTCTGTGAAAATTATAGTACTGATCAAAAAATACAGGACCTGGTCAATAACAGGGAGTTTTTCATCATTCCCTGTTCAAACCCAGACGGCTGGGAATTTAACCGCAGTACGAATCCAGGTGGCGGTGGTGGATGGAGAAAAAACAGGAGACTCATTACGGGATCAACCTTCGGCGTTGACTTAAACAGAAACTATAGTGTGGACTGGGGCAATTGCAGCGCACCCATACAGGGGCCAGCCTCATCCTGTGGTTCAGCTACACCTTCATCCGATACCTATTTTGGAAGCAGTGCTTTTTCGGAACCTGAAACCCAATCATTGAAAACTTTTATCACGGCACATCAATTCATAGCTGCCATTGATCAGCATTGTTTTGGGCCTTACTATTCTTTACCTTTTGGTCGTTCCAGTCTGCATAATTTTTCAACTACACCGGGCACGAATGTTCTGGATTCCATTTTTTATAATAAAACATCAGCACTGATGGGTAAATACAATGGCATGAGAGCAGGTAATAGTTTTCAATCAGTGCAATATGAAGTTGCCGGGGGCTTTAAAGACTGGATGTTGCTGGGCGATATAGGCACTGGCAGCAAGGTAAAAGCATACGGTCTTACAGGCGAAGGAGGCGCTGGCGGAGGAACAGGTGGCAGTTTTGGTAGCTTTTGGGCGCCTGCGAGTCAGATTGTAAATCTTTGTAAAGGCATGACGTATCAAAATCTTCAATTAGCTTTTGTTGCCGGCTCTTATGTTGACCTGCAGGATGTAACGGATGCGGCCCTCACTTCCCTGAGCGGTACCATGGATTTCTCTTTACGCAGAGTGGGTTTGCAAAACGATCCGGTCACTATTACTTTAATGCCTATACAGAATTTTCAAACTAATGGTTCACCAGTTACTACAAGCCTTGCAAACTATAATGACGTCTTTAATGGCAGCGTTAGTTATACCTTACCGCCCACTTTGGCAAATGGCAAAGTCGTAAAATTTGCATGGAAAATAGAAACAGGTGGTCAAACCTATTATGATACCATCACAAAGATCTATAACCCGGTCCAATTGTTTTTCGACAACATGGAAGGCGCAGCTGTCACCACCAACTGGACCGTATCAGGCGGCTGGAACTATACGACCACTTCTGCATTCCAGGGAACTAAATCGCTCTCGGAATCACCCACCGGAAACTATACCTCAAGCTCTACCCGAACAGCGACCAGCAAAACCATATTGAATCTATCCGATGCTACAGCTACCTACCTTTCCCTATGGGTGCGCCACCGGGCCGAAAACTTCCGGGATAAATTACAGCTCCAGGTTTCTACGAATGGTAGTACATGGGGCCCGGTATGTGGTAAAACAACGGTACAGGAGGCAGGCACTTTAGATGGAAGCACTATTAACGGACAACCTTCATTGACCGGCATACAACAGGATTGGAGCAGGGAATTCTTCGATCTAAATGCTTATAACGGTCAGGCCGCTTTGCGATTCAGACTGGTGTTTTCATCAAATGCCGGTGGGTCGGGATTTGCCTTTGAAGTAGACGATGGATTTTATATCGACAACCTGAAAGTAATTAAATCAACCACTGTACCACCTGCTTTTGTGTCGGGTAGTTCAGTGTCTGAAATAACCGTGCAAAACCGGCAGATCCTGTTTTATCCCAATCCGGCAGGCAATGAAATGACTATTCAAATGAGCGCCGGCTTAAATGAGGTAGCTCTCGTACAGCTTACTGATCTGCAGGGGCGTGTTCTCGCTGTGAAAAATATACCAGCCAATAGCACCGTTTCCGGGCTAATTAAGATCACTACACAACAGTTAAAACCCGGGATGTACTTTGTTCATTTAATAAACGCCCGTCATCAAACTATAGCAACGCAAAAGATCATTAAGAAGTAACCCCTTCACCAGTTACTCATAGGCCAGCGCCTCCCTGGTAGCCATTTTTATAGCCCGCTGTGCCGGATACAGCGTTGCCATCAGGGCGCCAATGAATATGATCGATATCCATATAACAAGAGCTATGGGTGAAAGCGACAACGCCAATGGCACCCGAAAAGACATAGCGCCAATCATGTTGCCGATATATACAGATAGTAATAACGATAACAGGAAAGCGATAACAATGCTGCATGCCCCTATTATAAACCCTTCCGAAATAACCAGTCTCCAGATCTTTCGGGGCGTAGCGCCAATGGCACGCATAACGCCAATTTCCCGGGTCCGTTCCATGACACTGATGCTCATGGCCGACAGTAAACCTAATAAACCTACAATACCCATCAATATGGCCATGGCTATCAGGGTGTTTATAAATACTTTCATGTGGCCGGCAACCGCATTTCGTAAAAGCCATACAGGTACCGACATACTTACCGGAATATGCTCCTGTTCAAGCAGCTTCTCAACTTGCTGGTTCTTTAGTACCGCATTTGCTTTTGAACGGTCACCATAAGCAACCCTGATCATGTTAACCGTATTGGCTTTGTTTATTTGTTCATTAAAAATATGCAGTGACACATAAGCGGTAGCGGGTGTTCCAAAATCATTGGTAAAACCGATCACTTTCCAGGTGACGGGTTGCTCATCGATCAGCAGCGCAATGCTGTCTCCTATCTGAACGCCCCGCGACATGCCTCTGGCCAACTGATTCAATACCACATCCCTCCCACTACCACTGCTCAACCATCTGCCTTCTACAACCGAAAGATTTACCGATTGGCTGGGCAAAGGCAATGCCTGCAAGGTGAAACTGCCGTGGCCTTTGTCGGGATACGTGTTCGTTATTTTATAAAGGCTTTTATTGACAAACGAGGTTGAGATAAAATGGCATCCTTCTACTTCGCGAACACCTGGCATTTGCCTTATTTTGTTGAGAAGGACATCGGGTTCAACACCGGTTTGCAACCGCAATTCCAGATCATACAACCGCTGCGTATAGATGCTTTTTATCTTATTGTTCCAGGCTTCCGAAACATTCAGGGCTGTCATAAAAACACCGCCCCCTGCAGCCAGCAAAATAAGGGTTGTAATAAACCGGGTCCGTTGACGAAGAACGTTCCTTACCGACAACTGCCAAATTTCACTTCGAAATACATTGCTGGAAAACCGGAGCAACCAGGAACGGGTAACCGGTTTTCGGGAAACGCCATAATTATCCAATGCCTGCCGAACCGGTATTAAACTGCCACGGATAACCGGAATGGCCACTGCAATAAAAGGGATCCCGATACCGGAACTTACCTGTATAATAAGAACACTTAATGGAATAGCGCTGTTGCGAATTTCCACATTCAACAGAACAGCTATTTGTTTGTAAAATGCTGCCGCCGTCCATCTACTCAAAGGAATACCAATTATAAGCGCCCCGACGCAAATGACGAACAACAACAATAAATAAATGCGGATCACCTGGAAGGAATTGGCGCCGATGGTTTTCATAATACCTATCTGCCTGGTTTGCGCTATCATTAAAGTGGCCATATTGGTAGCTACCAGTATAGCGGCCAGGATCATGATCAGATAACTGAATATAATAAAGATAGAGATCACCGTATTCATCTGGCCCTGGTGCGGGTGTTTATTCGGCGGCGGTATCTGTATTTCATGAACGGTGTACCCGTGCGTTCTTAACCAGCCGGCCACTTCCGTAACTTTTCGGGTTATGAATGGCCTTGAATCAGGTTGTTCGCTGACCAATATCCGTAATTGATCAAATTGCCTGGTTTCACCTAACTGGTGTAATGTGGCGAGGGAAATATATCCATATCCTGCCTGTTCCTGCCAGGCGGGGGCCAGACCGGGATCATGCACGGTGCCCGACAATTTTATTGTTACAGTTTCTCCATTCGGTGTTTTCACGATGATGGCATCGCCTTCCCCGGCTTGCATTACCTGCAATGCCGTACGTTCTGCCAGCATAGTGCCTGTTGGCGGAACAGCAGCACCGGACACATAATTCATCCGGTTCGTACGTTTGGCGGCAAAATCATCTATCACAAATAACAACAAAGGATGCCAACGGTCACCTATTTTCATACGGGCAAGTACAGTGGCATGCCGTTCCGCCACGCGAATGCCCGGGATCTTTTTTATACTATCAATTAACGGTGCAGAGATATTATTATCCAGTTCAATGGTGGCAGATGCAGGCATGGTTGATCTGTAATTGTCATTCATTTCGCGCCTGATCACCTGGTAACCGCCCAATATGGAACCGATGCCCCACACCCCGATGGCGATGGCAATCACCAGCATGCTATTTTTTGCATAGTCCTGCGTAAGGTCGCGTAGTACCTTTCTATATCTTGTTTTCATCTGGTGCGTTTAGGCGTTAACAATGGAACCATCCAGCATGGAAATGGTATGACCGAAGTAGCTGGCGAAGTCTTTCTCATGCGTAACAATGATCACGGTTTTACCGGCTTTTGCCAGTGCGGCAAACAATTCAATGATGGCGGCCCCGGTATGAGAGTCAAGATTGCCGGTAGGTTCATCGGCAATGATCACCGGTGGATCATTGGCCAGTGCCCGCGCAATGGCAGCACGCTGTTGCTGCCCACCAGATAATGAGGAAGGAAATTTATCAGCCTGTTCTTTAATATCAACCAACGCCAGTAAAGCAAGCGCCCGGTCGCGCCTTTCCTTGCGGGGATAGCTGTTGCAGAAGTCCATCGGCAACATAACATTCTCTACAATAGTGAGCGTGGGTATCAACTGGAAGAACTGAAATACGATCCCGATATTCTTTCCCCGCCACGAGGCCAGTTCGCTTTCCGGTAATTTCTCAACCCGTATTCCATTGATCAGCACCTCGCCGCCTGAAGGTTTGTCGATCCCCGACATGATGTTGATCAGTGTAGATTTTCCGCTGCCCGATTTGCCTGTAATGGCCACCATCTGGCCTTTGCCAATGGTCAGCGTTATTCCCTTCAATGCCTGAAATGATCCTGAAGCCACAGGGAACATTTTAGTAACCTGGTTAAGTTGTATCAGTGACGTGTTATGCAAGTGCATATTGCTATTGTTTTAGGTAACAATAGTACACCGGCTTGCATTCAGGAGCGTCCAACAGCATCCAGCTGTACGTCTTAGGCGTTTATATTTTTCCTGTACTCGGTGGGGGTTAATCCGGTAAACCGTTTGAAGATGAGATTGAAGGTGGATTTTGATTTAAAGCCCGCTTCAAAAGCAAGCCCCAATAAATTGTAGTGGGCCATTTCGGGGTCGGCCATTAATTTTTTGACTTCGTCTATTCTATACTTATTAATAAAGTCGTAGAAATTTTCCCCTATGCCATCGTTTATTAATTGAGATAGCTGGCCCCGGGGTATTTTCAGGTCTTTTGCCAACGTACTTAAAGAAAGCTCGGGATCCAGATAAGGTTTCTTATCTGTCATGTAGCCAACCAGTTTATCGATCAATTGCTGGTCGGGTTTAGCCGGTTGTGGCGCCTCTTCAGCAACCGGCAGTTCCGGTAATTTATCTTTTTTGATGGTATCGAAGATATCTCGCTGCAAAATGCCCATAAAACAAAGCGCAAATACCGACAATGAAAAAACGAGCGCGGTTGCTTTTGACAACAAACGAATGTGTTCCCAATGAATGGCAGTGAACAGGCTAACCAAAAAGAAAAAGCTTATCAGCAACAACACGATCAAATAGAACTGCACCCAGGATACATTTACGTTTTCTATATTAGATACTTCCTGTTGCAACAACTGCCGGTGCCGCATCCATTTTTTGTGTATATCATATTGGTAACAGGCGAACTGAATGACCACCATTGCCCAGAAGACTACGTATAATAATTTTTTATGATCGTGAATAAACCCTTTATCGGTAGCCTGGCCGGCTCCGACTGTAAGCGAGAATAATACAATAAGCAGAAAAGGGATAAAATGGAATAGCCATTTAAAACGCGTATAAACGTTTCGGCCAGTGAGCGTAGCGGCATACATCCAGCTAAGGGGAGCTATCAGCAGAAAAGTTGGGTCACCCGGGGAATAGACATTCGCCGAAAAATGACGAATTACACGGCCGGCATACATGATGTGAAAAATGCTAAATGCCAAAGCAATCAATAATATGGAAAGAAAGGTGTTTGCCCTGCTTCTTCGGACACTGTTATGATTTAACAACAGTACAAAAAACAACGCCGTTACTATGCCTCCATTACAGAGGAGCAAATATACCTGGTGGCTGAACTCATCCAAGATTCAATGTAATTAATGGTTTTGAATGGAAGCAAAATTACACTAAATCAACAGGATGCGCGTCCATATGGATGCTTATGGACGCATGCCATACGATTTTAGATGGCATAAGGACTTCACACGCGAGGCCGTAATTTTTTTCGTTCATATATAAAATATACCTATATTAGTAATCGGGGCCTGCCAGCGTTTTGTTCTAAACTACTTATGCCGTTAAATAAATGCTATGGTCAAACACCCTAAGAGTATACTTCACGTTGATGATGATGCGGATGATCGCTTTCTTGTTCAACATGCTTTACATACTATTGATCCAAAAATTGTTCTACACCAGGCTCAAAATGGAAAAGAAGCCCTGGAGTTTTTAACTCAGGCCAGGCTTACAGGTGATTTCCCCTGTGTAATACTCCTGGATATGAATATGCCTGTGATGAATGGAATGGATATGTATCTGGAGACCAGGAAAGATCCTGTACTCCTGGAGATACCCATTGTCATATTTTCAACCTCTATTAATAGCAAAGAAGTGGATTATTGGCAAAAGGAAAATGTCACCATGATTACTAAACCTGCCAGTTTCAATGAACTTACTGAACGTATAAAAACAATTTTGGACTACTGTTATGTTTAATAGTAGCTATGCACCTGCTGGATGAACGCTACATTTTCTAATCTCGAACAAGTTTAAATACCTTACCTGTATTACCCTGCGGACCTAACATGGAAGAAACGGCGAGATAAACTTCACCATCATCGTCCTGCCCAAATCCTCTGAGATAATAACCCACATTATCAGGATTGCTTTTTAGCGAAACCTTTTCGAAAGGCCACGAATCTGCGCTTTCCCATTTCGGTGTTGCAATATAAAGTTCTCCGGTAGGTGTGGTAGGTGTTTGTGAAAAGGTTCCGAAAACATATTTCCCCTCCCAGGCAGGAATGTCATTACCGCGATACACATACCCTCCTATTATAGTAGTTGCTTTGCCCCCTTTAGGATTTTGCCAGTTATTGAGTTCTAATACCGGTTCTGTAAACGGCTTGCCCCTGTCGTCTATTGAAGGACATGATGGCAATTCCTTCGAACTATCTGCTGTGCTGAAACAGTGGTTTCCTTCTTTTACATTCCAGCCATAATTGCCCCCTTTAGATAAAACATCTACCTCTTCGTACAATGCCTGGCCTGCGTCGGCTACAATAAACTGGTGGTCGCCGCCCTTATCTTGTGACATCCGGTAAGGATTACGAAATCCAAAGGCAAAGATCTCATCTCTGCCCGGTTTATCTACAAACGGGTTACCAGATGGAATGCTGTAAGGAGAGCCGCTCTCTATATTAATGCGTAAAATCTTACCCAAAAAATTGGCTTCTATATTTTGTGCGTTGCCACCACCATTTACCAGATACCAGTCGTTTACATGTCCTGGCCCCACATCATTTGCCCCGCCACCGTCACCAATGGAGATGTATAAATAATCGTCAAGTCCCAAAAGCAGCGTTCCCCCATTGTGATTGGATTGTGGGTCGTCCCATTCGAGGATAATTTTTTCGGAGTTCAGGTCGGCTCTGAGTGTTTCCAGGGAAACTTTAAATTCCGAAACGCGGCTGAGGTTATTCCATGAAATGCCAGGGATTGGTCCCCCAGCACGCGGTGGTACCTGGTAATAGACAAACATACGTCCGTTGGTTTTGAAATCTTCATGAAGCGCAACACCTAATAAACCACGTTCATCATAGGCCGGACTAAGTGTGATCAGTTTGCTGCTTATATCCAACAAAGGCGTGGGCCGTTTATAGCCATTACCATCAATGATCCAAACTTTTCCTATCTGGTCAACTACATAAAGGCGATCGCTAAGGTGTGAAGAAAGAACTTGTATAGGCGATACAAAATCTTCAGCTACGAGTTGTAAATCAACTGCATTCAGGTTAGGTTCATGATGTTTTTGACATCCCTGTAATATTAATATTAGTATGCTCAGCAATGCTATCGTACTAAGTTTGGTAAAGGCAGGAAATAAATGGCAGGCAGTGTTAGATTGGTTGTGTCTCATGATACGTAATATATATGGTTAAGCAATCCAGTAAGAAATAGCGTAACAATCCGTAATAGCTATAATGGTATATAATCAAGTAAAGGGTTTTACGGCATTCATGAGGAATATTGAAGGCGGTATTCACTGGAATATGCTGGCAAAATCTTGAAGGATTTTGTTGACAACCTGATTATAGGGTGCGCAAATCATTCAGAATTTTCTTTTCTTCAAGTGGGTACATTATGCAGAATAAAAAGATGATAATGGTCAGTTTTTGGAGATAGTTTTATGATAATAACAATGCAAAGGTTGTTCCATATTTTTGGATACAGTGCGTACCTGGTACAATACGATGACCTTAAATAAAAAATCCTGGCGATGATATCGCCAGGATCAAAACCCTGTTGTTTTTTGGAAAGTGGCTATTTTCTTTCTCTACCTTTTAAACAGTTTCAATGTTTGTATTTGCTCACCAGCCTGAACCTTTATATAATAGACTCCTGCTGCCAAATGAGAGCCGTCAATAGGAACTATATTGCGCAGTCCGGCTTCTGCCCAACCATGCCTGAGCACCCTGATCCTTCGGCCTGTATTGTCGTACAGGATCACACTATACTTCCCTGAAGATGGTAGCGTAAAATTGATATTGGTACTATTCGCAAACGGATTCGGATAAACAAGCCATTTGCCTTTGTTGTTGTCCGCTTCCATTAACGTGGGCGTTGTTGACAACCTGGCCAGCGTTCCTGCCGCCGCTGCATCGGTCGCCAATACCCCGACAGCCTTTAACGGACTAACGCTTTCATTCGTTGCCCAAACCACAATAGCGGGATTATAGGTTTGGCGGGCGCTGGTGGTATATTCAAGGTTATAGTTTCCGGCTCCGCTCATCAGGGTTACCGGCGGCCCGAATGAAATGGCAGTAATGGAAGATTCCCTGTACAGGATATCCCCACTACGGGTACCATCTAAATTGATAATGTGGGTTGAATACATCACTTTTACTTTACCCGCCGCTTCATTCAGAACGACTATGGGCCTGTTCCCTTCCTTTGAAGAAGTAACCGGGTACAGATTGTCCCAGGTATTGTTCGGGCGGCGCACCAATAAAGCCATGGCCGGGAAGCCGGCTTTATCATAACCTGTTTTTACGGCGCAATACAGCGTGCCATCGCTGGCAGCCACTATATTCAGGTGATCATCGGCCATACCGGAGCCTTCATTCAGTGCCGATTGACCGGCAGGCACTTCATCCGTTGACCATACCGTAGGATCGGCGCCGTTAGTGTGTGTTTTAAAACCAAATCGCTTTGTATTCTGATTCGACCAAAGAACCCCTATCTTTCCTGGCAAGGTCGTGATCGCACAGATATCTTCGCCTATTCCGCCTGAAGCAATGGTTATTGGCGCGCTCCATGTAGCATAAGGAGCATCACTCCAACGCACGAGCATACTGCCATTGTTATTGGATGCTATCCACATCCTGCCGGTTGCATCTATATCGAGTGTAGCCGTAACGGCTCCCGCCTCAAATACGATGTTTATAGTCGATGTTCTTTGTGTCCAGCGTTTATAGGTATTTAAGGCAGGGTCGTATTCCAGTGAAACGAAATAAGAAGTAGATGAAGCGCCCCTGAACAGCACGAGATGCACCAGGTTACCCACTACTTTGCAATCGGACCTGGAATTGTTGGCTGTGGCGATAGTTAATACATCTGTCCAGCTGGTATTATCGAGCCGGAAGATCTTCGTGCCGGCAGATGTAGCTGCAACCGCCCACCATTTCCCTGCATACTGCCATACTTTCGTTTGAGGTATTTCCCGGGTAGTGCTGGTGATCGATAGTGGATCAAGGTCTACAAAGGACTGAAAGCCCTGGGACAAAGATGTATTAACAGTATACGTTTGTCCGTTAGTAAATCCACCGGTGAGCGCATTGCCAACGACGTCAGTGATCCCGGTATTATTTCCTTTCACGTCTAAACGCAGCACACCGCTTCCGGCTATCGCTCTGATAGTAACATCGTACGTGGTGCTATCGGTGCCCACAATTTTCACGGCATCGAGAAGGGAAGAAGAAACCGCCTGTTGAGCCACTTTGGTCAAAGTGCCCCTGGCATTACCACTTTGGGTGAAGATGATAAAATCCGCCGCATCTACTCCCCGCACCTTTTCTGAAAAAATGACGCGGAAGGTTATTGCGGTGGTATCTGTTTGTTGATTCGTAGGCAATTGCCGGTTAATGCTGGTCACTGTCGGTGGCCCCTCAGGCGCCTGCTGCTGAATAATATAGGTTTCGCCATTGGTAAAGCCCGAATTGATGGCATTGCCAACGACGTCGTTGATACCTGTACCGTTCCCATTCAGGTCCAGTCGCAAAGTGCCATTCCCCTGTACGGTATTTACGGTTACATCATAAGTAACGCCAGTAGTGCCTACCGGAGCTACAGCAGTATCCCGCAGCACACCGCTTGCCGCTCCCGCAACGGTGGTCAGGGTGAAATCGTTTTTATCTACTCCGGTTACTTTCTCTGAAAAGTTGATCCTGAATTTTATGGTTGAATCGCTGGTTGTCTGCGTAAGGGGTGATTGTCGCAGGATGCTTGCCACAAATGGTGGTGTGTGATCAAGAACATAGGTGTCTCCATTGGTAAAGCCGGTGCTGATGGCATTGCCGGCAGTGTCTGTGATGCCGGTGCCGCTCGCCTTCAGGTCGAGTCGCAGGGTTCCATCACCCTGCACACTGGTTACCATTACATCATAAGCCATGCTATCAGTGCCAACAGGCGCTACGGCACCGGTTGCCAGTACACCACTTGCCGTTCCCGAGACCGTGGTCAGGGTGAAATCGGAATGATCAACCCCTCTTACTT